>CAYUIT010000025.1:0-20125 GCA_964444835.1 uncultured Steroidobacteraceae bacterium
TCGGTGGCGCGATCTCGCAGAACAGCTTGTTCCATGGCTCGGGCACGGAACGTACCGTCGCTGAGAGTGTCCTCGGCCTTAAGGTAGTGTTGGCCGACGGCTCAATACTAACAACCGGTTCGGGTGCGCACAAAACGAGCAACGCGTTCTGGCGTCATTTCGGGCCGGACGTCACCGGTCTTTTCACGGCCGACACGGGCGCGTTCGGTGTCAAGGGCATCGCAGTGCTGCGCCTGTTGACGTTGCAGAAGCATACGGCGTTCCTGTCTTACAAGTTCGACACGCTCGAGGCCATGTTGAAGGCGCAGTTGCGGATTGCGCGCCTCGGCATTTCCTCCGAGTGCTATGGCTTCGATCCGTACTACAACGCGGGCTTTGAGAAGCAGGGCATCACGTTCGAGGAAGGCCTGTCCCTCGTCGGCAAGATTGCGCGCAAAGGGGGGCTGAAGGGCATCAAGGATGCCGCGAAAGTAGCGCTCGGAGGCAAGCGCATTCTTAAAGATGTGCCGTACAGCTTGCACATGACTTTCGATGGCCACACGGAAGTGGTCGCGGCGGAGCATATGGACATGGGCGCGGACATCTGCGCCGACGAAGGTGGCACCGAGATGGCGAATTCCATCCCTACCGTGTTCCGCAACAATCCATTCGGTGGCGTACGCACCATCTTGTTAGGGTCGGATGGCGAGATTTGGATTCCGGTGCACGGGTTTTTCCCACTGTCGAAGGCGATTCCCGCCGCGCGCGCTACCGAAAAGTTCTTGGCCGACAACAAAGCGCTGATGGATAAGTGGGGCATCAAATCCTCGTATCTCACCTGCTTTGCGGGCAGCGAGTTCGTGATCGAACCGTCGGTGTACTGGCGCGATGAGCTTGGCGAGTTCCGTTTGTCGCTGATCGAGCCGGAGTTTGCGGCCAAGTGGAAGGGCTTCACGCCGGACGAAGCGCGCCGCAAAGTGGCGCTCGAGCTGCGTGACGGTCTGCGCGACATCTTCGACAAACAAGGTGGCTTGCATTTGCAGATCGGCAAGTACTACCCGTACCTGTCCATCATGAACAATGAAGTCACGCCACGCGTCGTTCGCGGCCTCAAAGATTTGCTCGATCCCCAGCACCTCATCAATCCGGGTGCGCTCGAGCTCAAATAACAAGTAACAAGCGTTGCGAGGTTGCGATCCATGATCTTCAAAGGCTATGCCAACATTGCGGCGGGACAGATTCACTACCGTCGCATCCATGGCGCAGGCGCGCCGATTGTCTGCTTACATCAAACGGCCAGTTCGTCGGCGATGTGGGTCAAGGTCATGGAGCGCCTGGGCGGCAAGCGTAGTTTCGTAGCCTTCGACACGCCGGGGTTCGGCGGTTCTTTCGATCCACCTGGGCGTCCGGCGAGCATGCGCGTTTACGCGGAGTGGATTCGCGAGGCCATCGACACGCTCGGCATCGGTCAGTTTCATTTTCTTGGGCATCACACCGGCGTTTGTATCGGCGCGGAACTCGGCGCTCACTACTCCGAGCGCGTGCTATCGATGTCGATGATCGGCCCGGTGCCACTTACACAAGCCGAGCGTGACGAGTTTCGTAAGCACTACTCCACGCCAATGTCGCCGACCGTGGACGGCGCCTACCTCAAGACGACGTGGGATTACTTGCAAGGCCTGGGCGCGCATCATGATCTCGCGCTACACCACCGCGAGCTGCTCGACACGGTGCGCGCATATATGGGGCGCTTCATGGCCTACTCGAACGTGTGGGATCAAGATTGGATTGCGCTGTACAAACAACTCAAGTGTCCGTTACAGATCATGTGTGCCGAGGACGATGTGTTGTTCGGCTTCTTCCAGCGCGCGCAAGAGATGCGCCCCGACGCCGAACCCGTGCAATTGAAGGGTGCAAACTTCGAGCCCGACCTCGATCCGGATGGGGTTGCAAACGCGTTCGATCGCTTTTTGACGAAGAATGGATTTTGAGCCACTGGGCTCTTTGATATCACGTTCGAGTTTCCGCAAAAATAAAGCTGGCCCGGCGCCGGCTAAGGGGGAGGAATTAGCGTCATGTTGTTGCAGACAAGCGTTTCTAGTCGCTTCGCCGCGCGAAGCTTTGCAGTCGCATTAGGTGTGTTGATAGCGTTGCCCTCGACAGCACTCGCGCAGCAAGCCGATGGCCTCGAAGAAGTTACGGTAACGGCTCAACGCCGCGAGCAGAGTATTCAAGACGTCGGTATTGCGATCCAAGCTTTCACTGCCGAGCAAATCGAAAAGGCAGGCTTGCAGAATACGACTGACGTTGCGCGCCTAACACCGGGCGTGTTCATTTCGGGAAGCTCCGCAGGTCAGAACTCGCAGTTCACGGTTCGCGGTGTTACGCAGAACGACTTCAACGATGCGATCGAAGGTCCCGTTGCCGTGTATTTCGACGAAGGCTATGTCGCCTCGTCGAATGGCGCGATTTTCGGAACGTTCGACCTTGAGCGGGTGGAGATTCTCAAGGGCCCACAAGGCACGTTGTTCGGTCGCAATGCGACAGGTGGCTTGATTCACTTTATTCCGAAAAAGCCCACCGACGAATTCGATGCCTATGTTGATCTCACAATTGGCGACAACAATCAGCTGCGTGCCGAGGCGGCAGTTGGTGGTCCGTTAGGCCAGCGGATGTCAGGAAGATTGTCTGTGTTCCGTGACGACTACGACAACTACATGGACAACATCTACCCGGCTGGCGTCACGTTTCCGGGCGGCGCCGCTGGTCCGCCGACCGGCGCCGATCTTGCCGGACAAGAGTCTGTCGGTGTTCGCGGGCAATTGCAGTTTGATTTAGGCGACGCGTGGGACCTGCGAATGCGCGCGTCCTACGCGAAGAACGAGTTTGGTGTTGCCCCATACAATGCGATCCCGGTGATGGGTGTAGTCGACACGTTTGGTCGGCTAACCAATACGCTGCGTTTGCCGATTGGCACACCCGACGCGTTCGGCTATGTCGCACCCGATAAAGACCGCTACGCGACGGGCTCGGACTTTTCGGCAGATAAGGCGTACTTCTCCGAGGCGATGAACGGTGCCATCCACTTGAAGTACTCCGGCGAGAGTTTCGATTTCGTCTCGATCACGGATTACAAGAAATTCGAGAAGAGCATCGGGGTCGACGTCGAAGCCAGCACTAACAATATCGTGAATTTCGGTTCCGACGTGGACACCAAATCGCTGACGCAGGAGTTCCGATTTAGTGGTGATACGGATCGATTGAATTGGGTCGTGGGCCTGTTCTATTTGGATATCGATGCAAACGTGCAGAACGGCTTCATGGCGCCCATGGGCTCGCTGTTCAACGTCGTAGTCTTGGCGGGTCCACCCTCAGGCTCGGATTTGGTCAATGACCTCGGTCTCGACACCAAGTCGGTCTCGGTATTCGGTCAGGTGGAATACGATCTAACCGAGCAATGGCGATTGTTAGTCGGCGCCCGTGCGGTTCGTGAGGAGCAGGACTATGCGTTTCGCTCCGACTTTCGCCTCAACACGAATGACTATCGGCTAACCGAAGGGCCTGTGCTGGCGCCCAACATCCAGCCGGCTTTCAACGATAGTCGCGCAGATTCATTGTTCGCGGGTAAGGTGCAGCTCGAGTACCGGCCCAACGACGATTGGATGTGGTTCGCTGGCTTCAACCGTGGCGTCAAGGGGGGCTCGTACAACGCGATGTTGCCGGACGGTACGCCGCCGCTCGCCAACATTGAGATTCCGTATGACGCAGAAGTCTTGCATTCCCTTGAAGTCGGCTTCAAGTCGACACTGGCAAATGGCCTCGTCCAGTTCAACGGATCGGCGTTCTACTACGACTACAGTGACTACCAAGCATTCACATTTGCAAACGTCTCTGGAACGGTGACGAACAACGACGCGAAGAACCAGGGATTGGAGTTCGATGTCTCATTTCGTCCTATCGATGGGCTCACCATTGCGTTGGGTGCCTCGCTCTTCGACGCGCAAGTCGAGCAACTCGCCGTGGCACCGGGCCTGGTGGTCAACGCCATGACCAACGCCGTGGTGCCCACGCCTGGGTTCCTCGTGACGGCCGATGGGCGGTTCGTCGACTCCTCCGGTAACCCGGCGACGTTGCCAGCTGGCACCCGCATCGAAGGTGCGATCCTGCAGGATGTCGAACCAACCTTCGCGCCGAAAACCCAGCTGTCGGCGCAGATTAGTTACGAGATGCCTGTGCCGTCGCTTGCCGATGGCACATTGAACTTCGGGCTCAATTCAAGTTGGTCCGATGACTTCTGGCACAACTTGCGTAATCATGATGCCGACAAGCTGGATGGCTATAGCGTCACCGATATTCGGGTTGGTTGGCGCTCCGGAGATCAGCGGTTCGGCGTGACAGCATTCGTCAACAACGTATTTGACGAACGTTACGCGGCGATCGGCTTCAACCTCGCGGGCCTATGCGCTTGCACCGAGGAGAGCTATGGTCGGCCGCGCTGGTGGGGCGTTTCGTTCCGCTATAACTTCGTTGGCGAGTAGCATCGCGAATCGATGATTGTTAGGACTGGTGCCGTCTGCAAGGACGGCACCTTTCATTCCACGACGCAGACTAAGGAACACGCGCATGAAGTTTGGAGTCTTTCTGCCGAATGGCAGCAACGGTTACATCATTTCGCGCAATAGCCCTTTGTACGAGCCCACATTCGCGCACAATCGTGACATCACGTTGGAGGCCGAAAAGCAGGGCCTGGATTTTGTTTTGTCGATGATGAAGTTTCGCGGCTTCGGTGGTCCTACGAAGTATTGGGACGCGTGCCTCGAGTCGTTCACACTGATGGCGGGGCTTGCCAGCGTCACGAGCCGCATTGGTCTGATTCCGAGCGTCGCGCTGTTAGCGCAGCACCCGGCCTACGTGGCGCGTATGGTGGCCACCATCGATGACATCAGCGGTGGACGCTGCGGCCTCAACATCGTTACGGGGTGGAATAAGCCTGAGTACACGCAGATGGGCCTGTGGCCTGGCGATCACTACTACACGCGCCGTTACGAGTACGCTCGTGAATACCTTGAGATCATGCAATCTTTATGGCGAACCGGGCGGGCGACGAAAAAGAGCGACTTTTTCGACATCAATGATTGCAGTTGTGAGCCGCTCCCGAAGGGCGAGATTCAAATCGTATCGGCCGGCCAATCCCCATTGGGCCTGAGTTTTGTGGCTGAGCGCGCTAACCAGAACTTCGTGATGGCGGAATCCCACGTCCTCAATGACATCACGACGCGGCTGCAAGAAACTGCAAAAGCGCATGGCAGGAAAGTTGGGACTTATGCCTTGTTTGGGCTCATTACCGCAGAGACAGATGCCAAGGCGCGTGAGATTGGGCAAAGCATCATCGATGGTGCGGACGAGGAAGCAATCGCGACGATCATCCGCAGCGCTACTATGGACACGAACACGGGTGGCACATCGGATCGCCTCAAGGCGGGTCTCAGCAAGAGCCTCGACGAGGGCAACATGGCGTTCATGGGTTTCCCCGTGATCCACGGCTCATATGCAACAGTGGCTCGCAAGATCGACGAGATCGCGGCCACCACAGGTCTCGAAGGCATCCTGTTTAGCTGGTCGGACTTCGTTACCGGCATCCGAGATTTTGGCGAGCGCGTCGCACCGCTGCTCAAGTGCGGAGATGAATTGCGCGCGAAACGCGCAGCTTAGAACTGTTAGGCGAGATCGATTATCGGGCGGCTGCGGCGCGGCCCAGCACGAACGTGCGAGTCACGTCGGCGATGTGCTCGCCGTGTAGCTCCGCCGTGCGAATATCCGCTGGCGGCGGCGCAATCTCGGCTGGCTCGTCGATATTGGCCTGCGCCATGATGCCAATATAGCCAGCCATGCGGTTGAGATCTTCCTCGCTGCCTTGGCTCGAGTAGTTGCCACCCAATATCTTCACTGGCACCCAGATCATGCCCATCTGGGACGCAAAGATGACGAGCTGCTGCAAACAATTGAGCTTATCGCCACTACGTCCCGCCGACACAGTGAATCCTGCCGCGATCTTGTTCACCCACATACGCTTCAGCCAAACATCGCCTGAGAGTAGTTCGATGAATTGCTTGAAGCGGGCAGCCACACTGCCAATGTAGGTGGGCGTCCCGAACACGATTGCGTCCGAATCGTGTAGGCGTTGCCAGTGTTGCTCGGCATCCTCCACACGCAGCAGCACGACATCAGTGCCGGGGACGCGCTGCGCGCCTCTTTGAATTGCTTGGGCGAGTTTCTCGGTCTGCCCACGAAAATTCGAGTAGTAGAGAATCGTAATCCGCGTCATGGCGTATTCGAGCCTAGTGCCAGGCCGCCTCAAGTTCGGAAGTTGTTAGTCCATGCGCGAACAGCATTTCCATGCCGCGCAGCGCCACAGTGTGACGCTCGATATCCCACTCGGCGCAGGCATCCTTCACGATGAAGGTGCGAATGTCGCGCTGTGCTGCGTCGCGCACCGTTGTCTCAACGCAGCAATTGGTCGTTACGCCGCACACGACAACCTCACGCACGCCGAGGCCCGAGAGATAACTCTCGAGCGGCGTTCCGAAGAATGCACTCGGGCGATTCTTGTCGACCACGAAATCCCCCGGGGCCGGCTCGAGTGCCGGGACGATCGCTTGATCCCAGCTGCCGTCGATCAACGCGCCGACACCGACTAACATTGGGAACTTCTCGCGCAGCATGAAACCGCCATCACGGAAATCTGCGCGATAAGTGTAGCGGGTGTAAACGATAGGTACGCGTGCGGCGCGTGCCGCGGCAATGGCTCTGCGACAGGGCTCAATGGCCGTGCTCAACACGCCCGGCGGAAACCCTGCCTTGACGCACGAGCCCGCGGGGTCGAGAAACCCGTTCTGCATATCGACGACGATCAGCGCAGAGACCGCAGCATTCGGCAGGGTATCTGTGTTCATGATGAGGCGTCCGATGTCGTTGGTTAAGCAGCGATGCCTTGCGATCCGCAATACGCAAGATCGCAAGGCGTTGCTGCAATGGTTACCACTTGTAGCCGAACTCGACCCCTAGTGTCCGGGGCTGCGCGCGCCACAGCGCATCGACAATGCCGGGCAGAATCGGAATCACCTCCGCGTTGTAAGCCTTGTCCGTGAGATTGCGGCTCCACACCGCAATGCTCCACGTGTCCGATTCCAATGCAATACGCGCATTGACGAGGCCGAACGCCGAGCGAGTCGATCCTTCGGTGTTGGCCCAGTCCCAGTAAGTCTTACCGGTGTAGGTGTAGTCCAGACGTGCAACGCCTGTCATCGCTGAGCTGACTTGCCAGCGATACGTGCCTGCGGCCGAACCCGTCACCTTCGGCACCTGGGGACGTGAGCCTCCTACATTCTGCGGCGCACCGGAAAACTCTTTGATATCGGTGTCGATATAGCCCGCCGCAACTTGGACTGTGAGTGAGTCGGTGAGTGCAGCCGTGAGGTCCGCTTCAAAGCCCGTCATGTCGATCTTGTCAGCCGTTGAAATGGCGAGCAGCGTCGCCTCAGGCCGGAACTCAAGGAGCTGCGCATTCGTTGTTTCCGTGGTGAACGCTGCTGCACTGATGCGCGCGCGACGATCCCAGAACTCGGACTTCAGACCGATCTCAAACGTTTTGGCTTCTTCTTGGCCGAAGATATCCTGGACTGTCGTGTTCGGATTGAACACCTGCAACAGCGCGCGCGTGCCGAACGGGTTGAATCCGCCCGTCTTGAACCCGACCGCATAGGAAGCGTAGCCCGACATGCTTTCCGAGAAGTTGTAGCGCAGCGAAACTTTCGGCTGCCATTTGCTGAACGTACCCTCGCGCTCCGCGCCGGGGCGACGCACGAAAGTAGGTACGGGAATGTTTCGCAACAGCGCGGAGTCGCAAAACACCGCGCCTGAGACGATGACCTCGCCGGGCGCCGCAGGGTTGCAGCCGACAAAGTTCTGCTGCGTCTTCTCGTCGCGGTCGTAGCGAGCTCCCACCGTGAGTTCGAGATCGTCGCTCACGGAGTAAACGAAGTTTGCGAATCCAGCGTAAGCGTCGTTGCTCTGCTCGCCCGCAGTCCAGCCCGTCGTTTGATTGAGCGAGCCGCGCGGATTCGGTGCACGGCGCAAATTGACGCCATTGTTGTCGAGCCCAGTCATCGTTTCGATCAGCGGGTCATACTTGATGTACTGCGCACCAACGACGTAGCGAAACCTGCGGTCTTGCGGCGAGCTGAAGCGGATTTCTTGTTGGAAGAACTCATCCTCGCGGTAAGTCGACTGCGTCTCGCCACCCGGTGGCAGCGCCGTAGCACCCACGGGGAATCCACCGCGGAAGCGATACGGGAACGAGTCACCACCGAAGAAATCGCGCGATTTCTCAAAGCTTGTGACTGACGTGATCGTGCCGGCTGCGATCTCGAAGTCGACCTTGAGCGAAGCGCCGCTACGACGATTGTTAGTAAAGCCAGGAATATTGGCTTCATATGGAATGGACGTGTTATCACCGTCCACGGCCGTCGCGTTTGGGAACAACCCGTAAACGGTATCGAGGAATCCGCCGGCCGGCGTGAATGTGTCGGTCATCAAGGCATTCCAGCCAAGCGCGCCGCCGGTCATTTGCTGGTAGCGTGCCTTGAGGTCGACGCGCACCGCGTCGCTTGGCTTCCACATCAGGCGTGCGGAAGCAGTTGTCTCCTTGAAGCGATGCGGGTCCTCGCCTGTGTAGATGTTCTCGTAGAAGCCATCGGTACTGCGCGAGGAGATGCCGGCGCGAAATGCCGCTGTCTCGCTGAGTGGGCCAGACAACGAGGCCGAGCCCGTCGTGCCACTGCCGTTCCCAACGCCCGCTTTGAGTTCGCCCTCAAACTCGTCGAAATTGGGATCCCGCGTACGGATCACGATTGCGCCACCCAAGGCATTGCGCCCGTACAGAGCACCTTGGGGGCCTTTCAGCACCTCGATCGCCTTTAATGCGTAAAGCTCTTGGTTCAGCGTGTTTTGGCCGAGTTGTTGCACACCGTCGATCACGAGTGCAGTGGATGTGTCACCTTCGCGAACCTGCGTGTTGCCGCGCACGGTGACAAAGAGCTCGCCCGGCGTGCTGGACTGTACGAAAGTGACATTGGGCGCCATCGCCAAGAAATCGCCGGGTCGCGTGACGTTGGCTTCGCGCAGTGCTTCTTCGTCGAATACGTCGACGGCGACGGCTGCTTTGATTAGCGACTCTTCACGGCGCTGGCCCGTAATGATGACTTCGGTGAGCCCTTGATCATCCGCCGTTTGCGCGTTGGGCTCTGCCGCTACCGTAATGCTGCCAAGATTGGTGGCGACTAGGCAGCTAACAAGCAAGCCTTCTTTGGAACGTCTCACAATCGCACCTCTTTTGTAATGGGTTGACTAGATGGATTTGAATGCGTTGACTGCACGCTCGTCACGCGAGCCGCGTGGTCGAACAATTTAGGCCTAAAAAATCATATAGCACGCAGGCTCATGGCAGTCTAGTGAACGCGAAGTGTTGCACGACGCATGCTCCTCGACAGTGCACGCTCGCGAGCGAGTGCACTGCAGGTGAGCAGTACAATCTGTGTACAGGTGCGATTTGGGAGCATTCTCGGGGAAGCTCGCAGAACCGACTCGGCACGGCTTTAATGAATCTTCGGAATCTGCGTTAGCCAATCAAACCAATGCGCTCGCATCGCGCATCACAGCGCGACGACAACGCCACCATCGACGGTTAGGACCTGTCCGGTCATGTAGCGGGCTTTGTCCGACGCAAGAAATGCAACGACATCGGCGATATCCCCAGGCTCACCAACACGGCCAAGGGGAATGCGTGGAGCGACTGCCTCAAGGCCGGCCGCGCCTACAGAATTCACAGGATCGAGTGTTTGAGCCGTCCGAATGAACCCCGGTGCGATGCCGTTTACGCGAATCCCGTAAGGCGCTAAGTCAACCGCGAGACCCCTAACAAGACCTGCGACACCAGCTTTCGCCGCTGAGTAAGGCAGGTGATCGGCCCACCCGTACGCCGTGCCGACGATCGACGAAATGCAGACGATCGCGCCGCGCTTCGCGGCTTTCATCTTCCCAGCCGCGGCACGCACGAGACGCATCATCCCGGTGAGATCAACATTGAGCGTGTGATCCCATTGTTCGTCAGTCAGCGTATTCAGTGGAAGCTTTAAGGCAATGCCTGCATTCGCGACGATGACATCCAAGGGGCCGCGAGCGGCTTCGACACTCGCAATGACGCGGTTTGCGTCCGCAGCGGAGCCGACATCGAGCTTCAAGAATTCAGCGGATCCACCGCTGCTGCGAATCGCAGCGGCCGCGGCTGCACCTTCAGCTTCGAGGACGTCGGTCAGCACGACGTGATCGCCCATGGCGGCGAACGTGGTTGCGACTGCTTTGCCAATGCCGATACCGGCACCGCTGATCAATACGTTTCGCATGTCGAATCTCCCAAGTGTGAGCGGGCGGATGCTAGCGAGCGTATGACGAGTGCGCGCACGTGGCAACGTGGATCGCAAATCCGTTCGCTTTGCCGAAGCACGACGTGTTAGAACTAGAGGCGCCTACCGTTCCAGGGCACAAACGCAATTCAAGGGGGTATCTGATGAACGATCTCAGTGCCGCTCGCCGAGTGATTCGCGGCTACGTCACCACGCCAAGCGGCCAAGTGCACTATCGAACGGCAGGCCGTGCCGACGCGCCCGTGATTGCTTTCTTTCACCAGACTGCCTCCTCAAGTCGCATGTTCGAACTTGTGATGGCACAGCTTGCAACATCATTCCACTGCTTCGCATTCGATACACCCGGCTTCGGGCAGTCGTGGCAGCCGGCGGAAGTGCCATCCGTTGGCTGGCTTGCGGATCGGCTGATCGAGGCGATCGATGCATTAGGCATTCAGCAGTTCGTTGTCTGCGGACACCATACAGGTGGCTGTGTGGGGCTCGAAATCGCACTTGCGATTCCGCAGCGAGTCCGCGGCTTGTCGATCATTGGGCCTGTCACGCCGGATGCGGCCGAGCGCGAGCAATTCAGTCAGACATTCCTCGAGCCCTTTCGTCCCGAAGCCAGTGGCGAGTTTCTGAAAACGGCTTGGAGTTACTTGCGTTCGATCGGCGCCGGATCATCGGTCGATCTACATACGGTCGAGCTCGTCGACCACCTGATTGCGTGGCGCTCGATGCCTCTGGCATTCGGTGCTGTCTGGCGACAAGACGCAGCTGCCGGTTTGGCCAAAGTTACTGCGCCTTTGCAGTTGATGTGTTCGCGCGACGATGTGCTGTGGCCGATGTTCGCGCGCGCGTGCGCGTTACGCCCCGACGCAGCAACGGCGATCGTCGCGGGCGGCGACTACCAACCCGATCGCGATCCGGTAAATGTTGCGCGCTCGTTAGCCGAGTTCGTCAATCACTTGCCGAAAAGCGGGGCAACCTGAGGTGATCCCGTGGCTTTGACGCAGTCCTCAACGAGTACGCTGCAATTGGTCGCACTGCTACTGCTCGGCGTTTCCGGTGCGAATGCTCTTGGGATGCTTCCCGTGCTTGTCGGCGCGTTTGCCGACCATGGCGGATTCGATCTCGCTCAGGCAGGCATGCTCGTGAGTATCGAATTGACTGCGATGTTGATCGGCAATGCAGCGTTGTTAGGGCCCTTGCGCGGCATTCCGGTCCGACGCATCGCTTACGCAGCTCTCGGTCTAATCGTCCTGGGCAATGCGTTAGCCGCAGGTGCGGAAGGCTTTTTGTCGCACGCCGGGTGCCGCGTGATTGCCGGGCTCGGTGATGGCTGCACGATCGCTTTTGCTGGGCAGCTTGCGCAACGTGCGACCGCCGATCGCGATTTCGCAATCTACACGGCTGTAATTCTCGTGGCTGGCGCCGTGAATCTCGAGCTTGCTCCCGGCCTGCTCGCCAGTTTCGGCATTGCGGGGCTGTTGGGTCTACTCGCGGTGTACGCGACGTTGGGCTTGTTGTTAGTGCAATGGCTGCCGGCAGGCCTACATGCGCCACGTACTCAGGCAGCGGCGCAGCGCTCAAGCATTCGGATCGATGCGCTCGCGCTCGTGCTGGTCTTGTATGTCGGTCTTGCGTCGCTGTGGACGCTGGTGGGACGCTTCGGTATCGGTATTGGCCTCGACGCTGGGAGCGTGAGTCGTATCATCGGTCGATTGTTCCTCGTCGCGGGCCTCGTTGGAGCGGCGCTTGCGCCACTGTTGGCCAAGCGTTTCGGCAATGCGCGCATCGTGGCCTTCACCGTAGGGGGAATGATCGCTGCCGGTACTCTACTGTCGTTACAGATCGATCGTACGGCGTATATGGTCGCCACGGCTGTTTTCATCTTCGCTTGGTTCACCTGTTTCCCCAATGTGATGGGGCTGTTAGCGAAGCTCGATCCGACAGGCGGTTTAGCTGTCAGCGGCATGCTCGTACAAACGCTCGGGTTCGCGCTCAGTCCTGCGTTTATCGCATGGCTCATTGGCGCGATTGCGCTCGCGGGCGCGGGGTGGGTGGCGATCACATTCCTCGGCGCGAGTCTGGTGCTGTTGGCGATAGTCACGCGGCGCTCTGCATAGCGCATCCGCGACCGGGCCTGCGAACGCCGCCGCTCATCCGCTAACAACCGATGCCCGAGAGGTGCCCACCAAACACGTGGCCGTCACCCCTGGCAGGTCATTGTTGGCACGACGCCACATCGGTTCTCGAGAAATACTTGACAATTGAAGTAATTCGCACAAGGATCAGCGCAGGATGCGGCTTCCTGGGCTTCATCGCTCGCCGCGTCCGTGAGCGGGTTTCGATCAAATATTAGGGGGATCCATGCAACCGTCCCGTATCGCACGCGCTGTCGCGCTCGCCTTGGCCGCCGGCACGGTGCCAGCGCTTGCCGCCGACACGATCTTGGAAGAAGTTGTCGTATCCGCGCAAAAGCGCGATCAGAACATTCAGGACGTCGGTATCGCCATCCAGGCCTTTACCGGCGAGCAGCTCGAGGCTTTGGGTGTGTCGTCGAGCAGTGATATCGCGGCGTTCACGCCGGGTGTGCACATCTCTGGTGCGCTGGCCGGACAGAACTCGCAGTTCACCATCCGCGGCGTCACGCAGAGCGATTTCAACGACATTGTCGAAGCGCCGAACGCGGTGTACCTCGACGAAGGCTACATCCCGATTGCGAACGCGCAAACTTTCGGCCTGTTCGATATCGAGCGCGTCGAAGTGTTGAAGGGCCCGCAAGGCACGCTGTTCGGTCGTAACGCGACCGGCGGCTTGGTGCACTACATTTCGCGTAAGCCGAGCTTCAAAGAGGTCGAGGGCTACGTCGACTTCACCGTCGGTACGTTCGATTCGCCGGACGACGCTTGGTCGCAGAAGATCGAAGCGGCCGTCGGCGGCCCGTTCAGTGAGAAGGTAGCAGGTCGCGTCGCGATGCTGTACCGCGACTCCGACAACTACTTGAAGAACGAGTATCCGTTCGGCGCGAGCCCTGGCGTCGGCCTCGGCACGCAATCGCCTGGTGCAGGCGCCGGCGCTGACATGGGGAGCGACACGACCTACGCATTGCGCGGCACGCTAGACGTGCAGGCGACGGAAGATGTGCTGTTGCGACTGTCAGTCAATCACGCGAAAAGCGAACTCAGCACTGGTCCGTATCAGCAAATCTCGACTATCGGCGTTTTGGATGCAGCAGGCGAGTTGATCAACGTGATCAACACGCCGGCAAACGAAACGCGCCTGTCGATTCGCGGCAACGCGGATGGCGGCGGCAACGCGATCGACGGCAGCAGCTTCTTGCCGGGAGCGGGTCTCGGCTTGACGCGAAGGCCCGTCGCTGGCGGCGATTTCTTCGGCTATGTCGACCCAGATGGCGACGGCTGGCGGACGAGTAGCGATTTTGCTTTCGACGATCAAGGCGAAACGCAAGCGTCAGGCGTCAATGCGCGCGTCGAGTGGGATATCGGCGAGATGCAGTTCGTCTCGATCACCGATTGGAAAAAGTACGAGAAGGCGTTGTTCATCGACGTCGATTCGGGCCCGGTGAATCAGCTCGGTAACTTCGGTGCTGTCGATGCGGATAGTCTGTCGCAAGAGTTCCGCTTGAGTGGCAAGACCGATCGCACGCGTTGGGTGACGGGTGCCTACTACCTCAACATCGATAACGATTCGAACAATGGCTTGAAGGCGCCGGTGAACAGCATCATCTTCGCGGCCTTCGGCGCACCGTTCGATATCGGTGTCGTCGCGAAGCTGAAGACCAAGTCGTTGTCGGCATTCGGCCAAGTGGAGTTCGATCTCACCGATCGGCTCGCCGCGACGATCGGCGGCCGCATCATCGAGGAGAAGAAGAACTACAACATGATCGCGAACGGCTTCTTCATTGCCACGGGTAACAATACGTACAACGTGGGCAGTGCATTGCCGAACGTGCCACTGCCGGGTGCGCCGTTCAGCTTCGCTCAGAAGAGTTCCGATACGCTGTTCACAGCAAAAGCGCAGCTCGATTTCCGTCCGCGCGATGGCTTGTTGCTGTACGCGGGTGTCAACCGTGGTTCGAAGGCGGGTAGCTATAACGCGCCGTTGTTAGGTGCCTACTTGGGTTCGGGCGGCGACGCAGCACTGCCGTACGGTGACGAGACTCTGATGTCGTACGAAGCGGGCTTCAAGTCCTCGATCGGCGATCGCACGCGCTTGAACGGCGCGGTCTACTTCTACGACTACAAGGACTCGCAAGCGTTCTTGTTCGTGGGCGTGGGCGGTGTCGTGATCAACGCCGATGCCACGACGTTTGGCGCCGAGCTCGAATTGCAGACCACGCCGATCGATGGCTTGGACCTGCAGTTGAGCCTCTCGGTGCTCGACGCCGAAGTGAAGGACGTGTTGCTGCGCGCTGGCTCGCCACTGCCGCCGCGCGACGTGCGCCCAACCTACACGCCGGAAGTGCAGGCCTCGGGCATGGCGCGCTACTCGTGGCCGGCTTGGGGCGGCAACCTGAGCGTGCGCACCGACCTCAGCTACGTCGGCGACTTCTTCTACAACCTCCGCAACTTCGATGCCGACAAGTTCGATTCGTACTTGCTCGTCAACGCGGGCTTCGGTTGGGCTAACGAAGACAAGACCTGGCAGGCCTCGCTCGACATCCGCAATCTCACCGACGAGAAGGCGGGTGTGATGGGCTACGACCTAGCCTCGCTCTGCGGCTGCAACGAAGTGTCGTACCAACCGCCGCGTTGGATCGGTGTGTCGGTCAAGCGCTCGTTCTAGCGCGCTGGCTGAGTGTCGAAATGAAAACGGGGCGCCTAGGCGCCCCGTTTTCTTTGTAGAACGCGATGCGGTGTCAGGCTTTCTTCTTCAAGCGCGGCCGCCCCATGAAATCGCGCTTGCCGATCTCGAGGCCCTTCCAGCGCAGGATGTCGTAGGCCGTGGTCGCATGGAAGTAGTAGTTAGGCTGTGAGAATGACAGCAAGAAATTCTCCGCCGTGAAATCCATCCGCGTTTCACCGAACTCAAAGCGCATATCGCGACCGATGAAGCTCTCGACTTCTTCGGGCGTCACCGTTTCGAGTTCGCGAACGGCATCTTCGATGAGCGTGCGCATGGCCGCAAAGCTATCGGGCGACGCGGTGCGATCCGGCGAGAACACGCCTTTGCGCACGCCGTGAATCGCACCCAGAGTGTGCACCTTCACCGACTTGACCTGATAGGCGAACGGAAACATGTCGGGCGCGAGCCGTGCTTGGATCAACTCTTCCGGCGCGATGCCCTTCGCAGTGCAATGCGCATCGGCCTTTTGGATCAAACCACCGAGCGCGCCGAGCGTTTGTAGATAGGCCGGAACGGTGGCGGCATACAATGTGAAGCTCATACGGGACCTCGCGGAAAACTAGCGTTTGCGTAACTCGGCCGTGGCCGTGGCGTCCACTTGGAACGTCTTGGGATCGACGACCACGCCATAGTAACTCCGCGCCAAATCGGCTGACACCAAGCCATCGCGCACGTCCGCCGCAACTCTATCGGCTGGGCGCCGTTTCGGATCGCCGAAGCCGCCGCCGCCGCTCTGGCAAATCTCGAACTGATCGCCGGTGTCCATTTGGTAGAAGCTCTCGGTGTCTGCGGTGATGCGTTCACCCGATTTCTTGATGAGCGACACGCGATGCGGAATGCCGCCGCGGCCACCCTTGAGGCCAAATGGCGCGGTGATCTCGCTGACGCCGCCGCCGAAGTTCGCGAGCGGAATCCCGTTAGTCTCCGAGCGCCAGCGATACACAACACCCATACCGCCGCGCCACTCGCCCGCACCAGCGCTGTCCGGCAAATACTCGTATTGCATGACAGTGAAGGGGTCTACCAACTCGTGCAGCTCCGGATCGGGTGAGCGCAAGCTACCGGCGCAGAAGGAGGGCGCGAGGTGATCCCAGCCGTCGCTTCCTTGCGAGGCGCCGCTGCCGCCGCGACCCATAAAGTGAATGTCGCCGAAAGGCCGGCCGGTTCGCGGGTTGAAGCCCATCGAGGCCGGCGCACACCAGCGCGCCCAGGCGGCGTCGACTCGATCGGGAATGGCTTCCGAGAGCGCGAGCCAAACCGCTTCGCTAATCGTTTGCGAGGCGGAGACCGTGCAGCCCGTGACCGGCGACGGCTCCGTGGGATTCACGACCGAGCCCACCGGCGCCTTCACGTGCAGTGCGCGCAGCGCACCCTCGTTGAAGCGCATGTCCTTGCCGAGCGACATGAAGAGCGAGATGAACACCGACGATGCCGTGTTAGGCAATGTGCTGTTCACGTACCCGGGCACTTGCGGATCGCTGCCCTCGAAATCGAACGTCATGCTGCCGTCCTTCACATGGATGGCGAGCTGAATCGTGATGGGCTTGCCCTTGTTGATGCCATCGTGGTCCATTTGCCGCGATGCGCGATAGACGCCGTTCGGAATGGTGCGAATCGCTGCACGCATCTGCGCCTCGGAGGCGTCGAAGATCGCATCGATCGCTGCATCGAGCGTGTCGCGTCCATATTTCTTGAGCAGCGCTTCGAGGCCGCGCGCGCCGATCGTGACGGCTCCCACTTGGCACTTGAGATCGCCCTCCACCAAGAACGGCAGGTGCACGTTCAGCAGAATCATGTCCCACAGCGCCTTGTTAGGCTTGCCGGCCATGTAGAGCTTCGCCGGCGGAATGCGTACGCCTTCTTCCCAAATGAATTTGGCACCTGGGTTATAGCCCGCAACGCCGCCGCCACCGACGTCGGCGTGGTGGCCTTTCGAGACCGCCCAGAACGCGACTTTGCCGCGATACATCAGCGGGCGAATGATGTTGATGTCGGGCGGATGGTTGTTACCCGCGCGATAGGGATCGTTACAGATGAAGATGTCGCCGTCTTGCACGTCATCGCCGAACGTCTCTTGAATGCGCGCCATCACGTTTGGGAGCGCGCCCATCAGGACGGGAATGTAGGCGGTTTGCGCGACGAGACGCATCTTGGCGTCAAAGATGGCTGTGACGAAATCGCGTGCTTCGGAAAAGATCGGTGAGCGCGAGGTGCGCAGCATCGTCTGGCCGATCTCTTTGCTGATCGCGTCGAGGCGGTTGCCGATCACCGAGACGAGAATGCGATCGGGACTGTTTGCCTTCTTAGGCTTGGTCGCTGTCTTTCGCTTCGCTTTGGCCATGGCTTAGCTCCGTTTCGCAAGGCTGCGAATCAATTGATTCAGGTTCGCGCCCTTGGGATACATCAGGTAGTTGTTGAACTCGTCGCAACGCAGATCATAGTCCGGCGGAATGATGATCGTCGTGGTGGGTTGCTGCACGATCGCCGGGCCCTTCACTGTGTGTCCGTTGGCCATCTTCAGGCCATCGTACACCGGCGTCTTGACCCATTTGCCGAACCAGGCGTTGCGCTTGCCGATCAATGCTTGCTGCACTTTCGTACGCGCCTTCGGTGAGCGGGCAAACTTGGGCTTTGGTGTGACGCCGCGCGCCGTGACGCGCAAGTTGATGAGCTCCGCTGGCGCGCCCCGCATGGAGTAGCCGTACAGCGTGTCGTGCCGTGCGTGGAACGCGTCGAGCATCGCGGCGATGTCTTTGTCGGTGACGGTCGACTTGAACTCGAACGGCACCTCGACCTCGTTGAATTGGCCGACGTAGCGCAGGTCGGCGCTGTAGTGCAGTTGCACCGACTTGGCAGGCACGCCTTCGCCCATCAAAGTGTCTTTGGCGGTCGCCGCCATTTCCTTGAAGAGCTTTGCCACGCCTGCCGGCTCAACCTTGTCGATGTCGCGTGCATAGGTGCGGACATAGTCGTGCTGCAAATCGGAGATCAGCATGCCGGCTGCGCAAAACACCGAGGACTCGCGCGGAATCAGTACCAGCGGAATCTCGAGTTCGCGGGCAATCGGCGCGGCGTGAATCGGGCCTGCGCCGCCGGCAACGATCAGCACGAATTCGCGCGGGTCGTAGCCGCGCTGCACCGACACGACGTTGAGCGCCGCCGCCATGTTTGCGTTGATCACTTGATAGACGCCGTCAGCGGCCGTGACGATATCGGTCTTGAGTGGGCCAGCGACATGCTCTTGCATCGCGCGCTCGGCGGCCGCGCCGTCGAGCGTGAGTTGGCCGCCGTGGAAAGCGGCGGCGTCCAAGTAGCCTAACAAGTAGTCGGCGTCAGTGACGGTGGGCTTCGTACCGCCGCGGCCGTAGCACGCCGGGCCCGGTTTGGCGCCGGCGCTCGCCGGCCCAACCGCTAACAACCCGCCTGCCTCGACGCGCGCGATCGAGCCGCCGCCGGCGCCGATTGTGTGGATGTCGAGAATCGGTGAGGCGATGCGATGTTCGCCGATGGAACCGTCCGTGGTGATGCTCGGCTTGCCATCTTTGACGAGCGCCACGTCGAAGGAAGTGCCGCCCATATCCACGGTGATCACATTCTGGAAGCCGTGCGTGCTGCCATAAAACACGCCGGCACCGGGTGCGCCCGCGGGACCGGACAGCAGCGTATTCGACGCAAAGCGCTGCGCCACCTGCGGCGACATGACGCCGCCGTTCGATTGCATGATGAGGAGCTTGCCTTGATAGCCGCGATTCTTGAGCTCCGCTTCGAGCTTGCTCAAGTAGCGCGTGAGGATCGGGCCTGAATAAGCATTGAGTGCCGTGGTGCTGTGGCGCTCGTACACGCGAATCTGCGGCAAGACGTCGACTGAGAGCGAGATGTAAATGCCAGGCATTTCGCGCTGCAGGATCTCGCGCGTGCGCAGCTCGTGCGTCGGATTCAAGAACGACCACAAGTAGCTCACTGCGACAGCCTCGACACCTTCTTTGGAAAGATGCTTTGCCGCGGCAACCACGTCTGCTTCGTTGAGTGGCACCTCAATGTCGCCAGTGACGGTGCAGCGCTCTTCCACGGCGCATGTGAGGTAGCGCGGGACGAGCGGTGGCGGCGGGGCGTAGCGATCGAATTGCCGCTCCTTCAAGCCGCGCCGCATGTTGAGCAGATCGCGAAAGCCTTTGGTCGTAATGAAGCCCGTCTTCGCGCCCGTACTCGTGAGCACAGCGTTCGTCGTAATCGTGGTGCCGTGCACGATGGTGTCGACACGATCGAGAAAGGCTTGCAGCGTGAGGCCTTGATCCTTGGCGGCTTGCTCGAGGCCGGCAAAGAACCCAATCGCTGGGTTGTCAGGAGTGGTGGAGGATTTGTAGACCTTGGCGGTTTGGCCTTCGCCCGACACCAGGAAGTCGGTGAAAGTGCCTCCAACGTCGACGCCGATTCTGAATTTCATGATCGTCGCGCTCCCTCGTGGCGATGCCGCATCATTTGCGGGGCTTTTTCCAAAAGAATGTCATGCAAGGCAATCCGGACACATTGCCCTCGGCGTCGAAATCGCCATATTGGCCACTCATCACGGGCAGGCCCCATTCGCGCGGCATCACGTCGAACCACAGCGCCGTGTGGCCGCAATAGTAGGGAACTCCCGCCTTGTTGAACGACCAGCCGTGCGGCTTTTCCGTGACGCCGTGTTCCATCGGGTGACGCGGATCGCCCTTTAACTTGCCTTCTTTCATCATGCGCTGCCCGCTGGGGCAATAGTCGAGATGAAAAGTGATCTTTTCGTCGTCTTCCTCGACGCGGAATTGGTAGCGATGCGAGCG
>CAYUIT010000025.1:20225-43848 GCA_964444835.1 uncultured Steroidobacteraceae bacterium
CCTATAACATCGTGCTGCGGGGACCCATGACGCGCGATTCGGAACAGCAGTCCTTCCTGACGAACTCAGGAATCGAGATCGCAGAGTGCTACGGCCCCGACGATGTTGCGGCCCTTAATCCCGCGGATGATTTGGGCGCTCCGGGTGAATACCCATATGTCCGGGGGCCGTACGCGGGCATGTATCGCACGCGCATTTGGACGCGGCGCTTCCAAGTTGGTTTCGGTTCACCGCAAGAATCGAACGCGCGCATTCGCTATCTTCACGAAAATGGCGCGAACGGCTTCGTCATCACGATCGACCTGCCAACGTCGTACGGTTTCGACTCGGACGACGACATTGCAGATGGCGAGGTCGGGGTCACAGGCGTCGCGATCAGCACGCTCGAGGACATGCACGCCTTGTACGAGGGTTTCGGCCCCGACAAGGTTTCGTACGCGCTGTCGATCCGGCCACCGGTGTCATCGGTCACGCTCGCGATGCTGGCATGCGTCGCGGAAGACAAGGGCGTGCCGTTCGAGAATGTGATCGGTACGCAGCAGAACGATCCGTTCTTTCAGATGAGCGGCGGGCCGCTGCAAACCATCACGCAGTTCTTTCCGCTCGATGGCACGTTGCGGCTCTGTATCGACAATATCGAGTTCATCTCGACACGCATGCCGCGGCTCAATTGGATGGTGACGAACGGCTATAACTTGCGTGAAACCGGTGTCAATGCCATCGACGACGGTGCGTTCACGCTGGGGCATGCGTTCGATATCTTCCGCATGGCACAAGCGCGTGGGCTCGACGTCAACGTGTTTCCGCGCCGCGCCTCGTTCTTTTTGTCGTGCTCGATCGACATGTTCGAGGAGATCGCGAAGTTTCGCGCGATGCGCCGCATCTACGCACGTACGATGCGCGACGAGTTCGGTGCCACCAATCCGGAGTGTTGGCGCTTGCGGTTCTCGGTGCAGACCGCCGGCAACACACTAACGACTCAGCAGCCCGAAGTGAACATCGTGCGGGCGGCGTATGAGGCGATGGCGGCGGCATTGGGCGGCGCGCAGTCTATCCATCTGTGCTCCTACGACGAGGGGCATGGTCTGCCGACGGAGGAATCGTCGCGCATTGCGCTGCGGACTCAGCAAGTGCTTGCCTACGAGACGGGTGTGACGAAGACCATCGACCCGCTCGCGGGCTCTTACTACGTCGAATCGCTTACGAACCAAATCGAGCGCGCCATTCTCGCGCGGCTCGCCGAAGTGCAGGAACAAGGCGGGATGTCGGCAGCCGTGAAGCAAGGTTGGCTCGAAGCGCAGATCAATCGTGCGCGACATCGCAATCAACAGGAGATCGATAGCGGGCGGCGCACACTCGTGGGCGTGAATCGCTTTACGATCAGCCCGGACGAAGAGATTCCGGTGAAGGTGCACAAAATTCGCGCGGACGAATGGGGCGCACGCCGCGGCGACTATCTGCGCCGCTATCGAGCCGAGCGTGACGCGGGCAAATGGCAGGATGCCATGTCCCAATTGGAGCGGGCGTGGCGGGATCGCGAGAACATGGTTCCCGTCATCATGCACGCGCTCCGAGCGCGGGCCACGATGGGTGAAATCAACGAAGCGATGCGCCGCGCGCATGGCTGGAAGCGGTAGGCAAGCTCATGGCTCAAAAGCGACTGTTGTTAGCCAAGACAGGCCTCGATTGCCACGACACGGGAATCGTCACGGTAGCGCAGTGTTTGCGCGAGGCCGGCTACGAGGTCATCTATCTTGGGCTGCATAATTCGCCAGCCGATGTCGTCAAAGCGGCCATCGAAGAGAGCGCCGACGGAATCGGCGTCAGCTATTTGTCGGGCCAACACCTGACACAAGTCCGCAAGCTGATCGCAGCGATGCAAGCGGCGAAGTTGTCACTGCCGCTGTTTTGTGGCGGTGTGATACCGCAAGAGGACGTCGCCGAGTTGCAGCGCATGGGTGTGGCACGGGTCATTCCGCCGGGCACCTTGACGGCCGACCTGCTCAAATACGTGGAAGAGGCCTTGCGGCATCCATTGCCACTTCACTGAGATCAGACCGCGCCGGCATGGATACGCTCGATCGCATCGTCGCCCGCAACGCGCAGCGCTTTCCCGCGAAGGTGGCGCTGCAGTGTGGCGATGAAGCGGTCACGTGGCGCGAACTCGATGTTGCCGTGAGCCAAGCCGCCGCCGCGCTGCGTGCTGCGGGTATCGCGCGGGGCGAGCGCGTTGCAATCTTGCTCGGTAACAGCATCACTTATTGGCAGCTGTACTTCGCCTGCGCGCGTGCCGGGTTGATTGCCGTTCCCGTCAACTACCGCCTGACCGCCACCGAAGCAACGGCCGTGCTGCGCCACGCGGCGCCGCGAGTTCTCATTGCAGAGGCCGCCTATGCCGAGGTCGCACGAGCGGTCGTGGCGCAGCTCGGGCCAGCCGTCGCGCTGTGGTGGCGCGAAACGGAGCTGCCCGCGAACTGTGCTGCAGCGCCCGCCTGGCTCGATGAGACTCGCGGCGCCGACACCGATACGTTTGCGATCTTCTACACCAGCGGCACCACAGGTCTCCCCAAGGGGGCGATGGTCTCGCATCGCAATTTGTTTGCGAACGGCTACAACCAATTGATCGCCGATGCGGCGCGCCCGGACGACGTGTGCTTGTTAGCCACGCCGCTGTATCACGTGGCAGCCATCTTTATCGGTATCACGTACATGATGTACGGCTGCACGCAACTCGTGCTGCCGCAGTTCACGCCTCGATCATGGCTCGAGTATGTGCATCGCCGTCGAGCAACCGTCAGCTTGTTAGTGCCGACGATGATCAATGCGGTGCTCAACGAGCCGAGCCTGGCCGCGCACGATCTACGCACGCTGCGCCTGATTTTCTATGGCGGCGGACCGATGCCACCCGCCGTGCTCGAGCGAGCGATCGAACGACTCGGCTGCAGCTTCACGCAAGGCTACGGCCTCACCGAGACGCTCGAAGCGACGTTCCTCGTGGCAGCCGATCACCAGCTTCGCCCTGGCGATGAACAACAGCGAATTCGCTTGAGTTCTGCGGGCCGCGAGGCCATCGGCGCTGAGGTGCGAGTGGTCGACGATCAAGATCGCGATTTGCCGCCAGGTGAGATTGGTGAGGTGTTAGTGCGCTCGGAGTCGGTGATCGCTGGGTATTGGAACCAACCAGAAGAATCGGCAAAGGCAATTCGCAACGGTTGGTTCTACACGGGCGATCTCGGCTACTTCGATGCCGAGCGCTACCTGTTCATCGTCGATCGCAAGAAAGACATGGTGATCTCAGGTGGCATGAACATCTACACGAAGGAAGTCGAAGCAGCATTGTTCGCGCATCCTGCGGTGGCCGAAGCGGCTGTGTTCGGCTTGCCCGATACGCACTGGGGTGAGGCGGTGTGCGCGGCCGTGGTGGTGCGCCCCGATCACAGCGTAACCGCGGAAGCACTCGTCGAGTTTTGTCGTGAGCAACTGGCAAGTTACAAGAAGCCGCAGCGGATCTTCTTCGTCAAAGAGCTGCCTAAGAATCCGAGCGGCAAAGTTCTGAAGCGCGAGCTGCGCGCTGCGTTGGCCCATGGCTGACGTGTCCGCTGGCCCTGCCTCAGTCGCTGCCGTGCGTGGTGGCGATCGGCGTGCGCTGGCGCAGGCCATCCGCGCAGCGGAAGAGAACGCGCCTGAGGCCGCCGCATTGCTCGCGCAACTCGCGGCACATGTCGGGCGTGCGTATCGAATTGGCATTACGGGCCCGCCCGGCGCTGGCAAGTCGACGCTCACGATGCGTTTGGTGCAATGCCTACGCGCGGTTGGGCAGCGCGTGGCAGTGATCGCGATCGATCCGAGCAGCCCGTTCAGCGGCGGCGCCTTGTTAGGCGATCGCGTCCGAATGGCTGACGTGGCTGGCGATGATGCGGTATTCATTCGCAGCATGGCCGCTCGCGGTGTGCTCGGCGGTTTGAGTCGGGCCACAGCCGATGCGGCGGATATTCTGGATGCCGGCGGATTCGAGTACATCCTGATCGAAACGGTGGGTGTCGGCCAGAACGAGCTTGAAGTGGCGACGGCGACCGACACGACCGTCGTCGTGATCACCGCCGATTCCGGCGATGAAGTGCAAGCAGCCAAGGCAGGCTTGATGGAAATTGCCGATGTTTTCGCCTTGAATAAGGCCGACCGACCGGGTAGCGATGCCTGCTACGCCACGTGGCGCGCGGCGCTCGATGCGCGTTTTCGCGAGGCACACGCTGCCGTATGGCGTCCGGGTCTCGTGCAAACGGAAGCGCACACGGGTCGAGGTTGTGATGAGCTGCTCGCCGACATTCTGCGGCATCGCGCGCATGCCGAGCAGAGCGGCTCGTTCAGCACGCGCCGACGCGAGCAGATTCGCACTCGGGCCGAGTCGTTAGTGAACGCGGCTTTGCTTGGTCGCTACTGGAGCGCCGAGCGGCGCGCAGCCTGGGAGTCGGCTGCTGAAACCGCGCGTTCTGCGCACGGACTCGCGGCCACATTCATCGAGGCGGGGCGGCAGTGAACAACGGTTATCGGGCACCAATCGCGGAACTCCGCTTCCTGCTCACCGAGGTGCTGCGTGCGTCATCGCTCGCGCGCTTGCCGGCCTTTGGCGAGCTGGATGACGCAACGATCGAATCCGTGCTCAGCGAAGGTGCCAAGTATTGCGAAACGGTGCTCGCGCCTCTCAACGCCGTGGGTGATGCTGTGGGTAGCCAGCTCGTCGATGGGCGAGTTCGCACACCGCCAGGTTTCGCTGCAGCCTACCGGCAACTGGTGGACGACGGGTGGTTAGGCCTCGACATGCCCATCGAGTACGGTGGCCAAGGGATGCCGCGCGTCGTGCAGGCAGCTTTTGGCGAGATGGTCGATGGCGCGAATCTGGCCTTCGGCATGTTGCCGATCACACAGCGGGCTGCCGTCAAACTGTTTCTCGCGCACGCGAGCCCCGCGCTGCGTGATGCGTACGTCGCCGATCTCGTGAGCGGCCGCGCAGGCGCGACGATTTCGATCTCAGAGGCGCAGGCGGGTTCGGATGTGGGGCGCATCCAAACAATGGCCCACCCGCTCGGCGATGGGCGCTATCGCTTGAGCGGCACGAAGATCTTCATCAGCTACGGCGATCACGATTTCACCGATCAGATCCTGCACATGGTATTGGCGCGCACACCGAATGCGGCGCCTGGTACGCGCGGGCTTTGCGTGTTCCTCGTGCCCAAAGTGCTCGCGGGCGCTGCGCCTAACAACGGCATTGCCGTGCGTCGCGTTGAACACAAGATGGGATTGCGTGCGTCGCCGACGTGTGTCGTGGAGTACGGCGATTCGATCGGATTTCCGTTGAGCGAGGAAGGTCGCGGACTCAGCGCCATGTTCGCAATGGTCAATACGATGCGGCTGGCCGTCGCGGTGCAAGGTGTGGCGGTGGCGACTGCTGCGACCGCGCGCGCTACGACCTACGCGGCGGAGCGCTTGCAGGGCGGAGCGCCGCAGCAGCCGCCAGTGTCGATCGCGCAGCACGCCGATGTCCGTTCGATGTTGCTGCAGATGCGCGCACGCACCGAGGCGCACCGCGCGCTGACGCTCTTTACGGCAATGCAGCTTGACCTCGCGGAACACGGCGCGACCGAGGCTGAGCGCGCTGCGGCGCAAGGGCGCGCGCAGATCCTGCTGCCGGTCTGCAAAGCTTGCGGCGCAGAGCTCGGCTTCGACATCGCCAATCTAGCCGTACAGATCTACGGCGGTCACGGCTATGTGACCGACAACGGCGTCGAGCAGTACGTGCGCGATGTGCGTGTGACGGCGATTTATGAGGGTACGACGGGCATTCAGGCACTCGATCTCCTGCAGCGCAAGGTGCTCGCTGACGATGGCGCGCGCTGGCGCGCGTTGCTCGAGGAGATCCGCGCCGAACTCGAGCGTGGCCGCGATCCGTTGAACGAAGCGACCGCTGCGGCATTGGCGCTGCTCGCTGCGCGCTCGCAAGAGTTACAGCAACTGCGGTCGGATCGGCCGCGGGATGTCGAGGCGGCCGCGACCGCGTTCTTGCGTATGACCGGCATCGTCTTTGGTGCATGGATGTGGTGCCGAATGCTCGGGGCATTATCGACGGGGCATCCGCTCGCGGCAGCCAAGCGTTCCGCAGCTAACTACTACTATCTGTATTGCTTGCCAGAAGCCATGCTGTGGCACCAACGCAGCGCGATCGGCGCCGCCGTGCTCGATCAACCCGGGGCTGTAGAGGCACCATGACTGAGCTGCCCACCGTCGTACACATGCTCGCGGCTGCAGCGCGCGAGCATCCGACGCGCGAGGCGCTGATCAGCGAGAGCGAGCGGCTGACCTACGACGAGTTCCAGAGCGCCGTCGCGGCATTCGCGGCCGAGCTCACCCAGCTCGGCGTGGCGGGCGAACGAGTCGCCCTCGTACTGGGCAACTCGGTGGATATCTGCATCGCGATGTTTGCGGCGCAGTCGGCAGGGTCTCAGGTCGTGCCGCTCAATCCGCTCTATACCGTACGCGAGCTCGAACCGATGCTCCGCGACGCCGCACCACGCGTGCTGCTGTACTCGAGCGCAAACTCAGCGGCGATCGAGCCGCTCCTGCGGTCACTGAAGATTCCGCACGGGCTGCTGGTTGGTTCCGGTGGACGTCGCTTGGCGCAATTGCGTACGTCGGCACCGCTTGCGCTGCCTGCGCCCGACGATTTGGCAACGTTGCAGTACACCGGCGGCACGACGGGCGTGTCGAAAGGCGTGAATCTGACACATGGCGCGATCGCGCGGAACATCGTGCAGCGCGATGCCCTTGTTCCATCGCGGCGTGATGGCGAGCGCATCCTGTGCACGATGCCGCTGTTCCACGTTTACGCAGTCGCGATGTGTCTACACAACGCCGTGTATTGTGCGGGCACACTGGTGATCGTGGCGCGCTTCACGCCTGAACTCGTGCTCGAGTTGTTAGGGCGAGAGCGGATCACGGCGTTCGCGGGAAGCCCGACGGTGTTCACTGCGTTACTCGCGCATCCTGCGCTGGCGAGTACGAAGTTCACGCACCTGCGCGTCAATTACTCGGGTTCGGCAGCGTTGCCGGCAGCCATGTTGGCACGTTGGGAGGCAGCTACCGGTGCGCCGGTGGTGGAAGGGTACGGGCTGTCGGAGACCGGCCCCGTCCTCACATTCAACCCGTTGCGCGGCCCGCGTAAGCCATTGTCGGTGGGACATGCCTTGCCGGACACTGACATCGAAATTGTCGATCCTGACGATGGCGTAACGCCGCTTGCCGTTGGACAGATCGGTGAGATTCGAGTACGCGGGCCGCAGATGATGACCGGCTATCGCAATCGGCCGGAGGAGACCGCGCAGACGCTGCGAAACGGCTGGCTCTACACCGGCGATCTCGGCGAGCTCGATGCTGACGGCTACCTATTCATTCGCGATCGCAAGAAGGACATGTTCAAAGTGTCCGGCTACACAGTGTATCCACGCGAGATCGAAGAAGTGTTGTATCAGCACCCCGCAGTGCGCGAAGTGGCCGTGATCGGCGTCCCGGACGAGTATCGCGGCACGCGCATTCGTGCACTCGTTGCGGTTCGCGACGGTCACGCTTGTGACGCTGCCACACTCGAAGCGTTCTGCCGCGAACGGCTCACACACTACAAGCTGCCGCGCGAATTCGAGTTCGTGGCCGCACTACCGCGGACTGCGGTCGGCAAAATCGACAAGAAAGCCATCATGGGTACGACGCGATGAATCGATTGCAGAATCCTGCCTTGATCCAGCCGGCACACGGTATGCCACAGCATGTGGCTGTGATTGGCGCGGGAACCATTGGACCCGATATCGGCTACTACCTGTTAGGCGCCGTGCCAGGCTTGCGCCTCACCCTGATCGATATTCGTGAGGAAGCGCTGCAGCGTGCTCAGGCGCGCATCCAGGGCTACGTCCAGAAAGGCGTGCAGAAGGGCAAACTCGATGTGGCCGCGGGTGAGGCGATCCTGCGCAATCTCGCCGTGTCGACCGACTATGCCGCCATTCGAGATGCGAATTGGGTGCTCGAAGCCGCCACCGAAGATTTGCCGCTGAAGCGCAAGATCTTCGCGCAAATCGAGTCGCTCGTGCGGCCCACCGCACTCATCACTTCGAACACGAGCTCCATCCCGGCCGCCGAGTTGTATGCCGAGCTGCAGCACCCGGAGCGCGCGACCGTCACTCACTTCTTCGCGCCGGCGTTCCAGAATGTCATCGTCGAGGTCATCGACTGGCCGACGTTGACGCGGTCGAATCTCGACTATCTGCGTTGGTTTTTCGCGGCGAGCGGCAAAGTGCCGCTCGTCACGCGCGACGTCGTGTGCTTCATGCTCGATCGTATTTTCGATAATTGGTGTAACGAGGCGGGGCTGCTGCTTGAGCGAGCGAGCGCCGCGGAAGTCGATAGCGTTGCCCAGGAGTTCGTCGCAGCGGGCCCGTTCTTCGTGCTCAATCTCGCCAACGGCAATCCCATCATCATCGAGACCAACGAACGGCAGATGCACGCCGAGGGCGAACACTATCGCCCCGCTGCGATCTTCGCGTCGGTCGAGCGCTGGAAGACGGTGGCGCCACGCCAGTCCGTTGCCGTCGGCGAGGCCGTGCGGTCACAAGTACGCGATCGGTTGCTCGGCATTTTGTTCTCGCAATCAGTGGATATCGCTGATCGCGATATCGGTGATCTGGCCGACCTCGAGCTCGGGAGTCGGTTGGCATTTGGCTTCAAGCAAGGGCCGCTCGAGTTGTTAGCCAGTATGGGAGAAGGCGAGGCGCAGCGAATCTTGGCACGGCTGCAAACGGAACGACCGGGAATGCCACAGCCGCAGCGGGTGCTGCGCCAATACAGGCCGCGTTACCGCTATCTGTTGGTGGACGTTGTCGACGGAGTCGTGATCATCACGATCCGACGTCCGGAGGCGCTCAATGCGCTGCACGATGATTTGAACGATGAGATTCTCGCGACGCTTCGCGAATTCGAGCCTCGGCCCGAAATCAAGGGCTTCGTCATCACAGGCTATGGCAGCAAGGCATTCTGCTCCGGCGCGGATATCGGCCGATTCACCGATCTGTTAGGCAATGGTGAGGCGGCTGCAGACTATGCGCGGGCATGCTCGCGCGTGCTCGTGCACCTCGATCAGATGTCGAAGCCAGTCGTCGCAGCGCTGAACGGTCTCGCCTTCGGCGGTGGTCTCGAACTTGCGATGCGCTGTCATGCACGCGCCGCGGTCCGTGGCGCCGCTTGGCAGTTTCCTGAGATTACGCTCGGTATCGCGCCTGGTATTGGTGCCATGGTGGTGCCGTTTCGGCACTGGCCGCAGCACGCGATCACATGGTGCGAGATGCTGCTCGAGGCAAAGCGTATCGATACGACTCAAGCCGCTGCGTTGGGTGCGGTCGATACGCTGGTGGCGACGGCAGATGATTTGCTACCGAGCGCCATTGCGCTTGCGCGCACGCTGGATGTGACAACTCGGCGTGTGCCTGAACGTTGCGCGGCATTGACGCTACCGTCCCGCGTTGTCGGCTCGCGCTGGAGCGCGCTCGTACAGCAGTTGATTCTGCAAGCGGTAAGCGATGCGGCGGATGCGCCGACGTTCGCCGCAGCCTTGGAGATCGGATACCGCACCTTCGGTGCAAGCGCGTGTACAGCGGCCGCGCGCGAGGGGATAGCCGCTTTCTCGGAGCGCCGTGCTGCCGATTTTTCACGCACAGGCTAGGGGGTTCACATGAAGTTTAGCTGCATGATTTGGCCATTCTCCGCAACCACGGTTGAGCCAGTCGTTAGGCTCGCGCAAACCGCCGAAGCCTGCGGCTTCGAGACGGTTTATGTCGGCGACTCGCAGATGATCTGGAACGATGTCTGGATCACGTTGGCGGCCTGCGCACTCGGAACGAAGCGCGTGCGCCTGGGTACGGGTGTGACGAACACCGTGACGCGTCATCCGGCGGTGACGGCGAACGCCATCATGACACTGAACATGCTGAGCAACGGGCGCGCTGTACTCGGTGTGGGCGCGGGCGATTCCGCGGTGCGCACTGCAGGTCTTTCGCCGGCGCGCTTGCCGCAGATTCGCGAGCGCATGGAGTTCATGCGTGCGCTGCTCGACGGCAAAGAAGTGCCCGCGTTGCGGCCGCCCGAGGAAGAAGGCAAGCAAACATGGGGGCGCGTCGACAAGGTGCGGCTCTTCGGAGCCGATCAATGGGGCAAGGTGCCGCTGCAGCTCGCGGTGATGGGGTTGAACTCGGCCGAGGCCGCTGGCGAGTTCTGCGACGGCGTCATCGTTGACGGTCACATGGGCGGTAATGCCGAAGGCGCGCGTGCCACGGTCGCTGCCGCGAATGCAGGCGCTCAAAAAGTGGGCCGCAGTCTCAAGGACTTCCGCTTTATCGCCGCGATCGATGCAGCCATCGACGACGACCGACGCAAAGCGCTCGATAAAGTGCGCCCGACGGCGGCGCGCAACATCGCGCGCAAGCCCTACCTACCGGCAACCCTGGGTGTTGAGCACGCCGATGTGGTGAAGGCCGTGACGGAATCCTACAAGTTCTATGAGCACCTCAATCTCGTCGCGAAGCATCGCGAATTGATTCCCGACGAAGTGGCGATGAAGTGCTGTATCGCAGGCACGCCAGCCGACTGCATCGCGAAGGGCAAGGAGCTGCAGGCCGCCGGGATCACCGAGATTTCTATCTTCATCACGTCACAAGACGAAGAGGGCTCGCACACCATCCTGCGTCGCTTCGCGCAGGAAGTGATCCCCAACGTCTAACGATCGTGGTCAGCGCGTCGAGCGGACAGCGATGACGACCGCCATCGCTGTATCGCCGGCGGCGCACCCGGTGAACAGCCCGAGTCCGCCGCCGAGCTGTACCAGCTCCTCAATGAGCTCGATGCAGCCCCGCAGACCGGTCGGTGCATTGGGATGTCCGTAGACGAGCGAGCAACCGTATCGGTTCATGTCCTCGACGCGAACACCTAACGACTGGGCCAAGACCCAATCGTTGACGACGAACGGATTGTGCGTCTTGATCGCCTTCAGCTCGGCGACCTTGACGCCCGCAGCTGCCAGCGCGCGCTGCGCCGCAGGCACGGGCGCCTCCGGCATGTAGGCGAGGCCGGCTCGCGCTAAGCCGAATCCTAACAACTCGATCGAAATGTGCGGATCGCGACTCAACTCCCGGGCTCGTGCGGCGGTGGCGACCACCATGGCGGCATTCCCATCCGCGGGGTGAGTCTGCGCGCCATACGTGACAGTGCCGCCGTCGATCACGGGCTTCAGCTTCGCGAGGCCTTCTGGCGTCGAGAACTTGATCCCGGTATCGGTCGCGAGCTCCGTGCTGACTTTGCGAAATGCGGCGTCGGGAGCGGCAAACGGCAGTGTCATGTAGCGGCGCTGGAACGCATAGTCGTTCGCGAGCGCTTGCCGATACTGCTCCTCGCGCAACAGCACCAAGTCGTGTTGCTGCTGGGTGGAGACGTGGAATTTCTTGGCGCAGTTCTCGGCCGTCTGCGCCATGCTGTGGCCGCCGAGTGGATCGCGTGCCATGTTTTCCATGATGAAGTCTTCGGCTTCGCCGGTACCGCCCGGTGCGCTCGGGGCCGGGTAGTAGATGTGCGGACCATTCGACGTACGGTCACAGGCAATCGCCAGGCCGCATTCCGCCATCCCCAGCCGAATCTCCTGGCTAACCGCCAGCATCGCTCGCACGCTCGACGCGCAGGCTTGCGATACGGTGGGCCCGCCAACGCCCGGCGCGCCTAACAAGCCCATGAGCCACGGTGTGCCGTAGAACGAGTTGCGCTCGGGTCGTGTCATGCCGAGCACCGCGTAGTCGAAGCACTGTGGATCGATCGAGCGCTTGGCCAATTCTTGGCGCGCAACATGCGCCGCAAACTTGAGGCTATGCAGGTGCGAGAACTCCTGCTGCCAGCGAGCGAACGGAGTGGACCAATAGGCGCCGTAGGGCACGAAGGTCGATTGCGGCTGGCCCATGGGGCTCCTGAGTCGTTAGGTGAGGCTGCGCCACTCGCGCAACAGGTACTGCGCGCTGCGCGCAGCGAGCGCATGCACGGTAAACGTCGGATTCACGCCGCCGCTGGTCGGAAACAAACCGGGCCCAGCGATAACGACATTCGGTACGTCGTGAAGCTGGCCGTAGGAGTTCGTCACCGAGGCGCGAGGATCTCGGCCCATGATGGTGCCACCCATGATGTGCATGGCCCCTTGCGGGCCCGTCCACGTTTCCTTCGCGCCGGCCGCCTCAAACACTCGCTTACCTTCCCCGAGTGTGTGCTGCCACAGTTGCCGCGACGCCGCGTGAGTCGTGTGCTCGACGGCCGCCAACGGTACTCCGTGCGCATCGCGCTCGGTACTGAGCGTGACCCGGTTGTCGGCCACAGGGAGATCTTCGACCACCGCGGTCATCGTGGCGAAGCCCTTGGCTGCGCGCTTCAGGAACGCTTCCAAATCCGCGCCGATTAAATCCGGACGCGTCGTCGTAATGCCGAGCAGGTCGTTCGGTTTACTGGCTTGCGCGATCATCCATTGGTAGCTGCCAAACGCACCGCTCTTCGCGTGCGTCTGCTTGTCGTAACTGTCTTGGTTGAGGAGCTGGCCGCCGTAGGCACCCATGGAGGGCTCGGTCGGTTCATCGAACAACCCGAAGATGAGCCCCGCGGGGTGCGTCATCATGTAACGACCCACTTGGTCGCGTGCATTGCCCAGTCCAGTTGGATGCTTGTCTGACTGCGACGCTAACAACAGCCGCGGTGTCTGCACCGCGAACGCTGCGAGTACAACGAGCGTCGCCCGCACGGTAATCGTGGCGCCAGCTGCGTCTCGATACTCCACACCGGTCGCTCGTGTGCCCGCAGCGTCCGTGAGCACGCGCGTGACGGTCGCGTTGCAGCGGATCTCTGCGCCCTTCGCTTGTGCCTGCGGTAGGTAGTAGGTCAGTGGGTTGGCCAGCGCACCGATCGGACAGCCCGCGTCGCACCAACCATCCCAAATGCAGGCGGCACGCCCCTTGTACGCTTGGCTCGTGACGGCGAGCGGTAGCGGTGCCGTGCGCATGCCGAGTTTCTCGAAGCCGCGCGCGATGACGCGGCCTTGCGCAAACACTGGCACGGGCGGCATCGGATACTCAGCGCCGGCAGGGCGCCAGGTTTCCAGCTTCGCATCGCCTGAGATACCCACTTCCTCTTGCACCGCATCGTAGTACGGGCGCAGCTCGTCATAGGCGATCGGCCAATCGAGGCCTTGATCGAATCGCGAACGCATCCGGAAGTCATCGACATGCAGCCGAGGCCAGACAGCATAGTGGTGCATTGCACCGCCGCCGAGGCCGTAGCCCGAATTGAACACGCTGCCGATGGGATTGGCACCGCTCTCGCGGACGGTGGGGCCATACCATTTGAGTCTTCGCGCCCACAATGTAGAGCTCACGAGATCGGCGTTCGTCCGCTCTGGCCCCGCCTCGAGGATCAAGACTTTCTTGCCCGCCGCTGCACAGCGCGCTGCCATGATGCTGCCCGCAGCACCAGAGCCGACGACGACGACGTCCGTTTCGATCGAGGAATTCGTTACATCGGCCATGGCGTCACCGGCGCAATGTGTGGCATGTACGGGAAGCCCAAGCGCTCGAACGCTTCGGGGTTGCCATAGACGAGATCGACCGCATCGTTTCGCAGAATGAAATACGCGAAGCCGGAGGGTGGCGCCGTCGAGGGCCATCCAGCGGGGTTCGGGCCATTCAACGATTTAACGAGCGCGAGCTGCGCGCCGGCATCGAGGGCGGCGAACGAGGCAGCGCCGCCGTGTGCTGCGGTTGCATCGATAGCCGCGATCGCGGCGCGATAGAAGTCGGTGAACGGTGGCGGCGCGAGGTACTTCAACATCAGAATGTTGTTAGCCGCTGGGCCGCTCAACTGTACATCGAGGAAGTGGCTGAGCCCAGCCGCTTTGGCGCCGACGACGAAGTGATCGGCGAATGCGTCGACGCAGCGTGCTTCCGCTTCCGTGAGAAATCGAAACGGAATTTTCTCTTGCCGCGCTTCAGTCGGTGTGGCGCGCTTCTCGCAGCCGGCCACGTAGAACGAGAACACCGCGGCACTTTGCGCGGCGATGAACGTGCGACGACTCAGCGCCATGGTGTCTCCCAAGTACCGACGAATGCCATTTGTGCGAGCGGCCGACGTGACCGTGCCGCCGATTCCGCCGCGCGTTGCTTGTCACTGAGCGGAGTGGTGTCGCCGATATAGCCCACGGCGATCATGCTCTGGGCGCGAAAGCGTTCCGGTGCCGCGCACAGTTTGGCGACTGCGTCTGCATCGAAGCCGCCCATCTGATGCGCTTGCAAGCCGAGCGCAGTCGCTTGTAAGGCCAAGCTCAAGCTGGCGGCTCCCGTATCGTGTGCGCCCCAACGGTTGGGTGAGTTGTTAGCTTGAAACAAAGTGTCGGCGAAGGCCGCGATGAGCACGGGCGCTCGCTGCGCCCAAGCGCGATTCGCGTCGACCAAACAACCGAGTGCGGCGTTGTATGCCGCCGCATCCGCGAAACGATCCCAGACTACATAGCGCCACGGTTGATCGTTGAAGCAAGACGGCGCCCAGCGCGCCGCCTCGAGCAGTTGCCGCTGTTGCTCGAGCGTGACGGCGCGATCTGGATCGAACGCGCGCGGGCTCCAGCGCGCCGCTAACGCTGCCGCAATGGGTGTCTCGCTGTCTGTGCGCGCCTGTGCCACGACGCAGTCTAGCGTGCGACCGGCTGACGCAAGCCCATCTTCTCGAGACGCGGCAACACCTCGTCACGGAAGTAGGGAAACTCCTTGGCATAGTCGACGAACGACAACGTACAGCCCGCGAAGCCCGCTGCAGGGATTTTGGCCATCTCCTTCGCAATCGTGTCGGGGTCGCCGACGAGCGGATACGTGCCGTGTCCGGCTGCGAATCGCCCGCGCATCGTGCGCAACGCTTCTTCTGGGAAGGACTGTGCGTGCAGGCCCTGCAAACGCATCAGGTTATCGACGGCGCCCCAATCGGCATGCTCGTTCGAGTAGTACTGGTAGTAATCCTCGGCTTCTTTCTTCGTAGGCCGACAGACCGCATGGCACAGCGTGAAAACGCCTGTGCTCCGACCCAACTTGGCCGCGTTCGCTTTGATCTCATCAACCTCGTGCTTTTCCTTCTCGACGTCGATCGAGATCTTGAACAAGAAGTCGGCGTTTTTCGCAGCGAACTGGCGACCCTCGCCGGAGCCCGCCGCATTCATGATCGGCGGACGGCCGTCATACGGGCGCGGGAAGCCATAGATGCCTTTGCCCTTGAAGAAGCGACCGTTCCAATCAAACGGACCTTCATGCTCCCAGATTCGATTGATGAGATCGAACCACTCCTGCGCCAACGCGTAGCGGTCGGCGTGCGCTTGCGGTAGGTCGATACCGAAAGCGTCGTACTCCGGCTTGTTCCAGCCAGCGACGACATTGAGGCCCAAGCGACCGTGGCTGAGTTGATCGGCCGTAGCGAGCTGCTTCGCAGCGACTACTGGATGAATGAACGCCGTGTGCACTGTCGCAAATACATTGATGTGTTTGGTGTGGGCTAACAAGCCCGTGGCCCAAGTGATCGTTTCGAGCACGCTGCCATGAAAATCGGTTTCACCGCCGTAGCCGATCCAGCGTGCGATCGGCAACAAGAACTCAATCCCCGCGTCGTCGGCGAGCTTGGCCAGGGCGATGTTGTTGTCCCAAGAGTTCACCCAGCGCTCTGGCACCTTCGTCACGGACATACCGCCGGAGCAGTTCGGCGAGAAGAATCCGAGCTTCAGTTTGTTGTTATTGAGAATCGGTGACTGCTTGTGACCCACGGCACACCTCGTGACGGTTATTGACTACAAAGAATTCTTGTCGATCGAGCGGCGCAATACAGCGAGCCGTTCCATCAGATCGGCGATCTGGCGATCGTCGAGGTCGCCGAAGGTGCGATCGATCCAGCCTTCGTGGACGGCGGCCATGCGGCGGAAGTGCTCGCGACCTTTGCGCGTCAAGGTGACGCGCATGACACGCCGATCTTTGGTGGACGTCTTGCCGAGCACGAGCCCGTCCTCGATCAGACGCGACACGACGCCGGTGACGTTGCCGTTCGAAACCATGATCTGTTGCGAGAGCTGGCTCATCGTGAGGCCGTCCGCGCTGCGATCCAGCGCCGACAACACGTCGAACCGTGGCAAAGTCGTGCCAAACTCGTCCTTGAGGCGTTGCCGCACGCGTTTCTCGACGATCAAGGTGCAGCTCAAGAGGCGCAACCACAGGCGGAGCGAGCTCTTGCTGTGCGGGGCCCCACCGAGTTTGTCGGCGGGTTGTGAGAGGGCCGAGCTATTCATGGCAATGCTTGCATCCTGCCAGGCCGAGAATAACTTTAATGTTAAAATAAAGGCTCGCGCGGGGCAATGCCGTACACGCAAGCCGATACCGAGTCTAAGGGTTTGCGGCTAACCGCGATCTGACCACTGGCCAGCGGCCAGGGCGCGCGCGAAATAGAGGGGTTGGCTGCGGTCCGTGAGGCGATAGAGCTGGGCCGGACGGTTGGCGCCCTCGCGCTGCCGCGGCACTTCCTCGACGAGTTCGGTCGATAAGACACGCGTCCGAAAGGACTTCTTTTCGAGTGGCCGATCGAGTGCGATCTCGTAGGCGCGTTGCAGCTCGCTCAGCGTGAACTCGGCCGGCATCCAGAACGCGGGGAGTGACGTGTACTCCGCTTTGTTGCGCAAACGCACGATGGCGTGGCGCAAAATTTCAGCATGGTCGAATGCGAGCTTGTCGCGCACCTTCGCGCCAAATACCTCGCTCCATTTCGCCGCCGACGCATTGCCGCCGGGCACGAGCGATTCGGATTCCGGGCCCACCAACGCAAAGTACACATGGGTGGCCGACCACCCGCGCGGATCGCGCGTGGCACTGCCCCAGCTGCCAACTTGTTCGAGATACGGTGTTGCGACTCCGGTCTTGTCGCGCAACTTGCGTACCGCGCAGGCCTCAAGCGTGGCGTCGATGTCAGTGTCGACAAACCCACCGGGCAGCGCCCATTGATTGGGGTGGGGCTCCTCTTTAGTCGCCGGCCGCCTGACGAGTAACACCTGCAGCGCGTCGTCGCGCACTGCAAAGATCGCGAGGTCGACCATCGCCAGCGGGCGGGCCGTATCGAGTGAGCGGTCATTTTTCATAATGCCATCCTCAGCGTATCGCACCCTGTCGTTGTTGACAGTCTAATCTACTTAGTGGTACTGTGCCACCATGTTAGTGGGAAAGACCCACTTAGTAGGAGAAAAGCCATGTTTGGCCTGCGATATCTGAAAACCCAGCCCACCACGTATCTGTTCGCTTACCGCGCGGGCAAGTTGGTCGCCGAAGGCGCCGGCTTGTCGATGTTCTACTACGGCCCGGCCACGACGCTCGTCGCCGTCCCGATCGCGAGCCGCGAGGAATCGTTCATCTTCGAGAAGGTGACAGCGGACTTTCAGACGGTCACCGTGCAAGGGCACGTGTCGTTCCGCATCGCCGAGCCTGCGAAGACGGCGCGACTGTTGAACTTCGCTTTGCTGCCGAATGGCGTGCACTACGCGACGCAAGATCCCGAGAAGCTGCCCGAGCGCGTGATCGCAATCGCGCAGGTGCTGGTGCAGGAAATCATTCAACGCGCGACGCTCACGGAAGCGATTCGAAGTGCGAGCGAACTTGCGGACGCCGTACTGAATGGCCTCCGCGCCAACGCGGAGATCGCGGCGCTCGGTGTGGAGATCCTCGGCCTCGCCATTCTCGGCGTGACACCGACACCCGAAACGGCGCGCGCCCTCGAAGCAACTGCGCGCGAGGCGATTCTGAAACAGGCGGATGAAGCGATCTACGCGCGACGCAATGCGGCTGTCGAGAATGAGCGCGCCATCAAGCAGAACGAGCTCGACACCGAAATCGCCGTCGAAGTGAAGAAGCGCACGATTCGCGAGAGCCAGATGGATGCCGAAGCCGCCGTGCGCCGCAAAAAGAACGAACTGCGCCAAGCGGAAATGGAAGCGGATATCGTCGTCGAGAACCGCCGCCGCGAGTTCGTCACGATCAACGCCGAGAACATTCGCACGCTCGCCGAAGCCGAGGCGCAGCGCGTCGGCGCGGCGGTCAGAGTGTTGCAAGATGTCGACCCGCGCATCGTGCAAGCGCTCGCAGCGACAGCGATGCAGCCGAGCCAGCTGATTGCCCAGGCGTTTGGTGGTCTCGCCGAACGAGCCGATCGCATCGGACAGCTCAATCTCTCGCCTGACTTGCTGCAGTCCTTGCTCGCCACGCCGAAGGAGAAGGCCCGTGCTGACCGCGGATCGTAAGGTGGTGATCGTGACGCGCAAGACACGATTGGATGAACTCGTCGCGCGCTTCAACACCGTCTCGCAAGCAAAGTTCTACGTGGAGCATCTCGGTGCCGACTTTGGCGAGATTGAGCGTGAGGCGCAGCGCTACCAACTGGCGCTACGGGAAGTGGAGACCGTGGCGCGTGCGCACACGCGCGTGCAAGTCATCGAGCGCAGTTTCCTGCCGACGTTCCTGTTTGGCCCGAGCGATGTCGTGATTGCGGTTGGACAGGACGGTGTCGTCGCCAACACGATGAAGTATCTCAATGGCCAGTCGTTGGTGGGCGTCAATCCCGACCCAAACCGTATCGATGGCGTGTTGCTGCCGTTCGGCTGGCACGAGGTCGGTAAGATTCTCAGTGAGGTGCTCGCCGATCACCGCCCCGCGCGCAGTGTGACCATGGCGCAAGTGTCGCTTGCCGATGGCCAGCGACTCTACGCCGTGAACGATTTGTTCATCGGTCCCAAGTCACACATCTCGGCGCGCTATGAGGTGGAGATGCGTGGTCTGCGCGAGGTGCAATCCTCGAGCGGCATCATCGTCTCGACAGGTTTGGGCTCGACCGCTTGGTACAAGAGCATCGTCACGGGTGCCTGCGCGGTTGCGAAATCTCTCGGTGTTGCCGCGACGGCCTGCGAGTTCGAGCCGCTGCAGTGGGATGCGCCGCGCCTGAAATTTGCCGTGCGCGAACCGTTCCCGAGCAAGACGACGCAAGCGCGGCTCGTGTACGGCACGCTCGAGGCGAGCGAGTCGCTCAGCGTTCGCTCGTTGATGCCGGAGCACGGCGTGATCTTCAGCGACGGCATCGAGAGCGATTTCCTACAGTTCAACTCCGGCGCGCTCGCCACGATTACCATCGCAGATCGCACCGGACAATTGATCCATTGAGAGGCGGCTCATGAGTACCTTGCTACCCCATCCTACCAGCGACGTGCGGTTTGATTACCTCGTCTTCATCGGCCGCTTCGAGCCTTTCCACAACGGACATTACGCCGTGGTTGCGCGAGCACTGTCGTTAGCCAAGCGCGTGATCGTGCTCATCGGCTCAGCCAATAAGCCACGCACGATTCGCAATCCCTGGAACACCTCGGAGCGAGAGGTGATGATCCGTGCTGCCTTTCCTGGCGCGCGCGAGCGGCTCGTCATCAAGCCACTGCGGGACCATCTCTACAACGACGCGCTGTGGGTGAGTGGCGTGCAACGGATTGTGGCCGATATCACGCGCGATCAGCCGGGGCGCATCGGGCTCACGGGCCATCGCAAGGATCAGTCGAGCGCCTACTTGTCGATGTTTCCACAATGGGAAGCGGTGCACTCGGTCAATGTCTCAGGCGTTTCTGCCACCGACCTGCGCGAGTACTTGTTCGCAGGCGGCGCCGGTGACATCGGCAAGGATCTGCTCATACAAGCGGCGGTGCCGGCCCCCGTCTTCGAGATGCTGAAAGGCTTTCGCGACGGCCCCGCGTTCGCGCAACTGCGACGCGAACATCAATACATTCGCGACTATCGCAAAGCGTGGGCAGCCGCGCCGTATGAGCCTACGTTCGTGACAGTGGACGCCGTCATCGTCCACTCGGGGCACTTACTCCTCATCCAACGCAAATCCGAGCCCGGCAAAGGACTCTGGGCCTTGCCCGGCGGATTCTTGGATCCGCACGAAACGCTGCGGGACGCTGCGTTGCGCGAGGTTCGCGAGGAAACGCAGCTTGCCCTCTCCGATGAGTTGTTAGCTGGTGCCTTACGAGGCAACGCGGTTTTCGATCATCCCGAACGCTCGTTGCGCGGTCGCACGATCACGCACGCGTTTCATTTCGATTTTCCGAGCGGTGAGTTACCGCCGATTGCTGCCGCGAGCGATGCGAGCCGCGCCGTGTGGACGCCGCTGAGCGACGTGATGCAGATGGAAGAGCAGTTCTTCGACGATCACTACCACATCGTCGAGCATTTTCTCGGGCGTGCCGAGTAAGCGCGTCCGTGCAAGCGCAATGATGAAAGCGAGACGAATCATGACTCACAATCTCATTCTCAATACAGACTCCTACAAGGTGTCGCACTGGGTGCAGTATCCGCCCGGCATGGACGCTATGTTCTCCTACATCGAGTCGCGCGGTGGTCGCTACGACCGCACGGTGTTTTTCGGCCTGCAGAGCATCTTGAAGGAATACCTATCGACGCCCGTCACGCGCGCCGATGTCGCGGAGGCGAAGGAACTGTTCGCGGCGCACGGCGAACCGTTCAACGAGGCGGGCTGGCTGCAGATCGTCGAGCGTCACGGCGGGCGAATTCCGGTGGCAATTCGTGCCGTGCCTGAGGGGAGCGTCGTGCCAACTCACAACGTGCTCGCCACCATCGAGTCGACCGACCCGCAGAGTTTTTGGGTCGCGTCCTATTTGGAAACATTGTTGTTACGCGTGTGGTACCCAACGACCGTCGCCACGATCAGTTGGCACATCAAGCAACTGATCCGGGAGTATTTGAACGCGACGAGTGATGATCCCGCCGCGCAGCTCGCATTCAAGTTGCATGATTTCGGCGCTCGCGGCGTCTCGAGTTATGAATCTGCGGCCATCGGCGGGCTCGCGCATCTCGTGAACTTCCAGGGCACCGACACGGTGGCGGCACTGGTCGCGGGTCGGCGCTATTACCACGAGCCGATGGCGGGCTTTTCGATACCCGCTGCCGAGCACTCGACCATCACGGCATGGGGCCGCGACGGCGAGGAGGCGGCGTACCGCAATATGCTGCGCCAGTACGGTAAAGCGGGCGGCATCTTTGCGTGTGTTTCCGATTCCTACGACGTTTACGCGGCCATCGAAAAGCTCTGGGGCGGCTCGCTCAAGCGCGAGGTGATCGCGTCGGGTGCGACACTCGTCGTGCGGCCTGACTCCGGCAATCCACCCGACGTCGTCGAGCGGTGCGCAGTGTTGTTAGATCGGGCATTTGGCAGCGTCGTGAATCGCAAAGGCTTCAAGGTGCTGAACCACGTGCGCCTGATTCAAGGCGACGGCATCAATCCCACGAGCATCCGCGAGATCCTCGAGCGCTTGAAGGCGGCAGGTTTCGCCGCCGACAACATTGCGTTCGGGATGGGCGGTGCGCTGCTGCAGCATCTGAATCGCGACACGCAGAAGTTCGCGATGAAGTGTTCAGCCGCGCGCATCGATGGCCGTTGGGTCGACGTCTACAAAGACCCCGTGACGGATCCTGGTAAAGCGTCGAAGCGCGGGCGGCTCGACTTGGTGCGTGAGGCGCGTGGCCGGTATGCCACGGTAGCACTCGGCGATCGAGCGCCTGCGCAGGCCAGCGAACTCGTCGAGGTCTATCGCGACGGGGAGCTGCTGCGGGACTGGACGCTGCGGGAAGTGCGCGAGCGTAGCGAGCTGGCGGTGCTTACGGTGTCGTAGTACGTAGGTGGCGCAAGGTGGATTCCGGCGGCAAGTGCCGTAGCGCGGCTGCGACGACACTCGCAACTTTCGCGCGCAGTGCGACGGCGTCGCCTTTCCCATCTGGATGCACGCGATTGCTGAGTAGAATCACGTACGTGCGCGTGACGGGATCGATCCACAGCGACGTGCCCGTCCATCCCGTATGCCCAAAGGATCCCACGGGAAACAAGTCGCCCCGGTTCGATGAATAGGGCGTATCGATGTCCCAACCCAAGCCGCGCACGCTCGGCATGCTCGGTGGCGTAGCCGGCGATGTCATTTTGATGACCGAGAGCGGGGCGAGCACTTGCTTGCCATTGAGTCGACCGCCAGCGAGCAACATGCGGCAATAGCGAGCGAGATCATCCGCCGTGCCGAACAGGCCCGCGTGGCCCGCGATCCCGCCCATGCGACGTGCGGTTGGGTCGTGTACGACGCCCCGCAAGATCGTGCTCACACCCTCTGGGCAGGTGTGATCCGAGGGTGCGCATTGTTCTGTTGGCGCGATGCGTGCCCGTAGCGAGGGCGCCGGATTGAAAGTCGTGTCACGCATTCCGAGCGGCTGCAGGATTTGCGTTTCGACGAAACGCTCGAAGGGCATCCCACTCGCACGCGCAACGATCTCGCCGAGAATCAGGTAGCCGATATCGCTGTAGACGAACTTCTCTCCGGGTGCGGCGAGTGGCACTTCAGCCGCAGCGAGCGCTAACGCGTGCTCGCGACTCGTCCAAGGCTCGGCGAGATCGAGACTGCCGCGCAGTCCTGACACGTGCGTGAGCACATGTCGCAGCGTGATGGTGTCTTTGCCGTTCGCGGCAAATGCAGGAAGCCAGGTGCTAACACGGTCTTGCAGCCGCAACTGGCCGCGTTCGACCAAAATCATGATGCTCGTTGCCGTCGCGATCGGCTTCGTCAGCGAGGCGAGATCGAAGCTCGTGTCTGCCGTCATCGGCTCAGGCTCAGGCACCACGGCGCGCTGGCCGTATGCCTTGCGATACACCACGCGATCGCGATGGCCAACGAGTAGCACTGCACCTGGAATCTCACCGCCCGCAATGGCGGCGGCGATCACATCGTCAACGCGCGCGAGCGCTTGTGGATCAAACGCGGGACGTGCTGCGTGCACGGGCGCCACGAGCGCCAGCGCGATCAGTGAACCTTGCAACCCGCTCAATAGCCTTCGCGGCACACTCACTCCCCGCACGCGCCACCTGCATCGCGAATCCTGACCGAGGCGCGAAGGTAGCGCAGTCATGCGGCCAGGGCCATCGTCTTGCAGCCCTTCGGCCGGACTCAGCTTGCTTCACGTACACTCCTTAGCATGCTCAAACTCGACCTGATTCCGACGTTGGCGGCGGGCGGACTCGCGCTTTTCCTAGGGTTCGCGTTGCTGCGCCTCGTGCCGGTGCTCCGACGCCACAACATTCCCGCCGCCGTCGTCGGCGGCTTAGTCGTGGCGATCTTCGTTGTCATCGCGCGGCAGTCAGGGTGGGTTGTGATTAGCTTCGATACCAGCTTGCAGTCCGCGTTGATGACCGCGTTCTTCACCTCGATCGGCATGAGCGCGAGCGTCGCGCTGCTGCGCGCGGGAACGGGCCAAGCGTTGCTGTTTTGGATCATCGCCAGTGCGTTCGCGATCGTGCAGAGCGTGGTCGGCATCGGTGTCGCTGTGGCCTTCGGCGAATCACCGTTGTTGGGCGTGATGATGAGCACGCCGGCGTTGGCAGGCGGACCGGCCACGGCACTGGCATTTGCCCCGGA
>CAYUIT010000025.1:43948-47952 GCA_964444835.1 uncultured Steroidobacteraceae bacterium
GTGATGCGCACCTTGGTCGAGCGCTACGGACCCGCACCCCGCGCATTTTTGATTGCGCCGCTCGTTGGCGCGTTCTTCATCGACTTCAGCAATGCGCTGATCATCACGACTTTTTTGAACCTTTTTCGTTAGTGCTGCTATGCACTAACAGCTGACGACTCCCCTGTTTAGGTCATTGCGGAAGGCATGACCCCAGCGCAATATGTCGCCTAGCACGGCGTCGCGCTATGGAATTCTGCCTAGCAGACGGCCAAACAAGTAGGTCGCGTTGCGATCAAAGCGAGGGGTCTATGCGTCTCGGTGTGCTCTCTGCCGTTCTGGTTTCTCTTGGCCTGGGTGCGAGTACGGCGTTTGCGGGTGATGCGCCGCGAGTGCCCACGCTCAATTGGGTGTCCTGCGGCGATGATTTTCCCGGCATCGAATGTGCGACCGCCACCGTGCCGCTCGACTACGACCATCCTTCTGGTGCGACGACCGAAATTGCGCTCACGCGTGTGCCGGCCAGCGACCGTGCTAACAAGATCGGTACGGTTTTCGTGAATCCGGGTGGACCAGGCGGCTCCGGTGCCGATTTGGTGCTGTTCGGCTTTGGCGACTTTCTCAATTCGGTTCTGCAAGGTCGCTTCGATGTCATCGGCTTCGATCCGCGCGGTGTCGCCGCGTCGGATCCCATTCAGTGTTTCGCAACAAACGACCAGCTCGACGCATTCTTCATCAACACGCCGCTCTTTCCGTGGGAGCGACGCCAAGAACGACCGTTCTTCGACGACTATCGTGCATACACGCGGCAATGTTTGTCGCAACGGCAGCCGATTCAGCCTCACATGAGCACAGCTGACGTCGTGCGCGATCTCGATTTGTTGCGCCGTGCCGTGGGCGATCGCCGGCTCAACTATCTCGGCTTCTCCTACGGCTCATTCATCGGCAATACCTATGCAAACATGTTCCCGCACCGGGTCCGCGCGCTGGTGATCGACGGCGTGCTCGATCCGCGTTTGTGGGTCACGGGTGCGCAGATCATCTCGGATCGCACCGCATCGGATGAAGTGCTCGTCGAGTTCTTGCGGCTTTGCGACGCAGCGGGCGAGGAATGCGCGCTCGGCGGGCCGGACGGTCCGGCGGCTCGCTTCTACGCGCTGCTCGATGCGGTCAAAGCCGAGCCCATCGTGTTTCCGAGCGGCTTCGTCTTCACTTACGATCAGCTCATTGCGCAAGTACTCGGCGGTTTGTATGCCCCTGAGGTGTGGGGAGGGCCCGACGGCCTCGCGGCATTCCTCGATTTCCTCACGTTCGCAGCGGCGGGCGACGCGCGAGCCACTCGCGAGGCGGCACGGATTCGCGATGCGCTCGATGCGCGGCTTCGTCCCCCGAGTGCCAACCGCGCGCCGTATAACAACGCGCTCGACGCCTTTTACGGCAACTACTGCGCCGACGCGGAGTTTCCAACGAGCTTTGCTGCGTTTCGCAGCATCGGCGCGTTTGCACGTCAAGACTCCTTGTTTGGGCCGCTGTGGTGGTGGCAGAACGCTGGCTGTGCCGATTGGCCCACTTCGCCGGATCGTTACACCGGACCGTGGAGCACGACGACTTCGGCGCCCGTGCTCGTGGTTGGCAACTATTTTGACAACGCGACCGACTACGAGGGCGCGGTTGCGAGCAGCAAGTTGCTACGCAACAGTCGCTTGTTGAGCTATGCAGGTTGGGGACATACGGCGTTCGGCCGCAGTGACTGCGTCACCGAATACGTCGCTAACTACTTGCTGAGTGGCGAGTTACCGCCCCGTGGGACGGTCTGCGAAGCGAATCCGAATCCGTTCCTGCCAGCGCCTGCGTTGCGGCGCGCAGGTCCGTCGGCTCCGTTGATTGGTCTGCCGCCGATACGGCCCGGGCGCTATTAGCGCGTCACTCGCGCGGCCGCTTCTGTGGCAGTTTGCCCGCCGGCGTGTCCTTGAGTGCGATGCGATAAATCCCGAAGGCCAGGCCTTCGGGTGACTCCATCGTCACCATGACTTGCACGGCCTCGGCATTGGCCACGAGCGGCGTGACCGACAGGTTCTGCCGATAGATCTGTGAGGGCAGGGCCTTTTGGATTGCCGCACTCGGCGCGCTGTCTACGCGCACACCTGCGGGGCCTTTGACCTCGATGCTCATCTTGTCGACGACGATATGCGGCTTGACCTCGACAACGAGACCCGTCGCTTTGTTCAGCTCCACACTGCTGTCGAAGCGATAGCGCACGTCGGCTGGTACGCCACGCTTCCCGACTAGCGGCGCGCGCAACATCGAAGGTGCCGCTGCTGTAGTGGGTGTGGTGGCTGTTGCTGACATCTCGGTTCTCCCGCCTTGTGTGCCGCTGCAGCCGACTAACAACACCACTGCGAAGCTCGCGCTGACGATCGAAGCAAAGGAAGTTCGCATAACGATTCTCGTTTCGCCGTGCATTACGGTGAAGTGACAGTAACGGTGATATCGACCGGCGCGTAGGTGTATGACGCAGCGTCGCTACACTCGGCGTTTTCGCAGTCGTACACGTCGAGCACGTACGTGCCGGCCGCGAGCGTCGTCGAGAAATTCTCGTTACCGAACGCGATGCCGGTGGCGACGACGGTGCCGCGGCGATATACGAAGATATCGGCATCTCGATTGGCTGGCGCGCTCAGCGTGAAATTCACCGTGCGCTGCGTCGGAATATCGAGTCGCAGGAAGCGATGCGCAGAAAGCTTGTTACCACCCGCGCCAAAACTACCGACGCTGCGTACGGTGACTGGGGTGCCGTTCGGGCTGATGCTCGTGAAGATCGGCAGCACGTCGGTACCGCCCGGCGGATTACCCGCGTTCGTTTCGGTGGTGCCGAAGGGGTTGATGGTCGCTGCGACGATCGACTGCGCGCTGACGATCTGGTCGATCAGCGCTGCATCGGCCGGGCGCCGCGCCTTCAACGCAGAGATGAACGAGAACACGCTCGTGACTGCGTCGGTATTGCGTTGCTCGTTTATCAGCACTTGCCAAATCGGTGGCAATCCTAACGACAGCCCATCGCCTGCTTCGTTGGTAGCGTCGTACAGATCCCACAAGATCGCCCAGTTCGACGACTCGTTATACCAACCCGGGTTCGCGAACCCAGAATTGGTTTCGATGTTGAAGTTACTGCTGCGCTGCTGGCCGCCCGAGACAAAACTATCGCGGGCGATCGGGTCACCTAACACGAATCCCGCAAATGCGTACCCATAGCCCTCGCCGAATGCGACGCGCAGATCCAACTGATCACCCGACCCGTGTGGCCCACCGATGCTGTCAGCGCGCGAGAAATACTCTTCGATGTAGTGCCCGAACTCGTGTGCGATGACGTGGACATCGAATTCATCCGTGTCCGAATTCAAATCGGCAGACAACACAATCTTCGCTTGCCGGGTGGACGAACCTTGCACCGGAGCAACCGTAAAGAAGGTGCGGCCGGCCGTGTTCGTCGGGCCCCAGTCGATGATGAGCGAAGCGAAATCTGCGGTCGGTGCCACCGTCAGGATGGTGTTGTAGGCGCGGTAAACTGTATCCAGGATGGCGAAGGGTGCAGAGGATCGCGTGCCGGTAGCCGTGCCCGATGCGTTGATACCGACCGGGATTGCGACGTTCTTGGCGCCGGGTGTACTCGAGTCGAACGCGGGTCCGGGGAAGTCATAGAGCGGCGGCAACGGTTGTGGAACCTCCGTGGTCTCCGGAAGATCACGCACTTCGAATCGCCACCGCGGCAACGGCTGCGAGCTATCGCGAACCATTTGCGACAACGCGCGCACGAACATGTTAGTGCTCGCCGGGACCGTCATTGAGTAATCGCCATTGGCATCCGTGGTGCCCGTGGCAAGCACCGCGTTGGTCGCAGCGTTGATGGCTTGCACCGTAATGCCGCGCGACGGTTCTTGCGTCGCGCCGCCGTAATTGAGGCCCGACGCGCCTGCGCCAAACGGCACGCGGCCGAAAGTGACTTTGCCAGTGATCGTGACATTGCC
>CAYUIT010000025.1:48052-50265 GCA_964444835.1 uncultured Steroidobacteraceae bacterium
GACGTCGCGCTCGCCGACAACGTCGCTGTCGGTGCTGGCGTGCTACCACCGCCGCTACTACCGCCGCCACCACCACCACCGCATGCGGTGAGGGTGATGGCAAGCGCAACGCCGAGTAACGGCGTAGCACAGTGGGCGGGGAACTTGATGCGAGCAACATTGCTTCGGCTCACGCGCGGACCTTCAGTTCGCCCCGGTGGCGAACGATATGGATTTGCCGCTGATCATATACCCGGCATGCAAGCGGATTCGTGTGTGGCCAATTTCCGACGTCGCAATTCTGGTAAGCGCGTGGAATAACTGTGCGCCGCGTCACGAATTATGCCGCGTTCGGGCGCGGGCAAACACACTGATCGCCATCTCGGCGTCCTGGGCAGAAAGCGGCTGCGCGCGCCGTGTGGCGGCATCGAGGCAGGTCGTCTGTAAAACGCTCCGATCGATACTGCCGAGGCCGCGGTAACGCAGCGTGGTGAAGTCGAGCTCATCGCGCTCGCGCAGCGCGCGGCACAACGCTTGAAAATGGTCGTCTGTGTAGGCGAGAACGGGTGTTGCGTCGCGCGCCCGATGAATCGCACCGATCGGTGCGCGCACGGCGAAGATTCGGCCGGCTGCTAGCAAGGCGGGCATCCAGCGGTAAAAGAGCATCAGCAGCAGTGCGCCGCAGTGGATGCCGTCTGCATCCGGGTCGGTGAGGATGAGAATGCGTTGGTAGCGGACGTTGCCGAGGTTGAACTCAGGCTCGATACCGCCGCCGACCGCAGCAATGAGCTCGCGATACAGGTCGTAGGCCAGTAGGCGCGTGCGCGTGGCGCGCAGCGCGTTGAGCGGTTTGCCGCGCATCGGTAGCACGGCTTGATCGCGCGCACGTCGGGCGTTCATGACCGCCAACGATGCCGAATCGCCCTCGACGATGAATAGCTCCGCGTCGCGATCTGCGCCCGGCTCAAGACAGTCGACGAGCTTGGTAGGTTGCCAGGGCGGCTGCATCGAGCGTCACTCGCGATAGCGGGGTAGCCATTCTGCTAACAATTCGAGCGCAAGTTCGAGCTCCGCTTCCGACACGGCGAAGGAGAAGCGTACGAATCGACGACCCTCCACCGGATCGAAATCGATGCCCGGCGCGATCGCAATGCCCGTCTCCTCGACCAAGCGAGTACAGAACTGCAGGCTATCCTGCGTCCAGCGCCCAACATCGGCATACAGATAGAACGCACCGTCGGGCGGCGCCACCTCGGTGATACCGAGCGCACGCAACCCATTCAGCAATCGCTGCCGGTTGCGCGCGTACATTTGCACACAGGCTTCTAGATCTGCAGTCGCGCCGAGTGCTGCCAAGGCAGCGTGCTGCGCAATCACGGGTGGCGTGAGGAACATGTTGATCAGGTAGGCGCTGATCGCGGCCGCGATCTCTGCCGGTACGACCACCCAGCCAAGTCGCCAGCCCGGCATGCGGAACAGTTTCGAGAAGCTGTTGATGACGATTGCATCGGGGTCGATCTCGAGCGCACTGACCGCGCGCTCGCCATAGGAAATGCCATGATAGATCTCGTCGGACAGTAACGTGATACGTCGCTCGCGACACGCCTCAATGAGTGCTGCGAGCTTCGCGCGACTCAGCATCGCCCCGGTTGGATTCGCGGGGCTGGCCAGGATCACACCCCGCGGTGCGGGCATAGCGCTCGCTAACAACTCTGGCGACAGCTCATAGCGCTGTTGCGGCCCGCACGCGATTTCCACCGGCTCCATGCCGAGCGCCAGCAGGGTGTTGCGGTAGGCGGGGTAGCCCGGTCGAGGCATCGCGACGCGATCACCCGGGCGGAACAGCGCCGAGAAGCACGCGACCAGCCCGGCGCTTGCACCAGCCGTCAAGAGGATGCGCCGTGGCTCGACGGTGACGCCGTATACGTCTCGATAGCGTGCCGCGATTGCAGTGCGTAACGCTTCGCTCTCCGTGTAGCCCATACGATCCGAGTCGAGGGCTGCATGAGCTGCGGCAATAGCAGCCGCCGGCGCGCCGGTCGAGGGTTGCCCGAAATGCATCGCGATGGCCGTTAGACCGCGGCTCGCTCGAGCGGCAGCTCGCCGGCCAATGTCGCCAGCATGGAATGGGGGTACGGCCGGGCCGCGCATCTTGTCGAGCGTCATCGCTGCACTGTAACCACGCGCGTGCAGCCGCGCTAGCGATTCGCACGGGGGCGGGTGACAATCCCAGC
>CAYUIT010000026.1:0-48434 GCA_964444835.1 uncultured Steroidobacteraceae bacterium
CAAACTCAAGCGCCCTGAGCCCGCGAGGCTCGCGCCTGCGGGGCGCTGCCACTCGTCGCGCGTGGCTGCGGCCGCATTCTCGAAGGACTCAAACGTCCGAGCGATACGCTCGTGCAACGAGTAGAAGTATTGGCGTGCAGCGGCCACGTCGGCCTGCGAGGCGGCGTCGATCGTCATGGTGTCAACCGAAAGAGGTAGCCCCGCCCGCGTAGCGTAACGATATGCGCTGGCGATTCCGGGTCTTTTTCAAACAAGCGGCGCAGACGCAGGACAAAATTGTCGACTGTGCGGTCCGTGGGAAAGCTCCCCATTCCCCACACTTCCTCGAGGATGTCGGCGCGGGACAAGGCGCGATTATCGTTGGCGATGAACACTTCCATCATGCGCAGCTCCTTGTCCGAGAGCGAAATCTCGCCTTCGTTGGTCATCGCTTGACCCGTGTCGAAGCGAATCCAGAAGCGCCCAAAAGAGACGCGCGGCGGTGCATCGACGGGGCGTCCGCTGGCACGGCGTAGCAAGGCGCGTACCCGAGCTAACAACTCTGGGATGTCGAAGGGCTTGGTGAGGTAGTCGTCGGCGCCCGCGTCGAGGCCGCGTACCTTCGAGTTGGTGTCGGATCGAGCGGTGAGCAGCAAGATCGGAAATGCGAGGCCCGCATCTCGAGCCCAAGCTGTGAGCTTGAATCCATCGCCGCCCGGGAGCATCACATCGAAGATCGCCATCGACCAGCGCTCGCGGTGGATCAACTCCCGACCTTCTTCATAAGTGGTGCCGGCGATGACTTGGTAGCCCGCGTGCTCGAGGTTGAGCGCGATCAAATCGCGCACCAGGCGCTCATCCTCGACCAACAGAATCGACTCAGGCATGCGCATCCCGCGAGTGTGCGAGGCTGGGCGCGTTGTCAGGTGCGAGCGGTAGCGTCAAGGTGAAGGTCGCGCCACGTCCCGGTCCGTCGCTGCGCGCGGTGAGATCGCCGCCCATCTTGCGTGCCAGCCGTCGCGCAATAGCAAGGCCGAGGCCACTGCCACGGGTTGTGCCGCTGCGCTGATTGCGTTCGAACGGATCGAACAGCGTCTCGGCTTGCTCCGGCGGGAAGCCAGTGCCTTGATCGGCAATCTGCAGCGACCAGCTATACATTCCCATCTGTGCCGTCACGGTTGTTAGGGAACCGCCGTACTTGCGGGCGTTGTCGAGCAGGTTTTCGATGATGACGCGCATCGCCTCGCGATCGGCCCGCACACGCGCGGTGGCGACGTGATCATGACGAATCGCTTCTTTGAGCCCGCTCGCGGCGCGGCGCGACAGAATCTCGTCGACCAGCGTATGCGCCGCGATGCTCTCATGCAATTCATCCGACTTCGCGGACGCCCGTTGGTACGCGAGCATCGTCTCAGCGACATGCTCGAGGCGCTCGCACTCATCGAGGCCGAGGCGCACGAGCTCTTGGCGCCGATCGACTGGAATCGAGCCAAGCGACAGGCTTTGCAACAAAGCTTTGACGCCAGCGATCGGAGTCTTGAATTCATGGCTCGTGACTTGCAGCAAATCTTCTAGCTGCTCGCGCTGCTTCAGGCGGCGGCGCGAGAGTACGAACAACACCGAAATACTGGCGGCCAGTAACAGGCCGAACACGAGCGATTCGCCTAACAACATCATGATCCACCGATCCTTGCGCGCCGTGATCTCAGCAACCCTGGCGGCGACGGCTTGTCCCTCAGTACCGAGTTCGATCTCGGCCACCTGCTTCTGCAACTCTGCCACTTGGAGAATGGCGTCATGGAGAAACACCGACCACCAACCCACCAACGCCGACGTGAGCAGGATCGCAAGCGAGAGTGTGAGAATGTCGATGTGTTCGATGAACCAATTCTTCCGATCGCTCGTCAAGGGGCCTCCGTATCGGCGAGTGCATCGAGCAGCGCGTCGAGGTGCTGCGGCGCATGAGCCGCTGACAAGAAGCACACCTCGGCTGCTGCTGGCGGCAGATACACGCCGCGCGCGAGCCACCGATGATAGCCGCGATTGTACGCGGCGATCGCCTGGGGCTCGATGTCTGCCACCGAGCGAGGGGCAGAGCGGCTAGAGAAATAGGGCCAAACGATCGAGCCTTGACGCAGTAGCTGGACTTTCTGCGCAGCGGCGTGGCCCGCGAGCTTGCGTTCGAGTTCGTCGCCGAGATTGGCGAGGTACCGATAGACCGTGCCGCGAGCCAGCTCATCGAGCGTCGCAAGGCCGGCTGCCAGTGCAACAGGGTTACCGGCCATCGTGCCGGCTTGATACACACCGCCGAGCGGCGCAAGTTGGCGCAGGATCGAGGCCTTGCCGGCAACGGCACCGACTGGCAGCCCGCCGCCGATGATCTTGCCAAGCGTTGTGAGATCCGGCTCGATTCCGACGACTTTCGCATAGCCATGAAAGCCGAAACGAAAGCCGCTGATGACCTCGTCGAAAATCAGTAACGCGCCGTTCGCTCGCGTGAGCTCACGCAAGCGTTGCAGATAGCTAGGGGTTTGCGTGAGCAAGCCGGTGTTCGCAGGCAGCGGTTCGATGATGGCCGCTGCGATCTCAGTGCCGTAGCGCCTGAATGCATCCTCGAGTGCCGCCTCGTCGGCCAATGGAATGACGAGCGTATCGGCGGCCAGAGTGGGTAGCACGCCCTCACTATCGGCGATTGCTGGTGTTGCTTGGCGCGACTCGCTCGCAGCCTTCACCATCAAGGCATCGACATGACCGTGATAGCAGCCGGTGAAGCGCAATAGGTAGCGCCGTCCAGTTGCTGCGCGCGCGAGGCGGATGGCTGTGGCGACCGCCTCCGTACCTGAGACGACGAATCGAACGAGTTCTGCATACGGAAATGCGGCGAGCACACGTTCGGCAAGTTGATTTTCGAGCCGGTGGCAAGTGCCATACGCGAGCCCACGCGGTGCAGCGCGTTGCACGGCCTCGACGACGGCGGGGTGCGAATGGCCGAGGATCAGCGGGCCAAATGCCATGCAGAAATCGACATAGCGTTGGTTGTCTTCGTCGATGAATTCCGCGCCTTGCGCTTCGCGCACGAATACGGGTACGCCGCCTACATGCCGAAACGCGCGCACCGGGCTCGATACGCCGCCCGGCATGTGCGCGCTCGCCGCAGCGTGCAACGCTGCCGAGGCCGCATCAACGCGAACGGGCAATGCCGATGCCGCGTGGCCGCTCGTGCGCGGATTCGAAGTTATGGCCGATACAGTGGCGGATGAAGCGTTCACGTTCTGAGCCCTCTTGATGAGACGGCAGCTCAATCGTCTGCAGTCGGAAGCCGAGTGGAGTGTCGATGCCGATGTGCGCAGTGGAGCCCACGACGTGGCAGCCAAAGGGAGTGGCACAGCCGCCCTCGATGACCCGCAGAAAATCGCGCTCCCACGCAGTGGCTCTTTGACAGGCGGGATCCGTCAGTGCTTCGATCTCGGCGATCGTCGCCGAGTCGTTAGCGCGGCACTGCGCGGCCAGCGCGCCTTGGCCAGGGGCGGGCACCCAATGCCGCGGATCGAGCTCGAACACGGTGAACTGCGACAGATCCAAGCCCAAACGCTCGATGCCGGCGGCTGCGATCACGATCGCGTCGGTTCGACCCTCGCCAAGCCGTCTGACGCGCGTCGGCACGTTCCCGCGCAACGGCATCGACACCGCCTGCGGTGCGTACTCGCGCAGCATCGCCGTACGCCGCAATGAGGACGCGCCCACGCGAGTGCCTGGCTTGAGCGGCAAGGCGTCGCCTGCGTCTGCGACGAATTCGCGGTTCACGATCAGCAGATCGGCAGCGTTGGCTCGCGGCAAGACTGTCCGAGTCGTTAGCTGTGTCGCGTCGCTCGTCGGCAAGTCTTTCAATGAATGCACGACCAAGTCGACGGTTGCCGCACGGAGCGCTTGCTCCAACTCAACCGTGAAAAACCCCTTTTCCATTTGACCGGCGAGGATGGGCGACTGATCGAGGTCGCCTCGCGTTTGGATGATCGTGATGTCTCGCGACCAGGTGCGGCGCGTGGCGCTGCTGCGCTCAAGCGCTGCGAGTACGGTGCGCGATTGCCAGAGCGCGAGATCGCTGCCGCGACTTGCGATACTCAAGGAACGCGAGGTCACGACAAAGTGCCGCGCGCTTCGCGCAAAAGTTGATGCATGACTTCTCCCACGCTCGCTTCGATGGCGCGTGCCTTGGGCGCCGGTAGTTCGTCGAGCAGAGCGGGTAGCGTACGCGACAGAAACTCGCGACGCACAGCGGCCATGGCGCGCAGCGTGTCGGCACGTGAAGGTTGGAGAATCGATTTTGCGAGGTGCTCCGCCTCAGTCGCGCAGAGCATCTCGAGATCGCCGAGGACGCGCTCGGGCAAAGTGGCCGACGTGCTCGTCAGCAGATCGTCCAGCGCGACGCAACGCCAGCCGGGAGCGCTGACGATCTGCGCGGGGCTGCCGACATCGACCACGGCCGGGGCATCGGAACGGGCAGGGAGTGTCAGCCAAGCTTTCGGCGCCCCGGAGCACACCACGAGCGCGTCCAAATGGTGACTGCGTGCAAGAAATGCGGGAAGGGTGCCGCGAGAATCGTGGGCCGCCACCGCGAGACCTTCGTGGCGCAGGCTGTTAGCGACTGCGCGTCCCATCTCGCCCGTGCCGAACACGCCGATCGAGTGGTGAGGTCCGATGCCGAGCGCGCGCAACTGCTCGACCGCGAGCACGTGCACGCCGCCACCGCGGCCTGACGGAACACACTGATGCGCGGCAGACAGGGTTTGCGCGACACGCCGCCAGCAGAGTCGTAAGGTGCGGTCAGTGCGGTGCTGTGTGTGTGCACGCTCGAAGGCTTGCAGTATCTGCCGGCCGATCGCGTGCTCGCCTTGCGCCACGGAGTCGAGGCCGACAGCCATGCGGAGCAAGAACACGAGCGCGGCATGATCGCAATGCGCGCGAACCTTGCGAGTGCCGACCTCCGCCAGCCCGCGCTGCAAAGACGCCGCCAGCAGATCAGCGGCCCAGCGGGGCTCGTCGGCCGATACTAACCACTCAACCCGGGCGCATGTTTCGATCCGAACGATGCCGTGCGCCAGACCGCGCTCGAGAAGTGCATGCGATGGCCCGTGCGGGCCGGAATCGAACTCCAGCAGCGCTGCACGCGTCGCTGCAGAGGCGTCGCGGAAGCTTACGCCGACCAGAGCGAGCGGGATCATGCGCTCTTTCGATACTCGGCTACCGTTTCGACCAGCGCTGCCACACTCTCGGGCGGCGTTTCCGGCACGATTCCGTGACCGAGGTTGACGATGCAAGAGCGCGATAGCGATGTCCACTGCATCGACTCGAGCAATTCTCGAGTGCGGACACGGATGATGTCAGGCTGATTCAGCAGCAGAATCGGATCGAGATTGCCTTGCAAAAGATGCTTGGGATAGGCGCTGCGCGCTGCGCTCCAAGGTGTGCGCCAATCGAGCGAGAATCCGTTGGCGCCCGTTTCGCCGAGCACCGGCAGGAGATGATGGCCGCCGCGCACAAATAGCAGCACCGGCGCGCCGGCGGATTGAATGCGCTCGATCGCGAGCTTGAGCGGCGGAACGGCGAACTCGCGATACTCGTCAATGCTCAAGAGGCCGCCCCACGTGTCGAAGAGCTGAATCGCGTCGGCACCGGCTTCAACCTGTGCGACCGCGAGATCCGCAACCGCGTGGGCCATCACCTGCAGCGCTTCGCGCGCCAACGCAGGGTTGGCGTACAGCATCGTTCGCGCCAAGCGGAAGTCGTCACTGCCTCCACCTTCGACCGAATAGGCGAACAATGTGAAAGGGGCGCCTGCGAAGCCTACCAAGCCATACCGGTCACGCAGCGCAGCCTTGAGGTGCCTAACAGCTCGCGGTACGAACTCAAGGCGTTGCGCAATGCCATCGCGCTGCCATGACTCGAGATCCGCGCGCGTACGTAATGGCCGCTCGAATTGTGGCCCTTCACCTTTACCGAAGCTGACGCCGAGGCCCAGTGCTTGTGGCACGACTAGAATGTCGGAGAACACAATCGCCGCGTCGAGCTGGAAGCGCTCGAGCGGTTCGAGCGCAACCTGCGTCGAGATTTCTGGTTGGTGACAGACATCCCAGAATCCGTGCTGCGCGCGCACGGCACGATAGCCCGGCAGGTAGCGCCCCGCCTGTCGCATTAGCCACACCGGCGGCCGGTCGACAGGTTGGCCCGTCAAAGCGGCCAAGAATCGTTCGCGAGAGGTCATGCTGGTCATAATTCGTTCCGTCGCTGCATTCGGGCTGCGTGTTCGCCCACCCAACTAGGCTACTCGGCGCTTCACACGGCTCTGTCACAAGCGTGTCACTGAAAGTAGCGGCCATGCAGGCGGGTGGTTAGTATCAGGAGCAAGCATCATGGGAAAGAACCTCACTTGGATCGTGACGCGGGCCGAGCCTGAGGTTCAGCGTACAGTCGCATTGCTGCGTAACAGCAGGCTCGAGGCTCGGCCGCTCCCATGCATCGTTCGACAATGGCAGCCGTGGCCTGAATGGCCCCGCCGTTCTGATACCGAGCAACGTTTGCTGTTTTTGACGAGCACTGCCGTGGCGGATGCGATTCCGCTCGGCGTCGATGCCAAAATTGTGGCGCTTGCGCCAGGCACCGTGGCGCGGGTACGCGAACGGCGCCTGCCGCTCGAGCTCGAAGCCTACGGCGGGTCGGTTGCGCTCGCGCGCGCAGTGGCGAGGTGGGCGCGCAGCCGGGATCTGAAGCCGACATCTCTGACCATTCGCTATCCAACGAGCGACGTCGCGATGGTGCAGCCGGAGCATCGCGAGGCTGTGGCGATTCTCAGTGCACATGCGACAGTCGAAGTGATCCAGCTTTATCGCACCGTGGCGCCCACGTTGCTCGCGGATGCGTTGCACACGATAACGGCGTCGGTCGATACCTCGACCTGTGGCATCATTTTCGCGAGTCCGTCGGCGGTAGAACAGTTTGCGGCGCATGGCGGTTTTGGCGTGATGCGTGCTCGCAGTGTCGTGCTGATCGGCGATTCGACACTGCGTGCGTGGCGCGCGCGCAGTGCGGCAGACTGGCCGCAGCCCATCGTTCACGAACAAACCGATCCGTTACCGCTCACACTGCGGCGAATCGAGGAGCAATTGCAATGAGTCACGTTACGCGTCTCGACAAAACCGCCAAGCCCGGTACGAAGCGTGCCGAGGCCGCTCCCGCCGCAGACGTTCCGGTGCGCATGCGCCGCTTGCGGTCGCGTGCCGCTGTGCGACGCGTATTCGCGGAATGCGATGTGTTGCCGCGGCATCTCGTGCAGCCATTCTTCATCGTGCCCGGCAGCGGCATTGCGGTGGAATCGAGCCCAGGGTCTGGCTTGTGGCGCATGTCGGTCGATCGCATGTTGGAAGAGGCGCGTAAGCTCGAGGCCGGTGGCGTTGGCGGTGTGATGCTGTTCAACGTGCCCGAGCATAAGCATGTGGACGGCGCGCATCTTGCCGATCAGCTGCGACCGTTGTTGGATGGGCTCGCCGGGCTAACGACTCTGCCGGGGCTGGTGTCGTACGCAGATGTATGTTTGTGCAGCCATCTAACCCACGGTCATTGTGGCTTGGTGCACGGCGACGAAATCGACAACGACAGCACGCTGCCGGTGTTGGCGCGCATGGCCGTGTTGTTAGCAGAAGCGGGCGCTGATTTCGTCGCGCCCAGCGACATGATGGACGGACGCATTGCAGCAATCCGCGCGGCGCTGGATGCGGCCCACTCGAGCCACACCGGCATCGTCAGCTATGCCGTCAAGATGGCGAGCGCGTTCTACGGACCGTTTCGCGATGCCGCTGAAAGTGCGCCCGCGTTCGGCGATCGGGCCTCGTACCAGATGCCTGCTGGCAATCGGCGCGAGGCTCGGCGTGAATGGCAGCTCGATGCCGAGGAGGGGGCCGATGCGTTGTTGTTCAAACCGGCGCTCACGAATCTTGATCTCATCCGCGAGGCGCGCGACGGGAGCGATTTGCCGCTCTTCGCCTACCAAGTTTCCGGTGAGTACGCGGCGCTACGCGCGGCAGCCAACGCGGGCTTGCTCGATTTCGATCGTGCGATCGCAGAGACGCTGCTCTCGATTCGGCGCGCGGGTGCCGACGTGATCGTCAGCTACCACGCACGCACGCTGGCAGAATCGCGTTAGCGGTTACGCGGCGAAGTTGAAGCCCTCGTAGCCCTTGGCGGCCACTTCGTCACATTTCTGTCGATACGGGCCCACGCCGCCGACGTAGGGCATGAATACGCGCGGTTTGCCAGGGATATTGGCTCCCACATACCAAGAATTGGCGCGGGGGAATAGCGTGCCGTTCGCCACTTCCGTAACGTGTTGCATCCAGTGCTCTTGGGCTGCAGCGTCGGCATCAATCGAATAGCGTCCGCGAGCGTTCATGTCGCGCAGCAACGCGGCGATCCACTCGACATGCTGTTCGATCGAGACGACGACGTTGCTCAGCACCGAGGGGCTACCGGGACCCGTGATCGTGAACAAGTTGGGAAAGCCGGCGACCATCAAGCCGAGGTAGGCCTTTGGCCCTTCTTGCCAAACCGACTTCAAGCTAACACCGTCGCGGCCGCGAATGTCGATGGCCAACAACGCGCCGGTCATCGCGTCGAAGCCGGTCGCGAAGATGACATCGTCCACTGCGTACTCGCCGTTCGCCGTGCGTATGCCTTTAGCCGTGAAGCCTTGAATGGGCGCGCTGCGCACGTCGACGAGTGTGACGTTCGGGCGGTTGTAGGTGTCGAAGTAATCGGTATCGACGCAAATTCGCTTCGCGCCGATCGGATGGTCGTTGGGTGTGAGCAACGCGGCCACTTTCGGATCGCGGACGATACTCCGGATCTTATTACGCACGAACTCGGCCGCCGTCTCGTTAGCCGCCTCATTGGCTAACAAGTCAACATAGGCCACGAGAGTCGGTGTCGCGCCGCCTTCGTTCCACGCCGATTCATACTGCTTCTGCCGCTCCTCCGGCGACACCTGCAGCGCAGATTGCAGATTGATGTCCCACGGTACGCCGAACAACGACTCGCGCGCTTTGCGATTGTGTTCAGCGAGGATCTGCTTGCGCGCCTCGATTTCCGCCTCTGTGAGCGGGCGATTGCGTGCCGGCACGCTGAAATTCGGCGTGCGCTGGAACACGTATAAGTGTTTGGCAATCTTCGCGACAGTCGGCGCGACTTGAATGCCGGTCGAGCCAGTGCCGATCATGCCGATGACGCGGCCGGTGAGATCGACCGGTTCATGCGGCCATTGACCCGTGTGAAAGATGCGGCCTTTGAAATCCGACTGCCCCGGAAAATCGGGCGCGCGCGGCGTCGACAAACAACCGGTGGCCATGATGCAAAAGCGTGCAGCTACGCGCTCGCCCTTATCCGTCGTGACGCTCCACAGGCGGCGGCTGGCATCGTAGTGCGCGCTGGTGACGCGGGTGTTGAATGCGATGTCACGCCGCAAATCGAAACGATCGGCGACGTGATTCAAGTAACGCAAGATCTCGGGTTGCGATGGATAGCGCTCCGTCCACTTCCATTCGCGTTGTAACTGAGGATCGAAGGTGTAGCAGTAGCTGAGGCTCTCGACGTCGCAACGCGCGCCGGGGTAGCGGTTCCAGTACCAAGTGCCACCCACGTTCGTACCGGCTTCGAAGACCTGTGCCTTCATGCCCATACCGCGAAGCTGGTGCAACATGTACATTCCAGAAAAGCCGGCGCCGACGACGACGGCATCCAGTACGCGTTCGGTTGAATTTGCTGCGGCCATGATGCTCTTGTTTCGATGATTGATGAGAGACCCCTCGGACGTTGCCGCAGGGGCAAAATCCAGGCTCCACTATCGCGAACCGTGCGTTGTGAAGCAACTATTGACGAGGGGGATCGATGCAATTCGGTGTGAAATTCACAAGCGTCAAGGTCGCGCTCGCCGCAGCACTGCTCGGCGTACTGGCCCCGTTTAGCCACGGACCGAGGGCTGCGCCTGTAGACGCGGATTCCGGCGCAAACTGGCCGGCATTCGGCCGTACGGACTCCGAGCAACGTTTCAGTCCGCTCGACCAAATCAACCGTCGCAATGTCGCCAAGCTCGGTATCGATTGGGCACTCGATTCACCGGACGCGATCGCGTTTACGAGCACGCCGCTCGCCGTCGACGGCGTGTTGTATTTCTCGGGTGATCGCGCCATCGTGCGTGCGGTCGACGCCCGCACGGGGCAGCTGTTGTGGACTCACGATCCGCAGAGTTGGCGGCATGCGCCGCGCGGCATGGTGGCCGGATGGAACGTCAATCGCGGCATCGCGTATTGGGACGGCCGTGTGTATGTCGGCACTGCCGATGGTCGCTTGTTAGCCCTCGATGCCAAGACTGGCGATGTGACATGGACCGCGCGACATTTCCTGGCCGAGTCCCGCAAAGCAATCACAGGCCCGCCGCGAGTCGCGGGCGGCAAGGTATTCATCGGGCACGGCGGAGCCGAGTTCGGCACGCGTGGCTATGTCGACGCATTCGATGCGAAGACGGGTGCGCAACTGTGGCGCTTCCATACGGTGCCGGGAGATCCGTCAGACGGATTTGAAGATCCGGCTATGGAGATGGCCGCCAAGACGTGGCACGGACAATGGTGGAAGTATGGCGGCGGCGGCACGGTTTGGCACGCGATCACCTACGATCCCGAACTCAACCGCGTTTACCTGGGCGTGGGCAACGGGGACCCCTGGGATTACGTTAGGCGCAGTGAGGGGAAGGGCGACAATCTGTTTTTGTGCTCCATCGTGGCTCTCGAGGCGGACACCGGCAAATACGTTTGGCATTACCAAATGAACCCCGGTGAGGAGTGGGACTACAAGGCGACTGCCGACATCGTGTTGGCCGATCTGAAGATTCAAGGCAAGAGCCGCAAGGTGCTGATGCAAGCGCCGACGAATGGCTTCTTTTATGTGATTGATCGTGAGACCGGAAAACTCGTCAGCGCGGAAAAATATGACAAGGTCACTTGGGCCGAGCGTATCGACATGACCACCGGTCGGCCGGTCGAGGCGCCGGGTGTGCGTCCGCGCGGAACGGACAAAGTGACGATCTATCCGGGCCCGTGGGGTGCGCATACGTGGCACTCGATGTCGTACAGCCCGCGGACGAATCTCGTCTATGTGCCGACGATGAGAATCTCGGGCACGTTTGGCCAGGTGCCACCGTATCCGTTCCGCGAGAAGTTCTTCACGATTGGCAAACTGATCGAGCACCCGACCGATCCGCAGGACTCGTCAGGTTCGTTGTTAGCCTGGGATCCGATCGCGCAACGCGAACGCTGGCGCGTCAACTACGCAGCCGTTTGGAATGGCGGCACGCTTGCCACCGCGGGCGATCTTGTGTTCCACGGTACGGCGGATGGTGACTTCCGCGCGTTCGACGCGCGCAATGGCAAAGCATTGTGGCAAACGAACTTGCAGCGTGGCATTTCGTCGGCTCCGATCAGTTACACGCTCGACGGGCAGCAACGGATCGCGTTGTTAGTCGGTTGGGGCGGACTGATGGCGGTCAACAACGCGGCCTTTCAAAAGCATGGCTGGAAGTACAAGGGGCCCGGCATTCGGCTGGTGAGCTTCTCGCTCGCCGGCAAAGCGAGCTTACCCGCGGTGCCGGAAACGCGGTTTGCGCTCAATCCCGCGAACGCTGGCGACGCGCCGATCGATGAGGCGCTTGCCGCGCAAGGATTTGGCATCTACCACCTGTCGTCATGTGCGGTTTGCCATGGTGCCGAGGTGCGATCGAACGGCGCTTCAGCGCCCGACCTCCGCGAATCGTCACTGGCGCAGAGTTTCGACGGCTTCAAGGCCGTAGTGGCCGATGGCGCGCTGCTCGCCAACGGCATGCCGATGTTCAACGATCTATCGGAGCAGGAGCTGCGTGCTGTCCACGAGTACGTACGGCAGCAAACCAAGCTCGCAGTGCCGAGAGCGCCCGGGCGCTAGACCGACGATACGCCCAATCCCAAGCCGCCATCGACTTCGATGGCGACGCCGGTCACCCAGTCGGCGCAGGCGAGGAATGCGATGGCGTCTGCGACTTCCTCGCTCGTGCCGATGCGGCCGAGTGCGTGATCTTTCGCGATTCCTGCGTACCGTTGCGCGGCCTCCTCGGGCGTTTTGAACACGCCGGCGCGCAAGTTGATTTCGGTACTCACCGCTCCTGGCAGGACGCAGTTGACGCGAATCTGCTTGGAGCCGAGCTCGGCGGCCATCACGCGCGTGAGTCCTTCGACCGCCGCTTTGGTGGTGGCATACGGCGTTGCACCCGGGTACGCCCGGCGAGTATGGATCGAGCCCAAGAACACGATCGAGCCGTGCGTCTTCGCGAGCAGTGGCACGGCCGCACTCGAGAGCATCATGCCGGCAATCACGTTGGTGTTGAACGCCTCGCGCAAGAACTCTTCCGTGTACTGATCGACGGCTTGCCGATACATGTTCGCGGCGTTGTTCACCAGTACATCAAGCTTGCCACCGTGCTCGACGGCGGCAGCGAGCATTGCCGCGCGATCCGCAGCAATCGTGACATCGCCGCAGACGCCGCGGCAGTTCGCGCCGATCGACTTTGCGACCGCTTCGATCTTGTCTTTGCGACGGCCGCTGATGGTGACTTTAGCGCCGCCTTTGGCAAAGACTCGCGCCGCAGCCTCACCGATGCCGGAACCGCCCCCTGTGATCAACACGGAGAGTTGATTGATTGCACGCATTACGCAGCCTCCACGATAGATTGGGGTTCGCCGCTCGCCCACAGCGCGGCGCGCTGCAGCAAGCGGCTATGTACGGGTTGCAGAATTGACGCGGCGTCATGCCCGAGAGCGCTGTACACCACGCGCCCCGCGCCGAACGCGTGGGTCCACAACGCCGCTTGAGTGGTTAGGGGCTTGTCGAAGCCGGGTAGCGGTTCGAGCGGATCGAGCCAGCCACACACTTCGCTCGTCGGTGCGATGCCTTGCTCACTATAGAGTTCGTCGACGACGGTGAAATCGGGCAAGCCGCGCGTCAGCGGGTGGGTCGGCGAGAGCCGCATCTTGAGTGGTGCCGGCGGTGGGTGGTAAGAGCGTCCCCACTGCCAATGTCCGCCGAGAACCTGGGGCCACTGCGGCCAAGTGTCGAAGCAGATGCTCGCGGTGTGCAGCCCGAGGAGCCCCGCGCCTCGCGCAACGTGCCCTTGAATGCTGTCGCACGCTGCCGCTGGAATCGACATCGCCCAGCGTGGCCGATCAGGCAGGTACTTTTCGTGCTGCGTCATGCTCCAGCGCAACGCGTGCAACACGAACAGCGCGTTTGCATCAGCGCGCAGCGCGTCACATGCAGCGTCGAGATCGTAGGTCAGCCACGTGCGAAAGCCCGCTCGCTCGAGCACGTCCGCGAGCGCCGGTGCGGATTGCTCGAACGGGTGGTTGATGCCGCCGCTGAAAATGACTGCTACGCGCATGGCAATGGTGCTGTTAGTCGAGTTTGCGCGGGAGCTGTAACAACACACTGTGGGCCACGCCGCCATCGACGACCAACTGGTGCCCCGTGATGTACGACGATTGATCCGACGCGAGCCACAAAACGGCGTTGGCGATGTCTGCGACGGTGCCGAGCCGACGCAGGGGCGTGGCGCCGCCGCGCAGTGCTCTCACGGCAGGGTCGGCATAGATGGGGGCCGACATGCCGCCGTCGATGAAGCCGGGCGCGACGCTGTTGACGCGAATGCCCGACGGTCCGAATTCGAGCGACATTTGCTCGGTCAGCTTGACGATGCCCGCTTTCGCGGAAGCATAGGCGCCGGTGTTGGGCCCCGGGGTGACGGCATTCAGCGAACTCATGTTGATGATCACGCCGCTCTTGCGCGCGACCATGCCCGGTAGCACGGTGCGCGACACGATATAAGTGCCTAACAAGTGCACGTTCATCACGAACCGAAAGTCTTCGACGGTCTGTTCGAGTAGCGTGCCGAAACGAACAATGCCGGCATTGTTCACGAGCACATCGGGGACAACGCCAAACTGCGCCACTGCGGCTTTGACTTGGGCCTCATCGGAGACATCCGCCTGCAGCGCTACGTGTTGCGAGCCCGGTAGCGTCCGCACGAGCGCCTCGCTGTCGGCGCGTTGTAAGTCGAGCACGCCGACGCGGTACCCCGCCTGCGCCGCGCTCAAACAAATTGCAGCGCCAAGACCTTTGGCACCGCCGGTGACAAGCATGGATTTCGGAGATTGGGTCATGCGTGGTGCGCCTTGAAAAGTAGGGGATAGGTGCCCCAGTTGGGACGAGCAGTGTAGGTGGCCATCGCGGGAGGCTGCGCAGGGTCACGTTCTGCACCGGCTGCGAGCAGCGCGCGGCACAGCATCGTCACGATGCCGTACTGATGAGTTGCCGCGTCGACTGTGCCGCGCGGAACAACGCCGCCGTCGAGGTCGCGGCCGAGGCAGGTGTGTACGCCCGTGCCGAAGGTGAGTCCGAACGGCTCGTGGCCATGCGGTACGTTACGCAGTGGGTTGAATTCGTCGGCATCCTCGCCATAGACGTCGCGCGAGCGGTTAGCGGTGTAAAGGTCGATCTCAACGCGGTCGTCGGTGTCGACGTGGGCGCCATTGGCGAGTTGCATCGGGCACAATGGCTTGCGCGACGACACCGGGCTCGCGGGATGCAGCCGCAGGCTTTCGTGAATGCAACGTTGCAAGAAGATCGTGTCTGCTAACAATCGGGCCCGCTCGCCCGGGCGATTCGCGATCCAGTCGAACAGGTGATGCATTGCGTGTGTGGTGGAGTTTGCCGTGCTGTGCGCCCCCGCTTGCAAATAGAACGCAATCTCGCGGCAGAGCAGGTCGGGCGGTAGTGGTAGACGATCTTCATTCCGTAGCAAGACGGTGAGCACGTCGCGTGGCAGGTCGTCCTCGACGAGATCGCCTGCGGCGAAGCGATCGAGCAGCGTTTGACGCCGCGCGATCGAGGGATTCAGGAACTGCTCGCGAAACACGCCGAGTGCCGCTCGCACCTCGGCACGTACTTCTTCTTTGTCGCGCGTGGAGTGGACGAGCGTCGCCCCTTCACTGAAGGTTTTGACGAGCGCCAGTAACGACTCCGTTTCGGCGACGGTCTTGCGCGGTCGATCGATGCCGGCAAAATCCGCTGTTAGATTCATCGTCATCCGATAGCCGAACTCCACGAGGTCGCAACGTCCTTGCGCGACGGTCGGCGGTAGCAACTCGGCAAGCGCTCGAGGGAACACTTCGGTCTCGTAGTAGCGAAAGAAACTGCGCTTGAACACGCGCATCTCGAGCATGCGGCGTGCGCGATGCGCTTCGCCGTGTAGCACGAGCAAGGTACCGTCCATGATCACCTTGCCCTCGTCGTACAGGGACTGCGCAAGCTGCTCGTTGCGCAACGCGGCGAGTGCATCCGGAATACGATTGAGCGTCACGGTCGTCATTTGACGATCGCCTTGCCAAGACGTGCGCCATAGGTGCTGACGCGCCAGCCCGGCGGGTCGCGGCGCGGCGGCGCAGGCGTGAGATCCACGCTGCGGCCCCCGACCATGACGTGTTTGATGCGGGCTTTGTCGCCTAACAACGTGACGTCGCGCGAGGGATCGCCATCCACGATGATGACATCAGCCAAGCGGCCAGGCGCGATCTCGCCCACTTCACCCTGGAGGCGCAGCGCAAACGCGTTGGCTTGCGTTGCGCACTGAATCGCTTGCAGCGGTGTGAGGCCAAGATCGCGGACGAACACTTCGAGCTCTCGATAGTGCCAGTCCCCATAGGGCGTGATCGAAAAGCCGGATTCGCTGCCGCACAGCAGCGGCACGCCCGCATCGTAGGCGCGCTTGAGCATCGCGGCGCTGTCGACAATCTCGCGCCGAAACATCTCGCGAACCATCGGATCCGCGCCAATGGCAGCGCCATAGTCTGCAAGATTGGCCTGGAACGTGAATACTGGCATCACGGGCGTACGGCTCTTGACGATTGCTTCGAGGGCCGGCTCATCCATCAGCGTGGCGTGCAGAATCAGGTCCATGCCGGCTGCCACACAATCTATGATCGCGTCGGCACCCCGGACGTGGCCTAACACCGGAATGCCGAGTTCGTGCGCGGTATCGCACACAAGCTTTAGCTCCGCTCGAGTCCAACTCTTGACCTCGCCACGCAGCGGGTGGCGCGGAACGAGCCCCGTAACGTGTATCTTGATCCAGTCGGCGCCGTGCTTGATTTGACGCCGCACTTCCGCAACGATCTCCGCGTCGCCACTAACAACCTTGCCGTAGCCCGCGACGCCTTGGTCGGGGATCAAGCGGCCCGCCGTCCCGCCGACGCTCGTCCACAACGCGTAAGCGCCTGAAGAGATGCGCGGACCATCGACGATGCCGGCCTCGATCGCATCGCGCAGGTCGATGCCGAGTTCGAAGATGGAGTCGGCATCCATGATGCCGGTGACGCCTGACTGCAGCACTTTGCGCGCATTCTGGGCCGCAATGATCGCGGCGAGTGCATGGCGCCGATGGAAGAACAGCTCATCATTCGAGCTCGGCTCGTCGAAACTGATATGGGTGTGGCCGTCGATGAGGCCAGGCATGACCGTCAAGCCGCGCGCATCGATGCGGCGAGCATCGGGTTGTTTGGCAGCAGCCGCGTCGGCTGCGGCGCCGACTGCCGCAATCCGCTCGCCCTCGATCCAGACGGACTCGGCGCGCGGGGCTGCGCCGGTGCCATCGATCACTTTGCCGTTCGAAATCAGAGTTGCACTCACGATAGCCTCACTTGCCGAGCAGTCGGCGAGCATTGTCGGCGAGCGAGGCGGGCGCCTCGATGCGCTGACCATCCGCCGGTTGATCCCAACCTGCGAAATTCGTACCGAGCACCAAACGATCGCTGCCAACCACTTGCTCGAGGAGCGCCAACGAGCTCGCATCGTGCACGTGATTGTCAAACCACATCCGGCGCAGCCGCGATTCGAACGCACCGGGTTCGCGTAGCGGGCCTTGCGACCACGGCCGCTTGCGCGCCGCTTCCGCAAATCGGCCGCGTAGAAAAGCGATTGCCCCGCCGCCGTGACTGACGCAGATCCGCAATTGCGGATGCCGATCGATCACGCCACCGTAGATCAAGGTTCCGACGGCAATGGTTTCTTGCGCGGCGAAGCCGAGCAGCAGATCGAGATCGAAGCGATCGACTGCTGGAAAGGCCTTCGGGCCATCGATACCCGCGGGTGCCGGGTGGAAAAACAAAGGGACGCCCAGCGCAACGAACTCGCGATAAAGCGGATCGAGCTGCGGAGCATCGAGTGGCAGACCGAACTCCGTGCCGACGTAGGCGCCTAACAACCCGAGTTCTTCGACGGAACGGCGCAGCTCTGTGACGGCATGCGCGGGCGATTGCATCGGCAATGCCGCGAGCGCTGCGAGCCGTTGCGGATAGCGACGCACGAGCGCGGCTAATACGTCGTTCTGACGGCGGCAAAATGCAGCTGCCGCAGTCGGTTCGATGAAATGGAAGTAGGTGAGCGGGTTCGGCGAGACGACTTGAAAATCGATGCCTGCGCGATCCATGCCGGCGATCCGTACTTCGACATCCATGAATGCGCTGCCCCGATAGCGCACGCCATGCAGCCGATAACCACCGACGCGAAACAACGGGCGACCATCGGGTGCGGTGGTGAGTTCCGGTCCGTGCTCGCCTGCCGCGCCAAAGGTCTCCTCAAGCACGGCGTGCGCGTGTATGTCGATCGTGCGCGCGGTTGCCAGCGTCATGATGGGTTACACCGGGCTCGCCACGATGCCGCCATCAACCGGCACGAGCGTGCCGGTGATATAGCTCGCACGCTCCGAGGCCAGGAATGCAACGACCGACGCGATTTCATCGGGGCTCGCGAGCCGCCCCAACGGAATGCCGGCGACGATCCGATCTTCGGCTTGCTGGGCCGATTGTGCAGTTGCGGCGGCGCGCGTTTGCAGCATTTGCGTGACGCGATCTGTCCGAGTCCAGCCGGGCCCCACTGTGTTGATCAAAACATTGTCTGCCGCCACTTCGTTTGCCAGTGTCTTCGCCCACCCAGCGACTGCGAGCCGCAGGCTGTTCGACAGCATGATGTCCGGTATCGGTTGCTTCACTGAATACGATGCAATGTTGACGACCCGCCCCCAGCGCTGCTTGCGCATGTGCGGTAGTGCCGCGCGTGTCACGCGCACGGCGGACATCAGGGTGCGATCGAATGCCCGCTGCCAGTCGGCATCGGTGAGCGCGGCAAACGCGCCGGGCGGCGGGCCGCCCGCATTGTTGACGAGAATGTGCAGCGTGCCGAAGGTGGCGACGACGCGCGCCATCAGTTGCTCGATATCGCTCGCAGAATCGAGATCGCACGTGAAGGTGGCGACTTTCGCGCCAGTGGCTGCTTCGATGTCGTTGGCGGCCGCGCGCAGTGCGGCTTCGTTGCGCGCGCAGATCGCGACGCGCGCGCCTTCCCGCGCCAACGCCAGTGCCGTGGCCTTGCCGAGCCCTTGACTCGCCGCCGTGACCAGCGCGGTCTTGTTAGCGATACCGAGATCCATGCTTAGGCCTTCGGTGCAAGTTGGCGACGATACATCGCTAGATCGAAGTAATCACGCCACGCGCGGATCTTGTCGTCACTCACCTCGAAGATGCCCATCAGCGGTAGGCGCACGACCGTGCCTCGCAGTGAGAAGTCGTCGCTTCGCTCCGTGAGTACGCGATTGCCCTCGGCTGCGATCGCGAGCAGCTTCCAATCGATCCAATCGAACGGTCCGATACTCTCGAGATACCGGCGGACCGCGGGCAGACCTCGCAATGGCTCCATCGGGATATTGTGGTACTCGATGTCTTCATGCAGGTGCGACAGCACACGTTGGATGTCGTTCGCGTTCCACGCAGCGATGAAGGAGCGGACGACGTCGACGGGCGCCACAGCGAGGCTGCACTTAGCCTAACAACACCGGGTAGGAGTCCCACTGCTCGCGCGCGATGTTGGGATTCTTGATCGGCGGGCGTTCGGGATCCGGTCGGGCGTTTGCCGCAAGCAAGGCGCGCGCGATCATCGTCACGGTGCCGTACTGATGCGTGGCGGGATCGGTATTCGCTTTCGCGACATCGCCCGCCGCAAGATTGCGCCCGAGGCAGGTGTGAATCCCAACGCCGAAAGTGAGGCCATACGGCGGCTGCGTGGCTGGCAACTGGCGATACGGATTGAACTCCGTCGCATCGGCGCCGAAAGTGTCGGGTTGGCGATTCGCCTTGTAGAGATCGATGACGACGGTGTCGCTCGCAGTGACATCATCACCGGACGGCAAGTGCACGGGACAGAGCGGCTTGCGCTGTGCGATCGGGCTCGACGGATGCAAGCGCATGCTCTCATGCACGCAACGCTGCACGAACAGAGGGTCGCGCAGAAGTTTTTCCGCATCGGCAGGATGGGCCGCGCGCCAGCGAAACATCTCGTTCATCGCATGCGTCAGAGAGTGCACGGACGTGTGCGCACCTGCGAGATAGTAGAACGCGGTTTCGCGCAAAATCATATCGCGCGGCAGATCGATGCTGTCTTCGTTGCGCAGCAGCACGGTCAGGATGTCGCGCGGTAGCGCCTCCTCGCCGAGGCGCCCGGCCCGAAAGTCGTCGATCAAACGTTGGCGACGCGCAGCCGAGGGCGTGAAGAATTTTTCATCGAATTCACGCAGTGTCGCGCGCACGGCAGCGCGAATGGGTTCGCGATCACCTTGGAATTGCCCGAGTGTCGCGGCGGCCCCCATGCCATGCAGCAAGCGGAGCAACGTATCGCGCTCCTCATCAGTGCCGAGTGGACGATCGATCCCCGAAAAGTCGGCGGTGAGATCGAGCATCGTGCGCCGCCCGAAATCCATCAAGTCCGCGCGACCGATCGGCAGGAATCTTTGCAACGTCCGCTCGATGACGGGCGGCATCACTTGCTTCTCGTAATAGTTGAAGAAGTCTTTCTTGAAGATCTTCATCTCGAGCAAGCGGCGCGAGCGATGCTCCTCGCCGTGCAATGTCACGAGGACGCGGTCCATGAGAACGGCGCCTTCGTCATAGAGAGATTGCTTCAGATCGGGGCTGCAAAGCGCTTGGTTCGCGTCCTTGTAGCCGGTCACGCTGACAGTGCTCATAGGTCCCCTCGTGGGCCGCGTCGCGCGGGCGCCAAGATTTGTATACAAATCGCGGTCGATGATACAGCACCGCAACGACCGATCAAGTCCGTGTTGGCATAGTGCGGCGCGGCGATTCCCTGCACAATGGGTGGCATGTCGAGTGAAGTTTCCCGAGGTTGGTCGCTGGTGCTCGCCGCGAGCGTCGGCGTGGCATGTAGTTCGATTGTCCTGCCGTTCTACACGATCGGGGCGTTCGTCAAGCCGTTAGCGGCCGAGTTTGGCTGGGCGCGTGCCGACGTCACGTCGGCCATTATTTTCAGCACTGGGATCGGTGCGCTGACGGCGCCCATCATCGGCTGGCTCAGTGATCGATATGGGCCGCGCGCCTTGGCGATCCCATCGCTCATCGGTTTATCCGTGGGTTTCATGCTGGCCGCCATGATGAATGGCGAGCTGTGGATGTTCTTCGCCGCCTATGCGTGTATGGCAATTTTCGGCGCGGGCACGATCCCGGTCACGTGGACGCGCGCGATCGCATCGAGCTTTGACAAGCAGCGTGGGCTTGCGCTCGGACTAACACTCACGGGCAGTGGTGTGTGCGGCATTCTGGCGCCGTATTTCGCGGTGTGGATGATCGAGCATTGGGGCTGGCGCGGCGCCTATGTCGGCATCGGTCTGCTGCCGATCGTGTTAGCACTGCCGATCGTTCTGATTGCGTTCAAGCCACGTCCATACTTCGTGTCGGCAGACGCGGCTTCGGGGGGTGCGAGCACAGCGACACTCGACCCCTGGGGATTCACGCTGGCCCAAGCCGTGCGTGGGTATCGGTTTTGGTTGTTATGTGTCTCGATCCTCGGCATCTATCTGGCTGTCTCGGGCATCAGTCCGAACTTGATTGCTGCACTCACCGACGAAGGCATGTCGGCCGCGACGGCGGCGAGTGCGGCGGGCACGTTCGGCATCGCCGTGACATTGGGGCGCATCGTCATTGGTTATCTCGTCGATCGCATCTGGGCGCCCGGGGTTGCCTGTGTCGTGCTGGCGTTGCCAGCCATCGGCTGCATGATGCTAACAACTGAGCAATCGTTCACGAACACGGTTTTTGCGATTGCGCTCATCGGGTTTGCCGCCGGCGCCGAACTCGACTTGATGGCGTATTTCGCGGCGCGCTACTTCGGTTTGCGTCACTACGCGAAGATCTATGCGTTGCTGTACGCAATGCTGTGCATCGCGGGCGGCATCGCGCCGCGCTTGTTCTCGGCCGTCTACGACAGTACGCAAAGCTACGACCAAGGCTTTACGATCGCAGCGATCTTGTTCGTGTTCGGGGCCGTGATTCTCTTGGGCCTGGGTCGCTATCCGGACCCCAAGCAGCTTGCGAGCGAAACACGCGCGTAGTGAGCGGCTCATGCAGCGGCATCGAACGATTCAAAATGCCTACTACGTCCGCGACGTCGATGCGGCGATCCGTCGGTGGCACGCGCTATGGGGGCTAGGCCCTTTTTTCGTGCGCCGACATATTGCGCTGCCCATGGTTCTCTACCGCGGCGCACCGGCGCAACTCGACATCACAGCCGCGTACGTGCAAGCAGGCCCAATCATGGTGGAGCTCGTCACGCAGCACGATGATTCTCCGTCGGCCTTTCGCGAAATGTTCGCTGCCGATCAGGAAGGCTTCCACCATGTGGCCGTGTTGCCCGATGACTACGAGCAGTTGTTAGCGAGTTATGCGTCGCAAGGCTACTCGGTCGTGACGGAGCTGCGCACCGCTTCAGGCCGCGGCGCGGCGTATGTGGATACGCGCGCGATGCTCGGCCACATGGTCGAGGTGTACTGGCCGAGCGCAGGTCTGCTCCAGCTGTACCGCGACGTGCAGCACGCTGCCGAACGCTGGAACGGGCGCGAGCTCGTGATTGAGGTGGATCCGCAGCAGTGACTCACGCGCTCAAGCGCGCACGCCCGCTTGCTTCAGCAGCGGCAAAATCTTCTCGCCGAAATGCTGCAATCCTGTGTCGTAGTTCACCCAGCTCAGCGTCAAACCGTCCAGGCCCGCGTCGGCAAATTTCTGGATGCCGGCAGCGACTTGCTCGGCAGTGCCGACCAGCGGAATTGCGCCATAACCCGCGATCAAGTTCGCCGCGAATGACTCCCAACCTGCGCCTAAAGCGCTCTGCGAGTTGGGTATCAAGGTATCGAGCAAGTTGCGCACGCCTTCCCAGTCCCCGTGTCGCTTCACGTAGTCGTCGTGAATCTCCTGCGCTTCACGTTCGGTCTCCGCACAGACGATGTAGGCTTGGCTGAACACGCGCAGCTTGCGACCATACTTGTCGGCGGCGAGCTTGCGGCCGCGCGCTGCGACCTCAGCGGCGGCCGCCACATCCTTGGCGATCACAAAGTGCAGATCCGCGTGTCGTGCAGCGAATTCCATGCCGCGCGGACTGTTGCCCGCGCTCATCAACACGGGGTAGGGACGCTGAATGGGCTTCGGTTCGGAGTAACAACCTGGCGAATTGAAGTAACGACTTTCGAAGTCGAACGTGCCCTCGCGCGTCCAGAGCTCCTTGCATAAGTTGATCCAGTCGTCCGCGACGTCGTAACGCGCATCGTGCTCGACTTGCTGAATGCCAAACATGGCGATTTCTTTTTCGTTCCAGCCCGCCACCATGTTGAGGCCGAACCGACCGCGCGAGATGTGGTCGATCGTCGCAACCTCTTTGGCAGCGCGCACCGGATGCACCGTGGGAATGTGAAAGGTGGCGAAAATCCCAATGTTTTGTGTGACGGCCGACAGGCCCGCTGCCCACGTGAAGGTCTCGAAATTGCGATGGTTGAAATTGACCTTGCCGCCCATGCCCTTCCAGCGCGCCACGGGCACCAGTGCTTCGAAGCCGAGCCGATCGGCGAGCTGTGCGATGCGCACGGACTCATCCCATTCAACTTGCAGGGTGCCGGGTTTGTCGGTCATTGAGCAGCCGTGGCTCACATTCAAGCCGAAGATCGCTAGCTTTAGGCGATTCGGGCTCGAGAGCAGAGGATGCTGCGGAGTGTTTTGACTCATGTTTTTCACCGACGTTGGCGTGTGGGTCGCGCATGACTATCATGCAAGAGTTGCGAGGGGCAACGGGGGGAATAGCGATGCGTCACTTGGCGGCGGTTGGCGTAGTGGTTTTGATGACTCTGGGTGGGCAGGCGGCAAGCGGCGCCACGCCACCGCCAGAACCCGCGGGGACGTTGAAGTCTGCCGATGACCTCGTCACGCGTTCCACGGATATCGGTCCGCGCGAGTCACTCCCTGGCGCTGCGCTCTATCGCGATCATTGTGCCGCGTGCCACAACGGTGCGGTTGCTAAAGCACCGCACTTGATCTGGCTCGAGATGATGAAGCCGCGTGCGATTCTCCGTGCGCTCAACGAAGGCTTGATGAAAGCGCAGGGCGATGCGCTGACTGCCGAACAAAAGCAGCATATTGCCGAGTACATCACGCGCGAGTCTGCGACCGCCGACCCGCGCGCCGAAGCGAGCGCGCCCGCGTGCTCCGGGCCTGCAGCGGCGTTCGATCTCAAACGCGTACCGGCGCCGGTGAGTTGGGGCCACGACACTGCGCGGTTTGTACCGGCGAACGTGGCCGGCATTGCCGCCGCTGACATTCCGCGGCTCAAGCTCAAGTGGGCCTACGCTTATCCTGGCGCATTGCGCGCGCGCTCAAACCCAGCGATTGGCATGGGTGCCGTGTTCGTCGGTAGCCAGGACGGCAGTGTCTACGCATTCGACCTCGCCACCGGGTGTCAGCGCTGGCGCTTCGAGGCAGCAGCCGAGGTGCGCACCGGCATCGTGCTAACAACTTGGCGTGGCAAGCCGCCGCGACAAGTGTTGGCGTATTTCGGCGATGTCGTCGGGCGTTTGTACGCTGTGGATGCGCGCACGGGGCAGCTTGTGTGGTCGCGCAAGATGGACGAGCATCCAAGTGCCACGTTGACGGGCACGCCGGCGCTGCGTGGTAATACGCTGTTCGTGCCGGTGTCGTCCCTCGAAGTGATCCCGGCTGCCGATCCTGCCTACGAGTGCTGCACTTTCCGCGGTAAAGTCGTCGCCGTCGACGCGCGCGACGGACGCGTGCTGTGGGAGCACTTTACGATCCCGCAAGCGCCGCAGCCGGTCGCCGTCACCAGTGTCGGCACTCGTGTGTTGTCGCCATCGGGGGCTCCAGTGTGGTCGAGTCCTGCCATCGATCGGCGCCGCAACCGTATTTATTTCGGCACAGGCGAGAACTACTCCTCGCCAGCCGACGACAATAGCGACGCAATCGTGGCCGTAGATATCGCGACGGGTCAGCGCCGTTGGCATCGCCAGAGCACACCAGGTGACGCATGGAACGTCGCGTGCATGATGGCTAACAACCCGAACTGCCCAAAAGAGGACGGTCCGGACCACGATCACGGCGCGTCGATGATCTTGATCGACATCGGACGCGGTAAGCAGATCCTCGCGGCGGGCCATAAGGACGGCACGGTGTATGGCTTCGATCCCGATTCGCCGATGAAGCCGGTCTGGGTCACGCGCGTGGGCCGCGGCAGCATCCAAGGCGGCGTGCATTTCGGCATGGCAGCGGAGGGCACGCGGCTGTATGTGCCGATCAACGACATGAATGACACGCAGAACGGCGACATACTCGATCCCAAGCTGGCGCGTCCCGGTGTGCATGCAATTGACGTGACGACGGGCAAAGTCTTGTGGAGCCACGTGCAGCAGAACGTCTGCCCGCCGGATCTCAAGTTCTGCGACCCCGGCATTTCGGCTGCCATTACGGCAACACCGGGTGCCGTATTCGCCGGTCACTTGGATGGCGTCGTGCGTGCGTACGATGGCGCGACGGGCAAGGTTCTTTGGGAGTTCGACACGAAGCCGGCCATGAAGACCATCAGCGGCGCGATCGGTAGCGGTGGGAGCATGAGCGGCGGTGGTCCTGCCGTCGGTGATGGCCACTTGGTCGTCAACTCGGGCTACGGCCTCTATAGCCACTCGCCCGGCAACTTGTTGTTAGTGTTCTCAGTCGACGGCAAGTAGAGCGAGCGCGATGGCCGTCAATCACATGGTCTGGATCAAGATTCGGGCAGGCACGCCTCCCGAGCGCGTCGCGACCCATCTCGCGGGGCTGCGTTCTTTGCTCACGCGAGTGCCTGGCGTGCGGGAGCTCACGGTCGGTGAGAACTTCACCGATCGAGCTAACGGCTATACACACGGCCTGTCTGTCATGTTGGCTGATCGTGCAGCATTACAGGCGTACCTCGTGCATCCAGCGCACGTCGAGGTGGCTACGGCACTCAGGCAAGATGCAGAGATTCTGGCTCTCGATTACGAGTGTTGAGCGGCGCTTCGACCTCGCGTACGAGTGTGAGAAGCGAGTCCACGTTGTGCGCCGACAAGGCACGGCTCGCGAAGCGTGCGAGCACCGCAGCGCCAGCCGCGATCGGCTCATAGCGTGGATTACGTCGCAGCGGGTTGATCCACACGAGTTCCCAGCAGTTGCGTCGCAGGCGCGCGAGTTCCTGCTCGAGCAGAGCGGCGGAGCCGCGTTCGAGACCATCCGTCAGCAGTACGACGACCGGCGCTCGCGTCAAAACACGGCGTGCCCATTGGCGGTTGAATTCGGCTAACGACTCGCCAATGCGAGTGCCACCGTCCCAGTCGAGCGCGGTGCGCGCCACGCGTTGCATGGCGGTGTCGGGTTCGTCGATCTGCAGCGCGCGCGTGATTCGCGTCAGGCGCGTGGCAAACAAAAACGTTTCCACGCGCGGCCGGTGGTGAGTGAGGCCGTGCGCCAAGTGCAGCGCCATGCGTGCGTAGGTTGCCATGGAGCCCGAGATGTCCACGAGTATGACCCAGTCGCGCGGCCTTACGACGGGGGAACGAAATCGGAGCGGCGCCAGCTCTTCGCCGCGTGCGGCGGCGCGCAGCATCGCGGCCAGATCGATATGCGCGCCGCGGGCAGTGCTGGCGAAGCGGCGTGTCGGGCGCAGCGCCGATGCCGGCGGCGGTACGCGCAGCAACCGACTCGCCGCGGCCAGTTCGCTTGCGCTCATTTGTTCGAAATCTTTGGTCGTCAGCACTTCGATATCGGACGCCGAGCCCGCCGCATCGCGCTCGACGATATCCGGCGCTCGCATCGAGCGAACCGTCGGCGTGGGTAAGACGGCGGCGATGCGACGGCCACCCGCAGCGGGCGGCAAGTCTTGTGATCGCGGCAACGCTGGCTGCGTACCAGGAATCGCGGTGCGATCCTCCGGGTACAGGAGTTCGAATAGCTGATCGAAGATCAGGCGATCGTCGCGACTATTGATGAGCGTGGCTCGAAGCGCATCGCGCACGTCGCTACGGCGCTGCAAATCGATGTGGGCCAGGGCACGCGTGGCTTCGAGAGTTGCATGCACACCGACGTGGATGCCGGCCTGCCGCAGAGCCGCCGCGAGCGTCGGCAATGTGAGCGTGTCCGGGCTGGCTCGCATGGTCAGGCCGCGGGCAGCGTGGCGCGGACGCTCGCGAGATCTTCCTCGTACTTCAGCAACACGCCGAGCGTTTCGCGAATCAATTCGGGCGTCAGCGCGTGCGCGCCGAGCGCGACGACGGCACGTGCCCAATCGATGCTCTCGGCGACGCCGGGCGGTTTCGTTAACGGCCGGCGGCGCAAGTTCTGCACGAAACTGACGATCTGCAGTGCCAGAGGTTGGTTCACCTCGGGCGCGCGTGCCGCGAGGATCAACATCTCGCGCGCTGCGTCGGGGTACTCCACCCAATGGTAGAGGCAGCGCCGCTTGAGTGCATCGTGGATGTCGCGCGTTCGATTCGAGGTGAGAATCACGATCGGCGGCTCGGCCGCGCGGATCGTCCCGAGTTCTGGGATGGTAACTTGGAAATCGGCTAACAACTCGAGTAGAAATGCCTCAAACGGCTCATCCGCCCGATCGATCTCGTCGATCAGTAGCACCGGAGCGCGACCTGCGACGGGCTCGAGCGCACGCAGCAGCGGCCGCTTTTCCAAGAACTCGGTGGTGAAGATCGCGCGGCTGAGCGAGGCTTTGTCGTGTGTGGCATCGCTCGCAGTCTCGAGGAGCTTTAGCTCGAGTAATTGCCGAAGGTGATTCCACTCGTACAGCGCCGTGCGACTATCGAGCCCTTCGTAGCATTGCAGTCGGATCAACTCGCGGCCAAGACCTGCCGCGAGCGCTTTGGCGATCTCGGTCTTGCCGACACCGGCTTCACCTTCCAGTAACAGCGGCCGCTGCATCTGCAACGCCAGGTGCACAACCACCGCCAATGTGCGATCCGCCAAGTACCGCTGCCCTGCGAGCAGGGCGGCAGTTTCCTCAACGTTCGACGGCAGGGAAGCGGCGGCGGCCATCGAGCGCGATCGACGCAGTGCTCAGCTCGCGAGCGCCGCGGCGACCGCGCGGCGCGCGATGACGCCGACGAGACTCGCACGGTACTCGGCTGAGCCATGAATGTCTTGGTTCAGACCGTCGGCTGGAATCGTTAGCCCGTCGAGCGCCGCAGGCGTGAAGTTCTTCGCGAGGGCTGCTTCGAACGCATTGACACGAAACACGCACGGGCCAGCGCCAGTGATGGCAACCCGAACGCCATTCGATGTTTGTGCGACAAATGCACCGACCATCGCGTAGCGCGACGCGGGGTTCGGAAACTTCACGTAGCCCGCGCGTTTCGGAATCGGGAAGCGAACCGCCGTGATCAACTCACCGCGCTTCAGCGCAGTTTGGAATAGGCCAAGAAAGTACTGGTCGCTCGCGATTTCGCGCTGCGCTGTCACGATGGTCGCGCCCAAGCCGAGCACCGCGGCAGGGTAATCGGCCGCCGGATCGTTGTTAGCCAGCGAGCCCCCGATGGTGCCGCGATTGCGCACGAGCGGATCGCCGATGCCACCGGCAAGGGAGGCGAGCGCCGGTAAGGCCTTGTGCAACTCCGGGGAAGCCGCAACGTCTGCGTGGCGCGTCATGGCGCCTATTTCGATGCGATCGCCTTGTGCGCGAATGCCAGCGAGTTCCTTCAGGCCACCGAGATCGACCAGCTTTTCAGGCCGCGCGAGTCGCAGTTTCATCGACGGTAGCAACGTCATGCCGCCGGCAAGGTAGTTAGCATCGCCCGTGCCAAGTGCAGCGGTCGCAGCTTGGACACTCGTGGGTTTCACGTATTCGAATGGGTACATGCGTAGTCTCCGGGGCCGCTTAGGCTGCCAGCATACGAGCCGCGTGGAGTACGGCCTTCACGATGTTGTGATAGCCCGTGCAGCGACAAATATTGCCCTCGAGTTCCTCGCGCACTTGTGCTTCGGTGGGATTCGGATGGCGCTTGAGCAACTCAACCGCCGTCATGATCATGCCCGGGGTGCAGAAGCCGCACTGCAGGCCGTGGTTGGCACGGAACGCTTCCTGTACCGCATGCAGTTTGCCGGGCGGTGCGAGCCCTTCGATCGTCGTAACCTTCGTACCATCCGCTTGCGCGGCCAGCATCGTGCAGCTCTTGACCGCGCGGCCGTCGACGTGCACGACGCACGCGCCGCATTGGCTGGTGTCGCAACCGACATGCGTGCCCGTCAGCCGCAGCTGCTTGCGTAGCATCTCGACGAGCAGCGTGCGCTCTTCCACGTCGGCCGCGGTGGCCCGACCATTCACTTCCAAGCTGACTTTGATCATGTACGCTCCGCTCTCAACTTAGCGCAGAACCAACCAGACGGCGGCTGCAGTGACCGCCACAGCGACAAGCCACCAAACCCAATTGCCACTACCGCTACTCGCTGCGCTCACGGGCGCTTCAGGCGGCGGTGGCTCGGCACGTGTCGCGCCGCTATCGAGGCGTTTGGCAAATGCGTCGAAGAACTGATCTGCCAACTGCCGCGTCGCGGCTTCGAGCAAGCGCGAGCCCACCTGCGCGAGTTTGCCACCTAACTTGAGGTCGGCGGAATAGCGCAGAATCGTGGCCGCACCGTCCTCAGTCAGCTCCACCTTCGCAGATCCTTTGCCAAAGCCGGCCACGCCTTTGCCTTCGCCCGAGAGCGTGTAGCTTACGGGTGGATTGAGCTCGGCGAGCGCGATCTTAGTGGCGAATACCGAGCGCACGGGACCGAGCTGGGCGTTGATCTTGGCGTCGATCTCCGTGTCCGAGACTTTGTTGAGTTCTTCGCAGCCGGGAATGCACGCCTGCAAGACGGCCGCATCGTTGAGTGCCGCCCAAACCGCATCACGTGAGGCTGCGATGCGGTATTCACCTTGGATCGCCAAAATCCATCCCCTCTTGAGTCATACTTCCGTGGCTGAGAACGTGAGGCTACCATTCCTCAGCGCAGGCTGTAATCACATCGCGCCAACGCGGAGATGCAGAGAATATGAAAAGCACAGGATTCGGTGCGTCGGTCCCGAGGCTCGAGGATCAGCGTTTCATTACTGGGCGTGGCAACTACACGGACGATCTCGTGCGTCCTGGTCAGGTGCATGCGTACCTCGTGCGATCGTCGGTCGCACATGGCGCGTTGCGCAAGCTCGATGTGTCGGCCGCGAAGGCTGCGCCCGGTGTCGTCGATGTATTGACCGGCGAAGACTTGCGTGCCGATAACATCGGCGATCTGCCGTGTGGTTGGGTCACCCAAAACATCGATGGCAAGCCGCAGTTCAATCCGCCGCATCCGGCGCTCGCCGTAGGTCGCGTGCGGCATGTGGGCGAGCCGATTGCACTAGTGCTGGCGGAGACCTATCTGCAAGCAAAAGACGCTGCGGAATTGGTGGAGATCGAGATCGACGACGAACCGGCCGTCGCCAGCATCGACAAGGCGCTCGCGCCCGATGCCCCGCAGCTTTGGGAAGCCACACCGGGCAACGTCGCGTTTCATTGGCAGATCGGCGATAAGGCAGCGACAGAGCGAGCTTTTGCACAGGCTGCGCATATCGCCAAGGTCGATTTGGTCAACAGCCGCTTGATCTGCAATGCGATGGAGCCGCGCTGCGCCATCGGCGAGTACGACATTGGCAAGCAAGAATTCACGCTGTGGCTGTCGAGCCAGAACCCGCACGTGCAGCGCGTCTTGTTAGCGACGGCCACGCTGCGCGTGCCGGAGTCGAAGATTCGGGTCATTTCGAACGATGTTGGCGGTGGCTTTGGCTCCAAAGCGTTTCACTACAACGAAGACGTGCTCGTGCTGTGGGCATCGCGGCGCGTTGGCCGGCCGGTGCGCTGGACGGCGGAGCGCAGCGAGGGATTCGTCAGCGATCGACATGGTCGCGACCACATCACACACGCCGAGCTCGCACTCGATAAAGACGGCAAATTCCTCGCGCTGCGGGTCAGCACCAAAGCCAACATGGGGGCTTACTACTCCACGTTCGGGCCGGCGGTGCCGACTTACTACTACGCACCGTTGTTATCGGGCACCTACCAAATTCCGGCAGCTTATTGCGATGTGATGGGTGTGTGGACGAATACCGTGCCGGTCGATGCCTACCGCGGCGCTGGGCGGCCCGAGGCCACGTATGTGATCGAGCGGGTCGTCGATCGAGCCGCGCGCGATCTCGGGATCGACCAGATGGAATTGCGACGTCGCAACCTCATTCCGCCGCAAGCGTTCCCATACAAGACACCGTTCGGGTCGGAGTACGACTCGGGCAACTATCCGCTCATGTTCGAGCGGGCAGCCGCGCTTGCCGACTATTCTACGTTCGAGCAGCGTCGCGCCGAGGCGAAAGCACGCGGCAAGCTGCGGGGCATCGGGATGTCGAGCTATATCGAGGCATGCGGCGCAGGGCCTTCCAAGATCGTCATGGCGGCGGGCGGCGGCAGCGGTATGTTCGAAGGCGCGACCATTCGCGTGAATCCGTCGGGCTCCGTGGTCGTGATGACCGGCACGCACAATCATGGCCAGGGCCATGAGACAACCTTCGCGCAACTCGTGGGCGAGAAGCTCGGCATTCCGATGGAGAATGTCGAACTCGTCCACGGCGACACGGGTCGCGTGTTGTTTGGTATCGGCACGGTCGGCTCGCGCTCGCTGGCGCTCGGTGGCACAGCGATCATCAAAGCGCTTGATAAAGTGATTGCGAAGGGCAAGCGTATTGCGTCGCATTTGCTCGAGGCGGCCGAAGGCGACATGCGTTTCGAGAACGGCAAGTTTTTCGTGGCCGGCACTGACCGCAGCATCTCGTTCCCCGAGATCGCGTTCCTCGCACACGCCCCGGCAAAATGGCCTAGCGATGAGATCGAGCCTGGCCTCGAGGAGACGGCGTTCTTCGACCCGGCGAACTTCACGTTTCCGTCGGGTGTTCATATTTGCGAACTAGAGATCGACCCGGACACTGGCACCACGGACGTCGTGCGCTACTCCGTCGTCGACGATTTCGGACCGATCTTGAATCCCATGATCGTCGATGGGCAGGTGCACGGCGGCGTGGCGCAGGGCATCGGCCAAGCGCTACTCGAGAATTGTGTGTATGACGAGGAGAGTGGCCAGTTGCTGACAGGCAGCTTTGTCGACTACACGATGCCGCGCGCTGACAATCTGCCGAGCTTCAAGACGGACTATGTCGTTACACCGTCGCCGCATAACGCGTTAGGCGTGAAGGGCTGCGGAGAGGCGGGCGCTATCGCAGCACCGCCCGCCGTGATTCATGCCGTGCTCAATGCGCTGCGGCCGCTCGGTGTAGACGACATCTCGATGCCCGCAACGCCGTTCAAGATCTGGCAAGCCATTCAAGCAGCCAAGAAGCACTGACGAGCTTTCCGGGCGCAAGAAAAGAAAAAGGGGCCTCGCGGCCCCTTTTTCATGTCGACTAACGACTGGTACCGTTAGAACTTGTAGCGGAACTCCACGCCGTAGGTGCGCGGGGGGCTCATCGTGCCGAACGTCCACAGGCCCGAGATCGGCACCGGAGCGCCGCCGGCACCTGCGTTGTAGTTAGTACCGACGTCGAGCACGTGCACGAAGTAGTCCTCGTCTGTGAGGTTCTTGCCCCACAGCGACAAGCTCCAGCTGTCCGCTTCGTAGCTCACGGACGCGTCGAGCAAGCCGTAGGCCTTTACAAGGCCCGAGTCTTGCGCGGCTGCCGTTTGCACCGTGTTTGCGATGATGTAGTAGTCGTCCTTGTACGAGTAGTTCAGGCCGTAAACGAGCTGATTGCCGTTGGCGAGTCCTTGTTCGTACTGCACATTGAACGCAGCCGTAAGATCCGGCGCGCGACGCAACTCGAAGTTGCTCTTGTCTACGTACGTAGCCGGATTCATCGCGTTGCTGTTCAAGCCTGGCACACGCCAGTTGTCATAGCTCGAATCGAGAATGCCCAGGTTCAGGCCGAGCGTGAGGCCGTCGGTCGGCACGGCCAGGAACTCGAACTCCGCGCCCTTGATCTTGGCTTCGGCCGCGTTCTGGACGAGTGTCACCGTCACGGCGATCGGATCTGGGAATACGACATCCTCTTGCTTGTCCGTGTAGTCGGTGGTGAAGATCGACGCATTGAAGCGGAAGCGATTATCCATCCACTGCGTCTTCGCACCGATCTCGATCGTTTCCACCTCTTCCGGGTTATACGGCCCGAGCGTCAGCGGTCCGCTGGCGCGGCCGTTGAAACCACCCGAGCGAAAGCCCTTGGAGAACGTGGCGTACACCATCTTCGAGTTATCGAACTTGTAGGTCAGGTTGACGCGAGGCGTGAACTTGGAAAACTCCGCGTCGCCGTCGGCTGTGACCGTGGCGCCCGTAACCGGGTCGACGTAAGTGCCGACATAGGCTGGTCGGCTCGGATCGTCGCCGTAGCTGATCTGCGGCACGAGACCCACGCCGTTGATCTGTAGGAACTCCGTGCCACGGGCCGATTTTTCTTCCTTCGAATAGCGACCGCCCAAGCTAAAAATGAGGCTGTCGGTGAGATTCCAGTCAAGCTGACCGAAAACTGCAAACGCCTCAACGTCTTGGCTGAAGTTACGGGCCGAGAACGCAATGCCCATCGGCGCTGTCGGGTCGCCAAAGAATGCTGGCGAGAAGGTCCGTTGATTGAGCTCGTACTCATTTTCGAAGTAGTACACGCCGACGACGGACTTCGCGCGACCATTCCAGTCGGACTCCAGACGCAGCTCTTCGCTGAATTGATCCGTGGTTTGGGGTCGTTGTGTCCAGAACACCGGTGCGGCGACGCCATCGAACTCTTGCAATGCGTCATCTTCCATGTCGCGCCAGCCGGTGATCGACACGAGCTTGTGCGAGTCCGAGAGGTCCCACGATGTATTGAGTGTGAGCGCCTTCGTCTTAACGAATGCGCGCTGCTCAAGTGACGTGGTCACGGTGCGATGTGCATCGCCGGCGGATGCTGGCAGGCCGCAACCGATCGTAAAAGCAGGCGGTGCACAGAAGACCTCGCCCGGCTGCGTGAGTGAACTCACGGGACGCGTGGGAGTCTTGTCGTCCATGTAGTCAGCCGTGAGCCAGAATTCAAGGTTATCGGTTGGCGTCAGCAACGCAGAGAACGTAATTCCCGTGAAGTCCGTGTCGCCTTCGTCGGTACCACGAGTGACGTTATTGAAATAGCCGCCGCCATCTTGGCGCACCAGTGACAGCTTCGTCGCCAGTTTGCCGTCAAATGCTGACGGGAAGTTCATCACGGCACGAGCGTCCATCTGCTCAAAGCGGCCGACATTCAGCGCGAGCTTGCCGCCGAACTCACCGGTCGGCTTGGCGCGTCGGATGCTGATCAAACCGCCAATCGTGTTGCGACCGAACAGAGTGCCTTGCGGACCGCGCAAGACTTCGACCGCTTCGGCGTCGTACATCTGCAGCAGTGCACCGGTATTAGTTGCCAAGTACACACCGTCGAGATAGACGGCTACCGCAGGATCAAACGATTTCTCGACGTCGTTCAGCTGCATGCCGCGAATGGAAATCGAGGCCGTGCCGTTACCCAGCGTTGGGTCGACGATCAAGTTTGGGACCAACGATTCAACGTCTTGAATGTCGCGCGAATAGGTTTTCTCGATCTGCGCAGCGTCCAAGGCGCTCAGCGCAATGGGCACGCTCTGCGCGCTCTCTTCGCGCCGTTGTGCGGTGACGATGACTTCCTCGATTCCCGTCGTGACCTCGCGAGCAGGCTCTTGCGCCTGAACGGACAGAGCAGCGGGTAAGGCAAGCGCTAAATAGCAGATGCGCGAGCGCGCACCACGATTGATAGGCATCAACGATTCCCCCTCGGTTTGCGCCGTGTATGCGTAGTCGCAACACGGACGTTGTTAGAATATATGCGCACTATGGCCGGAAAACCAGCCTTGTTGAGCCGTTGTGTTTTGTGCGCAACAATGGTGCACGGGTCAGGGTTCGCCTGTAAAATTCACGTAGCGAATTCATAGCTGGCTAGCTGCGCGGGTGCTATACGCAATGGGAGCGACTCGATGCCAACTCGCAAACCAACAGCGCCGACGCAAAGATCGCGCACGACGCAGGCGATAACGGTCAGAGTCGCGCTCGAGGCTGAGATTTGCGCGGGCAAGCTCGCACCGGGCACGCCCCTCGATGAGGAGGCGCTCGCTCGCCGATTCCGCACCTCCCGTACACCTGTTCGCGAAGCGATGCTCAAGCTGCTCGAGGCGGGGCTCATCGAAAAGAAATCGCGTAAGCGCTCCGAGGTGGCGGGGCTCGATTTACCGCGGCTCATCCACATGTTCGAGACGCTGGCCGATCTCGAAGGGCTGAGCGCGCGCTATTGCGCGAAACGCATGACCGACCCCGAGCGAAAAGCGCTCGTCACGAATCACGAGCGCGCAACCAGCGCGCTGCGCGCAGGCGATGAGAACGAATACGCACGCTTAGGAGAGCAGTTTCATCGCTTGATTCTGGAGGCGAGCCACAACGCGGTGCTCGTGGAGATCGCTGGCAAGCTAGCGGCGCGGCTGGTGCCTTACCGACGCTTGCAGTTGCGCGTGCCCGGTCAGTTCGAGGCGAATCAGCGCGATCATGAGGCAATCCTCGCGGCTCTCACCGCGGGCGAGGCCGACCGGGCCGGCGAGCTCATGCGCAGTCACGCGGCGATTCAGGGTGACATTCTCGCCGATTACATTGCCCATGCGCAGCGCTCCGGCACGCCTGCCAACGTGACCTGGCTGCGTAAATCAGCGCCCAACGCGCGCCGCTCGGGTTGAGTTGTTAGCGCAGGCCCGCGCTATTGCGCCGTGAAGCCGCCGTCGGCTACGAGCTCGGCACCTGTCATAAAGCTCGATTCCTCGCTCGCCAAGAAAGCGATCGCCCGCGCGATCTCGTCGGGCTCGGCGAGACGTCCCATCGGATGCAGACTCGTCACCGCTGCGATGCCCGTGGCGGCATCCGGAAACATGCCGAGCGACGCAAAGTGCGCCATGCCTTTTTCGAGCATCGGCGTACGCACATAACCGGGGTGAATGGAATTCACCCGAATCGGGTACTTGGCTTGACAACATTCAAGTGCGGCAGCCTTCGTCAGCAGGCGGACGCCGCCTTTGGCGGCGACATAGTCGGCCGCATGGCTTGTCCCCACGAAGCCATACACGGAGGATACGTTGATGATGCAACCAGGGTTGTTAGGAGAATTGGCGCGCATGGCGCGAATCCCCGTACGGGTGCCGAGGAAAACGCCATCGAGATTCACTGACAGTGATCGACGCCAAGCGGCGAGTGGCAACGTTTCGATCGTGTCGCCCGTGGTTGCAACGCCGGCATTGTTGACCAATACATTGAGGCCACCACAGGTGGATTGCACTTGGGCCCAGACTCTTTCCCAGGCCCCCTCATCGCTGACGTCTTGCTGTGCCGACCAAGCCTGATGGCCCGCAGCGCGAATCGTTGCCGCGACTGATTCCGCCGCGCGCGCATCGATATCCGTGACGAACACGCGGGCGCCGCGGGATGCGAGTTCACGCGCAGTCGCCGCGCCAATCCCGAGCCCGCCGCCGGTGACCCAAGCGATCTTGTTAGCCAGTGACATGTTATTTTCCTGTTGAGCGGTAGCTTTCCCATGTGGCCAGGCCCTCTGGCCAATCCGCGCGCCGCTGGTCGCCATACGCACGTTGCCGCAACGCGCTGCGCATCGTGGCGTCGTACTGCGTCACGGGCGTGTAGTAAAAGAAATGCAACACGCGGCGCGCGAAGCGCCAGCGGCCTCGGTCGCGCCGGTAGCTGTCGTGGTAGCGAATGGCAGCCAACATCGTTTCATTGTTGCGCGTCACCTCGGCGTGTGAGCCGATCACGCCAGTGGCACGGTCTGGGTCTTTTGCGTCGAACTCGATCAGGTGATCGTGCGTGAAATGAAACGTGGGCCCGAGCGCTGCGAAGCGACCGTGGTACATCGTGACGATCGCGCCGCGACCTTCGGCGTTCATGACGCCGTCGTTCGAGGCGAGCACCGCATCTTCGGTGAAGAGCTCGGCGAGCCCATCGATATCGCGATTGTCGATGACGTAGCCATAGCGGCCAACGAGATGACGGATCGCATCTTTGTCTTCGAGGCGCCGCACGCGAGCGGCGAGGTCGTGATCAGTCACAGGCAGTTCTCTCGTGAGTGTGAGGTGTTAGTCAGCATCCGCGGATATCAGCACGGCCATGCCTTGTCCAGAGCCGAGGCACATAGCCATCACGGCACGGCCGCCGCCGCGGCGACGCAAGTGCTGAACCGCATTGTGCGTCATGCGGACGCCCGTCAGGCCGGGTGGGTGTCCGATCGAAATTGCGCCGCCATAGAGATTCGTGCGCTCGCGCGGCACACCGAGCTGCTTCTCAACATGAAGCGTGACGGCGGCGAATGCCTCGTTGATTTCCCAGTAGTCGATGTCGCTGACGCGCAGGTGATTGCGCTTCAAGAGCTTTTCGATCGCGGGCACGGGGCCGTGTCCCATCCGCTCGGGGGCGACGCCGACCGTCGCCCAATCGAGTAAACGGGCATGGGGTTGTCCGCCCGCTGCGAGCAACGCGGCGCGGTCGGCGACCACCATGAAGCCCGCGCCATCGGAGACGGGCGACGCATTACCCGCGGTCACCGCGCCGTCTGCACGAAACGCGGGCTTGAGTGCGCGCAACTTCTCGATTGTTAGGCCGCGACGAATACTCTCGTCGCGAATGAGAGGGCCGGGCGAGGTGGATTCGACCGATGATTGAATGGGGGCGATCTGTTCTGCCAAGAAGCCGCTGTCTTCCGCCGCTGCCGCGCGCGCTTGGCTCATCAACGCCCAATCATCCATCGCGGCGCGGGTGTAGCCGAATTCTTTTGCCAAGTTCTCAGCCGTTTCGCCCATGTAAAGCAGCGTCGTCGGACAGCGATAGGCCCAATCGAGCATATCCTCGAGTTGCTGCGTGCCGCGCTTGTGGCCCCAACGCGCCGTGGTCACGACGTAGGGCACGCGACTAAAAATTTCGGCGCCGCCTGCCAAGGCAATTGCGCTGGAGCCGTCTTGAATTTGATGAGCAGCGGAGATGATCGACTGCAAGCCCGAGCCACAGGCACGCACGACGCCGAGCGCGCTCGTCTCGAGCGGAAATCCGGTCGCGACACAGATCGCGCGATGTGCGAACAGTGAGTCGCGATCGGTTGGAATCGTCGTGGCGAAGACAAAGTGGTCGATGTGCCGCAGCTCAAGTCCAGCAGCGCTAACAGCCGCCCGAGCGGTTTGCGCAGACAGATCGGTCAGGCTGATGTCGCGCAATCCCCCGCCGAAGCGCCCCAGCGGGGAGCGCTTCCCAAGTGACAACACGATGTCGGCGGTGGCTAAAGACGGCATACCAAAGCTACTCAATTCAAACGGGTGCGGGCGACGAGTGGCAATTCGCGTAAGCCGCGCGTCATGGTGTTCTCGACGTAGTGTAGCGGGTCAGCGCCGGGCGCAAGCGACAGCGTGTCGAATCGCTGGAGCACTGCCGACAAAGCGACGTTCAACTCGCGCCGTGCCAAGCTCGCACCGATGCAATGATGAATGCCATGACCGAAAGCCAGATGCTGCATCGACGCTGTCTCCAGCGTGATGTGGTCCGGCTGCGTGAATCGGGCGGCATCGCGATTCGCAGCGCCTAAACGGATGCAGACGGTGCTCCGCGCGGGAATCGGTTGTTCTCCCAGTACGACTGCTTGAGTCGTGATGCGAAACAGGCCCTGAACGGGCGCGTGCAGCCGTAGCACTTCCTCGATGAGATTGCGTGACGCTTTCTCGTCCTCGCGTGCACGGTGCCCGAGCGCAGGGTCGCGTGCGACGGCCAGGAGCAGCGAGCCGAGAGTCGACGTCGTGGTCTCGTGTCCCGCGATCATCAATGTATGGAGCAGTGACAACTGCTCTGGCAGCGTGAGCGCGAATTCCGGTTGCTGCGCGGCACGTGCGATCCGCGCGGTAAGCGAGTGTTCGGGCAGCGTGTCAGGTGCCTGCAGACGCGGCTGAAAATAGCGCTGAAACTCGACGCCGCAATGCGCGGCCTCCAGGTGCTGCGCGGGAGTCGCACCGAGCCCGATCGCGCGCAGTGCCGCATCGGACCAGCGTTTGAAATCGAGGTAGTCAGTCGCCGGAACGCCGAGCTGCTCGGCAATGATCCGCAGTGGTAACGGCACGGCGAAACCGGCCATTGCATCGAATGAGACGTCGGTCGGCCATTGTGCTAACAACTCCTGTGCGGCGGATGCGATGCGCGGCGTGGTTTCATTCACTTTGACCGGCGTGAATACTCGTTCGACGAGGGCACGGAAGCGGCGATGAGCCGGTGGATCGTTCGTTTGCAGGGTGCGCGTCCAGAGTACGCCGCCAGCGCGGTAGATTGCCTCAACCTCGGCGGCGGGGAACTCGGGATCGAGCTGTGCCAACGATACTTTGTTGGAGTACAGCTGCGGATGACTCAACACCTCTTGCACTTGTGCGTAGCACTCCACCATCCAAGCGCCGGTTTTCGGACAGCGCCACGGTTGTGGTTGCGGCGTCGTCACGCGCGGGCCTTCGGAAACTCGAGCCGATCGCTAAGCGATACGCGCTCGCGCAAGCGGAACTTCTGAATCTTTGTCGCGCTCATCGGCCACTCGGTGACGAAGTAGACGTACCGCGGAATCTTGTAGCTTGCGATCTTGCCGTGGCAGAACGCCACGGCCTCGGCCGGTGTGAGCTGTGCGCCGTCGCGCAACTCGATGAAGGCAGCCGCGACTTCCTGCAGCCGGTCGTCGGGCACGCCGATCACTTGTGCCACTTTCACTGCAGGGTGCGTGCACAGGTAGCTCTCGATCTCTATCGCCGCGACGTTCTCGCCACCGACTTTGAGCATGTCCTTGATGCGACCTAGGTAGCGAATATGGCCTGTGGGCTCGAGCGCGCCAAGATCGCCGCTGCGCAACCAGCCACCCGGCATCACGACCTCTTGCGTCTTCACAGGGTCTTTATAGTAGCCAGAAAAGTTCGTCGGTCCGCGAATCCAAATCTCGCCGCGTTCGCCAACGGGTAGATCGGCTAACGAGTCCGGCGCCACGATCTTCACTTCGATACCCTCGAACGGCTTGCCTCCGGTCGTCGCGAGGAGTTCGGGCGCGTCGTCCAGCGCGCTAAAGGCGATCACGCCGCCGGCTTCCGTTAGACCGTAGGCCGATGCGTGTACCGCACGCGGCAGCAGTGCCGCATAGCGTCGCAACAAATCCGGCGGGCCAACATTGTTGAGCAGGCGTACCGTCGCAAACTTGTTAGGCGAGAACTCCGCGTCCTCGAAAAGCGCGTTGGTGAGCGTCGGAAAGGAGGGGAACAGGATCGTCGCGCGCTCGCGCTCGATCTCGCGCAGCGACTCGCGGGCGTCGAAATGTTCTTGGGCGATGAACGTGGCGCCGACTGCGCGGCAGGCCGACATTGGCAGCACAGTCGACATGTGAAAGAACGGCAACGGATCCCAGAACCGGTCGTCGGCCGTGATCCGCCAGCGCTCGGCGAGCGCATGGCCTGCACCTTCAATCGCTCGCTGGGCCAACATGCACGCTTTCGGGTGTGCGGTGGTGCCCGAGGTATACATGATGAGCCCGATTTCGTCGGGTCCCACGGCGGCCTCGCTCAAGGTCGTCGTCGATGCCAAAGCGCCGGCAAAAAAATCGCTCTCTGTGCCCCAGCGCGTGGCGCCGTGGGCGTGCAGGCAGAAAACCGAGCGTAGTTGCGCTGCTTCGGGCAGCGCGAGCGGCGTGCCGTAATTCCAAGTGCCGAGTGCCGGAAAAGCCTCAGTCAACAACGCAATGAAGTCCGTGTACTCACGCTGCTTGGCAGATGTGATGAGGATGCACGCGTCGGAGTCCGGAATCACATAGCGCAAGTCGGCGACTTTGTAGCGCGAATTCAAGTGCACGGCGCGCGCGCCGATTGCGGCGCATGCGTAGAACAGCAGCAAGTACTCGAGACAGTTAGGCATCAAGAGACCAACATGATCTCGGTAGCCGATGCCACGGGCGCGCAGCGCCGCCGCATAGCGCTGCACTTCGTGCAGCAACGCCGCGTAGGTCAGCCGCTGCGAGCCCATGACGATGGCCTCGCGATCGCCGAACTGCGCAGCCGCAGTTTGCAAGACGCCAAGCGTGGTTCTAGGGATCGCGGCCGTCGCTATCACGCCGCCTCCGTCATGCAGGTTTCTTCTGCGCCGCGTGCTGCACCGCCGCTGCATCGAAATAGAACGGCCACAGGGCACAGATCTTGTCGCCGCGGAACTGCAGCTTTTCGATCAATTCGAGCTTCTGCGTCCCTTGGGTCGTATTGACCTCAAGTTCGAGCAGTGCGAACACGAGATCGCCATCCGAGATCACGCGTTGGATCTTCACTCCTGACAGCGCAATCTTGGCCGTCACGGCCGCAAACAACTGCTGCAGCGCCTGCCGACCGCGAAAGGTGCCCGCGAAGGGTAGTGCGCTCGCTTCGACGATCGTGAAGTCGTCAGTGATGAGCGTGTCGATCGTAGCCCAATCGCCGCCGAGCGTCGCTTGGTAGAGCTTCAGTGCATTTGCGGCCCGGCTGGGCGCGTGTGGCAGCAGCGCATTGCGTAAATCGCGCGCTACATCGGCGATGTTCTGATTCGCCACTTCGGTGACGAGCGGCATCTGCGTAAAGCCGTGAATCATGCCGTCGTAACGCCGCGTGGTGGCGTTGACCCCGGCGGCGCGTAATCGCTCACCATACAACTCGCCCTCGTCACGTAGTGGGTCACACTCTGCGGTGGTGATCGACGCGGGCGGTAGGCCGCTCAAGTCTTTAGCTCGCAGCGGCGAAACCAACGGATTGGCGGCATCGGCTGGTTGTGCGACATAACACTCATAAAACCATTGCATGACTTCGCGCGTGAGCATGTAGCCGCGGGCAAACTCGTGCTGCGAAGCGATGGAGCAGGCGGCATCCAAGCAGGGATACAGCAATAGCTGCAAGCGAATGGCAGGCCCGCGCCGTTCGCGCGCCAGCAAGCACACGGCGGCTGCCAGATTGCCTCCCGCGCTGTCGCCGCCGACTGCCACGCGCTCGCGATCGAACCCAAGCTCGCCCGCGCGAGTCGTTAGCTCGACGAGGGCTGCGTAGCAATCCTCCAACGGGCCCGGAAACTTCACTTCGGGGGCGAGGCGATAGTCGACCGATGCGACCGCACATCCCGATTCGTTGGCAAGTGCACGGCATAGCATGTCGTGGCTGTCGAGATCGCACAGCACGAAGCCGCCGCCGTGATAGAAGACCAGCAATGGCAGGTTGTCTGCGCCGCTCGGGTAGTAAAGGCGCACGCGTAACGGACCGGCTGGGCCTTTCACCTCGATGTTTCGGACGGCCTGGATCGGCGGTGGAGTGATCGGCGGCAGCATTTGCTTGGCGGCCTCACGCACCATTGCCGCCGTCACGCCGGGCGGTGGCGCACCCAATTGCATCCCCGGCATGTCCAGGATCGGTCGAAACTTCGGATCGAGTGCCATTGACGAAACTCCTCGGGACCTCTTGGGTGGTTGAGCAGGAGCAGTGCTTCGTAATGCCACACGACCCCCGTTAGCGGCATTCTGCCATCACTTCGTCCTACTTTGTGTTCCTGTAGGATGGTGGCCATGGCGCGCAAACTCACACTCTATATTTTAATCGGCATGCTGATCGGCATCGCCGTCGGCTCCTATTTCCATTACACCGCGCAGTCGGCGGAAGACGCTAAGGCGATCGCGAGTAACTTTTCGGTCGTGACGGACGTGTTCCTCCGTCTCATCAAAATGATTATCGCGCCGCTCGTGTTCTCGACCCTGGTGGTCGGCATCGCGCATATGGGCGACATGGGAATGCTGGGCCGGATCGGCTTGAAGACGTTGATCTGGTTTGTTGGCGCTTCGTTCGTTTCCTTGGCACTCGGCCTCGTGATGGTCGGTCTGCTCGAGCCTGGTGTCGCCTTGGGATTGCCGTTGCCACCGGCGGATGCCAAGTCCGGCATTGATTCCGCCGCCCTCAGCTTGCAGCACTTCATTACTAACATCGTGCCAAAGTCGGCGTTCGAGGCGATGGCGAAGAACGAGATCCTGCAGATCGTTGTGTTTTCGTTGTTTATCGGCGTCGCACTCGCGTCAATCGGTGAGAAGGGCGCACCGCTCGTCCGGGGCATCGAGGCGTTGGTGCACGTGATGCTGCAGGTCACTAACTACGTGATGTTGGTTGCGCCTGTGGCTGTTTTCGCTGCCATTGCTGCAGTCATCACGACGCAAGGGCTCGGGATCCTATGGACCTTCGGTAAGTTCATCGGCGGCTTTTACGCGGCGTTGGTATTGCTCTGGATACTGCTGTGCGTCGCGGCTCTCATTGTGCTTGGGCCGCGCGTCCGTCAGCTCATTCAATTGATTCGCGAACCGATCATGCTCGCGTTCTCCACCGCTTCGTCGGAGGCTGCATATCCGAAGACGCTTGAGCAATTGGAGCGTTTCGGTGTACCGAAGCGCATCGGCAGTTTGGTGCTGCCACTGGGCTATTCATTCAATCTCGACGGTTCGATGATGTATTGCTCGTTCGCGGTGATGTTCATCGCGCAAGCCTATGGCATCGAGCTCTCGATTAGTCAGCAGATCACGATGCTGCTGTTGTTGATGGTGACGTCGAAGGGCATGGCGGGCGTGCCACGCGCGTCGCTGGTCGTCATCTCGGGTACGTTGGCTTACTTTGGGATTCCCGAGGCGGGCTTGTTGATCATCCTCGGGATCGATCAGTTTCTCGATATGGGCCGGTCGGCGACGAATGTCGTCGGGAATGCAGTTGCGACGGCGGTCGTCGCGAAGTTTGAGAACCAGCTCGGTGAACCGGAGCGCGGTGCGCCTGCGAAGCCGTAGTCGGCGTTCATCCGTAACGAGCAATGGGTTCTAGCGCTCCAGTCATCGGCTGCAGACAGAGCGCCGCTTGGCGCTGCGCGCCCACGAGTTCTGATGCGAGTGCTCGGGCGCGCTGCGTGTCGGGGTTGTGTGCGAGTTCCTCGAGCGCGTTGGCCAGACGCACCACCTCGATGGCACCCACATTGGCACTGGCGGACTTGAGGGTGTGGGCATCGCGGCCCATCGCCCCCCAGTCGCCCTGCATCGCCGCGGTCTCGATCGCGGTCGTTAAGCGGTGTGAGTCTGCGAGATACATCGTGACGAGTCTCGCGACGAGGCCGCGATCTTCAGGGCCGTCGAGTTCACGCACTTGATCCAATGCTCGCGGATCGATGGTTGTTGGGCTGCGTGGCTCGACTGCCGCGGTCGCGCGATCTGGCGGCGATCGTGTGGTGAGATACGGCGCGAGGGCCGCATATAACTCATGGACGGTAAACGGCTTACCCAGGAAGCCGTCCATGCCGGCGGCGCGGCACTCCTCTTGCTGCCGTGGCGACGTGTCCGCTGTCAACGCGATGATGGGAATGCGCCGTTGATCCGTGCGACTGGCCGCTTGAATCAAGCGAGCCGCGGCTACGCCGTCCATCTGCGGCATGTGGCGGTCCATCAGAATGACGTCGAAGTTTTCCGACGACGCCCGCGCCACGGCGAGCGCGCCATCCGTTGCGACCGCCACCGTACAGCCCAGCTCCTGCAGCATGCTCTCCGCAATCAATGCATTCACTGCATTGTCCTCGACTAACAACACGTGGCCGCAGAGTTGCTCCTGTGGGTTGGGCTGTACCAAACCGCTGCTGCCGATCTCGTGCGTCAATACACGGTTGCTTGCCGCGAGCAGCGCATCCTGGAGCGCTTCGCGCTGAATCGGCTTGGACACGACACCGTACGGTGCTGGGTAACCCCGTGCATCGAGGTCGACCAAAAGTTTCGGACGCGCGAGAACGATCAGTGCCGGACGCGGTGTCGGCAGCGCGCGCAGCGCCGCACTGACCTCGTCGGCAGCGCTTGTCTCCGCGTCTACGATCCACACATCGTCCGGGTGTGAGACATCTCGTGCCGCTTCCGATGAGCGCACCTCGGCGCCCCACATCGACAATTGCGCGGCGAGCGAGCGTTGTAAGTTCTCGCGGCGACACCACATGCGCGTGCGCAAGCCGGAAAGCGCTGGCGTGGCGTGGACGGTGCCGCTCGCCGCAATCGGTAAACTCAGTGACATCGAGAACACGGAGCCCGCGCCCAGTTCGCTCGACACTTGCAGCGTACCGCCCATCAACTCCGTGAGTTCGCGGCAGATGGCGAGACCGAGCCCCGTGCCACCGTAACGGCGCGTGGTGGATTCGTCCGCCTGGCTGAAAGGATCGAAAATCTTACCGAGCACGGCCGGGGTCATCCCGATACCCGTATCGCGCACGTCGATGCGCAGTCCGGCGCGGTCGTTAGCATCGATGTCGATGTGGCAGTCGACGAAGACCTCGCCGTGATCGGTGAACTTCAAGGCGTTGCCGATCAGGTTCAGAAGCACTTGGCGTAGCCGCAACGCGTCGCCGACGAGCATCAAGCGATCGTACGGCAGTGGTGCGACGATCAGCTCGACATCTTTGTCACGGGCTTGCGCGGCGAGTGCAGCACCGGTTTCCTCGAGGAGGGCGCCCAAGTCGAACTCCTTGGCCTCGATCTCGATCTTGCCCGACTCGACCCGCGCCAAGTCGAGGATCTCATTGACGATCGTGAGGAGTAATTGCGCGGAGTTGCGAGTCGTTGCGGTCAGTTGGTTCTGGCGCGGCGACAGCGGTGTGCGGCTCAGCAGTTCCACGGTCCCGATCACACCGTTGAGAGGCGTGCGGATCTCGTGGCTCATGCGCGACAAGAAGTCGCTCTTGGCGCGGCTCAAGCGCGCAAGCTCGACGTTCTGTTCGCGCAATTCTGCCGTACGTGCTGCGACTTCAGCCTCAAGCAATGCCTGCATGCGCGCGGCGCGCGCGTGCTTGTGCTGCTGGGCGCGCCACAGCATCAGCAATATCAAAGTCAGTACGATCGTATAGACCCATTTCGCCGTGGTTGTTAGCCATGGCGCGGGGTGCATCCGAATCGGTACCGAGAGCACCGTATCGCTCCAGACGCCGTCCGAGTTCGCCGCGCGCACTTGCAGTCGATATTGGCCAGCGCCGAGATTCGTATAACTGATGCGTCGGTGGTGGCCCAGATCGGTCCACTCGGAGTCGAAGCCGTCCAAGCGTGCTTGGTAGCGATTGAGCGCCGGTGCGTTGTAATCCAGTGCCGCAAACTCAAACGCCACGACTCGCTGGTCGTGCTCAAGGGTGACGCCGGTCCCCGAAAGCTGTGCGAGACCGATGGTGAGCGGACGATTCATGATCTCGATCCGAGTGACGGCAAGCCCGGGGGCGGGCGAGCGCGACTGAATATCGAGCGGATCGAAGACATTGAAGCCGAACGGACCGCCAAAGCAGATTTCGCCGCTGCGCGTGCGAAAGTGTGCGCCGAAATTGAACTCATCGCCCTGCAGACCGTGCACGCGCCGAAAGATAGACGCCTCGCCGGTGACCGGGTAATACCGCGTCACCCCGCTGTCAGAGCTCAACCACAGCATGCCTTGCGCGTCGCTGTGAATGCCGTACACCACATCGCCCGCAAGACCGTCGGCTTTCGTGATCGAGCGGAAGCGAAGGTTGTTAGGCTCGCGTGGATCACCCATGACCTCGTTGAGGCCGCCGCCCGCCGTGCCGACCCAGATGCGTCCATCGCGCGTCTGGTGAATGGCGTACACCGTATTCGCGCCCAAGCTCTTCGGGTCATTCGCCCGCTGGCGAAAGATCCGAAGCACTTGTCCCTCGGCGCTGAGCAGGCCCAGGCCGCCACCGTCGAAGCCGGCCCAGATGTAGCCCGACTCATCCTGCAATAGTGCCGTCGCGCGACTCGCCGGAAGCGCGGTCGGGTCGTTCGCATCGACACGTAAACGCTGCACTTGGCGAGAGCGCGGATCCACGATGTTGATACCGCCACCGAAGGTGCCCAGCCAGACGCGGCCGTCGCGATCTTCGAGCATCGACATGATGCCGTTTGCGCTGAGCGAGTTTCGGTCGTTAGGACGGGATTCGAATTGTTGCGTGCGACCATCCGCTGCAACGTGCAATACGCCGCGGCCCATGGTGCCGATCCACAACCCCCCGTTGCGATCGGTGAGGAGCGACATCACACGCGTATCCGGGAGTCGGACGCGCGGGCCAAAAATCTCGCCGAGCGTCGCATACTGACGGGTGCGCGGATCGTAGCGGCGCAGTCCTTCGCCGAGTGTGCCGATCCACAGACGACCGAGATCGTCTTCCTCGAATGCCATCACGTACGCACCATCGAGCCAGCTCGGTGTCTTCAAGCCGAAGCTCCAGCTGCGAGTATTGAAGCGACTGACACCACCCGCGCGAGTGCCAACCCAGATCAGCCCGGAGCGATCTTCGTGCAGCGACATCACGTAGTTGTCTGGCAACGATGTGGGATCGGTCGCGCTGCGTCGATAGCGCGAGAAATGCGCGTCGCCACGCTCTAGGAGATTCAGCCCGTCGGCTGTCGCGACCCAGACTCGGCCGGTCGAGTCGACCAGCACATCGCGCACTTCGTCGTTTGTCAGCGCGTCGTCACGGCCGTCAGCCCGCCAGCTGGTGGCGCGCGAACGCGTCAGGTCGAGCCGATGGATGCCCGCATTGAACGTGCCAACCCAGAGTGAGCCATCGCCATCTGGACGAATGGTCGAGATACGCGCCGTCGCGAGGGGTGAACCCGCAAGCGTGTCGGGGAGACTGAAGCGCCCGGTCGCAATCGCCAATTGTTGGAGGCCGTTATCTGTGCCGACCCAAATCGTGCCGTCGGTATCCTCGTGCAGCGCGGTGACGATATCGCTCGCGAGCGTCGAGGAATTGCGCGGATCGTTCCTGAAGCGCGTGACCCGCTGCGTGCTGGGATCGAGCCGATTGAGTCCGCCGCCGATGGTGCCGACCCAGATTGAGCCGTCGCTTGCGACTAACAAGGTGCGGGCGGCGTCGCTCGAAAGCGAGTCCGAGCGCGTAGGATCGTGCCGGAACGTTGTGAAAGTTTCTTGTTGCCGCGACCAGCGCGCAACACCGCCGTCTTTAGCAGCCACCCACAAATCGCCATTGCGATCTTCGGCGACGTCCCAGATGAAGCTCGACGTCAGACCGTTCGGATCCGAGCGATTGCGTGCGTATCGCACGAAATCGTAGCCATCGAAGCGAGCAAGGCCATCCTCAGTGGCGAACCACATGAAGCCACGCGAGTCCTGCAGCGTGGTCATCACGGTGTTCTGCGGCAGCCCTTTTTCCGTGTCGAGATGTTCGAAGCGGATCGGGTGATCCGCATGCGCACTGAGTGCCGCACACGCGAGCGCGCAACCTGCGGCGGACCGCAGCCATCGAACCGCTCGTGTGAGTCGTTGGGGCATGTCGTAAGGTCGGGCTCATTCGGCGCACGGCCACGCAACGTTGATAACGGCTGGCCGCGCGGAATCTGGAGCGCTATCGTTCACATTATTCGTGCTCGACCCAACGATTGATCGACATCGATTGGGTTGTGCCAAAGCTTGCGGGCGCGATGTTCCACCACGGTTGCGATTGGCTCCACGTATAGCCCTGACTCCACGTATAGCCTTGGCTCCACGTGTAGCCTTGCGACCAGGTATAGCCCTGACTCCACGTGTACCCGCGGCTCCACGTGTAGCCCTGGCTCCACGTGTACCCTTGGCTCCAGGTGTAGCCTTGCGACCAGGTGTAACCCTCTGCGTCGAGTTGACTGCCCCAAACGCCGCCTTCCATGTCCATCACATAGAACCGACCGCTGGCATCTTGATTGGCCGGGCCACCGAAATGCGCTACGCCAGCAAGATCGGCAGCGATATC
>CAYUIT010000026.1:48534-49889 GCA_964444835.1 uncultured Steroidobacteraceae bacterium
GGCTTCAGCGTCGCGAGATAGCTGTCGCGCGGAATGGCTGCCACCATATGGCCGCCGGGCGCCACGATCTCGGGCTTGACGAAGCCCTCATGCGTGGGACCGGTCGACGAGAATGACGCGAGTCGGTCGTCTGTGCCGTCATAGGGCGTGTAGTTGTCGGTGAGAGCGCCCGTCGTGATCACGTAGGGCACATTCCCAGGAACACCGATCGACATTGCGCGCTGACCATCGTTACCCGCAGACACGACGACAGCAATACCGGCCTGCCACGCCTTCATCACTGCGCGGTTCAACGGATCGTCCCAGTAGTGCGACTGCGGTGGCGCGCTGAACGACAGGTTCAAGACCTTGATCTTGTGCTTGCCGCGATTCCTAACCACCCAGTCGAGGCCTTCGATGACATCGACATACGAGCCGCGCCCGAGGCGATCGAAAGCGCGTACGATCACGAGATTCGCTTTGGGTGCAATGCCAAAATACGATCCGGCCAGGTTCACGGCGCCGCTCGCGGCGACGGAAGTAACGTGTGTGCCGTGACCGTTCTCGTCGCTGATTGCGCTCACGCCATCGAGCGTCGAGACGCTGGCGACGATGCGACTCGTAAGCTTGTCGGCATCGCGCGCGGTCAATCCTGTATCGATGAACGCGATCGTCACTCCCGACCCCGTGACGCCGCGCGCATGCAGGTCACGCGCACGCACTAATTCCGGGTAGGGTGTCTCAAACAGCAGGCCGAAGCTCGCAACGCCACTGCCGTCTTGATAGGTCTGCGAAGCGTTGTAGCTGTCGATGATCGTCGCTAATGGATCCGACGCGATCGATTGCTCGGTCGTTGTGACAACCGATGTCGTGGTGTTAGTCGTCGACAAAGTTGTGCTGCTTGTCCTGCTGGAAGAATGCTTCTTCGCCGCACTCGACTCCACCGTTCGATTCTCATGCACTCGCAAATGGCTCTCGCGCCGCAGTTGGCTTACTTGGGCCGGTGTCAGTAGGGCTGCGACAGAATCAATGATCGCCAGCTCGCTCGTGACGTTGCCGCCAACGGCGATCACGGCTTGGGCGGCGGCTGCAGTGCTCGACGCGCCGACGATATAGCTCTGCTGGGCAATCCTTGCATGCGACTCGGCGGACCGCGCGGCCGCGCTCGTCACGCACAGCGCGAGTGCGAGGGCAGCCGTTGCGGCAAAGTGAGTGAGGCCGTGTGCCTCGCGCAGCGGTTGTATTGCGACTCGAGTAAGCAGACCTCGTGCGCGCATGATCGGGAGTCTCCGGTGTGTGCGGTGGATCGCGCCGCGCGATCCATTCGGCGGCCATTAAATCGTGACGGAGCACACGGCCGACGCAGGAATGCGACA
>CAYUIT010000027.1:0-47851 GCA_964444835.1 uncultured Steroidobacteraceae bacterium
TTGGCGGTGTTGTTAGGGCTTGCCGTGGCGCGCGCGCTGATGGGCGTGACACATGCGCCGATGTTTCCGGTTGGCGCCGGCACGATTTCGAATTGGTTTCCGCCCGGACATTGGGCGTTTCCGAACGCATCGTTGAGCGCCGGACTGGGGCTGGGTCAGGCGGCGACAGGTCCGGTCGTGAGTACGCTCATCTACCTGTTCGGTTGGCGCGGCTCGTTCATCGCGCTAGCGCCTCTCGGCATTCTGACGGCGGCGCTGTGGTGGTGGTATGCGCGGGATACGCCCGCCGAGCATCCGCGAGTGGATGCCGCTGAGCGTGCGTTCGCGGCAGGCGGGCGCATGGAGCGCCAGACGGGCGCTGCTCCCAGCGGCTCGTGGCTCAAAGTGCTCGGCCAGCGCAATGTGCTGTTGTTAGCAGCCAGTTATTTCTCGATGAACTTTGTGTTCTTGATGTTTTCGCAGTGGCTGTTCCAGTACTTGGTAGAGGAGCGCAAGTTCTCGCTGCTCGAAGGCGGGTGGATGTACGCCTTGCCGTTCGTCGTCGGCGCCGTGTTCGCGGTGCTCGGCGGCGCGACCTGCGATGCCCTGTGCCGGCGAATTGGCCCGCGATGGGGTTGCCGTCTGCCGGCGATGGTGGCGCTCATCATGGTGGCCGTGCTGTTGATGGCGGGTTCGCGGGCGCCGGATCCTTATGTCGCGGTGGCACTACTGTCGCTGTGCTTTGGCTTTACCCAATTCACGGAAGGCATTTACTGGAGCGCGACGACCTACGCGGCGGAGCCCCATACGGCGCTCGGGACGGGCATTCTGAATACGGGCGGCAACATCACCGGGTTTTTGGCACCGGTCGTCGGCATCCTGCTCGATCGCGCAGGATGGCTGCCGACGTTCGCGGTGGGCTCGGGGTTTGCCGTGTTGGCGGCGGTGCTGTGGCTCGGCGTCTCACTCGCGCCGCGAGCGGCGCCCGCTACAATAGCCGCCTCTCGTTAGCCGACCCGTTCATCGCTGCACCATGACATCGCTATCCACCGACCTCGCTGCAACGCGGCGCGATTTTCCGCTCGCACAAACCTTGCCTGGCGCCGTGTACGCCTCGGACGAGGTGTTTGCGCTGGAGCGTCGCGCCATCTTCGCATCCGATTGGCTATGCGTCGGGCGCGCCGCGGAGTTGCCGGCGCCAGGCGATTACTTCGTCCGCGAGATTGCTGGCGAGTCTGTGCTGGTCGTGCGTGGCGATGATGGAGCCATTCGCGGCTTCTACAATGTCTGTCGGCACCGCGGCTCACGGCTCGTCGATGGCGATTGCGGTCGAGCGGTTGGCCGCATCGTCTGCCCGTATCACGCGTGGGCCTACCAACTCGACGGTCGCCTGCAGGTAGCGCCCATGATGCGCGCCGATTTTCGCCGTGAGGATCACGGCTTGGTTGCCGTGCGGCTCGAGACGTGGCACGGCTTCCTGTTTGTGACGTTGAGTGCCGCTGCGCCGCCACTCGCGACCTGCTTCAGCGACATGCCGGATTTGGCTCGCTACCGCATGGCGGACCTCGTGCTCGGCAAACGGGTTGTGTATGACGTGCGGGCGAATTGGAAGCTGATTTGCGAGAACTACAGTGAGTGCTATCACTGTCCGGGAGCCCACCCGCAATTGCACAAGCTCACGGAGCTCATTCAGCGCGACGAGCGTCCGATGGAAATCGGCGCTTGCTTCAACGGAGGCCCGATGCGCTTGCGCGACGGCGTGGAGACGATGTCGGGCAGCGGCCACCGGTCGCTGCCGCTGATCCCAGGCTTGTCGCACGAGGATGCGCGTTACGTGCACTACTACGTGGTGTACCCGAACATGTTGCTGAGTCCACATCCGGATTACGTGCTCACGCACACCCTGTGGCCGGTCGCGAAGGATCGCACGCGAGTGATCTGTGAATGGCTGGTGACGCCTGCGGCTACGGCGGAGCAACTGCGCGATGTGGCCGAGTTCTGGGACGTGACTAACAAGCAAGATTGGGTGTTGTGCGAGCGGGCGCACTTGGGCGTGTCGTCGATGGGCTATCGCCAAGGTCCGTACGCGAACTCCGAGGACTGCGTGTACACGTTCGATCGTTGGTACGCCGATCGAATAGCCGCCGCGCTCTGACGCGAACCACTTCCAACCTGTGACGCAGTGCTCACTTTCCGGCCGGTTGCGGCCGGAGACGTGACGGGGTCGAGCGCCGTTTCCCCGGCTAATTCCCTAGGATCGAGCGGCTCGTAATATGTCCATACGCTATCTCATCGTCGGGTGGGAGGCCCAAGCACGCGATTGGGTCTTGCACCATGTGTCAGCCGCTTATCCGTATGCGGAGCTGCGGACCATGACGATTGCCGAATTCGAAAAGCAGCGTGCGTCGATCAATCGCCGTAACACGGACGTCATCGTGCTGTGCGCGGCCTTCGGGGCGCAGCCCGATGAGCGCAAATCGGAAGGCATCACGGCGCTGAAGAAGGTGGCTCAACAACCGGCTTTTCCCGCGATTGTCGTGGTCGCGGACGGTGGCAGCGAGTTCACGGCGGTGCGAGCGCTGCGCCTTGGCGCACTCGACTATCTACCGCGTCGTTATCTCACCGGAGAGCGGCTCCTCGAGACGCTCGAGAAGACGATCCGCTACGTGCAAGAGCGGCCGCGCCGCCCAGACGAACCGGCCCGTGCGCCATCGCGTTCTGCGGCCACGTCGCAGCAACCGCAGGTGGCGGTGCCTGAACCTGTTTCGATCGTGACGACCGCTGCGCCCGCGGAAGCGCCCGAATTGTTAGGCGAGCAGACCCCGAGCTTCGAAGAGTCGGCACAGCCGGTCGAGACGCCAAACACGCCGGATGCCCACGCGTCATTGCCATTGCCATCGCCAATGCCTTCGGAGTCGCAGCAGCTCGAGACGGCTGCGTCCGAGCCCGTCATGACTGCGCTGGAAGCGAATGTCGTCGTCGCCGCTCCCGCGCCGACAGCGGCTAACGAGACGCTTGGGCCCATGGCGACTGCGCAGCTGCTCGAGGCCGGAGCTGCAAACTCGCAACCCGAATTGGCGGCGGTTGAGCCTGACTCGCTTGCGCCCGCACCGGCGCAGCCCGCTGCAATCGCGCCTGCAACTGCAGATCCCGTGGAGTCGATACCCGCGCCGACACGGACAGAGGCGAGTGGCATTGCCGAGGCGGCACCCCTTATCGATATGGCCGAGGTTTTCGCAGATCCTTCGCCGTCGAACGTGCAACCGGCTGTGCAGCCGCCCAAGGCGCGCCCGGTGCCCATCTCGAAAACGACGCGCAACAAACGACCCGACCCGTGGCCCGAGGTGCCCGGTTACACGATCCTGCAGCGAATTGCCGAATCCGACCACGCTTTCGTGTTGTTAGCTCGACAAGGCAAGCGACGCGAGTCGATCGCGCTCAAGATCAGCAAGATCGCGCGTGGCACCGCGACCGGTGCCAGGGGGGTCGCGAGTGCGAGCCTCGAGCGGGAGTTCGAAACGCTGTCCACGTTGAGTCACCGTTCGGTCGTCGCGATCTACGATTTTGGTACGGTGAATTCTTTCGACTATCTCGCGATGGAGTACTTCCCGTGCGGTGATCTGCGCCGCCGCCTGCAGAACCCGCTCACCGAAGTCGAGATCATCGACTACACCCGGCAAGTGGCTCGTGCGCTCGAGTTCGTCCATCGCGTCGGGCTCGTGCACGGCGATCTGAAGCCGCAAAACGTCATGCTACGGGCTGACAACTCGATTGCGCTGATCGACTTTGGGTTGGTGAGCGATCCGAAGCGGGAAGCGACCAAGGAACAAACAGGTTTGGTGTGTGGGTCTCCGTACTACATGAGCCCGGAACAGACGCACAGTCAACGGCTCGACGGACGGAGCGATCTCTACAGCTTGGGCGTGATGCTGTACGAGATGCTCACCGGTAAACGGCCATTCGTGGCCAAGACGATTCCTGAGATCATCGATATGCATCGGAACGCCGTGGCCGCACCGTTACCGGCCGAGTTCGCGCGCTTCCAGCCAGTCATTGAGCGGCTGCTTGCAAAAGAGCCCGAAGCGCGATTCGCGGATGCTTCGCAATTGCTGCAAGCGCTGGACTCCTTCGGTGGCGCCCGTGCACCGACGGCAGCCGCGCCAGCCTGAACGCGCTCCCGCTTCTCTACCAAACCTCTGGCTAACAGCGCTGTGCCGCAGCGTACCTGTGATTAGGTTGGCATTTGGGGCCGCTGGCGAGCCGCCCCCAGCACCTTATGTGATCTCCCTCACGCACTCCCCATAACACTTCGTCTTTACTGCAGAACGGGGTTTTCCCCGTGAGGAGTGTGTTTCCATGGGTACCGTTTCGCGTTCTGCTCAGGCTGTCGCGGGCCTGAGTTTGTGCTGCCTGCCAGCTCTTGCGATGGCAGCGGAGGAGGCGGTAACGCGATCGACATTGCATCTCGCATGGTTGGGCGTGTGCGCGATCCTTGTGTTCTTCATGCAGGCGGGCTTCGCGCTCGTCGAGAGCGGCGTGGCCCGCGCGAAGAATGCGGTCAATGTCGTGATGAAGAACTTTACTGATACGGGCACCAGCACCTTGGGCTATTGGCTCGCGGGCTACGGCCTCATGTTTGGCGCGAGCTATGCGGGTTGGGTGGGCGTATCGCATTTCGCGCCCGCGCCGAAAGACGGTGCGACTGCGATGCACATCGTTTATCAGATGATGTTTGCTGCGACTGCTTCGACGATCATGAGCGGTGCCGTCGCTGAGCGCATGCGCTTTGGTGCCTACGTGTTAGCGGCCATCGTCACGTCGGTCGTCATTTACCCGATCTTCGGCGCTTGGGCGTGGGGCGGTCAGGGCCAGTCGTTAGGCTGGCTACGCGATCTTGGCTTTGTCGACGCTGCGGGTAGCACGGTCGTGCACTCGGTCGGTGGGTGGTCTGCGCTCGCGGCAGTCCTCGTGTTAGGACCGCGAATGGGTCGCTTCTCACGTAAAGGTGAATCGCGCGAGATTCCCGGTCACAACCTGCCGATGTTCGCGCTCGGTGCGTTCATCTTGTGGTTCGGGTGGAACGGCTTCAACGGTGGGTCGGCCAAGGAGGACTTCTCCGATCTCGGCTTGATTCTCCTCAATACGAACTTGGGCGGTGCCGCAGGCATGGTTGGCGCCATGCTGACCATGGTGTTCCTGCGCACGCCGCTGCTACTAACCAGTTCCGTCAATGGCGCACTCGGTGGGCTCGTGTCCGTGACCGCGGGTTGTACGACGATGGATCCGGCCTTTGCGATGTTGACCGGAATGATCGGTGGCGCGATTGTCATTCTCGGTAGTCGATTGTTAGATAGCGCCCGGATCGACGATGTGGTCGGGGCAATTCCGGTGCACGCGTTCTGCGGTGTATGGGGCACGCTCGCGGCGGGCCTCTTCTACGTGGGCGACTTGTTTAGTCTCGAGCGCATGACGACTCAGTTCATCGGCGTCGTGGCGGCCTTCATTTGGTCGTTTGGTACCTCGTGGGCAATGTTCAAACTGATCGATGTGACGATGGGCTTACGTGCCTCGACGATGCACGAGCAACGCGGCCTCGATATCTCCGAGCACTATGAAGTGGGTTATTCCGATTTCGTGCAAGCCAGCACGCACGGTGGCAAGGGGAGCTAACGCGTGGCGAGCGCCTCCGCCGAGCACAATGCGCGCGCCGTCTACAGCGCGTGCCTGCGAACGTTTGAAGACAATCGCGCGCTGCTGCGCGAGGCGCTCCAGTACTGGTTTGAAAATTTCGCTACGACAACTTCGTTTCGCGCCACGCTGTTCATCGATGGCCTGATGCAACACATCGGGATGACGGATGCGCAACGGCGCAGTTTGTCGGTCGCACTCTATTCAGCTTTGGGCCAACCGACGCAGAGCTTGCCGCCCGTTCCCGACTCGTTGCGGCCGACAAGCGCAACTGCGCTTGCAGCTAGCGTGGCCACGGCACCGACGCGCTCGGCCCCAACGCCGGCCCCCAGTAGTGCGCCCGCGCGACCGACGCCGAATCGCAGCGCATCTGCGGTGGTGTTCGGCTACTGCGCGCAACACATCATCGACGAGCTGCGCAAACGCGATGGCGCGCTCGAAGACTTCTCCGCGACCCTGCGCGAACTCGCCGCGACCGGCGATTTGCCCGACAACTTGCAGGTCGCTGTCGAGGATTGGATTCGCTCGGGCTTTGCGGCGGAGCAATGCCCGGGTCAGTTTGCAACGCAAGGACTGCGTCAATGCCTCAACGCGATGTACATCGCCTTGTGCGAGGTGTTGGGGCCCGTGGCGACGGACCGCGTCTTGTCACGAGCAATTCATGCGGCGGAAGAACTGCCAGAAGCAGTGTCCTTCGCGCCGAAGCAACTCCTGTAAAGGTTCAACGTCATGTCTGCATCGAGTTCAAGTCGGTATCGAGGCGTCGCGGGTTGGGTGGCCGTACTGGTCGCCACAGTGGCCGGCGTGCTGGCGCTCAATCTCTATCAGACTTCGCAGTTCGCCGCCGATGCGGCTGCTGCTCAAACCATCGCTCGCGCGCAGGTCGCGAGTGAGACGCTAGGCGCGGAGTTGCGCGGGTTGCGATTGGTGTTAGGCGAGGGCGGCTCGGCTGAGCGCCCGCTCGAGAAACTCCGCACTGTGCACGATGCACTCGGCACGGATCTGGAGGCGCTTGCGGCGGGCAACGCGATCGGGCGCGGCGGAGACCTCTTGGAGTCTGCGTCGCTCGCGAGTGCGAAGAACGCCGATACGCTGCGCGTGCTCAGTGACGGATGGGGTCGCTACAGTGGCTCGCTCGCGGCGCTGTTTGCAGTCGATGCCGCTAATCACGAGGCTGTGGGCCAGAAGCTCGCGTTCGCCATCGTTGGCAGTCGCGCACACGGCGATGCGTTGACGCAATCGCTCGAATCGCTGGCGGTCGCGGTCGACCAAGCGAGCGGTCAGCGCGCCCGCCAATTCCAGTTGTTGCAGATCTCCGGTATGGCGCTCGCTGGCGCGATCTTCTTGATGTTGCTCTTCCAGGTGCTGCGCAACTTGCGCAGTGAGGACGATGCGATTGCAGGCGCGCGGCGCGAGACCGAGCAGATTCTGAAGACGGTCGGCGAGGGCTTGTTCCTGCTCGACCGTCAGCATCATATCGGCAGCGAATTGTCCGATGCGATGAAGGGAATGTTTCGACGCGATAGCTTCGACAACCTGACGCTCGAATCGCTGTTACGCGATATCGTGCCCGACAAGACCTTGCGCACAGCGCTTGACTTCGTCGAGCTGCTCTGGGGCGATCGCGTCAATGAGAAGCTTGTCAAGACGCTCAATCCGCTCAACGAAGTGGGCGTGCATTTCGCGCTCGAGGGTGGCGAATACGAAACACGTTACTTGGCGTTCGATTTCAATCGCGTGCGCGTCAATGGCAAGATGACGCAACTGCTCGTGACGGTGAACGACATCACGGAGAAGGTCTTGTTAGCGCGCGAACTGCAAGAGTCGCAGGCGCAGCAGCAAGCGCAGCTCGATCTGTTGTTCTCCATTCTGCACGTCGAAGCGGGCCAGTTGGCCGAGTTCTTGGCTAACGCCGACAGCTCGATGAATCTAGTCAATACGGTTCTCAAGATGCCAGCACGCGATGAGGCGTCGTTCCGCGAGAAGCTCGACAAGATCTTCCGCGAAGTGCACTCAATGAAGAGCGATGCGGCGGCGCTGGGCCTGCCCACGGTTGAGCAGAAAGCGCACGTCTTCGAGGATGCGCTGTCGGAGCTGCGCCACAAATCGGGTCTCACCGGTAACGACTTCCTGCCGCTCGCGGTCAAGCTCGACGACTTATTCAACCATCTAGCCTCCGTGAAGGAGCTGGTCGGGCGTCTGGGTGAGATGCGCGGCGCGTTTACCGTGGGTGAGCCAGCGGCGTCTCCCATGACTAACGACTCGGCCGAAGCGAGCCTGTCCGATGCGGCATCCGAGCCGATTGCGGAATCGGCTGCGCCGGCCACCGACGCGCGGACGTTGCGCTTGCCGGGCCCGACTGCTGCCGTGCTTGCTGCGGCGGCGGAGCACGCCGATCAGCAGGGCGCGCCCAACGACGGCAAGACCTTGCGTCTGCCGGGGCCCACGGCGGCCGTGCTCGAAGCTGCGGCGGCACATGCAGGCGCGGCGGATGGCAAGACCCTGCGGCTTCCCGGCCCGTCCGCGGCCGTCATTGCCGCGGCCGCAGAGCGTGCAGCGGCATTGGGAGGTGCGCGGTCGGATGAGGAGGCTGCGTCGGGCACGGCTATCGAATCGCATCTGCGGCAGCTTGCGCAAACAGTCGCGAGCAATCAGAACAAGCGTGTCTCGCTCGTGTGTATGGGTCTCGAGAGCGTGCCGGAGAGCTACGAACGTCCGGTCCGCGATTTGGCGAGCCAGATGGTGCGCAATGCGGTCGTGCACGGCGTCGAGTCGCCGCAGGCTCGACTGGCTGCCGGCAAGCCCGAACAAGGTACGATCGTGTTGGAGTTCATCGAGCGTGGCTCGGATGGCTTCGAGCTCGTATTCCAAGACGATGGTGCGGGTATCGATGTCGAGCGGATTCGCACCGTGGCTGTCGAGCGCGGCATGTTGTCGCAGCAAGCGGCTGAGGTCATCGACCCACGTAAGCTGATCGGGCTGATCTTCCGTGCCGGCTTCTCGACTGCGAAGGCGGTCGACAAGGACGCTGGGCGTGGTGTCGGGCTCGATGTCGTCCATGATCTCGTTACGAAGTTGGGTGGCCGCGTCGGCGTCGCGAGCAAGAGCGGGGAGTACACGCGCTTCCGCGTCAAGCTCCCCGTCGACGCCAGCACCCAAGCTGCCTAACCAATCGACACCGAACGGAACGGGAATGAAACTGGCAGCGTCCCTGGCGAAGAAATCGCACGATCAACCCTTGCGGCTGATGATCGTCGACGACTCGAACATCATTCGTCGCAAGATCGAGCGCTCGACGGAAAGCAGTCGCTTTCAGGTGGTGGGCACCGCCAAGAACGGCCTCGAGGCGCTCGACGTTTTCAAACAGTGCACACCCGATGTCGTGACTATGGACATCACGATGCCCGAAATGGATGGCATCGCTTGCGTCGATCGACTGGTCGCCATGCAGCCCAGCATCTTGATCCTCGTGATCTCGGCGCTCGCCGACAAGGCAACGGCCATCGAAGCGATCAAGAAGGGCGCGAATGGTTTCCTATGCAAACCGTTCACGGACAAACAACTGAATGAAGCCCTAGCCGAACTGTGGCGTGGAGCGATGCATGGTTGAAAAGGAACTCGAAACGTTCGTCGACGGCACGACGCACTACTTCGTGCAGTCCGCGCAGCAACCCGCCGTCGTTGGCTCGCCGTACTTGGTCGACCAAGCGACTTCGCTCGCCCAAGACTACACGGGCATCATTGGCATCTCGGGCAAGCGCAAAGGCATCGTGTACTTCACGGCGCCTTCGGGAATGCTGCGCGTGTTGCTGTCAGCCATGGGCGAATCGGATGTCACGCACGAAAACATGTGTGATCTCGTGGGCGAAGTGGCCAACACGATCTCCGGCAATGCGCGCCGCGACTTCGGCGCGGAGTTCATGATCTCCGTGCCGCTTGTGGTTGTGGGTGAGCCCGAGCGAATCGTGCGCCCGAAGAAGACGCGCTCCTTCGTCATTCCGATTCATTGGCGGAACTACGAAGCGCAGCTCGTCGTCTGCCTGCAATAGCGGCTCAGTTCGCTTTCTGCTTCGCCTTGGCGAGCAGTGCTTCGATCTCACCCCGTCGGCCTTGATCGGCTAACTCGCGATTCGGCCGCGGCGGCGCTGCGAGCGCCTTGTTCAGGTACGGGATGGCGTCGGCGTACCGGCCATCTTCGAACAAGAATTCGCCGTAGAAGTAGTTAGGATCGATGCCGTTCGGATTGATCTTGAGTGCCGTTTCGAGAAACTTCTGCGCCTTCTTGTCATCACCGAAGCCAAGCGGGAATCCGGGTACCTTGTAATACAGTGTGCCGAGGCTCGTATAGGCCGAACCCTCCAGCGCATTGGCGTCGATCTTCATCGCTTGCTCGAGCTTGGCGCGCGATTGCTTGACGATGCCGAGTGCACCGAGGCCGCCTTTGGCGCCCGCATAGCTCGACAGCACGATACCGTGCCATATCAGCGCTTCAGCGCGCTTGGGATTGGCCTGCGCGAAAGCATCGGCGCGCTTGGCAAGCGCCTCGAACGCGGCTTCTTTGCGATCGGAGTCGGCGATCGAGTAGTTCGCCTTGGCCCACTCTTGCTGAATTGCCAATAGTTCGGAGTCAAAATTCGCGGCCGCTTGCGCAAACGCGGCGGAGCCCGGCAGAAAAGCGCCGAGCGCCAGGGCAGCCGATAACGTGAAGAGCATGCGTCTTGTCATGATGTAGTTCCTAGCAACGAATCGATAGTTAGTGTGCTGCCGACGCATCGCGCGCGTGTTGCGCGATGATGGGTAGCTTGCTGCGGAGCGCCTTGTCGACGACTCGCGGTACCAGCGCGTTCAAGCGTGCGAAGAATTTTTCCGGCCAGCCGATCACGGCGAACCCTGTGCCCCGCTCCAGCATCTTGCAGAGTGCGTCGCCCACGACTTGGGGGTCGTCCGTCTTGCTGCCCAGCGCGGCGTTGAGCGACTCTGCCGCGCCGTGATTCAGAGGGGTGCGAGTCGCGCGTGGCGCGAGGCAGTGAACTGTCACGTGGGTGTCGGCGAGCTCGCGGCGCAGCGCTTCACTGAAGCCGCGGAGTGCAAATTTGCTCGCGGAGTACACCGAATGTGCTGCGAAGCCGATGCTGCCGTAAACCGAACCCACATTGACGATGTGCGCCTTGGCTTGGCTCTGCAGTCCAGGCAGCATGGCGTGGCACAAGAGGATCGGTGCCTCGATGTTCACCGCGAGCGTTCGCTCGATCTGGGCGGCTGATTGATCACGCAGCAGCGCAAAGCCGCTAACACCTGCATTGTTGATCAAGACATTGATGCCGCCACGCCATTGCCGTGCAAACTCCACTAATGCTTGACGGTCGCGCGACTGCGTGACGTCGCAGGCGAAGGTTTCGACACGGTCGCCATGGCGCGCGAGCTGCGTCTTGGCCGCGGCAAGCGCCGTGGTGTCGCGATTCACCAGGATGACTGCGGCACCGCGCTCGAGCAAGGCAGTAGCCATCGCGAAGCCAATGCCGCCCGCGCCGCCAGTAATCAGTGCTCGATAGTCTTTCATGCAGTCTCCGTGCGATCGAGGCTGCGGAAGACATTCCCGTACAGCCAAAACATGGCATTCGCGCAGGTCGTAACAGCTGCGCGATCGGCCGCGGTCGGCAAGCGATTGAGAATCCCAGCAAGTTGCTGCACGTGCTGCTGATCGAGCGTGCCATGGCTCCGGAGGTAGCTGAACGCGTTGTTAGGGAGTGCGAGCGTCCTTTGAACCTTGCTGGCCGCATCGAGCGCCAACGCGATGCTCGTACCTTCCAGCACGTAGACCATGCCGAAGAAGCCGACCGGATTGCGGCGCATCACGGTGTCGTACGCGTAGGCAATCATGGCATCCGTCTCTACGTGCGGTGCTGCAGTGGCAGCGGCTTCACGATCGCCACCGGCCGCGGCGATGTCATTCAGGATCCATTGCTCGTGGCCGTATTCTTCTTCGATGTAGTGCGCGATCTCTTTGCGGAGCCACTCGTAGTCGGCTGGCAGTCGACTGCCGACGGCCATCAAGAGCGGCACCGTATGACGCACATGTTGAAACGCTTGGCCGAGAAAGGCGAGGTACAACTCGCGCGTGATGCCGCCCGCGAGCGTCCGCACGATTGCCGGTGCGGTGAGTAAGTATTGGCGTGCTGCCGAGGTTTCGGCGGCGAGCTGGTCGTAGAACGTCGGTGTGTTTTTCATGATGCTTTGGCTGTGCGGTACAGCGCCTCGAGCGCTTGCGACTCGCGCCGCAAGATCGCGTCGCGACGCAACCGGCCGTTCGTGGTGAGCGTGCCGTCGCGCGGGGTAAAGGGGGCTGCGGCGTGACGCCACGCACGCACCCGTGCGTAGTCTGGCAGCCGCTCGTTGGCGGCCGCGACGACGGAGTCGATGCGGGCGGCGTCGGCGGCAGCACTCGCGGGCACGACCAGCGCAACCGGATGTGGCTGCGCATCGCCGAACACGGCAACTTGCGCGAGCGTGCCGTCCACTAACAACTCACGTTCGATCCACTCGGGCGAGATATTGCGGCCCATGCTCGTGATGAGTAGGTTCTTCGCGCGTCCGCGCACATAGAGGTAGCCATCCGCATCGAGCTCGCCGAGGTCGCCGGTGGCGATTTCCGTCGGCGGCGTACTGGCAGCGTTACCGAGATAGCCGAGCATGGTGGCGCCCGCCACGCGGATTTCGCCGTGGCTATCGATTCGCACCCGCGCGTGGGGGAGTGGTTTGCCGACACTGCCCGGGCGGTTCTCCGCCTGAGTGTTGAGCGCAACAACCGAAGCGCATTCGCTCAAGCCATAGCCCTCGAGAACCGGTAGGCCAAGGCTGCGCGCCTGTGTCAGCAATTCCGGCGCCGTGGTGGCGCCGCCCACGGCGATGAACTTCAAGCTCTGTGGCGCGTGCCAGCCACGCTCGCTCGCCGCCACTAACAATCGCAACAGTTCCGGAACCAGAATCATCGACTCCGGCTGCGTTCGACCGATGCAATCGAGCAGTGCGCGTGAATCGACTCCGCTGTAGTGAATACCGGTGTGCTGCAGGGACGGGAGTACGCACGTGGCGCCAGCGAGCGGTGCTGCAATCAATCCGGCGAGGTTGTCGAGCAAGGTTGCAAGCGGCAGCAGGCACAGGTGCCGATGCGTCGCGAACGGTCGCGTGACGGCGTTGAGCGAGGCCGCGACGGCTTCGAGCGTCTCTGCTGCGAGGCAGACTCCTTTCGGTGCGCCGGTGCTCCCGGAGGTGTATGTGATCTTGGTGGTGCCGCGCGGCAAGACAGCGCGGGCATCAGGCTCGATCGGTCGCGCTAAGGTTGTTAGGCCAGTCAGCGGCGAGCGTGAGCCTAAGCGAAAGCCGCAATCGAGCGTGAGAATGCGCTCCGGCGCATCGGTGACGACGCAGTCGATCGATGCATCGTTGAGTACATGAAGAGTTTGAGCCGGCGTGAAGTAGCCCGGGATAGGCACATTCACGGCGCGGGCGGTGTGCAGCGCGAGATCGGTGATGGCCCAACCGATGCCATTGTCGGCAAGCACGGCAAAGCGTGCGTCGGGCGCGTGTGCATGGCGCAGTGCTTGCGCCTCGGTCGCCACCAAGCCCGGCAGTTCGCGTGTCGTGACGACTCGCTGTCCGTCGTCGAGCGCGACCCGAGCCACCCAATCGCTCATCGCGAGAAGCTCAACCCGTCCGGCAGCCAGGCTGCCAACACGCGAGGATCGGCCTCGTAGTAGCGGCCCCAATCTTCGGCCCCGCCTTTGAGCCGCGCCGGGTCGGCTGGGCCGAGATCGAGCACAGGCGCGTGGAATCCTTGCAAGATTTCACGGACGCGGTCGGTGCTCGTGAAGGCGATCCAACGGAAGCCACGTGCGAGCAAATAGCGCGGGATCTGCGAAACGAGATAAACCGCAGCGCGACAGCCGCGGCCCGCGAGGTTGCCGACTTCCACAATCTCCTCGCGCCGAACCGCCGTCGCCTGCGCGCCGGCCGATTCAATGGCATGTTCGATCGGCGTGTCGAGATACTGCTCTAGGAAGAGGCGCTCTTGCGCGGCACTCCGATAGCCCAGTGCGCACCGCAACTGTCCGTGGCGGTCCTCGAGGCCCACCAAGGTCGGCAGGAAGCTCCGCACGCGAGCTTGGTGCGTGTGCTCAAAGCGATCCGCGACGAAGCGCTCGAGCTGATCGCGGCCTACATCGCCCGGTAAGCGCTCCAATAGGTGATAGCGATGGGAGGCTTGCAGGCCCGCACCGGCGTCGTCGCCGTCGTTTGCAGCGTCAGCATATGTCAAGTGAACCTCAGCCCTGCAGCTTCAATTGCCTGTAGGACGGGTGCTTGGCGTCGAATCAATCGCGGTTTGGGGGTCTCTTTTTGCCCACTAGCCGGTCGCCGTTGCCGCAACGGGTTCCTCGGGCAGCCAGGTCTCCAGCTTGGCGCGCAGCGACTGAAGGTTGGTTGGTTTGGTCAAATAATCGTTCATGCCGGCCTCAAGGCAGGCCTCTCGGTCGCCCTGCATGGCATTGCCGGTCATCGCGATGATGGGCACAGTGCGGCCCGTCGGCAGTGCTCGGATGGCCCGGGTCGCCGTAAAGCCGTCCATGACGGGCATCTGGCAGTCCATCAGAATCAGCGCCACATCGGGGTGTGCCTGGAAGGTCGCAACGCCGCGTTCGCCATCCTCGGCCATGATCGCGCGCATACCAAGTGTTGCGAGCATCGCGCTGGCCAGCTCCCGATTGACTGCGTTGTCTTCGACGACGAGCACAGCCCGATTTGTGGCCCGCAACGGCCCCGATGGCCTCGGCGCCGCACTCGCGTTTTTCGCGGCAGCCTCGCCAGTCAGCGGATCGAATACGGCGCTCGTGCTGACCGGTTTGACCAGGATGCGATCCGCTCCCAGGGGGCTGTCGGCCGCCAGTCCTGCAGGGACGACCAGAGTCACGTGCAGCGGACACGATCCGCAAGATAAGCGCAAAGCGCTCACAGCCTCCGACGTTACGACGCACTGCGCATCGATGTCGACGATCGCCTGGACCTTGCGCACGCCCGGCGCCAATTGCTCGAGTCGAGCGACAGCGGACGCGATATCGGGCACGGCTTCGACGCACGCATGCAGCGCTCGCGCGCTCTCCGCGAGAGCGAGTCGAATCGGTGCATGTTTCGCCACGATCAGCGCATACGAGTTTGGGTTGATGCGTGGGATCTCCGACTGTGCGGGCGAGTGTGACGCCGGCAGCTCGATGAAGAAGCAACTACCAACGCCGAGTTCGCTGTCGACGCCGAGTCGGCCGCCCATCAAGTTAATGAGGTCACGGCTGATCGTGAGGCCGAGTCCGGTGCCGCCGAAGCGGCGTGTAATGCTGTCGTCAGCTTGCGCGAACGCCTCGAACACTTTGCTTTGCTGATCCGGTGTGAGCCCGATGCCCGTGTCGAGTACCTCAAAGCGCACACCACTGCTGCTGTCAGCGCGGGTCGTGGGCCGCAGGCTCACCAAGACACAGCCACTCGCTGTGAACTTGATCGCGTTGCTGACGAGGTTGCTCAGGATCTGACGCAATCGCACCGGATCGATCTCGATCGTCGATGGCGTACCGGGTGCGACATGCGAAGCGATCTCGAGACCTTTCTCGAACGCGCGGGCACTGAACAGCGACACGACTTGCTCGAGTTCGCGGCGCGGATCGACTGTTTGATTCGCGAGCTCGAGCTTGCCGGCTTCGATCTTCGAGATGTCGAGGATATCGTTGATGATCGTGATCAGCGCCTCGGCTGAAGTGCGCAGTGTTTGCACGAACCGCTGTTGCCGCGAGTCGAGTGGGGTGGTTTCGAGCAACGAAGCCATGCCGACCACGCCGTTGAGCGGCGTGCGTAGTTCGTGACTCATGTTTGCCAAGAAGCGCGACTTGGCGCGCGTTGCGGCTTCAGCCGCCAGTCGCGCGCGATCCAGCTCGAGCGCCGTGCGCTTTTGTTCGGAGATATCCGTGATAACCGACGCAATCGCCGACACCGTGCCATCCGCCTGCGTCACGGGTGCCTTGGCGATGAGCACGTCGAAGGTGTGGCCGTCGGCACGTTGCACCGTGGTCTCGTAGCGATGCGCCATCCCGCGATTCAGCGCGGCATCATCCGATGCCAACATCTCAGCGCGCCCGGCCGCACTCGACGAATGGATCTCCTCCAAACGCCGACCCATCTGACGATCGCGCGGAATCCCGTACATCACCTCCGCGGCCGCATTGACTCGAATGATCTGCCGGTCGCGATTGCGCAGGATCACCGGTAACGGCATCGCCTCGAGAATCGTCTCTAACAACTTTAAGTTATCGGCGACCGATTGCTCGAGCTGTTTGCGTGACGTGATGTCGGCGACGGTGCCGGTGAGGCGCAGAGCGTGGCCGTTGTCGGCGCGCCGCGTCACGCTGCCGAAAGTTTGTAACCATATCCAATGACCGTCGGCATGCCGAAAGCGCATCTCAACCGCAAAGTTCGCAGCGCGGCCTTTGACAACATCGGCGATGGCATCCGACAGACGTTGCGCATCGACGGGATGCGTTCGCGCGCCGAGATCTGCGAGCGCATAGAAATTGTCATGCCCCGAGGTGCCGATGAAGCGCGCGAAGGTGTTGTCGAAGAACATCGTGGGCGCTGAGAAATCCCAGTCCCACAGACTGAGGTTCGACGCATCGAGCGCCAGGCGCAATTGCTTCTCCGACTGGAGTCGCGCGTCGACGGCGTTCTGGCGCTCGAGCACGAGCGAGGAGAGCAACTCGGCGAGCTGTTGCAAGCCAGCGTTCTCGAGTTCGGGCGGCTGGAGGCCTGCGCGGCTCGCCACGTCACGCGCGGCGTGCAGCAGCGCATCTTGTGCGACACGCTGCGACGCCAGCTCCGTACGCAGCCGTGCATTTAGTTCGAATAGCTCGCCCGAGCTGATGTCGAGACTGCGCGTACGAAGTTCGAGATCGCGCTCGAGCTGCTCATAGCTCGCCTCGATTGCGGCGATGAGCGTGCCAAAGCCAGCGTGTAAACGTGCGGTCGGGCTGTGGGCTGCTTCGGACGTCGCTGCGCTCCGCAGCTCCTCGATGAAGTGGTCGACCGCCTCATTCGAGGGCAGCTGCAACGCGCGGCGCAGCTGCCGTTTCAGCACCCGGTGCATATCATGCCGCTTCGCTGAAGCGACTGACCGTCATGGTTTGGTTGTGCAGTTGCTGCTCAGGCGCCGCGGCGCGCGAGCTGATTTCGCCGTTCGAGTAGAAACCGGCCAGCGTGCAATGCGGGCCCAAGATCGAGGCGACGGCGTCGATCTCCTCCTCGACGCGCTGCCCAAGCGCGCTCATCCGGCCGATACAACTGACTAACAAGGCGAAAGAATCGGAGCCCGCAAACGCGGCGGCTTGCGCGTGCTCAGCCGCCATTTCAGCGCCGTTGATGAGATCGTCTTGCGACGCACACATCAGTCGGAGGTAGCCGTTTTGCACGATCTCGCCGGCGAGCGTGATGCTGCCGTTCGATTCATCGAGACCGAGAATCGTGCGGGTGACGCCGGTCTCTTGCGCGGCACTATCCAGCATCGAGAATGGGAACAGTAGGGCGGAGCCTGGCAAGTGGGCGGCTTGGTCGCCGAGATAGCGGCGATAAACATCGAGCGCCACCTCGCCGTCGAGCTCGTACAGCACGTTGCCTTCTGCGCGGGTCACGCGCCGTACTGGGCCAAAGGGGCGCCAACCGCCGACGCTGCCGTGTGTGATGTGTAACTTGGCGCCGCTGAAGCCGACGCCGACCAACTTGTTAGTACTGACGTCAGCGCCCGAGAACACGAGGGTCTCTTGGAACTTCAAGCCGTCGTTCGCCAAGCCGCCAATCAATGAGACATCGGGGCCGAGGACACGGCGCACGCCACGAATGAGCGCACTGCCATTGAAGTGGACGCCGGGCCCAAAGAGCAGCACGGTATGGGGTGCGGCAGCGCGCAATTGTGCTGCAACGCGCTCGCCAGCCGACTCGGAGTCGGCCATGTCCGTGACTGCAGAAGTCGCGACGTGAATCTGCGAGCGCTCAAAATGCACCGCGGTGACGATGACGGCATCGTGGCTTACGCCGCCCGTACTGATGTTCGCGGTGGACGAGCAGCCGATGACCGACGCAGTCGGAACGGTTGATGCGAGCGTGGCAGCCACCTTGGCGCTCGTGAGGGCTGCGCCATCGCCGAAACACAATACGAGCTGCGGGCTCAATGCGCGCAACTCCGCCTTGAAGGCATCCGTGGCGGTGCCACCTTGAAGTGTGAACTGTTTAACTCGCATACACTCTCTCGCCAATCGTACTCAAGGTGTAACGGCCTGGAGCCGCCGCTCTTGAGTTCGCCGAGGGTTGACGAACCTGTGACGAGTGTCGCGAGTTCTGCGCGAATTTGCCGTGAATCGGCTCGCAAAGGACGGCGCGGCTCCGCATCGGCGCCGCGCTTATGTTTTATGCGGCGGCGCTAACCGTAGAGTCGCCTACGGGATTCTCTGCATACCAGTGATTGTGCAGGGCCTGCGCTGCAACGTGCCCCACGACGATGATGGCGGGCGATTGAACGGCATGGTCAGCCGCGAGTCGCACGACGCTTGCCACGGTGCCGACCACCACGCGCTGCTCGGGCCGGCTCGCATTCTCGACGATGGCGACGGGGAGTGTGGCGGGTACTTTGGCGCGTACTAACAACTCACAAAGTTGGGTGAGTCGCCCGACGCCCATGTAGACGGCGAGCGTTTCACGCTCGGCTGCCACGTCCGAGAAATCGAATGCCGCCAATGCGTCATCGCTATTGCCGGTGAGCAGGCGTATCGACTGCGCGTGGCGTCGATCCGTGAGCGGGATACCGGCATAGGCACCTGCGGCTAGCGCGGCGCTCACACCGGGGACGACATCGAACGAAATCGAGTGCGCGCGCAGATAGTCGAGTTCCTCGCCGCCGCGCCCAAAGACGAACGGATCGCCGCCCTTGAGCCGTACCACGCGCCGACCACGTGCCGCGTGCTCCACTAACAACGCGTTGATGTCCTCTTGCCGTGCGCCGCGGCCGCCCGCGGCTTTGCCGACGTCGATCCGTTCGGCGTCACGTCGCGCCAAGTCGATGACTTCAGCTGAAGCCAGTCGGTCGTGGATGATCACGTCGGCCTCTTGCAAGGCGCGCAATGCCTTCAAGGTGAGTAGGCCCGGATCCCCTGGGCCAGCGCCCACGAGCGTCACGTGACCGAGCGCTGTGCGATTCCGTGCGCTCGTGCGGCGATCCAGCTCCGCGGTAACGAGCCGATCCGCCAACGGCTCGCGTTGATTGCGAATTGCTTGCGCCGCAGGCCCCGTCAAAATCCAGGACAGAAACTCGCGACGCGCGGTCCCGCTCGTGAGCATTTGCCGGGCGGTGGTGCGCCAGCGGTCGGCGAAGCGCGCGAGCGCGCCGAGCGACTCGTCCAGCAGGCTTTCGAGTCGCTCGCGGATGAGGCGCGCGAGCACTGGCGAGGCACCGCCGGTTGAAATGGCGATTTGCACCGGAGCCCGGTCAACGATGGCCGGCATGATGAAAGTCGATAGCTCACGTACGTCGACCACGTTGCACGGAATGCGGCGAGCGAGGGCGGCGGCGGAGACTTCGGCGTTGACGGCGGGGTCGCTGGTCGCGGCGACCACGAGCCAGTGTTCGGCGATGTCGCTGACGGCGAACGGCCGCTCGACGAGCGTGATGCCCTCGGTTGCTGCGCGCTCGCGCAAGTCGCCGCAGATCGTCGTGGCGACGACCGTAATGCGCGCTCGACTGCGACGCAGCAGGTCGATCTTGCGGAGTGCAACCGTGCCGCCGCCGACGACGAGCACCGGTCGGTCGGTCAAATCGAGGAACACCGGAAAGTACTGCATGCGCTTGTCTACGCTCCCTAACGAATGTTCAGGCTGCAGCGCTGATACGCAGTGCCCGGCACTCCAGGGCCAGCGCGCGTACGAGTTGCTCTTGATCGTGATCGCTGTGTAACGGACTCGGCGTGATGCGCAAGCGAGCCGCGTCGCGCGGCACCGTGGGATACACGATGGCCTGGAGATACAGCCCATGTTCGTTCGCCAATCGCTCCGCCAATGCTTGGCACCGCTGCGCATCGCCGACGATGAGCGGCAAGATCTGGCTCTGCGTCGCGGCAATCGGCACTCCGGCTGCATGCAATGCCGTCCGTAAGCGTGCCACGCGCGCGAACAGTGCCTGACGCTCGAGTTGGCTCGCGCGTAAGTGGCGCACGGAGGCGAGGGCAGCCGCGGCGGTCGGCGGTGGTAGCGCCGTGGTGAATATGAATCCAGCAGCGTGGCTGCGGATGAAATCGATGACCTCACGGCGCGCCGCCACGAAGCCGCCCACCGCGCCATAGCCCTTGCCGAGGCCGCCTTGTGAGACGTCAACCCAACCGTCGAGGCCTAGACTGGCCGCGATACCGCCGCCGTCCGTGCCGTAGACGCCGACCGCGTGCGTTTCGTCGACGAACGTCAACGCGCCGAAGCGCTTTGCGACGGCTAACAACTCGGCCAGTGGGGCGATGTCGCCGTCCATCGAGTACAACGATTCGAGCACGACGATCCGCGGCACATCAGCATGCAACTCGCGCAGCAGCGACTCGAGATGCGCGGCGTCGTTGTGGCGGAACACGCGGCACGGCCGTTTGCTCGCGCGAATGCCGGCGATGATCGAGGCATGGTTCGCGGCGTCTGACAGCACGACGCAGTCCGGCAAGCCCGCCGCCAATGCTTGCAATGACGCCTCGTTAGCGACGTAGCCTGACGAGAACACCAGCGCGGCCTCTTTGTGCTGAGTGAGCGCCAGTTCCCGCTCGAGCTCGGCCAGCAAATGCGTCGTGCCGGAGATCGCGCGAGTACCACCTGCGCCGACGCCGTAGTCGTCGAGGGCGCGATGCGCCGCATCGATGACGCACGGATGCTGACTCATGCCCAGATAGTCGTTGCTACACCATACCGTCAGATCCCGCGTGCCTTGTGGCGTGTGCCAGCTCACGTGCGGGAACCGGTGTTGCGTACGTTCGAGTTCGCGAAAGGTGCGATAAAGGTGACCGCGCCGCAGTTTCTCGTTCGCCTCGGCGAAATACTCGTGGAACGGAAACATGCCGCGATCCTGGGTCAGCCGTCGAGACCGTGCAAGCCGCACTCACGCTTGATGCCGTCGAAGCGCAGTTCCTCCTCGGAGCTGACTTCATGCAACGAGCGCGTCGAATGCCAATCGCCGATCGACACGTAGCCCTTGTCCCACAGCGGGTGGTACGGCAAATCGTTAGCCTTCAAGTAGCGATGAATGTCGCGGTCGCTCCAATCGAAGATCGGATGCACTTTGAAGCGCCCATCTTGCAAGCTCAGCGCTTCGATCTGTCGCCGACTCTCGGCCTGCGAACGGCGCAGGCCGGCAAACCAAGTTGACGCATGCAGCGTGCGCAAGGCGCGTTGCATTGGTTCGAGCTTCTGCGCCGCCAAATAACGGTCGAGCCCTTCGCGGCCTTGCTTCCACAGCGCGCCATAGCGCGCCTCGAGCCACGCTGGCGACCGCGTGCTCGCATACACGTGCAGGTTGAGCTGCAGTTTATCGGTGAGCTCGTCGATGAAGCGATACGTCTCGGGAAACAGATAGCCCGTATCGACAACGATCACCGGAATGTTCGGCGCGATCTGTGTCACGAGATGCAACGACACCGCAGCTTGCGCACCGAAGCTCGACGACAGGACGTGCACGCTCGGGAGCTTGTCGAGCGACCACTGTACGCGCTGGGGCGCAGAGAGTCCTGCCAGCTCGGCGTTGCTGGCCGCCAGGGCGCGGCTGTCGTGTGCGATGTCCGTGGCTAACGAGCTCATAATGTATTGGCGGAGGTGAGGACTTGGGCTCGCCACAAGTAATCGCCGAAGCGCTCGTCGGACTGACGTTCCGCCGCGTAGCGTGCCAACAGCGGATCGAGTGCGGCCAAAATCTCCGGTTCCGTGATGTTGTCGCGATAGATCACATTGAGTCGCTCGCCCGTGGCATTGCCGCCCAAGCGCAGCACATACCGTCCGGGGGCCCGGCCGATCAGGCCCACCTCGCTGAGGTACGGGCGCGCGCAGCCGTTCGGGCAGCCCGTCACACGAAATGTCAGCGGTTGATTCGCGAGGCCATGGGCTGCGAGGCGCGCTTCAAGGAGTGGGAGAAACGTGGGTAGGTAGCGCTCAGCCTCTGCCATCGCCAGCGAGCACGTGGGCAGTGCGACGCACGCCAAAGCATCGCGACGAACTGGCGCCGCATTCGTCGCAGCTAACAAGCCATGCTCGGTCGCTAACGCTTCGATTGTCGCGCGATCGGCCGCAGCGACGTTCGCAATGATCAAATTCTGGTTTGGCGTGAGACGAAAGTCGCCGCGGTGCACGGCGGCAATGCGCTCGAGGCCAGTGAGATGCGGCGCATGGGCTCGATCTGCGATGCGGCCCGCCTCGATTCGGAGCGTCAAGTGCCACGTATTGCCGAGGCCTTGCACCCAGCCGAAGCGGTCGCCTTGGGTCGTGAAGCGAAACGGCTTCGCGGGTGCCAGGGCATAGCCGAGGCGTCGCGTCAGTTCCTCTTTAAACCAATCGATACCGCGATCGGCGATGGTGTATTTGAGTCGTGCGTGCTTGCGGTTGGTCCGATCGCCGAAATCGCGCTGGATCATGACGACCGTCGCGGCCACCTCTAACAACTGATCGACGCGGAGAAATCCGACAACGTCGGCCAGACGCGGGAAGGTAGCCGCTTCGCCGTGCGCGGCACCGTGGCCACCGCCGACGAGCAAGTTGAAGCCGGTTAGGCTCGCCCCGTCCGCGGTGGCCTCGTTAACGATGGCAATAAAGCCCAAGTCTTGCGAGAAGATATCGACGTCGTTGTGCGGTGGCACGACGATGCCGGTCTTGAATTTACGCGGTAGGTAGTTCGAGCCGAGAATGGGCTCGGCCTCCGGTTCGCCCGTGAGTTTTTCCCCATCGAGCCAAATCTCGTGGTAAGCCTTGGTGCGCGGTAGCAAATGCTCTGAGAGCGCCCGGGCATGTTCATACACCACTTGGTGTAAGGCTGACTCCACGGGATTAGCGCTGACCATCACATTGCGGTTCACATCGCCGCAGGCAGCGATCGAATCGATAAGCACGCGATTCATCCCTTGGATGGTCGCTTTGAGGTCGCCTTTGACGATGCCATGAATCTGAAAGGCCTGGCGGGTGGTGAGCCGTAGCGTGCCAGTGCCGTAATCGCGCGCGAGCTGGCTCAACGCGAGCCATTGCGCCGGCGTGCAAACACCACCCGGCGTGCGCGTGCGAATCATGAAGCTATAGTCGGGTTCGAGTTTCTGCCGCGTGCGCTCGTCGCGAACGTCGCGATCGTCTTGTTGGTAGCTGCCGTGAAATTTGATGAGCTGCTGATCGGGCTCGCGAATCGCGCCCGTTAAGGCATCGCGCAAACTCTCGGCGAGCGTGCCGCGTAGGCCGCGACTCGCGCGCTTGATGCCTTCGACGGGAGATTCATCGGCGCTGGCCATACTCGCGAGCCTCTCAGTACACGTCACGGAGGTAGCGGCCCTCCGTCGTCAGTTCGCCTAACCACTCTTGCGCATCGTCCTCGGCGTGTCCGCCGTGCCGTGTCGCGATCTCAAGCAGGGCACGCTGCACGTCGGGCGCCATCTGGGCGGCGTCGCCGCATACGTACAGGTAGGCGCCGTTTGCGAGCCAGTCGTAAACATCGCGGCCGGCCTCGCGGAGCCGATCCTGCACATAGATCTTGTGCGCTTGATCGCGCGAGAATGCGGCGTCGAGCCGGTGCAACGTGCCGCGCTTGAGCGCCGCTTGCCATTCGAGTTGATACAAGAACTCATCGCGGCGTGTGCGTGCGCCAAAGAACAGCCAATGGCGGCCTTGCGCGCCGCTGGCTTCGCGCTCCTGTACGAAGGCCCGGAAAGGCGCCACACCGGTGCCAGGGCCGATCATGATGATGTCGCGCGACGCATCCTGCGGCAGACGGAAGCGCTCATTTCGCTCGATCCACACTTGCAGTGCGGCTTCGGCAGGTTGCGAGGCGAGGAACGAGGAGGCTGCACCCGGCGCACTCGCGCCATCGGTGCCGACCACGGCGACGGTTGTGTGCGCTTCGGGGCCGACCACCGCCTGGCTCGAGGCGATCGAGTACAAGCGAGACGTGACGGGCCGTAGCGCTGCCACGAGACTCGCCGCCGACCAGTCCACCGGGAAACGGGTCAGGAGATCGGCAACCTGCGACCGCTGCGTGAACGTCTGCAGAGTGCTGGCTTCCTCCGGGGCTAACCACTCTTTCGCAGCGGCATTGCCGCGTTCGACGAGGGTCGTAAGTAACGGACGCGCGATACGGGTGATCTCGAGCTCGTCGCGTAACCACAAGTGCAGCGGCAGGCTGCGGCCAGCGTGCTGCACCACCTCGTTACCATCGAGGCGCGTGGCTTGTAGCAGCGCGTGGATCGCAGACTCGGGATTGCGATGCACGACGCCGAGCGCATCGCCCGGCTCGTAGCGCACAGTCTCATCGGCGAGCGCGAGTTCAACGTGACGTACGTCTTTCGTGGCATCGCGGCCCGTGATCCGTTGATTGGCAATGATCTCCGCCGCGACGGGGTTTGCGCGACTCGACTCCGCGGCGGTTACGATGGCGAGCACCGGTGCGGTGGCAGGCGCCGCCGCTTGACGGTTTGCATGCTCGCTGACACGCGCTAACGCGTCGTCGAGCCACGGGCGTGCGAGCCGTTCGTAATCGACATCGCAATCGACGCGCGGCAGCAACCGACGTGCGCCTAACTTTGCCAAGCGCTCATCGAGCGACCGACCAGCCGCGCAGTATTGGGCGTAGCTCGAGTCGCCGAGTGCGAGTACCGCGTACTGCAATTGCGGCAATTGCGGTGCACGCTTGCTAGCCAAGAACTCGAACAGGGCTCGCGCCTCCTCGGGCGGGTCGCCTTCGCCGTGGGTGCTGACAACCGCGTACAGCAACGTTTCGCGGGCGAGTTCGCGCGGCACATAGTCGCCAGCTTTGACAAGTCGGGCGGCGATTCCTTGCGCACGAGTCGCTGCGTACAACCGTTCCGCGATTTTGCGGCCGTTGCCCGTGTGTGAGGCCGAGAGAATCGTGAGTGTTTGTGACGCCTCCGCTGCGGCCGCGGGAGCGCGCGCGGCCTGAATAGCTGGGTTGGATCCAGCGGCAAGGCCTGCGAAATAGCCCGACAGCCACGTCAGTTGCGCCGCGTCGAGCCCGGCCGCGAGCTTTTGCGCGGCGGCAAGGCGGTCAGCGGGCAGGATTGACCCGTTTTGGGGTAGTGGCTGCGTCATTTTCGCAGGCTAGCAAGGACTTGCAGTCCGCCCTAAGGCTCTTTAGTTATCGTTCAATAACCTGATGCGGCGGCGGCCGTGCACCGGCCGGCTAGTCGTACGGCGGCACCGAAATCGTACTGGTCAAGCGATCCCGCGCTGCCGGGGTCGCGGCCGCCATGATTTTGCCGACCCGTTCACGGTCGAGGTGCGGCGCGAACAACTTGATGAAGTCGTACATGTAGCCGCGCAGCAGCGTGCCGGAGCGAAACCCAATCCAAGTCAGATGTTGCGGGAACAGGTGCGACGCATCGATGACCGTGAGATCGCGCTCGTCGTCGGGCTCGATCGCCATGCTGGCAATGACGCCGATGCCAAGCCCAAGCCGCACATAGGTTTTGATCACGTCGGAATCGCGCGCGGTCAGCGCCACATCGGGCTCAACGCCGGCACGCGCGAATTGTTCTTGCAAAGAAGACTTACCGGCGAAACTGAAGCTGTACGTGATGAGCGGATAGCGGCCGACATCCGTCAGTGTGGGTTTCGGATTCGCTGCGAGCGGATGTCCGTGCGGCACGATGATGTTGCGATACCAGGTGAAGCAGGGCAGCAACACAAAATCAGGGAACAGCTCGCGGCTGCCAGTGGCGATGGCAAAGTCGATCCGATCGAGTGCGGCTAACTCGGCGATTTGCTCGGACGTGCCCTGGTGGAGGTGCAGTTGCACGCTCGGGAACTGCTTGCGGAAGTCGCGTATCACGCGCGGCAGCACGTAGCGCGCTTGCGTGTGAGTTGTACCGATCGACAGCACGCCACGGTCTGCGTGCTTCAGGTCTTTGGCCAAGCTCTTCAAGCCTTGCGCGTCGCGCACGATGCGCAGCGCGCGCTCGGCCACTTCTTCGCCCGCGGGCGTCAAGCGCGTCAGCGCTCGACCATCGCGAACGAACAACGTGAGCCCCAGTTCATCCTCGAGTACCTTGAGTTGTTTGCTGATGCCAGGCTGGGATGTATGCAGGCTCTTCGCGGCCGCGGTGACACTCAGGCCGTTCTGCACGACTGCGGCCAGATAGCGCAATTGCTGTAGCGTCAATCGATCCTCGTTACGTCGGAATTATCTACGCTAGAGTATGCATTCTCCGCAGTAGCTTGTGCGAGTGCGCTGACACGGCATGAGCTCATGACCAAAAGCCCGTGGCAGTCCAGGTCGAATGTCGCTAGTTTGCCGGTCCTGTCGTGGAGCGCAGCGCGCCCAACGTAACTTTTGCCGCAAAAAACTGTCTCGAAACCCATGAGTTTGTCGCACTTAGACCGCCTCGAGGCGGACAGCATCCACATCCTGCGCGAGGTCGTCGCCGAGTGCGAGAAGCCAGTGATGCTGTATTCGATCGGCAAAGACAGCGCAGTGATGCTGCATCTGGCGCTCAAGGCATTCTACCCGGCGCCCTTGCCATTCCCGTTGTTACACGTCGACACGACGTGGAAGTTTCGCGAGATGTACGCGTTTCGCGATGCGATCCCGAAGCGCTACGGGGTTGAGTTGATCGTGCACATCAACCGCGAAGGTCTCGCGCAAGGGGTCGGGCCGTTCACGCATGGCTCACAAGTGCACACCGATGTGATGAAAACGCAATCACTGAAGCAAGCGCTCGATCAGCACGGCTTCGATGCCGCTTTTGGCGGCGCGCGCCGCGACGAAGAGAAGAGCCGCGCGAAGGAGCGCGTGTTCAGCTTTCGCACGGCGCAGCATCGCTGGGACCCCAAAAACCAGCGGCCGGAATTGTGGTCTTTGTATAACGCGCGCAAGCGTCCGGGCGAGAGCATTCGCGTTTTTCCCTTGTCGAACTGGACCGAGCAGGATGTGTGGCAATACATCGCGCGCGAGAACATACCGCTAGTGCCGTTGTACTTCGCCGCAGAGCGACCGGTGGTCGAGCGCAACGGCATGCTGTTGATGGTCGATGACGATCGTATGCCGCTGCAACCCGGGGAGCGCCCGGTGATGCGCAAAGTACGTTTCCGCACGCTGGGTTGTTATCCGTTGACTGGCGCGATCGAGAGCGATGCCGATACCTTGGAAGCCATCATCCACGAGATGGCGTTGAGCACCACCTCGGAACGTCAGGGTCGCGCAATCGACCATGATGCATCGGCTTCGATGGAGAAGAAAAAGCAGGAGGGCTACTTTTGAGCTCCTTGCTGCGCTTCATTACATGCGGCTCGGTCGACGATGGTAAATCCACGCTGATTGGCCGACTGTTGTATGAGTCGAAGATGATCTTCGACGATCAGATGGTTGCGCTCGAGGCGGACTCGAAGCGTGTCGGTACTCGCGGCGGTGAGCTCGATTTTGCGTTGTTAGTCGACGGCCTCGCCGCAGAGCGCGAGCAGGGCATCACGATCGACGTTGCCTATCGCTTTTTTGCGACCGACAAACGTAGCTTTGTGGTTGCGGATACGCCGGGCCATGAGCAGTACACGCGCAACATGATCACTGGGGCCTCGACCGCCGACGTTGCCGTGATTCTCATCGATGCGCGCAAGGGCGTGCTGACGCAGACGCGCCGGCACAGCTATCTCGTCTCGCTCGTCGGCATTCGTCGCGTCATCGTCGCGATCAACAAGATGGACCTCGTGGCCTATTCGCAAGCGCGCTTTGACGAGATCGCTGCGCAGTATCGAGCCTTTGCGGCCCAGATCGGTCTCACTGACGTGGTCGCGATCCCTTTGTCCGCCGTGCATGGCGACAACGTGGTGCAGCGTAGTGCCCAGACGCCCTGGTATCGCGGGCCGGCGCTGCTCGAGCAACTTGAAACTGTCTCGGTCGAGGATGCCACGGCGAGGCGCGCGTTGCGCTTGCCTGTGCAGTGGGTCAATCGCCCGAACCAAGATTTTCGTGGCTTCGCGGGGCGCATCGAGTCGGGGGGCGTGCGGCGCGGCGATAGCGTTGTCATTCTGCCCTCGGGTCGCACGAGCCGTGTCGCGCGGATCGTCACGGGCACGGGTGACATCGAGGCGGCCGTAACCGGGCAATCGATCACATTGACGCTCGAAGATGAAGTCGACGTCAGTCGTGGTGATGTGATCGCAGCGGCGGATGCACCGCCGGGTGTGGCATCGCAGTTCGAGGCGACGATCGTGTGGCTACACGACGATGCGATGTTGCCGGGCCGCACGTACATCTTGAAGCTTGCGACGAGCCAGGCGATCGCCACGATCACGCCCCTCAAGCACAAGATCAACGTGAATACCCAGGAGCGTGAGCCCGCCGAGCGCCTTGAGCTCAACGATATTGGCGTTGCCGAGCTCGAACTCGATCGCGCGATCACCTTTGAGCCCTACGTCGATAGCAAAGCGCTCGGCGGCTTCATCCTGATCGATCGGCTCACGAACAATACGGTCGGCGCCGGCTTGCTCAACTTTGCACTGCAGCGCTCGCAAAACGTCCGTTGGCAGAATCTCGATGTATCGAAGCCCATTCGCGCCGCGCAGAAGGGCCAAAAGCCGTGCGTGCTGTGGCTCACGGGGCTGTCGGGCGCCGGGAAGTCGACGATCGCCAACCTCGTCGAGAAGAAACTCGTCTCGCTCGGTCGGCACACCTATCTTCTCGACGGTGACAACGTTCGCCACGGCCTCAACAAAGATCTGGGCTTTACCGACCAGGATCGCGTCGAGAACATTCGCCGCGTGGCCGAGGTGGCGAAGCTCATGGTCGATGCCGGGCTCGTTGTGCTCGTCTCGTTCATCTCGCCGTTCCGCGCGGAGCGTCGCATGGCGCGCGAGCTGTTTGCAGCTGACGAGTTCATCGAAGTGTTCGTCGATACGCCACTCGCGGCAGCCGAACAACGCGACGTCAAAGGGCTCTACAAGCGGGCCCGGGCGGGTGCGCTGAAGAACTTCACGGGTATCGACTCCCCGTACGAGGCGCCAGAGAATCCGGAGATTCGCATCGATACGACGATGACAGCGCCCGAGGAGGCGGCGATGACAATCGTGCGCTTGCTGGAGGCTCGCGGCGTCACGCAAGCCGACTGGTCAATCTAACGACTCGACGTCAGCGGCCACGACACACGAAACCGCGCGCCGCCGAGAGCGTCGCTCCTGTCGACGCTCGCGGCGCCGTGATGCAGCGTGGCGACGCGCGCGACAATCGCGAGCCCCAAGCCGTACCCACCCGTTTCGCGATTGCGGCTCGTATCGAGGCGCGTGAAGGCGCGGAACACTTGGTCGCGCTCAGCCGGTGGAATGCCGGGCCCGTCGTCCTCAACCGTGAGGACGGCGCCGCTCGAGCTTGTTTGACACGTGATGCATACTCGGCTGCGCGCGTAGCGACACGCATTCACCACGAGATTGCTGAGGGCAAGTTCCATCAAGCGTGCATCCATTGCGATTTCGATGTCGTCCGCCGTGACCTCGACTGCGATAGCGTCGCCGGGTGGCCGCGCCTTACTAACGACCGCTTGCGCCCAGGGCCGCAGCGGTGTCGGCTGCCAACGCATCTGGACATCCGGATGATCGAGCCGCACGTAGTTCAAAAGCGCTGCAATGAGTCGATCAATCTCTTGGATATCGTTGTTCAGCGCCCCGAGTTGCGCCTGTAAGCTGGGCTCCGCGTCTTGTGGCAACACGGCCAGAGCGAAGCGGAGCCGTGCCAGTGGCGTCCGCATTTCGTGCGATAGTGCCGCGGTGAGATCGCGTTGATTCTGGATCAGCGAACCAATGCGCACGGACATCTCGTCGAGATTGCGCGCGAGACTCGTCAGTTCGGTCGTTTCGCGCGCGGTGTGCAGCGGCTCACGATAGTCGGCAGCGAAGCGCTGCGCGGCATGGGTCAGAATTCTCACATCGCGCAACAAGGGACGCAGCCATAGCCCCACCACGACGAGAATAGATAGGTAGAAAGCGATTGGTAGCCAAGTAAGCCAGCGGCTCTCACTGGGCCCGTCTAATGGACCAATGCGAATGATTCGATCGAGTGTCGTTGAGCGGTATAAAACATACTCGCGACCCGCGTCGTCCACGAGCCGTTGCAAATCGCTCGCCGTTGCGGAAGGCGTGATGACATCGCCGCCATCGAGGAGTGTCACAACGGTGCCCAGCTCAGCGCGCAACTGCACCAGCAGTGTTGGGTGTTCCGCTTCGCTCGCCGCTGCGAGGCGAGCTTCGATCAAGCGCACGGTGGCAATGGGCCACGGATCCTGGGCGCGTTGCGAGTTGGACTGAACTTGCTTGAAAGCGAACTCGAGCAGCACCGCCACGAGCAGCAGACCGCCCGCGAGGAACACATAGCTGCGAAACAACCAGCGGCCCGCCGGGGCGGGGCTTGCGGTCATGAAGGCGAGTCCCACGCGTCCGGCGCTAACAAGTAGCCCTTGCCCCACACGGTTTTGATGCGCGTCGGCGCAGCCGCATCATCGCCGATCTTGCGTCGTAAGCGCGAGATGCGTCCGTCGATCGAGCGATCCAAGCCGTCGTAATCGATGCCGCGCATCGTGCGGAATACTTCGTCACGGCTGACAAGTTCACCGGCGCGCCGTGCCAGCAGTAGCAACAACTCGAACTCGAGCGTCGTCAGTGGAATCGATTTACCATGCAGCCACACTTCGCGAGAACTTTCGCTGATGCGCAGTCCGCCGAGCGTTACCTCAGGTCGAGCCGCCGGGGTCGCGCTGCGCTCGGCGCGGCGCAGCAATGCACGGGCACGGGCTAACAACACCATCGGATCAGCAGGCTTCGGGACGTAGTCGTCCGCGCCAGCTTCGAGTCCAATCACTTGATCGAGATCCGAGTCACGGGCGGTAAATATCAAAATCGGCCCGGTAAACACTTTGCGCAGTTCGCGGCAGACGGTGAGGCCGTCCGTCCCGGGCAACATCAGATCGAGCAGCACAAGACGCGGCTTCTCGTGTTGGAAGCGGGTGAGTGCCGCATCGCCGCGGCTCTCGACGGCGACGCGAAACCCGTTCTGCTGCAAGTAGCGCGCCGTCAAGTCCGCCAGCCGCGGATCGTCTTCCACCAACAAGATATCCGTCGCAACGGCGTTCACAAAATGTCCCATACGTGTCTGCTACGACGCTGGCGCTTGCGATCGCCACTGTCCAGGCGCAGCACCTCGACTTGCGCAACGGCGAGGCGTTCAAGCGTGCCCGGTAGCGCCAACCAATACGTGAGGGGATCGCGCACTGTGCGGCGTTCGGCGTGTTCGCCGAGACTGGCGTCGTCCCAGCATCGGAGCGGCGCTGTTTGCAAATCGTTGCTGAGGCAAAAACTACCAGCGGCCACGCTGCTCCAGCGGATCGCGAGTGCCATATCGCAAGTGGGTGTTAGCCGATCCGTTACGCATAGCGATGGCTTGATCCGCAACGTGAGCGGCGTCGGCTCGGCGGCGCGCAGCGGTGCGGACCAAGCCAGGCCTAACAACAAAACGACGAGCAGATGACGCAGTTGCATAAACATCAAAAGCTATACGACAAGCCGGCGAAGTACCCAAACACGGCGCGCTCATCGACGATTGGGCTGGCGCGCACAGCGGAATCGAGTTGTTCGTAGTTGACCGCGACGGCGATACGCATGCGTTTCGATAGGTAGTATGTGCTCTGCAAATTGGCGACGACATTGACGCCGCTCGCCACCTCGTAGGCCGGCAACGCGATGTTAGCCTCGTCAGGGCGGACACCCCAATAGTAATCGTTGAGTGCGCGGCTCTTGTAGTGCAAGCCGAGCGAGGGCGAGAAACGTAGGCGTCCGAGTTGCCATGCATAGCGATACTCGGCGTACGCTTGGTGTCCGCGGTGAGTGCCGCTGACATCTTGGAAGGCGCTGAGCTGCAGCTCGCCCCACCGGCCATCGAACAACATTTCGGCACCGACTTCGATGGCATAGTCGCGGTCAGGCGGCTCGAGCAACACGGTGCCGACGAGTGGCCCTCCAGGAGCGCCGACGCTCACGAATCGTGTGTTGGTCTTGCCAAAGAATACGCGATCGCTATTCACGCGCGCGATGAGATTCGTTGTAAACCGTGCATCGTCCCAGATCGCCACTCCGAGATCGCCGTTGTCAAAGAACCAGCGCGAGCCAAACCATGCGATATCGAGATCGACGACGAGCGGTATGTCGTCGGATTGAATGAGCGGATTGGTCCGCGAGCCATAGCCCAACGCAATGCCGAGTCGCCACGGCGACTCCGCGCGCTCCAGCTCACCGCTGTTCGCGTGGCCCGGTGCGCTCGACGGCTCGGCTTGCGCCACGCCGAGCGCTGCCAAACTCATCGCAATGAGGAAACCGATCCGACGCCACATGCTCAATGCCTCCCGGAAATGCCGGCTTAGGGGCACCGCGCAGTGTCGCAGTTCGGCGCCGGCCATCCGCCGCCGAGTTGTATCGAAACTGTGTAAATCTGTCGCGCGCACGCCCACACAATCTGACATTTTCACCCAAGGATCGCCACAGTCTCCGGATTCCGCTCGCGTAGCTTCACGTCCAGCAGGTTTTAACTGGAGGAACTGCCATGCATGCAACCCCGCGGAAGATCGCGACACTGGCCGGTGCGTTAGTGGCGCTGACATTAGTGGCCTGTGGTGGCTCGGGCGGCGAGGAGCCCGCGGCACAGCCCATCGAATCGTCCGGCCTATTACGCAAGGTGCGCAATGCGGCGGAATTGGAGGGGTCTCTCAAGGCTGGAATCAAGCTGCCGGCCGCGACGGAAGCCGCGCCATCGACCGCACTCGGTTCGTTCTCAGGTACGTACACGCAAGAACCGAATGTCGATGAGTTCGACGCCGTTCGCTATGACGGCACACGGCTCTTCGTTGCGCCACTGAAGACGACACACTGCTGCTGGATCTCGCCGTTGGCGGCGCCCGCGCCGGGCGGCAGCGGCGGCACAGTGACACGCTCTATTCGGTTGTTAGAAACACAGCCGCAGACGGCGACCGCGCGGCTCGTCGGTTCGATTCCCCTTGCTCAAGGGACTTCGGTGCAAGGCCTCTATACGAGTGGCAACACGCTCATTGCACTGACCAGCGATCGCTACTTCGGAGAGTTCGGTGCGGCCTGGACTGCGTTGCCTCTGTGGGCGCCCACGCGGTTTGGGATTCAGTTCTACGACGTGAGCAATCCCGCGCAGCCGCGCGCCGGATTTAGTGCGACCGTCGAGGGAGCGTTCGTCGAGAGCCGACGCGTGGGCGACTATGTGTATATCGTGAGTCGTCATTCGCCAGCCGCGCTGATCGATCCGGCGCAACGTGCCGCGGTGGATAGCCTCACGCTGTCCCAACTGCTGCCGCAGGTGACGGTCGGGGGCGTGACCCGTTCGTTGGTCGATGCGACGAATTGCTACGTCACCAACGATGACGCAGACGCAGGCCACGCAGCACTCACGAGCATCACCGTAGTGCCGATCGCAAATCCCAGCGCGTTTTCGTCGACTTGCTACAACGAGACTGCGTACGGCGTGTACGTGGCGGAGCAGGCGCTCTACGTTACGCAGCCGCGACCGACGGCGAGCGGGCGCGACGAGCGCACGCGGATCCACAAGTTTGCGCTGAGCGGCGCATCGGTGGTGTACCGCGGTTCAGCAGAGATCCCCGGCAATGTCTGGCGTGGCGGGCAGGCGGATTTTCGGATGAACGAGCACGCCGGTCAGCTACGTGTGATGACGACCGAGATGACGAACGATTCCAGCGACACGGTCGACTACCGACTCTTCGTGTTGCGGCAAGCGAGTAATGCACTGGCACTCGAAATCGTCGGTCAGTTGCCGAACGAGCGTCGGCCTGAGGAGATCGGTAAGCCAAACGAAATGTTGTATGGCGTACGCTTTCTCGGCGATCGTGCGTTCGCGGTCACTTTCCTGCGGACCGACCCACTGTATGCCATCGACTTGGCGACGCCATCCGATCCGCGGATCGCAGGGCAACTCGAGGTGCCGGGATTCTCAGAGCTCCTGCACCCCGTATCGAACGAACTCTTGTTAGGCTTGGGCCTCCTTGACCAGGGTGGCTTGAAGCTCGAATTGTTCGACGTGTCGACGCTGAGCGCGCCGGTGTCACGCGGCAGCGTGCGCATCGGGGGTCGCGGCACCTACAGCGAAGCGCTGTACGATCGGCATGCGTTCGCCTATCTCGCGTCGGCGACGCTCGATCGATTCACGATCCCAGCGAACGTCTTTGCGGAAGATGGCAGCTTCCGCTTTGAAGGTGCCGGCTTGTACCTCTTCGAGATTGCTAACAAGCAAACACCGGCCCAAGCGGCGCTGCGGCTCAAAGGCTCGCTCGTGCCGCAAGCGGGCAATTCGCAAGGTGTCATCGAGCCGGCGACGCGCAATCGCGCCTTCATTCACGACGACGCCGTGTTCTACATCCGCGACGAAGATGTTTGGGCCGCGCGCTGGTCGAACCCAGCGACCATCAACGGCCCGTACTGAACCACAGCCTCCCTGCGGTGGTACTTTGAGCCCAGCGAGCTCTCGGCGCTCGCTGGGCCTTTATAAAATTGCTTGTTAGTCGTCACCAATGGTGACAATGCCAATCAAGTTGTTTGGAACGCCAGTGACCGCCGGATCGTTCGGACGTAATGGCAGATACCGGAAAGGGACGGCAGTCGGTACGGGTTGGTTTACGATGGGAAGGCAGCGAAAGCCCGTCGCTGTTCGCAAGCCGATACTCTGTGGCACGATTTCGAGAGCGGGTCCTGGGTTTCGCGGTACGTAATAGGCGAGGTTCGGGTCGTTCGGATCCGGTGCGCCGTAAACGAGACCGAGGTTTCGCAGGCCCCAACTGCTAACACCCGGAGATGCCCCCGCTGCATCTCGAGGAACGCGGCCTTCGACAATCTGAAAATAGGGCGTGCCGGAACAAGCCGGACCGTCGAACCACACTGGCAGCACTGCGATCTGTCCTTCCTCAAGTTCGGGGCTCATGGCATTCGAACGTTGATCGCTGTCGACAGTAATGCTGACGCCGTAGCGCTCACGAGTGATTACTTGCAGGCTGGGTGTGGACAGAAAGCTGCCTGGCAATACGACGGGCGGGCTTGTGCTTGGGTTGGTCAGCGGATTCGCGTAAGTCGCGTCAAATCCGGCAAGCCGGCCAATCTTTTTGCCTGCAACGAATACTTTTGGGCCGCTCTTGTCGTTGGCAAAGACAGCTGTCTCTGGCGCCAACATGAACATAATGCCAGCGAGAACCAAGGCTGAAGATCGCATCTCGAAGCTCCGTGACCCGTTCAATCTGGGACGATTATTCCCTGGGTCGCGGGTCCTGCCTCTCACCTAATCAGGGGAGCTTTCACTAACGTGTCGTGGGCTTGTCCTTTCGGGTGCCGCTGGCAGTATCGATCTCAAGCTTCGGCACACCCAATTGCCCCTCGAGGCGATGCAGCTTCTCCAGGTCGATTGCACCGACGATGTTCACGATCGTGAACTCTTTGGGCTCGACCGCCAGCACAGTGAGGCCCGTAGCTTTGTCGCCGTCGATACGAATGTAGACCTCGACATCGGTTTGCTCTTTACGGCTGCGAGCGCCGACGATACGGCTCCAAGCCGGTGCTACCAATTGTTCTCGTAGACTGGCGATATCGGCCGCAGCCAGTGACACCGGTTCATCGAAGGTGTAGCTACGCACATAGACGCCTTGTAGCCCACTCACGATCGAGCGCGCGGCAGCTTCTTCGGGGTTGTTAGCATCGAGAAAGCGGCTCGCCATTCCCAAGAGCTTCTCATCGAGCGTGACTTCCACGACCTCGGTCGCGCGTGCCTCGAGCGCCTTGAGATCGGGTAGCGCGATCTTGGCGGCGGGGCCCGCGATCGCTTGGCCGGTCGCCACCCACGCGACGAGCAGGCCTACGGCTAGCGTCTTCATGATCGGTCCTCCTGCTCGACCGCGCGATAGGCGAGGTCGAGTTTGTCACTAGTTAGGCGCAAGGCTTGGAGCAATTGTGCCTTTGCAAGCTCGCCCTCACGGCGCTCCTCGTACTGCTGGTGCAGCAAGGTCGCGCCGATGATCGAGGCGGCTACCGCGGCGGATACCCACGCCCATCGCGCCCGACGCGCGGGCGATGCAGGCTGCTCAGGCAGGTGAGCCAGCACGCGCTGCGTGAACAAATCGCCGGGGTCTTGCGCAGCTAGGGCGCGACGCAATTCTTGTTCGAGCGAATCAGCCATCGAGTAAATCCTCCGTGATCGACACACCATGCTCGGTGAGCTGATCGCGTAATGTCTCAAGCGAGCGCCGCAAATGGCTCTTGACCGTGTTGAGCGGCATGTCGAGCGTCGCAGCGATCTCGGTCATGTCCAGATCCTGTTGGTAGCGCAACAGCATGACTGCGCGTGCCGGCGGCGCTAACTCGCCGATCAACTGCAACAGCTTGCGCTGGAGCAGCGGATCGTCGCCGCGCGCCGGCGCGGCAATGTCCAGTTCATCGAGCGGCTGCGCCGTATCGTGGCGTGGCAGTTGGCGCAGGCGATCGATGGCGAGATTTACGGTCACGCGTCGCAGCCAAAAGCCGAGATGCTGCGCCGACTCGATGTCCTGCAGCCGCCGATAGAGCTGCAAGAACGCATCCTGCGCCACATCATCCGCAAGATCGCGCCGCATCAGCATACGCAGTGCCAATCCATGGACCGAACGCTGGTGCGTGCGAACCAGCGTGGCGAACGCATGCCGATCGCCCGTCTTGGCCCGCGCCCAGATTGACTCTTGCATGGATGCATCGGCCGTCTCCACGTCGCGTCCGTATCACTCGCTTTGGATCTTGGGAATACCGTACTGACCCTGCAAACGTGCGAAGTCGTCAAGCGAGAGCGAGCCGGCGATGTTGACGATTGTGAGTTCGCGTGGCTCCGCGACGATCACGGCGAGGCCGAGCGCGCGATCGCCGTCGATCTGCACATACACTTCAACATCCTCATCTTGTGCGCGATCGCGTACTTTCACGATCTGGCTCCAGCCCGTGTTCTCGAGTTGCGCGCGCACTGCGGCGATGTCATCGATGGAGTACGCATCGTCGTTAGCGAACTCGAAGCTGCGAACTTGCACGCTGTCGACGCGACGAATGAGCTGTGCCGCCTCGTCGTCCGCCGCAGTAACCGCCATCGACCGCGCCATCTTGAACATGGCACCCGAGAGATTGACGGTGCTCGTATCGCTCGCCTTACGCGCGAGGTGGCTCATGGTCGACAAGTCGAGCCGCCCCGACTGGGCGCTCGCGCAGGCCGTGAGGGAGCAGAGCAGCAGACCGGCAACCAGCGTTCGCGAGAGCATGTGGAGACCCCTTTGGTGTTCGTTACCGATTAATACGTTCGGGACCGGGCAAAAGGGTGCAGCGATACCAAGCTTTTCGAGCGGCGCATCAGAGCGGCGATTATGTCAACGCGATGACCCGTCTCATGAGGCCGCGCGCGGTGCCGTCGCGGCCTCGATCCGCCGGCACAGCAGCCGATGAAAAGGCGCCGCGTATAGAGCATCGGTGCGTCCCGTGGAAAAGTCTGTCAGGAAATCCTTCACGAGAAACGGCTCGAGATCATAGCGGCGCACCACCGATTCAGGGGCCGGCTCCATGGCTTGCCAGGTTGCCGCGAGTTCCATGGCAAGCTCGCGATTTTCGGCCAGCGTCGCTCCGTTTTGCACGATGAGATCGCTGCCGCGCACTTCGACCCTCGAGCGCACGCGGCCACCGAGCTGACCGATCTGCTTCAGCGCCTTCTGCGCGCCAAACGCGACCTCAAGCTCGGTCGCTACCACTGGCGCGACGCTGACGCGGGCCACATGCGTATCGCGATCCGTACGCACGCGATGCAGACCCGCCTCGCCGCGCAAGTAGCCGTGTGCGTAGCTGCCGCGAACTAACAACACCACCGGTTCGTCGTCGTTGCGCGGCTCGCAAACCAGGGTCACGCGAAACGGCAATTCACCGGCCCAGCTCGCATAGGTGCGGTACAGCAAGTCGCGCGCAGGCGTGGCGCGTCCGATCGGTGTAATCACGAGCAGTGCGTCAGGCTCCCCGGGCTCGCCTAACAAGCATAGCTCGCGATGCGCTGTCGCGACCGCCTCGCAATGCGTGCGAATACGCCCAGCGAGCGGGATCAAGCTCGCGCGCTTGTCAGCGCGGTTCAGCGTGGCATGCAATTCCTGCTCGTCGGCGGCCAGGCGGTCGAGCCGCGCGAAAATCTTATCCAAGCGATCGCAGGCTTCGAGGACCTGCGCCGCGGCGCGCGGATTGCTCCACAACTGCGCATCCGTGCGAGTGGCCTCGAGGCGCTCGCGCTCCAGCTTGAGCGCGCCGACACCCAGGCCGCTCAGGATCGCTTCGCGGAGCGTGCTCGACTCGCGCAGCATTGCGGCTAATGATTCGCGTGTCACGCGCTGGCCGTCCGCGAGCCGCAACGGCTCGGACTCGCGGCGCTGTTCACGCACGCTTTCCGACTCCAGTACAGATACCTTGATCTCGCCGTGCCGAACCGCGAGGCGCAGAATGCTCGCGTCCTCGACACGTCGCTCGAGCAGCAAGGTGGCAATGGGCATGATCACGCGGCGCTGCAATTCACGCTTCAACGCGCGTGCGCCATATTTCTCGTCGTAGCCGCTTGCGACGGCCAGGTCGAGCACTTCTTTGTCGATGTCGACCACCAGGCGCCGCGCCACGATGCCCTCGCGTTCGAGCAGCCGCGCGAGTTCGGCGCGTGCGATCTCGCGGGCCTCATCGGGAGTGAGGCGACGGAAGCGCACTACGTGCTGAAAGCGATTTAGCAGTTCCGGTCGGAACACCGTCTCGAGCTCGGCATGCAATCGTTCGCCATCGTCACGGGCTTCACCGCCCGTGAAGCCCACGCTCGGTCGCTCGAGCGCTTGTGCGCCAACGTTCGAGGTCGCAATTACGATCGTGTTACGGAAGCTAACCGCTGGCCCATGCGCTGGCGTGAGGCGCCCATCGTCGAGCAGTTGCAGCAACAGATCCCACACGTTCGCGTGCGCCTTCTCGATCTCATCGAGCAGCACCACTTGGAATGGCTGCGCGCGCACCGGGTCAATCAAGCGTGCAGGGCGCTCGGCAGAACCCGGATCACCGATCAGCATCTGGAACGAGTGATAGTCCTTGAACTCCGACATGTCGAAGCGCAACAGGCGCTTTTCACTACCGAATAGGAACGCGGCGAGAGCGCGTGCCAATTCTGTTTTGCCGACGCCAGTTGGACCGACGAACAAAAAGCTGCCGATCGGCTTATGCGCATCGTGCAGCCCGGCCTTAAACAGCGTGATCATCTGCACGACGGCCTCGATCGCATCACGTTGCCCAATGATGCGTTGACGAAACCAATCGCGAATCTCACCCACTGGCCGCACTTCACGGCGCGACACCACAAAGCGCGGCAACCCGGTGTACACCGAGAACACTTTCTCGACGAACTCCGGGCTCACGGGCTCGTCTTCGCCGATCGCACGCTTTTCGTCCAAGTAGTGGCGCGTTTGGCGCACCAGTTGTAAGGCCGCGCCAGGGCCCGCCGTGCTCGGCATGAAGTCGTTGCAGAGTTCGAGCAAGCGCGCCGCAGCGCGCTCGTCGAGCGCGAGGCCCAAGCGTGCTGCTTCAGCACGGACGATGCTGCCAATCTGGTCGCTTGTTAGCGGCGGCACATCGATGATCTCGAATGCCGAGGTGAATTCCGCGCGTGTGCTCAGTTGTTGCAACTGCTCGCGCGTCAGTTCGCCGATGACCTGCACGCTGCCGTTCAGGAGACGCGGACGCAGTGCATCCCAAACCGAGTCCGTCGTGCCCGACGAGCGGCCTACCGACGGTAGGTTCCACACGTCGCTGAAGTAGAGCAGTGCCTGGTTGCTCGCAGCCAAATCAAAGATCGCCGAGACCTTCGACTGCCACTCACCCAGATACACCGTGCCCGACAACAATTGCACCGTGGCGAACTCGTACAGCTTGCGCGGGCCGCTTTGCTTCAGGTGCTGCGCCAGCGCGTGCACGATCGTTGTCTTGCCCACGCCAGTTGGCCCGACGAGCAGCACGGAGCGCTTCGCACCGAGTGCCTTGAGCACGGCTGCCAGAATGTCACCGCGAAACTCGATCGGCGCACGGCTGCGGGCGCTCGCCGTCAGTTCGTTGCTCTCGCCGAGCGCGTGATCGTAATTCTTGGTGGCCATGGGAGACGCGCGTGAAGGCTAACGAGGCTGCGAGTACTGGGCGGGAATGCTGCCACAGATTGTGTCGAACGGGAGCCGGCGCCGTCGCGATGCCGGTGCCTTCAGACGAGCGCACCCGGTCGGCGTACTGCTACTTCGTGATCAGCTCCCGAACGCCACCCGAGATCAACGTCGTCAGATCGATCAGCACTGCCGGTAACTGCAGGCCGCCCGGCGAGGCCAGGTATCTTGGTTCCCAGATGGGGTCAAACTTGTTCTTGTAGCGCCGCAGGCCTTCGAAGTTATAGAAGGCTTCACCATGGCGGTACAGGAAGCCCCCCAGCTTTCGCCAGGTCGGTGCTAGCGCGCGAGCCTCGAGGCCTGAGAGCGGTGCCATGCCTAAGTTGAACCACCGATACCCATGTTGCTTGCCCCACAGCATCAGCTCGATGAACAGGTAGTCCATCGTGCCGTTTGGAGCGTCGGGGCTGAAGCGCATCAGGTCGACGGATAACTCCTCGCGTGTCGCCGTCGGCCACAGGTTGGCGAATGCGACGGGAGCATCATCTAGGCGAATGACGGCGACCGGGAACTGCTGTACGTACGCTTCCGAGAATGCGCCGATTGAAAACCCTTTCTCCGCCGTGGCTTTTTCTTCCAGCCATTGGTCTGAGATTGTGCGCAGGCTCGGCAGCAGGGGCTGCAGTTTGTCCGGCGGCACTACTTCGAAGCGGAGGTTGGCGCGCGTCGCACGCTTTTGCGCCTGACGAAGCGCTGCGCGTGCTGAGCCGTCGAGCGAAAAATCGGCCAGCGGAACTCGCGCTTCTTCGCCCACTTTGAGCAGCGAGAGGCCGAGGTCGACATAAATCGGCAGGCTCGCCGGAGTGACCTGATAGAACGCGATGCGACCGCCGGCGCGGTCGACCAGTTCCCGAAAGGCCCACACCAGCTCTTCATGGCGGGATGTCGGCCCAACAGGATCGCCAAGTGCAATCCAGCTACGGCCCTGAACTTGATACATCACAAAGGCATCGCCGGCTGGATGCAGCAAGAATCGTTTATCGCCGGTAAGCGCTGCGTTCGCGACGCTAGATCCGGACTGTGCAAGCACCGCAGCGGCGCGCGCGACGCCGTCTGTTTCGGCGTCCATCGTTACTCGCCGGGCAGGCTGCAGCAGCTTCATCGCGAGTACCGCCGCTAACAACAGCACGACGGCGAGCGATGCACGCAACATGCGCGGCGCATCGCCATGGAGCGCGAATGTCCACCACAGATCATTGGAATACGGGATGTGGCGATAGGCCAGCAATCCGATCCAGATTGAGAACGCGACGAGGATGCTGATGCTGGCGATCCAGCTCGGCGTGAAGCGCTGGCTCAACAATGATGAGCTGCGGTAGAACGCCTGCCTCGCCAGCCACAGTGTCAGCAGCACAACCGACAGGAAGATCGATTCCTCGATGTCGAGCCCTTTCAGCAACGACGCGACGATGCCGGCGAGCAGCAGCCAGAAGGTGATGTGGTAGGCGCCGCTGAGGCGCCGCGACAGCCCACGCGCGAGTATCAGCAGCCCGACGCCGATCACGCTGCCAGCAAGATGCGACAGCTCCAGCAGCGGTAACGGCATCACGGCGCGCAACGCTTGGATGCGCGTGTCGATCGAAGGTGTTGCGCCGGACACCAGCAGCACGCCGCCGGCGACGAATACCAACGTCGCGATCATTTGCGGTGCAATTGGTAGGAGCAGCGGGCCGACCCAGTTGCTCGCAGCCCGCGCCGCATGCGTGACGCGCTGGCGATGCGCGCGCAACTCGTGCATCAGCAGTGCGGCAGCGGCAATTGTTAGTGGTAGAAAATAGTAGATGGCGCGATAGGCGATCAAGGCGCCGAGCAAATCCGGGGCAGCAACATGCGGCAGTGCTAGGAGCACGATGGCCTCGAACACGCCGAGGCCGCCCGGCACCTGGCTCGCGACGCCGCCTGCCACGCCGATCGCGAATACGCCGATAAACGTCACAAAATCGACGTTCGCTGAACTCGGCATCAGCGCCCAGAGCACGCCAGCAGCCACACTCAACTCCACCACGGCGAGCAGTGCTTGCGGCAGCGCAATCGCGCGACCGGGCGGTCGCAATTCCCAGGCGCCGACGACCAGCGGCCGCCGCGCAAGCGAAGCCCATGTCAGATAACCCGCCACCGTGGCCACGGCTAACCACCCGAATAGCTGTGACCAAACGTGACCGAGGTGCAATGCCGTCGTGCCGGGCGCCGCAAAAATCAGTGCTGTGCCACCGACGAGTCCAAGACCCACGGTGGTCGTCAATGCGCAGAATGAAACCACCATCGCGACATCAATGGCGGACAGCCCAGCGGCAGAATAGATTCGGTAGCGGACTGCGGCACCTGTAAATGCGGCGAGTCCGAGGTTGTGGCCAAAGGCGTAAGCGATGAAGGAAGTCAGTGCGATGCGTGGATACTGTACTAACTTGCCGGTGTAACGAATGCCGAGCGTGTCGTAGAGCGTCAGCAGCGCGTAGCTGAGCGCCGCGAACGCCGCGGCGCTCCACAGTGCCGAACTCGGAATCGTGCGGACGGCCTTTGCAATATCGTGAAGACTGTAGGCGGCCAGTTCGCGATGCAGGATGAGCGCCACGAAGGCGAAAGCGATAACAGAGATTACTGGCGCGAGCCAGCGCCGCCAGTTCGCCGTTGCGTCCGGCGTAGCTGCCGCGTCGCGGTGGGAGGGCGCAGACATCAACGTTTTTCAGTGTGTCGTGCCGCGACGCATTCGGCCTGCAGTTCCTGCAAGGCGCTCTGCAGGCGACCAGCGTCTTTTAGGCCTGCCGCGAGAATCGGCTCGGCCTCGGCACAACGCCCCGCATCACTGAGTAGGCTCGCGAGATTGAAGACGACCGCGGCGTTCTGCGGTGCTTGTGCGAGCGCCTTTCTGTAGAACGCTTCCGCAGCCGGCACGTCGTCGGCGTCGGCTTTCAGGTTGCCGAGCGCAACGAGCGCTGCCACGTTGTCGGCGTCGAGTGCCAGCGCTGCTTGCAATTGTGACTCTGCTTCACTGAGGCGCCCCGCACTGGCAAGAAAGTCGCCGTAGGCAGCGAGCGTTGCCGCCCGATCCCGTGGGTTGCCACTGCCGCGTTGCAGTTCGAGTAGATACATGAAATCGCTCTCTGTGACATCGTTAGGCACGTCGCCTAACCAGTCGGCGTTCTCGTTGACGCGGGCCACATGCGCGCGCAGTTTCGCTTCCAGCAAGTCGATGCGTCGACCTTCGGACAACTCCAAGGCTTTCTCGAAGGCCTGTTCCGCGGATGCGTACTCGCCGTTTTCGTACAACGACTCTGCGATGGCGGCATAACGATCGATCGCCGTGCGCGCCTGCAGCCGATCCCATTGATCTTGCAGCGATGGAATCAGGAACGCGAGCAGCACAACGGAGCCGCTCGCAAGACCCGCGAAAAACTGGCGATAACGTATCCACCAAGGCTGGGCGGGTGCGGTTGTTCCCGTCACTGTAGCGGCCAGCGCGGCGACGAGTCGCGCGCGGACTTCAGGATCCGCCAGCGCCCGATCGAGTGCTTCGTCACTCATGCGTCGGAGCCTTCTTGCGTGGCTTGCGATCGTCCCCAGCGGCGAACTTGGCGAACCACGCATTACTTGCGATAACGTCGTTGACAGAGCCCTGCGCGACGACTTGGCCTGCGTCGAGCACGATCACATGATCCACGTCTTGCACCATTGAGTAGCGGTGTGCGATCACCAGCGTTGTGGGTCGAGAAGGCGAGTCGAGCAGGGCATGGCGGATCTCGCGCTCAGTCGAGTAGTCGAGATTCGCGGTGGCCTCATCTAACACCAGGATGCGCGGCGCACCGACCAACACGCGCGCGATTTGGAGTCGCTGGCGCTCACCGACCGACAGTCCGATGCCGCGCTCGCCGATCGTGGTCGCGAGCCCTTGCGGCAGCCTGGCCAGCGTTTGGGCGAGCCCTGCTGCGACGGCGGCTGCGTTCACTTCATCGTCACTCGCTTCGGGTCGTTTGTAGCGGATGTTGTCGGCGAGTGAGCCGCTGAAGATAGTGCCGTCTGCGGCCACCACGCCGATTTGTCGGCGTATCGACGCGGCATCGAGTGAGCCGATGACCTGGCCATCGATCAGGATCTCGCCACTCTGCGGCTCATAGAGCCGCAGCAGCAGGTCGGTGATGGTTGTCTTGCCCGCACCCGATGGCCCGACCAGCGCAGTGACCTTCCCGGCGGGCAGGTGGAAAGATACGCCCTGCAAAGTCTGGGACTTCGATGTGTACGCAAACATGACATTGCGGAATTCCACGGCACCGGGCCCGGGTGCAAGCGCCGGGCCGCCAGGCTCCTCGGCGCCCGATTGCTGCAGCTTCAATGCGCGCTTGAACGACGCGATGTGACCCTGCAGCGTGACGACCGTGCTCGAGAGCGATTCGACCGGCGCGAACAAGCGATCGAGATACGCGACGAACATCACCACATCGCCCGGCGTCAACTTGCCACGTAGCACGAGAAAGCCGCCGTATCCGAGGAGAAGAGCCTGGCTCCCATAGTTCACGGCCGTCTGCCAGAAGAGATAGAAGTTCGCCAGACGATTGCGTTCGATGTACTGGGCATAGGCTGCGTCCGCCTCGCGTCGCAGCCGCGTGGTCTCGCGCTCCTCGGCGCCCGAAAGCTTCACGGTCTTGACCGCCCCGAGTGCATCCTGGATTCGCGCCGAAATTCCTTCCCACATTTCGTAATAGCTGGACAGGCCGCTCTCAAGTCGCAGCGCCGAGCGGCGCACGATCAAGACGTACGGCACGAGTGTTGCGAGCGCAATCAGCGCGAGCTGCCAGCTCTGCCAGAACATGATCGCGATGACACCGATCATGCGCACGAACTCTGGGGCCACTTCATGCGCCGCAGCTGTCACGATCGGCGACACTTGGTCGAGCTGATCGATCTGCCGCGCGACGCCGGCACTGGCGCGTTTGCTGTAGTAGCTGAGCGGCAGGCGCAGCGCATGATTGAACGATGTCTGGATGACATCCGATTCCAACCGACTCGCGAGCGTGGTCGTGCGTTGGTCTGCGGCGAGCTGTAGGTAGTGCGCAGCGAGATTCACCGCGAGCAATAGCAACGTAGCCCACAGCAACGTTTCCAGGGTTTGGTCGATCGAGCGCGGTGCGACGTGGTCTCTTCGGTGCGGCTCCTTCGCAGCCGGCTGCGCGACGGTATCGCTGGTTGCTGCCGCAGGCTGCTCCTCCGACTCGAGGCTTGCGGGGTCTGCAGCGAGCTCGGCCTTGCGGGCTTGTGCGATCCCGCCACCTTCGACGAATAGGCCCGCGATATCGTTCACCGCAGCGCGATAGATCAACGGCGCTGCGAGATCGGCAGCGGTTCCCAGTAGCGCGAGCAGTGCGATCACGGCGAACTGGCGGCGATACGGTCGGGCTAGCTTCAGGAGCGCGCGAACCGGCGCACCGTAGTCGACACCTTCATCAGCTTTTTCACTCATACGTATCTACTCACCCAGTCCTCACTTGGCACTTGCGCACCATTGCACGCCACAATACTGGCTCACAACACAGTCGCGTTGCGCGACGGGAGAGAGCGACATGCATGTTTGGCAATGGTGGATCGCGGGATTGGTCGCAGGGCTCATCGCGCGGCTCGTGCTGCGACGAACGACGTTCGGTCTGCCCGCAGAGCTTGCTCTGGGCAGCGCCGGAGGCGTGGCTTGCGGTGCATTGATGCGATTCGCAGGATTCACCGAACCCGCCGCCGGTTTCGTACACGTGTTAGTGGCGTTGATCGGTGCGCTCGGCATGATTGCAATTGTGCATGCGTTGATGCGCGCCACGGTCGGCGCTGGGCGGATCGTGGGTGCGGCCTTCGCGCCCCAAGATTTGCAGAGCCGACTGGCCCAGCTCGGGGACACCGAGCGTCGTGTCGTTGGCTTGTTCCTGCAGCGGAAGCCGGTGTCGCACGATGTGGAGCGTGAGTCGCTCTCCACCGAGTCCTTCGGCGCGCGCGCCGCAGACCGGATTGCGAGCTTTGGTGGCAGTTGGGCGTTTCTTGGATTGTTCGGCGCTTTTCTGTCCGTGTGGATACTGTTCAATGTCGAGCAACCCAAGCCGTTCGATCCCTATCCATTCATTCTGATGAACCTCATTCTCTCGTGCATCGCGGCAGTGCAAGCGCCGGTGATCCTGATGAGTCAGAACCGGCAGGCGGAGAAAGACCGCCTGCATGCTCATGCCGACTACGAAGTGAATCTGAAGGCTGAAATGGAGATCTTGGCGCTGCACGAGAAAATGGACGAACTGCGAGACAAAGCCTGGCGCGATCTGCTTGCATTGCAGGAGCGCCAGCTCGCAATCCTCGAGAAGATAGACAAGCGCGCGGTCTAAAGGTTGCGTTGATTTACATGGGCCTGCTTTAGGTCGCTCTCGTACGGCGTGCATGCCCAAAGGCGCCCGGGCCGTACCTTCCTAGGTACGGCCCGGAGCGGTTCACTTACTGAAAGAAGAAGCGATCACCGTGCACGTAACCGTACTCGTACGTGAGCGAGTTGTTACATCCATAGGTTTGACCGCGGAAAACATCGTGTGGCAAGAACCGCACAGACGTAATGCCTTCCGGGGCACTTACGCCTAGATACTGTATTTGACCGGGGATAACGAAGTACGTACCCACTATTTGGCCGTTGACCTCGACGTCAATGTCCGTGAGCGATGTCTCGGCGGGCACGCCGATCTGAATGCCAAATTCTGTGAGCGCAATGCTCGGATTGATCGTCATCGCACGCGCGGGTGGGTCGGGTTGCTGGATGGCTGACACGCCATCCGGACAGAGAATCGACGGGCGCAAGCCGGTCATCACGGTTGTGTTAATCCAGTACTTCTGCCGCAGGCCATCGACCTTCGCGTTCCCCGTGCGCACGCGGCCTTTGTCATCGACGGTTGTCACCTGTGGCGCTTGGAAGCCGTCGAGGTTGATGTTGTACGAGAGTGGCCCGTTCAACGAGACGCCGGGGCAATTGATGACGCCATTGAGGTCAGTGTTTGTGGTGCATTCGCGGCCGGGCCACGCATTCAGTGCCTGGGCGAGCGTGGTCTTGAGCTTGCTCGATTCCACTTGAACGATCGTGTAGGCGGGGGCCGTCGGTTGGTAAATGAGCTCTGCCGCGAGGGCGGGTGTAGTGGCGGCCATCACAGCCGCGAAGACAGAGAACTTATTCATCGAATCTTCCTGATTAATTAAACGGGGAGAGCGAATAATGACATATATGTGCGCATTAATCACAGATATAGCAAAAAAATCACCTTCAACGGCCATTTTGAACTGGACAAAGTATTGGATTAAGTGAAATGGCTGCCGGAAGACGCGCAGATGCCGCCAGACGAGGCGGGCAATGGCCGGTGTGTGCAGGAAGGATTTGGTCGGGATGAGAGGATTTGAACCTCCGACTCCTACGTCCCGAACGTAGTGCTCTACCAGGCTGAGCTACATCCCGATTTTCGATGGCTGGGCGTCTCGGGCGCCGCAGCGAAGGGGCGCGCAGTCTAGCCGAAGCGGGGGGTAGCGATCAATTTTGCGCCGCCAGGACTGTGGCCGGGGCAGCCGCGTCCGCGTCGCTCGCAAGGCCTGCATACCGCTGCGACTCAATTGCG
>CAYUIT010000028.1:0-46762 GCA_964444835.1 uncultured Steroidobacteraceae bacterium
CACTGGTTCGTTAGATGCCCCGCATTCGCGTTCATTCGGATCTACATCTCGAATTCCAAGACTGGCAGCCTCCCGCAGCTCAGGCGGATGTGGTCGTCCTGGCGGGTGACATTCACGTCGGCATTGATGGCCTAACCTGGGCACGACGTGCGTTCCCGGCTACGCCGATCGTCTACGTACTTGGAAATCATGAGTACTACGAGCATGAGATCGCCGCACTGCTCTCGAACATGCGCCAACGGGGCCGGGAGCTCGACATTCATGTCCTGGAGTGCGATGAGGCGATCATCGAAGGAATCCGCTTTCTCGGCGCAACGCTCTGGACCGGCTTCACCTATCTCGGCAACTCGCCAAGCGACATCGCCAGCGCGATGACCTTCGCCCAACGCGCCATGGTGGACTACCGCGTGATACGGACGCAGGCGAGTCTGAAGTTGCGACCCGAGTATGTCCGCGACCTGCACCACGAACATCGGGCCTGGCTCACACGTAAACTGACCGAGCCGTTCGCAGGCCGCACCGTCGTCGTCACGCACCATTTACCGCACGAACGGAGCGTGCATGCGAAGTATGCTGGCGACATCTTGAACTGTGCCTTCGTGACCCATCTCCCGATGCTCGTGCGACCGCCAGTCGATCTGTGGATTCACGGCCACACGCATGAATCCATGGACTACGACGTGGATGGCACCCGCGTCATATGCAATCCGCGCGGCTACTTGCCCGGCGATCCTAACAAGTCGTTTGACCCCACGTTGGTGGTCTCGGTTCCATAGCGCGCGACTCGCGCAGCGCACCAAATCGCGTAACCCGCACGCCGGTGGCGATATTTGTATCTTTTCACCACAATCGAGTGCACACTCGGCAGCCGTTGACTCGACTCAGTTGGAGCTCCGAATGGAACGCGTCTACTTGCCCTTCGGTGCCCCACCTGCGCGGCGTCCTGCGCCGGGCGAAACCAAAGACGACTACCGAGCGCGACTCGCTGCGGATCAGTATCGCGAGCGCGAAACACGGCTACAAGAATTAGCGGAGCAGTCGTCGGCTAACAACTCTGCTGATGTACGCATTCGTGCGTGGGAGAAAACCCACGGTCTTCGACTACCGAGCAAGCCTAACCACCCAATCCTGCAAGTGATCGCGACCGCGACTGGCCTGCCGCTCGATACGATCGCTCACGAGCAGCAGCAGCGAGCACAACGCAAAGCGGAAGCCGAAGCGGCCTCTGCGGCGCGCGTCGCTGCCTTACAAGCCAACAGCGCACTTCGCGAATAGTTGCCGCCAGCGTGACGACTGCTCTCCTCGCCTTGCTAACGACCGGCATCCTGTACCTCCTAAAGGTACGCCATGACTCGCGCGCCGAAATCGGCGAGCTGCGACGCCAAATCGTTTCGTTAAAGAAGCGCTTGCGAAACTAGCGCGAGCGAAGCTCGCGTCAGCTCGACACTCTACCGAGCTGCGTCCGCAAGTCCGCCAAAGTCCCAGCAATGTGCTCGTAAGTGAGCTGCTGAACGCGCTCGCCATCGCCGGCCAGCCATGCCGCTAATAACGCATCATGCTCGCGCGTCGCGCGCGCATCACGCCCGGACGGCTCCAGGTGTTTGCGCACGTATCGCTCGGCGATCACGTGCAAACGTTCGACCATCTGCAAAGTCAGCGGCTGGCGACCCGGCCGCACGAGCGACAAGTGAAACGCCCGGTTGAAGCGCCCAACATCTTTGGCGCCGGTGCGTGTCGCTTCCGTCACTGCAGCGAGTGCTTGGCGAGCCGCGTCCCGATCTGCAGCTTGAGCGAGTCTGGCCCCGAGCTCGGCGGCTTCTGGCTCGATTTTGAGGCGTAGACGGAACACTTCGTCGGCCTCCTCTGCACTGAGGGGACACACGAAGAATCCACGATTGGGTTGCGAGAAGATCAAGCCTTCTCGCTCGAGTCGCGCTAGCGCCTCGCGCAATGGAATCTTGCTAACACCTAACTCGCTTGCGAGGGCGTCCTGACGGATGGCTCCAGAGTCGGGGACGCTCCCGGCCACGATGCGATCGCGCACGACATCGAAAATCTGATCGGACAAATTCCTGACGAGGATATGCATCACTTCACCTGGAATCCCGCCCAGAATGCATCGTCGCGATCAATCCAGAGGGTGTTGAAGCCTGTCGCGATTGCCGAGCCCTCGATGGAAGGAATGATCGCTGGCTCAGGCCCAACAGTCGTTGTCCGCTCGATCCGCCCCGTGAAGCGACTACCAATGTAACTCTCATGCACGAAAGTCTCGCCGACCTGCAAGCGCCCCCGCCCAGCCAACTGCGCCATCCGCGCCGACGTGCCTGTGCCACACGGCGAGCGATCGATCGCTTTGTCGCCATAAAAGACGGCATTGCGCGCGCTCGCCCCAGCGCCTTTTGGTTTGTCGGCCCAAAGGACGTGGCTTACGCCAGCGATCGTCGAGTCGAGCGGGTGCACCGGTCGAAAGCGTTCACGCACCAGTTCGCGCACTTTCAAACTCAACTCGATAATCCGCGCCGCGCCAAGATCGTCTAGACCGCGATAGGCCCCTTGCGGTTCGATGATCGCGTAATAGTTTCCACCATATGCGACATCGAGCACTAACGGGCCGAAGCCTGCTACCTCGATAGCAATATCGCGCGCCGCGAGATACCCGGGGACGTTGGTGATTTTGACCGCCGTGACGCGCTTACCTTCGGTGCGATACTCAATGTCGATGATGCCAGCGGGTACCTCGACCTTGAGCCGCCCCGGAGTGCTGGGCACGACGAGCCCGTGCTCAAGCGCAAACGTGATGATGCCGATCGTGCCGTGACCGCACATCGGCAAACAACCGCTCGTCTCGATGAAGAGAATGCCAAAGTCGGTGTCACTCCGCGTGGGCGGGTAGAGAAAGCCGCCCGACATCATGTCGTGGCCACGCGGCTCGAAACACAAACCCGTACGGATCCAATCGAAGCGTTGCAGGAAATCGGTGCGCCGCTCCGACATCGAACTGCCGCGCAGTGGCGGTGCACCACCCGCCACGAGGCGCACTGGATTACCAGCAGTATGCCCGTCGATGCAGAAGAACACGCTGCGCACGAATCAAGCTACCTTGTTAGTCAGCGCCGGCCGAGTTGCTGCGGCACGTTCGACGAGCCGAATCACTTCCTCGCGACGCGCACCGGTCAATGCCAAACGCGGCGGCCGCACGCGCTCGGAGCCGCGGCCCATCACTTGTTCGGCTAACTTGATCGATTGCACCAAGTCATGCTCCGCGTCGAGGTGCAGTAGCGGCATGAACCAGCGGTAGATCTCGCGAGCGGTCGCCCAGTCACCGCGCTGCGCCGCCGCGACCATCTGCACGGACTCCACCGGGAATGCATTGGTCAGGCCGGACACCCAACCTTTTGCACCCAGCATCAATCCTTCGAGTGCAACGTCATCCAAGCCAGCAAACAAGACGTAGCGATCGCCGACTGCATTGAGGACGTCGGTAAAGCGGCGTGAGTCTGGCGCAGACTCTTTGACGGCGACGATATTGGCTACCGTGCTCAGCTCAGCCAACACCTCGACGCCGATATTCACGCGGTAGGCTGGCGGATTGTTGTACAACATGATCGGCAGCCCGGTCGACTGCGCGACGGTACGAAAATGATGCACGAGCTCTGCCGGCTTCGGCACGTACACCATCGCGGGCAGCAACATCAAGCCGTCGGCGCCGATCCGCTCCGCGTCGCGCGCATACGCCGCTGCGCGACGGGCGTCGAACTCTGAAACGCCGGCGACAACTGGGACTCTCTTGCTAACAACCTCACACAGGGCCTTGAGCAGCGCCCGCTTCTCGTCGCCGTCGAGCGAGTTGTTCTCGCCCACGGTGCCCATGGCAATGATGCCGTCGACGCCATCGCGGATCAGGGAATCGACCACGCGCTGCGTGCGCTCAAAATCGATGCTCAGGTCTTCACGAAACTGCGTGGTAGCAGCCGGAAACACGCCGCGCCATTGAACTTTCATGCCGGTAGCCTTTTTGTCTGCAACATGCTGTGTCTAGTGCAATATACCGTATACGATACGGCTCATCGGAGGCAACGGAGTCGCCTTGAAGCAGCGTATCGCAATCGTGGGCGGCGGTATCGTAGGCCTGACCACTGCGCTCGCGCTGCGAGCGAATGGCTGGCCGGTCGCGATCGTCGATCCCGATGACGTGAACTCGGCGGCCGCGTGGGGCAACGCGGGGCACATCGCGACAGAGCAAGTGGAACCGCTCGCCTCGTGGGAGATGGTGCGCTCGGTGCCATCGCGCGCATTCAACGCTGGCGGCGCCGTTTCATTGCCGCTGGCAGCCCTGCCACAGTGGTTACCATTCGGACTGCGCTTGCTGCGAGCAGCCGGCCGCGCCGGAGAATCTCGGCAGATTCTAGCTGGGCTGCTCGCGGATGCGCTGCCAGCCTGGCGCTCCTTCGTTCAGTTGTTAGGACAACCGAGCGTATTGCGCGAGCAAGGCCACATTGTGCTGTGGGAGTCGCCGGCAACCGCAGCGAACGGACTCGCTGCTTGGCGCCGCGCCAATATCGGAACCACCACCTTTCGGGAGCTCACGAACGACGAATGCGCAGAATTCGGCGCATTGTTAGCTCGGCCACCGGCCGGTGGCATTCGGTTCGAGCGAACAGCCCAGATTGCCGATCCGATTCGTTTACGCGAGAGCTTGCTCGGCGCGTTGCGCGGTCAAGGTTGCGAGTTCGTCCGAGGCCGGGCCCGCGCAATACGGCCAGACGCTTCGCGAGCGATTTTGCAGCTCGAGGATGGCAATGCCGTTGCCGCTGACGGGGTGGTCGTGGCGGCGGGTGCGGCGTCCGCACCCCTGATCGAACCGCTGGGCACCCGCGTACCGATGATTGCGGAGCGCGGCTACCACGTGCAGTCGGCCGTGCATCGCTGGCCGGACCTGCCACCTGTCGTCTTCGAAGATCGCTCGATGATTCTGACGCGCTTCGACTCCACGTTGCGAGCAGCCAGCTTTCTGGAGTTCACCGTGGTGGACGCTCCGCCGGATGCGCGCAAGTGGCAGCGGCTCCGCGACCATGTCACGGCTCTCGGCATCCCGCTTCTCGGCACGATGCAAGAGTGGGTCGGCTCGCGCCCCACTTTGCCTGACTATCTGCCGGCGATTGGGCGACTGCGCGAGCACTCGAATGTGTACTACGCATTCGGGCACAATCATCTGGGGCTGACACTCGCGCCATTGACGAGCCAGCTCATGGTGGATTTGATTGCTAACCACTCGACTTCGCGCGACTTGTCGCCGCTGCGAATCGAGCGATTCCAATGATGTTTTCAGAAAGGCACACGCATGTCCGTCGGAGGCTCTTCGAGCAGCGCAGAACTCGCCACACTCAGCCGTTGGCCCACACCAGCGCCTGCCATCAGCCGTAGCGAACGCCAAGCCCGGCTAGAGAAGGCGCGCGAGCTCACGCGCGCCGCCGGCGCAGAGGCGACACTCATTGGCGCAGGCGCCAGTCTCAACTATTTCGCGGGTGTGCCATGGGGCGCCTCGGAACGATTAGTCGCGTTGCTGCTGCCAGTCGTAGGCGAACCCGTTGTGATCTGCCCTGCCTTTGAACAAGGCTCGCTGCAGGCCGATCTCGCCATCGACGCAAGCTTGATGCTGTGGGAGGAGGATGCCAGTCCGTTCGCACTCGTCCGACAAGCGATGCAAGCACGCGGCCTGAGCAAGCTCGCAATCGATCCCAACATGGCTTTCGACTTTGTCAGCGCGATTGGACGCGACGCGCCCGGGCTGACACTCTCGAATGCCACGCCGGTGATCCGCGGCTGCCGTATGCAGAAATCCACTGCGGAGTTAGCCCTGATGCAGCAAGCCAAGAACATGACGCTTGAGGTGCATCGACGGGCAGCGCTGATCCTGCAGCCCGGCATCACGACGACGGCTGTCAAACAGTTCATCGATGCGGCGCATCGCGCGCTCGGCGCAGCCGGCAGTAGCTTCTGCATCGTGCAGTTCGGGCGCGCGACTGCGTTCCCGCACGGCTTGCCGGGTGAGCAATCCCTGCAGGAGAACGACCTCGTACTGATCGACACAGGCTGCACGATTCACGGTTACCAATCCGACATCACGCGGACCTACATTTTCGGGACCGCCACTGCCGAGCAACGTCGCATCTGGGATTTGGAAAAAGAAGCGCAGCGCGCCGCATTCGAGGCGGCGAAGCCTGGGATGCCGTGTGAATCGGTAGACGCAGCCGCACGCAACACGGTGACTCGCGCAGGTCTCGGGCCAGACTACCAACTCCCGGGCATTCCGCACCGCACCGGCCACGGGATCGGACTCTCCATTCACGAACCGGCGTACCTCGTGCGGGGCGACAAGACCCCGCTCGCGCGCGGCATGTGCTTCTCGAACGAACCTATGATCGTCGTACCCGATCGCTTTGGCGTTCGGCTAGAAGATCACTTCTACATGACGGACGACGGGCCGCGCTGGTTTACGCCACCGCAGCCTGCGATCGACCGACCGGTTGGCTAACGACTAACTCGGGTTCTCGGCATAAGGACTCTTGCCACCCGATGCGATGAACGCGTCGATGCTTTCCTGCAAAACGGGCAGCGGCACCGAGCCCAAGTGCAGCACCGCATCGTGGAAAGCCCGAATGTCGAAGCGACTGCCGAGCGCCTTCTCTGCTTTGGCGCGCGCCTCGAAGATGGCGAGCTGGCCAATGTAGTAGGACAGCGCTTGTCCCGGCCAAGCAATGTAGCGATCAACCTCTGTGACGATCTCGTGCTCGGCAAGCGCCGTGTTGTCACGCATGAAGGCCTGCGCCTGCTCGCGCGACCAACGCATACTGTGAATGCCGGTGTCGACAACCAAGCGGCAGGCACGCCACATTTGGTAGCTCAACATGCCAAAGCGATCGTATGGGGTCTCATACATCCCCATCTCGACACCGAGCTTCTCGGAGTACAGCGCCCACCCCTCGCCATACACCGAAAGATACGTATCGCGCCGAAACGCGGGTAACGCGAAATTCTCGGCAGCCAACGGCATCTGAAAGGCGTGCCCGGGTGCCGACTCGTGCAACGTCAGCGCCGTGAGTGAATACAGCGGCCGCGCCGGCAGGTTGTAAGTGTTCAGTAGGTAGTATCCCGGGCCGCCTCGCCCGCCCGTATAGAACGGCGCGACATCGGGCGGCACAGGGATGATGGCGAAGCGACGGCGCGGCAAGCGGCCAAACCATTTGTCCGAGACGGCATCGAATCGCTTCGCGATCACCGCAGCGCGACCGAGCAACTCCTCTGGCGTCTTCGCGACGAACTGCGGGTCCGTGCGCAGGAATGTCAGAAACTCGGGCAAGCTTCCTTGAAACTGCACCTCCGTCATTACTTTCTGCATCTCGGCCCGAATGCTCGCCACTTCGCGCAAGCCGATCGCATGCACTTCGGCTGCGGTGAGATTGAGCGTCGTGTACTCCTCAATCTTGGAGCGGTAGTACGCCTCACCATCGGGGAGGTCAGCCGCCGCGATGGAGCGCTGAGCGCCGGGCAAATACTCCTTGCGGAAAAACTGCAGCAACGCTTGGTAAGCTGGCAATACGTGCACTCGAATTGTGTCGAGCGCTTCGGCGCGTAGCGAGGCTTGCGCGGCCGGTGCGATGGACTGCGGCATTTCGCGGAACGGCGCAAAGTACGGATTCGACTCGGTCGCACCGGCATCCAGCACCGACTGAATCGTCGCGTCTCGTCCCTTGAGCGAAATCTGCGGCAAGGTGAACCCGCGCTTCAAACCCGCCCGCATGTTGTCGACATTCTGGCCAAAGTAGCGCGGCACTTGCGCAAGCTGCTTCAAGTAGTTGCGGTAGTCGGCCTCGGTACCAAACGGCGCGCGCGCCGTCTCGGCAAGATTGCCCCAGAAAGAAGTATCGGAGGTCAGTGGCCGCTCGTATTCCCGAAAGCGCTGCGCCGCCTCGAGCGCGGCCACTTGTGCGCGGAACACGCGGTAGTTAGCGCGCTCGACGGAATCGAGCTGCTGCAGATCAATCGAGTCCAACTGGCGCAAAACGTCCTGCCAGTACTTCAGTTTCTTGAGCTGCGCTTCGCGGCCCACATCGGGCAAGTAGTCGAGCGGCGGACCGCGTCGATCCTCGTTCGCAGCGAGTTGCTCTTGCCGCCAGGCCCATTCCGCCGTGTAGATCGCGCGAAAGCGCTCGAGCTCGCTCGATTCAGCCCGCGATGGCGCTGCCGCGAAGGCGCCCAAGACAGCCACAGCGCAAACAGTGAGCGAGCGCAACATGAGACACCTCGACTGGGTTTCGGTATCGCCATCCTAATGGAGTGCTCACCGAAGCCCAAGTCGAAGTGTCGCAGCGGCAGCCTTACAAGACCGGCACGCCAATCGTAATCGCCGGCGCATAGCCAGCCGCTGCACTGCCGATCATCACGAAGCCCTCTGTCGAGTAAGGGCGTACGCAATCACAAGACAAGCGGCGGCCGTCAACATCAAACCCATGAAGGCATTTCCATAGGCCACCACCGCAGCCTGTCGTGACAACTCGAGATCGACCATCGAGCGCACGAACTCCGGCGACTGGTACTGCATACCTTGGAGAAACGAGCCGTAAGTCCACGGATTGATCGCCTCGCCGAGCCGCGTCCGGTTGGCGGCTTGCAAGTGATTCAGCCATGCCCCCGTACTCGAGATCGCAATGGCACCCGCGATGTAGCGCAATAGCGTGGTGAACGCCGATGCCTCGGTGCGATATTGCGGTGGGAGCGTCGCATATGTCACGAAGTTAACCGCTCCGAATGCGATCCCCAAGGCAACCCCTTGCATCGTCAGCGTCAGTGCAATCGACGTGGCGCTGGTATCGAGTGACAACTCGCTCATCGGTAGCATTGCTGCGATCAAGCCGATCATGCCCGCCAGCGCCAACCAACCGCTCGAAAACCAGCGCGCCAAGCGCCCCGTCAGCAACATACCTAAAGCCAATCCGAGACCGCGGGGCGCGACGGCGAAACCCGCCGCGAGCGACGGCACGCCTTGTAGTTGCTGCATGAACAGCGGCAACAGAATGTTCGGAATGATGATGAGCGGGTACACGAACATGCCAAACAACCCGCCCAAGACGAAGTTGCGATCGTGAAACATCGCACGTTCGAGGAAGGGCCGCGCCGCCGTCAGCATGTGCACGACGAACATATAGAGCAAGAGTCCTGACACTAACAACAGCGCAATGATCTGAGTGGAGTGAAACCAATCGAGTTGGTTGCCACGATCGAGCGCGAGCTGCCCTAGCGCGATCGCGCCGCCGAGCATCACGAATCCTTTTAAATCGAACGGCCGCTCCAGGCTCGTCGCGCGGCGCGGCATCGTTGCCGCCAGTCCGAAGAATGCCAGTGCGCCGACGGGCAGATTCACGAAGAACACGTAGCGCCAGTTGAAGTACTCGGTGAGGTAGCCACCGAGCGCGGGGCCAATCACCGGCCCGATCATCACGCCGACGCCCCAAACACCGAGCGCGGCGGCGTGTCGCTCGCGCGGAAAAGCGAGCAGCACCACGGTTTGCGACAGCGGAATCAGCGCCGCCCCGCAGATACCCTGTAAGGCTCGAAACGCCACCACCTGCTCGAGTGACGTCGCCAAGCCGCAGAGCACGGACGTCGCAACAAACCCCAACACACTGGCGAGCAGGACTCGCCGCTCGCCAAAGCGCACAGCAAGAAAGCCCGACAACGGCGTCATGACCGCGCTCGCCACGACATAGGAGGTCAGCACCCACAGGATTTGCTCCTGTGACGCCTGCAGACTGCCTTGCATGTGTGGCAAGGCCACGTTCGCGATCGTGGTGTCGATCGTGTAGAGCAGCACCGCCACCATCGACGACGCCGCCAACAAATAGTTAGCAGCGGGTCGCGACTCGCTCACTCAGCAGCCTGAGCTGCAGCCGCGGACACCCCCACACTGGCACGCGTATCGATGCGCACATAGGCGCTCATGCCGGCGCGCAGTGGCGGATCTTCCGGGCTACGCTCCAGCGCAATCCGCACCGGCACACGCTGCACCACCTTGACCCAATTGCCACTCGCATTCTGCGGCGGCAACACCGAAAACTCGGCGCCGGTTGCCTGCGCGATGCTCTCAACTCGCCCGCGCCACACGCGATCGCCATAGGTGTCGATCGTCACTTCCACCGGCTGTCCATCGCGAACCCGCGCGAGTTCCGTCTCTTTGAAATTGGCTTCCACCCATAGAACGTCGTCCGCCACAATCGCGAGTGCCGGCTCGCCGACACTCAGATGCGCGCCGATCTCAGGCAAATGACTCACGACTCCATCGCGCGGCGCATACACGATCGCATGCGACAAATTCAGTTCAGCACCCGCCAACGCCGCAGCGGCCGCCTTCACCTGCGGGTGATCGTCGACGGGCGCTGCTGCATCACCGCCCAAGCGCGCACGCAGCGCGCCGATATCTCGTTCAACCAACGTAGTACGGCCTGCCGCGAGTTGCGACGCCTCGTCCGCGTCGTCGCGCTTTTGCTGTGCTACCAACTGCCGGCTCGCCAATTCCTTCTGACGATTCGCCTCGCGCGCCGCAAACTGCGCGGTGCGCCGTGCCACGTCGAGTTCTGCCAGCTTCTGCGCATACTGTGCCTTCATGCCCGCGATCTCGCTGCGCACCTCATCGAGGTGTGCTCGCGCCTCATCGACCGAGACTTGCAGCGCCGCCGAATCGAGCTCGAACAGCCGCTCGCCCTTCCGCACGCGTGCGTTCTCTTCGACGAAGAGTTGCGCGACGGTGCCGGCCACTCGCGTCGACACCACCGTCTTGTGCGACTTCACGTAGGCGTTATCGGTTTTGATGACGTCGCGCTGCGAGTACCAATAAGCCGCTGCACCGAGCAGCACCAATACGGGCACGCCCCACAGCAACAGCGGGCGCCACTTGTTAGCAACGGGCGGAGTGCTAGGCTGCATCGTCCAGCACCTTATCAACGGGCTTCACGCCGCCACGGTCTGAGAGTTGGGTATCGCGAACGATCGACAGCAGGCGGAGCACCTCCGCACGTTGCACCCGCGTGAGGCCGCGCAGCGCGCGCTGCTGCACGTCTCGACCGATGCTTCGCACGGCGGCGATCCTGGGCTCCGCTCGCGCGGTCAGGAACAAACGAAACGCCCGCCGATCAGCCGGGTCGGCACGCCGCTCGATCCACTTGCCGCGTTCGAGCTGATCGATTTGGCGCGCAAGCGTGATGGGCCGTACTTCCAGGCGCTCGGCCAGTTCGCGCTGGGAACAGCCCTGCATCCGTGACAAATGCGCGAGCGTGCGCAGTTGCGCCTGCGTCATCTTGAGGTGCGCTGCACGCGCGGCAAAGTCTGCCCGCATGAAACGCGAGATGTCGTGCAATACGAACGCGAAGTTGGCCACATCCATGGCATGCCCCAACTAATTAATAAGCAAAGCTTATTATAAGGGCGGCACAGCGATTAGACGAGCCGGAGCCAATCCGTGTAGTGGTTGGCGTAGGCGATGAAACTCGGATTGAGAAGATCCGCTTTTTGGTTGTAGGCGAGCGGCTGGCCGTCCAGCGTGACCACCGCCCCACCCGCACCCTCGACGACGGCCTGGCCCGCAGCGGTATCCCACTCGGAAGTGGGCCCGAGGCGTGGATACACGTCGGCTCGACCCTCCGCCAATCGGCAAAACTTCAGCGCGCTCCCCGCGCTGACAATCTGATGCGGACCGAGCTGCTCGAGGAATCGGTCAAGCGACGCCCCGCGATGCGAGCGACTGGCCAGCACGCGCGGATGCGACGCCAATCGCGGCGCAACCGCCAACGCCTGTGCGGACGCCTGCGCATCGCGGCGCCATGCTTGTGGAATGCCGCTGGCAGCACCATAGCCCCAGTAGGTTGCGCCGAGCGCTGGGACATGCACGACGCCCAAGATCGGCGCGGAACCCTCTACGAGGGCGATGTTGACCGTGAACTCGTCATTCCGGGCGATGAACTCTTTCGTTCCATCGAGCGGATCCACGAGCCAAAAGCGCGGCCACTCCTGCCGCACGCCAAACTCAACGTCGGCCGCCTCCTCCGACAACACGGGAAGCTTCGGCGTGAGTGACGCGAGCCGCGTAACAATCAATCGGTGCGCACGTAGATCCGCCTCCGTGAGAGGCGAAGCATCCTGCTTGTGAGTGGCTTTGATCTCCTCGCGTCGATACACATCCAGAATCTCGCCACCTGCGGCGACGGCGATCTCGATGCAGGCCTCTGCGAGTCGTGCGAGTTCGCTTCGATACTCTTGGGTGGTCATGAACGCGAACGCCAATCAGGCGCACGCTCATGCCAGTCGGTTGCACACTGATACGCATGCGCGACCGCTAACAAGCGCGCTTCGGCAAACGGCCGCCCAACAAGTTGGAAGCCCACCGGCAAACGGTTTGCCGCGAAGCCCGCCGGAACGCTCAATGCCGGGACACCCAAGTAGTTGAAGGGCGCCGTGCAGTGCACGAGCTTGGCGATGACGCGCCACATGGCTTCGCCCCCACCCACGCCCGTCTCTTCGAGCGTCGGCACCGGAATGCTCAATGTCGGCGCAAACAGCACGTCGCAGTTCCCGAGCGAGCGCTCGACAAACGCTTGCAGCACGGTGGCTCGTACCTGCTGAGCCGCCAGATACGTCGCCGCCGGTATCGCAAGGCCAGTTGAGGCCCTGACACGAACCTGCGGCGAGAATTCGAGCGGGCGATGCTGCAGCTCATGGAGATGCAGCGCCGTAGCCTCGGGATACACCAGCGCACGACTCAATTCCGACAGATGCGCCGCGTACGGCACCTCGGCTTCGACGATCGTCGCTCCTTGCGCACGGAAGACCGTGAGCGCCTCGTCGAGCGCTGCACCCACATCGGCCGTCACATGATCGAAAAAGTATTGCTTCGGTACGCCGATACGCACGCCGCGCAACTCGGTCGTTAGGCCTGCCGTATAGTTTGGAACCGCGCGCGAACTCGACGTCGGGTCTCGCGGGTCATGCCCTGCAATCACGCCTAACAAGATCGCGAGGTCTGCTGCAGTCCGCGCTAATGGCCCCGGCGTATCGACCGAGAACGCAAGTTCCATCGACCCAAAGCGACTGATCAACGAGTACGTGGGTTTCAGGCCCACCAAACCATTCACACACGCCGGCAAACGCGTCGAGCCGCCGGTGTCCGACCCCAAACTCGCAAATGCCACGCGCGCCGCAACCGCCGCGCCCGATCCACTCGACGAACCGGCTGCGATATGCGCTGTGTTCCAAGGATTACGGCAATCTCCCCACCAGGCGTTGTGGCCGGTCGGCCCGAGCGCGAACTCGGTCATGTTCAATCGGCCCAGCGTCACCGCGCCTGCAGCGTTCATTCGATCGATGACGCTGGCTGTCACTGCGGGCACGAAGCCGCGTCGCACGCGCGAGCCGCAATCGGTCACGCGGCCGGCCGTGTAATACATGTCTTTGTGCGCGAGCGGCACACCGTGCAACGGGCCTAGCCGCGCACCTTGCGCCCGCGCGCGATCCGCAGTCGCCGCCGCGGCCAGTGCTGCCTCGGGTTCGATCGCAATGAAACAATTGAGCGCAGACTGCGCTTGCGCAGCGCGCGCCAATGCGGCTTGGGTTAACTCGACGCTCGAGATCGCTCCGCTCGCGAGATCCGCTGCGATCTGCGTCAGAGATTTGTCCCAAGGATCGGTGGTAGCGCTTGCTTGAGGCGCCTGTGCCGAAGCGGTCGGCTGCCACGCGTCGGCCAACTGCTCGAGGCGCACGCCGAATGCGCTCGGCTCGGTATCGAACAAGCTCGATTGCACGGCACTAACAACGGCGCGAACCGCGTTGGCGGCTCCGACACCGATGCGCGCCGCGACGGCCGCATCCATATCCCCCAGCCCTTGCACCCGCGCCATTGCGGCGACGGTCGCGGCATCGATGCCTTCGGTCGTCACACCGCGCGCTCAGTGCGCAGCCGGCTTCTCGGCGCCGAGCGAGTCGAGGAACGCGAGCAGATCAGCGGTCTTCTCGTGCATCAAGGCCTCGTTCCCGCGCGACTCCACATTCAGGCGCACCAGCGGTTCCGTATTCGAAGCGCGAATATTGAAGCGCCACTCGGCGTAATCCACCGATAGCCCGTCGGTGTGATCGACGACCACCGCGCCTTTCGCATAACGCGCCTCGGCAGCCGCGAGTACCTTCTTGGCATCCGGCAGCTTGCGGTTGATCTCACCGCTCGCTGGGAAAGCCTTCATCCGCTCGCCCACGAGCTGCGACAACGACTTTCCGCTCTCGCAAATACCTTGGAGCACGAGCAACCAAGGAATCATGCCACTGTCGCAATATGAGAAGTCGCGGAAGTAATGGTGCGCGCTCATCTCGCCGCCATACACCCCGTCCACTTCGCGCATCTTCTGTTTGATGAACGCGTGACCCGACTTACTCATCACCGGCACGCCACCGGCACGCTTGACCATCTCAACCGTGTTCCACGTGAGACGTGGGTCGTACACGATGCGCGCGCCGGGATTGCGCTTCAAGAATTGCTCGGCTAACAACCCGACGATGTAGTAGCCCTCGATGAAGGTGCCTTGTTCGTCGAAAAAGAAGCATCGGTCGTAGTCGCCATCCCAAGCAATCGCAACATCGGCGCCCGACTCGCGCAGCGCCTTCAGCGTCGGCCCGCGATTCTCAATCAGCATCGGGTTCGGAATCCCCTGCGGGAAGTTGCCGTCGGGGTTGTGTCGTACTTTGATGAACTCGAAGGGCAGATGCGGTGCGAGCTTGTCGACCGCCAACCCGGCCCCACCGTTGCCGGCGTCTACGACCACCTTGAGCTTGCGCAGCTTGCTGCGATCGATGTAGCTCAGCAGGTGCTCGACGTACTTTTTCGACGTATCCAGATGCGTGACACGGCCAGCGGGCTTAGCGAACGGCGGTAATGTGCCGCTCGAAATCATTGCTGCAATGTCCTTCAAGCCCGTGTCCGAGCCGATCGGCTTCGACAACTCCCGCACGAGTTTCAAGCCGTTGTAGTCCGGCGGATTGTGGCTCGCCGTGACCATGATCCCGCCGTCGAGCTTCTCAGCGAAGGTTGCGAAATACACGCCCTCGGTGCCGCATAGGCCAATGTCCACGACATCGACACCCGACTCAACGAGCCCGCGCGTGAGTGCCTGCGCGAACTCCTCACTCGTCAGACGAATGTCGCGCCCAACGGCCACCCGCTTCGGCTGCAAGAATGCGGCAAAGGCCCGGCCGATCTGATAGACGAGATCGGCATTGATTTCATCTGGAATTCGACCGCGAACATCATAGGCCTTGAACGCATTCAGATTGATCACTTGTTAGAACCCTCTCGGCCGTAACGATCCTCGAACCGGACGATGTCGTCCTCGCCCAGGTAACTGCCCGACTGCACTTCGATGATGTGTAGCGGAACCTTACCGGGGTTCTCGATGCGGTGCTTCGCACCGATCGGAATGTAAGTGGATTCGTTCTCCGAGAGCAAGAAAACTTCTTCGCCGCGCGTGATTCGCGCCGTACCTGACACGACAATCCAATGCTCAGCACGATGATGGTGCATCTGCAAGGACATCGATGCGCCCGGCTTCACCGACAAACGCTTGACTTGGTAGCGCTCGCCGTTCTCGACGCTGTCGTAGCTACCCCACGGCCGATGCACTTCGCGGTGCAACGAGTGCTCATAACGGCCCTCCGCCTTGAGTTTCGCGACGAGCTTCTTGACGTCCTGCACTTTGTGCTTCGGCGCCACGAAGACCGCATCTTTCGTCTCGACGACGATGTGATCCTGCAAGCCCACCGCCGCAACGAGCCGGCTTTCTGAATAGAGATAGCAATTGTTCGTGTCTTCGACGAGCACATCGCCGCGCGCCACGTTGCCGTTCGCATCTTGCGCGATCGCCTCGTGCAGCGAGGACCACGACCCAACATCGCTCCAACCCGCATCCAGCGGCACCATCACCGCGTCGCGCGTCTTTTCCATCACAGCGTAGTCAATCGAGTCGCTGCGGCACTTGGCAAACGTGGCCGAGTCGATTCGCAAGAAGTCGAGATCGCGAGTCGCTTTCTCGAACGCCTCACGACTCACTGCTGCAATGTCGCCCGCGTGCACGGCCAGTTCATCGAGATAGCGCTTCGCGCCAAACAAGAACATGCCGCTGTTCCAGAAGTACTCGCCGCTCGCGAGAAACTCTTTCGCCTTCTCGAGCGTCGGCTTCTCGACGAACTGCGCAATCGGCGCCACCGCTTCCGCGCTTTTCGCACGACGGATATAGCCGTAACCCGTCTCCGGTTGGTTAGGCACCACACCAAAGGCGACGAGCTTGCCCTTCGCCACTGCAGGCAGCGCCAGCTTGACGGCCTCTTGAAACACGGCCACGTTGCGAATGACGTGATCGGCCGGTAGCACTAACAAGGCACAATCTGGGCCGTGCGCTGCGATGGCAGCATGGGCCGCTAACGCAATGGCGGGTGCGGTATTGCGCCCGATCGGCTCGAGCACGGTGGCGGATGGCGATAGGCCCAGCAATCGCAGTTGCTCGGCTACCATGAAGCGGTGCTGCTCATTACACACGACGATAGGCGCGGCTGCCTCGGGCAGCCCCTTCGTTCGCAGCGCCGTCTCCTGGATCATCGTGCGCTCGCTCGTCAGCGCGAGCAATTGCTTGGGGTGGTTCTCACGGGACAGCGGCCACAATCGGGTACCGGCCCCACCTGACAGAATCACGGGTACGAGTTGCATAGGGCGCGAATCGTACCGGGTTTACGGCCCCCGTTTCAGGCCGAAACCCCGAAATCTGATCGCCAGCACACGTCGCACGCCAGAAATGGACGTCTTTGGCACGTCCGGCCGTGGACGTCGGGAACCCGCAAAGCCCACGCGGGCGTCGCAACCTCGGTGAATCTACGGTACTGTTGACGAATGATTCGGCCCTCGCCGCCACTCACGACCACGACGCCCGCAGAGGACGTGCCTGCGCTGCCAGCCGCTACGCTTGCGGTACTTCGCGAGTACGCAGGCGATGTGGAAGTATTGCTACTACGACGGCATCCGGCTTTGCGGTTCTTGGGCGGCTTCTGGGTGTTTCCTGGCGGCGCGATCGACGCGTGCGAAGAATCTGCCGCACAAGCTGCGAGTTTGCGCGGCACGGTTGATGCCGCCGCCCGACTCGCGGCCTGTCGGGAACTACGTGAAGAGGCTGGCCTTTCGGCCGTCGACCCCGCAAGTTTGTTCGTTTGGGCGCGTTGGATTACGCCAACGATTCAACGCAAGCGATTCGATACGGTCTTCTATGTCGGCGCGACGAGTGCGAATGAAACACCGCAGGTCGATGGCACCGAATCCATAGACTACCGCTGGCTAGCGCCGCGCGACTGGATTCAAGCCAATGGCGATTCAGATTTTCCCGTCACCCCGCCCACGCTCATCGTGCTACGCGAGCTCGCAGAGGCTCTCGCCGCAGCGAAATCGCTAGAGGCTTTCCTGCAAACGGCACATGGCCGCACGCCACCGACAGTGCTACCCAAGATCGTGGCCGGTGAGCCCGCCGACACAGTAATTTTGCCCTGGGACCCAGAATACGACGCATTGCCCGGCGGCGGAGTTTCGTGGGATGCCGCGTCGATCGCCGCTCGCGCCGATTGGCCGTCGCGTCTCGTATCGCCGGTACGCTCTCGTTAGTACGCGGCTTCGAGCCCCGACAAAATCATTTCGGCGTACGTGTTGCCGATTTCCTCTGCACTCACGTCAGAGGTTTCTGGCCGATACCAACGATGAGTCCAACCGATGATACCGAGCACGCCGTAGGCCACGATTTTGGGCGAGCCCACGCGACGAAAGCTCTTGTCCTTATAGCCTTCTTCGATAATGGACATCAGTGCGCCCTCAATCTGGCGATTGAGGCTCCGCATGTGGCGCGACCACTGCGACCGCTTGTCGCTGACGTGGCTCAAATTCTCGCGAATATAGATATAGATGAGTGGGTAATGTTCCCCATACGAGGACATCAACGCGACGATCACGTCGCGCAGCTTGCGACGCGGACTCACCTTGCTTGCCTGAATGCGACTCGCAATCGCGGCATTGCGCTCGATGACCTCGCGCAGAATCTCGTCGAACAACTCCTCCTTCGACGAAATGTAGTAGTAGAGCGAGGCTCGATCGATATCGAGCTCGGCGGCAACCTGACTAATGCTCGCGCCCTGAAAACCAACCCGATTGAAGACTCGCACGGCAGCTTCGGCGATTTCCTTGCGCCGCTTTTGATATGACTCGGTCGACTCTTCTTTCGCAGCAGATCGACGTCGCCCAATTCCGCTCGATGCACCCATGACTCGTCGCTTCACCTATGGAATCTCACTACTCGTAAAGGTATTCGAATACGCGCGCGAGCGCTACGTGACAAAACGCGTCTGGTCGCACCGGCCAGGCCTTCGGCCCAGCGGCGCAAGCGCTGCATGTCCTCGACGGGCACGCCGCCCTGTTTCGCGGCCTCTTCAGTCATGGCGGTCGCAATCATCCCGGGTGCGACCGCGTTCACCGTCACGCCGAAGCGCCGGCGCGCCACCGCCGCCACACTCACAGTTCCAGCTCCCGCAACGCTTTCTCCGCCAGCAGAAACTTTCGGGCGCGTCCGGAAGGGGTTGTTGGAACGTCCGCAGCGTCAATGGCCAGCACATGCTTCGGAACCTTGAAGCGCGCCAGTCGTTGTGCGCAGAACTCGACTAACTCTTGCGGTGTCACGACTGGCTGCGGGCGCAGCACGACCCAAGCCACGCCGACCTCGCCCATACGCGAGTCCGGGACTGGCACGACATAGGCTTGGAAGACTGCCGGATGTGCCGTCAACACGTCCTCGACTTCCGTCGGCAATACTTGTTCTCCGCCGCAGCGGTATGACTCCTTGCAACGCCCGTCGAGCGTCAGGTACCCATCTGCATCGAGCCGTCCGAGATCGCCTGTGCGCAGCCAGCCATCGCTGGTGAATGCTTCTGCAGTCGCCTCCGGCTTTCGGTAGTAGCCGCGCGTCACGCCAATGCCACGCGCTAACAACTCACCCACTTGACCGTCCGGCAAATCTTGACCCGTGACGCGATCAACCACACGGTAGCTGACGAGCTTGCCACCATTGCTTGGGTCACCCGCGCACCCTACGTCGCGCAAACGACCGTTGGTGGTACGCAGCTTGTCGATCGGATCGTCCGGACGCGTCACCGTGCTCGATGCGGTCACTTCTGTCATGCCGTACCCTGTCGTCACTTCCTGCGGACCAAGATGCTCGAAAATCTGCTCCCAGATATGCAGCGGCGACCGGCCACCGGAGGAAATCATCGAGCGCAGTGTCGTTAGGTCATAGCTCGCGCGCTGCACTTCTTCGAGCAGAGCGAGCGTCATCGTGGGAATCAGCAGAACGTCGGTCGCACGGTGCCGCCCGATGGCGATCAATGTTGCCACCGCATCGAACTTTAACTGTGGCACGATCGCGCCGCCGACGAACAGCGCAGCCAACATACCTTCGACATAGCCGTACACGTGGTACATCGGCAGCGAGAAAACGATGCGACGAGCATCTTCGAACGCACGTGCATAGGCGCTGCCGTAGGCCGCACGTAGCAGCATGTCGTGCGTCAACTGGACGCCCTTCGGCGACCCGGTCGTGCCGCTCGTATAGATGATGTCTGAGAGCCGTTCAGGCTGGGCTGGTCCGAAGTCTTGCACCGACGCCCCGCTCGTCGCCAACTCAGCGAAGGTCGAGGCTCCCACGCGCGGCGTCCCTTCCCCGGTTGGGAACACGACGATCCGCCTGAGGTGCGGGAATGCACGTCCGCCACCGAGCGTCGACCAACCCGGAGCCAATTCATCGAGGGCTTGCAGATAGTCGAGCCCGCGGAAGCGATCCATCGTGATCAAGAACACGGCATCGGACTGATGCAGCACGTACGCGAGTTCGTCGCGACGATTGAGAAAGTTGATGGGGACGCACACCGCACCGGCGCGCGCGATCGCGAATTTAGCCGCAACGAACTCCGGGTAGTTAGCCAAGACGAGCGCAACATGCTCGCCGGGCTTGATGCCGGCGCCGACGAGGCCGGCCGCAATCTGAATCGACCAATCGCGAATCTGCGCGTAAGTCCACGTTTGGGCATCCGTGATGACGTACGGCCGATCGGGAAACTCCGCGGCCATCGCATCGAGTAGCTGATCGAGCGTGCGCGCGCACCACACCGGGAACCGGTGCTCGAGGGCGGCTTGTCGATCTGCGATCGAGCTCGACATGATTGCGCCCTTACGCATATCGCAGCTATGACGGCTCGCTGCTCGTCAGCCAAGCGCCGGTGGTTCAGCTTGAGGACTTGTCGCTCTTGTTCGCCCGCGATGCCTGGTAGGCCTCCCAGTAGGTGCGGTGCTCGGTGAAAGGTTTGTCGCGCGCCCGTACTGCCGGCCGTACGCCGCCCTGGCGCCAGATCTTGTTGAACTCATCCATGCCGGGCCCGGCAATGCCCATTGCGTCCAAATCGTTAGCCGCCGCCATCGCTGCGGCCATACCCGTCGCCTCAAACCAGCGATTGGTGCACTCCTTGTGCGAGTAGATCGCATCCAACGGAACATTGGCGACACGCTCCGCATAGGCTTGCGCCACGGCCTCGACTTCCGCTCGCGGCACGGCGCGGTTCACAAGACCAAGCTCAGCCGCTTCGCTGCCAGTCATGTTATCGCCCGTAAAGAGCCACTCTTTCGTCTTGCGCATACCGAGATGCAGTGGCCACATCGCGAATACGTGCAGCTCACCCATCGCACGGGCTTCGGGTTGGCCCAGACGAGCGTCCTCCGCGCAGAACACCACATCGAGCACGCCGACGAGATCCAGGCCTCCGGCAACGCAGTGACCGTGCACGACGCCAATCGTGCACTGCCGCAGGCGAAACAGGCGCATCCAGCGTTCACGCGACAAATGAAACTCGCGCCGGGACCAGATGGGTGCGCGGCGGTGTGGCCGACGCTGCACTTCGTTGATAGCGCTGTCGGCATCCCACAGATACGAAAACTCATTGAGGTCGTAACCGGTACTAAAGTGGTTGCCGGCCGCCTTGACTATGAGGACGCGCGTCTCATCGTCTTCGTCCAGGTCGTCCATCACGAGGTCAAGCTCGTCGCGCAGTTGTCGCGATAAGGCATTGCCTTTCTCGGGGCGATTGAGAGTCACCGTCGCGATGCGGCCTTGTTTCTCATAGATCAGTGTTTCGAGCTTCATAAATCCCCCCAACAGCCGTGGCGCCACAATGGCTGTCACACGAATCGACAGTTCATTTCAACAGATATGTTGACGGAACGCAAGATGACGCGCTGGTTAAGCGCCGCAATCGCGGCCCAACACCGGGCAGTGGCTACGTATAATCAACGATTGTGTTGATGCTTTGGAATGTGGACGCTAAGCTGCATTGCAAGGCAACAACGCGAGTGGGAGACGCGCCATGCAGACAGTGGACGCCATGGTCATCGGCGCCGGCTTTGCCGGCCTCAGGGCCCTGTACACCCTCCGTGGAATGGGGCTAACGACCACTGTGCTGGAAGCGGGTGACGATGTCGGCGGCGTCTGGTACTTCAACGGCTATCCGGGCGCACGTTGCGACGTCGAAAGCTTCGACTACTCCTATGCTTTCTCCAAAGAGCTCGAACAGGAATGGCGCTGGAGCGAGCGATATGCACTGCAACCAGAGATCCTTGCTTACATTCGCCATGTCGCGGAGCGCTTCGATCTGCGCCGCGACATCCAATTCAACACCCGGATGGAGCGCGCCGAGTTCGACGAGAACAGCTCGCGCTGGATCGTCACGGCTGCCGACGGGCGCCGTTGGAACTCGCGCTTCCTAGTTCTGTGTGTCGGACAGCTTTCGAGAACGAAACTACCGGACATCCGCGGTCGCGATCAGTTTCGCGGCGAGGTGTATCACAGCGGCGAGTGGCCTAAGCACGCTGTCTCTTTTGCAGGAAAGCGCGTCGCCATCATCGGCACCGGGTCATCGGGTGTCCAGATGACACCGGTTATCGCACGCGAAGCTCGGCACCTCACCGTGTTCCAACGGACGCCGAACTACAGCATCCCAGCGGCCAACGCCCCAGTGTCGGACGAAGAAGATCAATACGTCAAAGCGCACTATCGCACGAGACGCGAGCAGGCTTGGAACTCACCGAGCGGTTTGGGCTTCATCCCAAACAAGAAGTCCGCACTCGATGCCACCGAGGAGGAGCGCGAAGCGGTCTACGAAGCTGCGTGGAATCGTCTCGGCTTCGGCTTCGCGCTCGCCTACCACGATATTCTGCTGTCGAAGCCAGCGAACGATACCGCTGCAGAGTTCATTCGGCGCAAGATTGCCAAGGCCGTCAGGGATCCCATCCTGCGCGAGAAGCTCACGCCGCGCGACTTTCCATTCGGCGCGCGTCGCCCGTCGGTCGATAGCGGCTATTTCGAAACATTCAATCGCGACAACGTCGAACTTGTCGACCTGCGCGAGACGCCTATTCAAGAAATCACTACGACGGGCATACGCACCAGCTCGAAGTTGCACGAGTTCGACATGATCATTTTCGCGACCGGATTCGATGTCTTCACCGGGTCGCTGCTTAAGCCCAAGATCGTCGGGCGACACGGGCTGAGCTTGAGCGACAAGTGGTCGGCGGGGCCAGTCACACAGCTCGGCATCGGTGTCGCCGACTTTCCTAACATGTTGATTGTGGTTGGCCCAGGCAGTCCGTCGTTACTCAGCAACGTGCTCGTCTCGACGGAGGAACAGATCGATTGGCTTGCCGACATCATCCGCCACATGAGAGCAAATCAATTCGTCGAATTCGAGGCGACCCATGAAGCGGAGCGGCAATGGGTGGCCCACGTAAATGAGCGGGCGAAGGAAACGCTCTACCCCACTACGCCCTCCTACTACATGGGTGCCGAAATCCCAGGCAAACCGCAAGTGTTCATGCCGTACTCGGGTGGCGTCCGCGGATATCGGCGACTCCTGCAACAATGTGCTGCCAAGGGCTACGAAGGCTTCGTGCTCCGGCGGGCTCGCTAACTGCTTGCGGCTCTTATCCCGCGGGGTGCATCAACGCGAAGTCACGCCGGTAGCAACGGCGTGCCAACCCAAACACGATGGCGGCGAGTCCGGTCGACACGACGAGCGTCAGCAGTAGCGACTCACCCACGGCTTGCTCGCTGCGGAACACGTAATCGTTGAAGACTCCAGGTAGCAATGGCCCTAGCGTCAGGCCGCCGAGATTGGCGATCAGCAAGTAGACTGCGATTGCCTGCCCTCGCACTTGATTAGGGAGAATGATCTGCAGTGCGGCGTAACAGCTACCAGCGGGCATTGCGAGCATTGCGATACCGGGAAAGAACAGCGCAAGTGCGAGCCACGCCGAATCTCTCGACAACAGCGCCAAAGCAAACGCGATGCACGCACCGCCAGCACTCCACGCGCCGACGCGCAGCGCTCCGTCGCTTCGTCCGGCTGCGAGCCACCGATCCGTGAGCCAGCCGCCGAGATACATTCCCATGCAACCGCCGACCAACACGACGAGGCCCAATCGCGTGCCCGTTTCTTGCGGAGTCCAACCGTGCACGCGCTGAAAGAACACAGGCGCCCACAACATGAAGGCGTAAAGCGCAATGGCCTGAATCATCTGGCCACCCGAAATGCCTGCCACGGACCCTAAGCGCTTCGTGAGCTCCGCAATCGTCTCGCGGATTCCCAATGTGGCGCGCTGGCCACCATCGGCTACCAGTGCGTTGCTGCGGCCAGGCTCACGCAAAGTCATTACCCACAACGCAACCAAGATACCTGGCAGACCCACCACGAGGAACGTCACGCGCCAGGGCGCCATCGGACCGAAGAATGGCAACTCGATCGTCGGGGTGTTAGCGACCAATTGAATGACGACGCCGCCGACAAGAAGTGCAAGCCCTGCGCCAAGATAGATCCCCATCGCATAGAAGCTCATCGCTGAGCCCAGACGTTCCTTCGGGAAGGAATCGGCGATCATCGACACAGCCGCCGGGTTCAGTGTCGCCTCGCCCAAACCGACGCCCATGCGCGCAAGGAACAGGCCGCCGAATCCGCGCGCCATCGCGCACGCCGCTGTCATGACACTCCAGAAGAAAACACCCAGCGCGATGATATTGCGGCGGTTGTAGCGATCGACCAAGCGGCCGAGCGGAAGCCCCATCAGCGTATAGAACAGCGAGAAGGCGAGCCCGCCTAACAAGCCCACTTGCGTGTCGCTAATCCCAAGATCCGCTTTGATCGGCCCCACCAGCAGACTCAGGATCTGCCGATCGATGAACGATAACGTATAGCAAATCGTGAGAACGACGACGATGTACCACGAGTAGCGCATTACACGGTGCTAACGCAGCGTACCGTAACCGCCACACACTGGAATGATCGCTCCCGTGACATTCCCGGCCGCGCGCGAGGCCAAGTAGATCGCGACACCTGCCATGTCATCCTCCTTGCCCAAACGCCCTGTCGCCGTTTCCTTGATCAGCTCGTCGCCATGTTCGGCAATGGTGGCCGCCATCATGCGGCTCGGGAAAGGACCAGGCGCCACCGCATTGACGAGGATGTGCTGCGGTCCAAGCCGCTTTGCCAAGTGCAACGTGAGATGGTGCACACCTGCTTTGCTCGCAGAGTAAGCGTAGGACTCCCACGGCGGCGCGACGAAGCCATGCACCGAACCGATATTGATGACTCGCGCCGGATCATCGGCGGTGCCGCCTGCTTCCAGTTCTTTCAAAAGCGCGACCGTCAGGTTGAACACGCCACGAACATTGACGCCAATCACCTTGTCCCAAGCCGCGTCCGGATAGTCTGCGATGGGCGCGCCCCAAGTCGCGCCGGCGGCATTCACCAAAATGTGCAGCTTCGACTCGTTAGCGCGAAATGCCGCTCCGAGTTTGGCGCAGCCGTCCTTCGTACCCACATCTCCAGGCAATGGCCGGCAATCGCCATGCGCCGACAGTTCCCGCGCCACGCGCTCACAGGAGTCGGCCTTGCGCGACGTGATGTACGTGCGCGCACCGGCCTGCACCAAGCCGTCGGCGATCATCTGCCCGATACCGCTCGTGCCACCGGTTACGATCGCGACGCGACCTTCGAGCGAGAAGAGTCGGCCGAGATAACTGGTCGTTGTTGCTGCTGTAGCCATGATCTGTTCCCCGCTAGAAATCGTAAGCCACTTCGACACCCCAGGTACGCGGTGGCGTGAGCCACATCGTGCGCGACCCGATGGCCGTGTTGTCGAAGCCGAAGTTGAAGTACACCTCATCGGTTAAGTTGCGGCCGTAAGCCGAGACCTTGAGGTTTTGGTTGCTATTGCGAAACGAGACGCTCGCATCGACTAGCGAGTAAGCCTTCAACGGCAAGAAGTTGAAGTCGTCGGCGACGGTGTCGTCTACATGTGTGAAGGAGGCGCGCCATGCCAAACTTCCAGCACTCGCAATCGGATGCTCGTACACGGCCGAGACGTTGACCGTGCTCTCCGGAACCATCTGTAGCTTGAAAGTGTCTGCAGGCCGACCGCGCGCCGCGACCAGGTAGTTAGCGGAGTCATAACCTGCATCGACATAACCGTAGTTGGCTTCCACCCGCAACCGATCGGTAACGAGCGCGACCGCATCCAACTCGACACCCTTCATCGTGGCTGACGCAGCGTTGAAGATGGTCTGCACACCCGATTGATTGTTTGCCGAGCGCTGCAGATCGTCGTATTTGTTGTGGAACACGGCGACATTCAAGCGTACGCGCCGCGCGAGCAACTCAGACTTCAGGCCGATCTCAATCGCATCGACGACTTCCTCGTCGTACGGCCCTGGCGTCGATGCCGGATTCGTCGGCCGCGTCACGATCGTCGCATCGGAGAAGCGAACGTTGTACCCACCGCTGCGAAAGCCGCGCGAGTAGCTCGCATAGGCCATCACATCTTCCGTGGCGCGCCACGTCAAACCCAGCTTGGGGCTAAAGTTGCTCCACTTCTCGCTATCGTTGAATACCGCGCGGCAGTCGGACATGCTCGCGCGCCCTTCGAGCGGGTTCAGCGATCGGTTGGCGCAGTTTCCAGTGGCCGTGGGGTCGCCGATTACACCGATCGCGGCGTCCTTCTTCTCAGTTGAGTAGCGGCCACCGACCGTGAGCGTCCATTTCTCAGCGAAGCTAAAGTCCGCTTGTGCGAAGACGCCCGCAGTAAAGTGATCGATGCTGGATACGGCCCGACGGTCGACCGCATCAATGAGTAGGCGCCGCTCACGATAGGTATAGTCTTGGTCGAACAAGTTCACGCCGGCGGTGAGGCTGACGCGCTCGGAAACATCTCCGGCCCAGCGCACTTCCAAGCTCCGCTGGTCTTGTTCGAGTCCTGAGCCATCGCCAAACTCGAATCTCACCGTATTCGGTGCGCCATCGATATCGCCGAATGAGCTTTGATCGATGCGTCGATAGCCCAGCACACTGGTTAGCTTGCCGTTCCACAAGTCGTGGTTGGTCTCGAGTGCCACGCTCTGCCATTCGAGATCACTGCGGCCGCGCGTAGATTGGGTCGTTGTTTGATCGGCATACGGATCGATCGAAACACCAAACAAGAAGAAGTTGCGCGCCGACGGGCCATCGCCTACGACTTCGCCGTACTCACCGATCAACGACAAATCGAATGTATCCCCCGTGTAACTCAACGCTGGCCGCACGATCGTCGAGCGAGACTCGCCCTGCCTGCCCCCGAGCGTGAGATTCGGATAGAAGCCATCACGATCCTTAAGGAGCACAGCGAGCTTGCCACCCCAGCGCTCGCTGATCGGCCCACTAATGCGACCCATCAACTCACGCTGTTCGTGCGAACCCACGACGGCTTGAATTTGACCCGCGAACTCTTTTGTCGGTCGCGTGGAGCGCATCACAACCGCACCACCCGTTACGTTGCGCCCGAACAATGTGCCTTGCGGCCCGCGCAATATCTCCACGGATTCGATGTCGAACAAATCTGTCACGACGCCATAGATGATGCCGAATGGAACACCGTCCATGACCACTCCGACCGCGGGGTCTGACGAGGGAATGCTTTGACCCGCAGTGCCCATCCCGCGAATGATGAAATTCGCGACACCTGGCACGGTACCCTGCGGCGACATGTTGACGTTCGGAGCCGTCAAACCAATGTCGACGAGATTAACGGCAAACATCGACTCGACCTTGTCGCCCGAATATGCGCTGATCGCAATGGGCACGTCCTGCGCGTTCTCCGCGACACCTTTCTTTTGAGCCGAGACGACCACTTCCTCGAGTGCCGCCGAAGCTTCATCGTCGGCATGTGCGGCCAGCGGCAGCACCAAGCTCAACCCGAGAGTAAACCCCGCCGCCAACCCTGCCTTGCTGCAAGACTTCGCGCTTGCGCTCGCAACTGCACGATGCATCTGCAAAACCTCCGCTACGCTTCGATGTTTCCGTACGCTTTGAATCCAGCGCCACGCCTGAGTCGGCGCGCAGCCGCGATCGCAAAGCCCCCTCATTCGTCGTCAACACCGAGCTAGCGCCATCTCGCTGTATTCAAAGCCGCGCGAGACTGTCAACACGGTTGTTGATTCTCATGTTACTCAGCTGCAGCGAGTTGTCAACACTATTATTGATTGCGCGGACGAAGACTGCGCTGCAGACCCAAGCGATCACACACAACCGACTTGGCTACAACCGTATCGCCTCGCAGGTCGACGATGCCGGCGGCATTGAGGCTCACGTGGGCGCCGGCGAAAGTCTCGTCGCTGGCCTCGAGTCCACCCGTAAACTCGCCGCGATAAGTGCAGTGATACGCCACGCGATCCCCTGCGCTAAAAAGTGCATTGACATGTACACCCGCCACATTCAGCCAAGGCACGTGTGCGGTTTCGCGTTCGAGCCAGCGGCGAGTTAGCAACTCAGCAGATGCATTCCTGAGCGCGGCCCTGCAGTCCCACGGCGCCACGTGCGGCGCCTCGATTGCATCTGCGATCCCAGAACGTAACTGCCGCTTGCGGCTAAAGTAGTCCTCTTCGGCCCAGCCGATCTGCAAACGCCCGTCGACAATCTCGAACAGCGCTATGCCTTGCCACGCGGCAAATCGCCCTGCGTCGCGCTGCGACGCACCGTGCTCGGTAAAGCGCAGCGCCACCATCTGCTCACCCAGTACGACGTCGTGAACGGTGACACATAAGCCTGGAAACTGTTGAAACGTCTGCGCCATGGCGGGCGCGTACGCCGTGTCACGACCTGCAATCGCATAGCCGCCGATATTCAGGCAGTAATCATCGGCCATGAGCGTGGGCAACACATCCGTTCGGTGTGCAGTGAGTAGGTCGACCGCAAAGCGTCGCAGCACTGCGGCGCGCGGGTCGAGCAGACCAAGCGTGCTCATGAAGCGTTCGGGGCTTTGGCCTGCCCTGCTCGAAGTTCTCGCTTCAGAATTTTTCCGGATGCGCTGCGCGGCAATGAGTCGACAAATTCCACGATAGTCGGGCACTTGTAATGCGCGAGCTGCGCGCGCGCGAATGCGATCAGTTCGTCACTCGAGGGCGTCATGCCGGACTTCGGAACGACGACAGCCTTTACCGTTTCACCCCAACGCGCGTGGGGCGCGCCGATGACTGCTACCTCCGCGATGGCTGGATGCTGGTAGAGAATATTCTCCACCTCCGCTGGAAAGACATTTTCCGCACCCGAGACAATCATGTCCTTGTAACGATCGCGGATGTAGATGAATCCGTCCGCATCCTCTGAAGCCGCATCGCCCGTTCGCAACCAGCCGTCAGCGTTGATCGCGACGGCAGTCTCGTGCACCTTATTCCAATATCCACGTGTGGTCATACCAGAGCGAATCCAGATCTCACCGATGGCACCGACGGGAACGCGCCGAGCGGTCTCCGGGTCGAACAGCCCAAGCTCGACCCATGGGACCGGCCGACCGCAAGACAACAAACGTGAGGCGTGCGGACCACCTGGGTCATGCTCATTCGGCAGTAACGACACGACCGTGCCCGACGTTTCCGTCAATCCATAGGCGTGACTGAATCCGCAGCCGAAGACTTGCATTGCGCGAAGCAAGAGCGATTCACTAATGGGCGCAGCACCGTAAATGATGAGTTTCAAGCTCGTTAGCCCCATTCCATCGATGCCGGGGATGTTGACTAACGACTGGATTACGGTCGGCACGAAAAACGCGTGCGTCACGCTATGCCGCCGAATGGCGTCGACCACAGGTTGCGGCGACGGCTGCTGCAACAACACGGTGTGGCCACCTTGGCTCAATGCCATCATGCCGTATCCCAGCCCGCCAATATGAAACAACGGCATCGCGACGAGGTTGACGCTGGCCGCTGTGAACTGCCAGACGTCACGAGCCATGCGCGCACTGAATGACAGATTTCGGTGGGATATGCAGACGCCCTTCGGCAGCCCTGTTGTGCCGGACGTGTAGAGAAGCGCCAGCGTGTCGTCAGCGCGGCTCGGCGCTCGCGGATCTGTCGCGGGCGCAGCATCACGCCACGGCGAGTACTGCGCCTCGATCTCGAGGTAACGACAGCCGCCGAGTGAATCTACCGGCGGCAACAATGCGAGCTGCTCCGCCCCGTGAATCACGAGTCTTGGGGTCGCATCGGTCAAAATGCCGCGCACCTCGCGCGCTGAAAGCCGCCAGTTCACTGGGACAAGAATCGCGCCCGCCTTGGCGCAGCCAAACAACAGCTCGTAGAACGCGGGCCCATTGCGCGCAATGATTGCAACGCGATCGCCTGCATGTACGCCGCTTGCTTGCAGCGCTTGCGCGACAGAGTTGCTGCGCGCATCGAGAGCGCGAAAGCTCAGCGTCTCGCCATCGTATGTTAGGCACGGATCGTTCGGGCGCTGTGAACCGTGGTCGCGGATCCAGCTTGCAACATTGAACTCCATCGCCCCTCCGCGCCGCGAGTTAGTAGCTCTTCGGCAGCCCCAAACTGTGCAGTGCCACGTGATTCAAGATCATCTCGCGACTCACGGGCGCCGTCTTGTGCAGCCGAGCGATGAACCAAAGATCGGCAAGTCCATACTCGTTCGAAAGACCGTTACCGCCATGCACTTGAATCGCTTGGTCAAGCGCTTTGAGCGAAGCCTCGGCTGCCGCAAACTTTGCCATATTGGCTGCTTCGGCTGCATCCTCGCCCGCATCGAACAACTGAGCCGCACGAGCCGTGAGTAAACGCGCGGCCTGAACTGCAATATACGATTCCGCCAACGGATGCGACACACCTTGGTGCGCGCCGATCGGCGTCTTCCACACTGCACGCGTGGTCGCGTACTCCGTCGCCTTGGCGAGCGCGTAGCGCGAAATGCCGTTGTTGACCGCGGCAGCCGATACGCGTTCCGGATTGAGACCCACGAATACCTGCTTCAAGCCCTGCCCGCGCGCCCCGATCAACGCCTTCTCGTCGAGCTTGACGTCATCGAAAAACACAATGAACTGCTTCTCGGGAGATTTCAGCGCAGCGTCGATTCGATTCAACGTGATGCCGGGAGAATCCGTCGGCACGACGAACAGCGACAACGGCGCGCGCCCACGTTCATCCGGCTCGCCATCGCGCGCCACCACCAACACAGCCTGGGACTCGTCAATTGCTGACGTCCAATACTTGGTGCCCTTCAACACCCAACCATTTCCCTGACGTCGTACCGATGTCGTAATTCGATGCGTATTGGATCCGGCATCGGGCTCTGTGATCGCGAATGCCATGCGACGCTCGCCACTGCACAGCGCCGGTAACCACTCCGCCTTCAACTCATCCGACCCATGCGCTTCGATAATCGGCGCCACGATCGACAAAATCACGAGCGACAACAACGGACAGCCCTGAGCCGCCGTCTCCTCGATGACGATATTGAGATCTCCGAGCCCGCCGCCCGAGCCGCCGTAGCGCTCCGAGACATGTGCGCCGAGGTACCCATTCGCGGCGAGTTCCTTCCACAGCGCAACCGGCTGTTCATCGCGTGCGACGACGTCCTGAAAATACTTGCGACCGAATCGCGCTGTGAGCTTGGCGACTCCTTCCCGTAGCATCGCATGGTGCTCGGCGGTATCGACGAGATTCGAGGCGAACAAGGACGAATTACTCATACTGGCTTCCGGTTCGAATAGTTGAAAAAGCCCTGGCCACTCTTCTCGCCGAGTTCGCCACGCGCTACTTTATCGATCAAAATCTGCGGCGGTGCATAACGCGCGCCGTACGTCTGTTCAAGCACGCGCGCAATGTCGAGCCGGACATCGAGCCCGACGATATCGCTGAGGCGCAACGGCCCGACCGGATGGTGGAACGCTAACACTGCCGCGCGATCGATATCCTCCGCACTCGCCACACCGCTCTCGAGCATGCGCATTGCCTCGAGACTGGCGATGAGATCCAGGCGGCTCGTCGCGAACCCGGGCACATCCTTAACGACTAACGACTCTTTGCCGATACTCGCGACGAACTCCTGTACGGTAGCAATGGTCGAAGCGCTCGTGTCGGTGCCGCGGATGAGTTCTACGAGCTTGAACGTCCACACAGGATTGAAGAAATGCGTACCCAGAAAGCGCTCGCGGAACGGCACAGCGCTCGCGAGCCGATCAATCGACAAGGCGCTCGTGTTGGTCCCGATGATGCGCGGCTCCCGCGCCGCCACTTCGCGTAACACCGCTTGCTTGAGCTCGATCTTCTCCGGCACCGTCTCCACTGCAAGATCGACGCCGCGTGGGATCTCACTCGGCGCGCTGACGCACGTTACGCGTTCGAGCATCGCGCGCGCGCCAGCACCGTCGAGCTTGCCGCGCTTGATCGCCGAGGCACTCGCTTGCTCGAGGGCGCGCTGCATCGCCGCCACGCGAGTCGCGTCCGGTTCAACGACGGTGACTGTATGCCCCGCAAACGCGCACACATACGCGATGCCCGTTCCCATCGTGCCGCCCCCGACCACTGCCACATTCTTCATCTCGTAAATGCTCCGCTCATCGTCCTAACCAGACTGGCACGCGCTTCTCCGCAAACGCACGCGCACCCTCACGCGCATCCTCGGACCCCACAACCGACTCCACCAACGGCGCTTGGACCGCCCAAACTTCGTCCGCAGGCCAAGCAGCCGACTCCGTCACAATGCGCTTCGACATCGCCACGGCGAGCGGTGCATTGCGAGCAATGCGCGCGGCCAGCTCGCGAGCGCCAGCGAGTGCTTGTCCTGACGGTGTTAGGCGATTGACGAGCCCCCAACCGTGCGCTGTGCGGGCATCCAGACGATCGCCGGTCAACGCATACTCGAGCGCGATGGCTGGCGGAATGCGGCGCGGCAATCTAACAAGGCCGCCCGAGCCAGCCACGAGCCCGCGAGTGACTTCCGGCAGACCGAAGAACGAATCATCCGCCGCAACGATCAAGTCGCATGCGAGTGCAAGCTCACAGCCACCCGCCAGAGCAAAGCCCTCCACTGCAGCAATCAGCGGCTTGCGCGGCGGCGATTCCGTGAGGCCGCCGAAACCACGGCCAGCCAACTCCGGACGCTCACCGTCGAGGAAGGCACGCAGATCCATCCCCGAGCAGAAGAACCCTCCGCTACCCGTGATGATGCCCACGGCCAAGTTGGTCTCGCTATCGAGTCGATCCATAGCCGCCGCGATCGAGCACGACACCGCGTGTGTGATCGCATTCCGGCGTTGCGGGCGATTGATCGTCACGACCAAGGTCGCGCCGTCTTGTTCGACTTGTACTTCGTTCGTCATGCGGCTCTTTCTGCACGAGTCGTAATGTGAAACTCGTTGAGATCGGCGCGCTGCGTCATGCGCCAAAACTCGACGATACGAAACGGATTGTTCACGACTACCCGCCCCTTGGAATTGCGGTAATAGGTGTCCATGCCAGGATGCGTCCAGACCATTCCTTCGTGAGTGCGGTCCACTTTCTCGTTATAGTCATCGTGAACGTCGCGTCGCACATCAACGCTCACGACGCCACGTTCCTCCATTTGCGAGAGCAATGAGATGACGTAGTGCATCTGGCGCTCGACGATCGTGATCAAGCTGCCACCATGGCCGAATTGAGTATTTGGCCCGTACAAGCAGAAGAAGTTGGGATAGCCCGGTACGGTCGTACCCAGATAGGCGCGCGCGTCATCTCCGTTCCAGTCGGCATGCAGTTCGCGGCCGCCGCGGCCGAAGATGCGCATGGGCGCGAGAAAGTTCACCACATCGAAGCCCGTTGCCCAAATGAGGACATCGGCACGGTGTTCGCTACCGTCGCTCGCGATGACTCGATCTTCACGCACGTGCGTCACCGCTCCCGTCACCAGCTTGACGTGCGGCCGGGCGAGCGTTCGAAACCAGCCATTGTCGAGCAACATGCGCTTACCGAACGGCGGGTAGTTAGGTAGCACGCTCGGCAGCAAGTGCTGTGCGCTGCCGAGCTCGGACTTGATGTACTCCGTCAGGCCACGCCGATGCGCATCGTTGAGAGCGTTGATCGAGCGTGCCGGATCGCCCCACGTGGGATCTTTCTGCAGCGCCGGATAAGTCTTGTCATTGAATGCCCAGCTCAATCGCAAGCGGTACCAAAGCCGATACAGCGGTACTTCTCGTAGTAGCCACTGCAGTGCTGTCGGTACCTCGCGCTTGAACTTCGGAAATGGCGCAGCCCACTGCGGGGAGCGCTGAATGACGGTGAGTGATGCCACCTCATCGGCGATCGCCGGCACCACCTGCATGGCGCTCGCGCCGTTGCCGATCACCACGACACGCTTGCCCGCGAGCGCAACCCCATTCTGCGGCCAACGCGCTGTGTGCACACTGGGACCCGCAAATCGCTCGAGCCCCTCGACTCGGGGGAAACGCGGCTTGTTAAACGCACCCACGGCGCTGATGAGCAACGACGCTCGATACTCGTGGCGCGCGCCGCTGGCGTCAATCGCCGTTGCTACCCACGACGAAGCCGCATCGTCCCAGCGCGCCTCGGTGACTTCCGTCTCGAAGCGGATGCGCTCGAGAAGCTTGCGCTCCTGCGCGAACGCTTCCAGGTACCGGTGAATCTCTGCACCGCCCGCAAAGAAACGCGACCAATCCCAGGGTGCGGCGGAGAATGAGTAGAGGTGACTCGGTACGTCGCACGCAGCCCCAGGGTAGCGATTCTCCAGCCAAACACCGCCAACGCGACGATTGCGCTCGACGATGGTGTACGGGATCCCAAGCTTGTCCAGCTCAACCGCAGCACAAAGCCCAGAGATACCTGCACCAATGATGAGTGCCGAGTGACCCGCAGCATGACGACCTTCGCCGCCTACTTCCGGTGGATCGAGTTGCAGCTCATGGCGAATCATCGAGGCGTACTCGAGTGGAATTCGCTCGCCCAAGGACACACCCATCATCTCAACCAACAGTTCGTCTGTCGGTTTGCTCAACGCAAATGGGCGACCCTGTACGTGCGCCAGCAATTCAGCCACAGCAGCATCCCTCACCTCCTGCTGCAACTGCGCCGCCAGGCCACCGCTGTCGTTGTCGTCGAGGCCCCGCGTCCGCGTCGGAACATAGCGTCCTTCGATCCAACGCCGCTCACCAGTGAGGTGCACGAGCAGACACGCGACCGTCGGAATGTTGGCGCACGCCACTGCCGCTTGGATGCGTGCGCGAACTGCTATCGTGTTGTTAGCTTCGTCGACCATGAGCCCTCGCCTTCACGGGTCGAATCAAGCTTGGCAGAATTGCCGACCGATTGTCAACAGTGTTGTTGACTGTGAACACGATCGAAACGACGTTCCCTACAACGCCGTGTAGCCACCGTCGATGTAGATCTCAGCGCCGGTAATGAACGAAGATTCGTCGCTCGCCAAAAACAGCGCCAAATCGGCAATCTCGCGCGGCATGCCGACGCGCTTCACCGGATTCGCTTGAATGACGGCATCAATGTATTCCTTGGGCATGCCGTCCAACATATTCGTGCGGATCGAGCCGGGGGAGAAGCAATTCACCCGGATGCCACGCGCGGCATACTCCACCGCGGCGGTCTTCGTCATCATGGCGACCGCACCCTTTGAGCCGCAATACGCGACGAGCTGCGGAAATGCGACACCCGCTGCCATTGAGGCTGTATTGACGATCGCGCCGCCGCCCTGCTCAAGCATGAGCGGGATCGCGTACTTCATTCCGAGAAACACGCCGCGCGCATTGACGGCCATGACTCGCTCGTAAACCTCTTCGTCGTAATCGGCCGTCTCCTGCATCGTGCCTTGAATGCCTGCGTTGTTGCACAGGATGTCGAGCGCACCAAACTGCGATTTCGCAGCCGCGAGCATCGCTCGTACTTCGACAGCGCTCGACACATCGGCTTGAAAAGGCAGGCATTGAGTGCCGAGTTGCTTTGCAACCTCATTCTGTTTGCCTGTTACGTCAACGGCCACGACCCGCGCGCCTTCGCGCACGAATCGTTCGGCGATGGCAGCGCCGATGCTACCGCCAGCGCCTGTCACAACCGCCACCTTGCCTTGGATCCTACCTGCCATGTCAATCTCCGGGTCTGAGTCGCACAAGGATGTTGTTAGCACTCTCGGTACCGAACACGCGCGGATCACGCTTGCCGACAGGCAAACTTGCGTACGCGGTCCACACATCTCCCGTCTCCGGATCAACCTCGATCATGCGGATGAACGTCTCGTGGCGGGGCATCGGGTAGTGGCGCCATTTTTCCGTGGCAATATCGAACCGATAGATGCGATCCGAATTCGAAGTAGCCGCCCACAGTGCATTGCGGCGCTTGTCGAATGTGATTCCATACGGCGCAGCTCCGCGATCGGGAATCTGGTAACGACCGATTTCCGCACCGGTGTCGCCGTTCACCTTGACGACTTGGCTGGCACCAAACAACGGTATCCAGAGCGTGCCGTTTTCTTCGATCGCCAATCGTCGCGGCCCCTCCCCGCGACGGAACGGCAACACGCGCTCCGGCTGATTCGTCGACGTGTCGAAAGAGCCCGCATAACCGTAGAGTTGTGCGTACCAAACTCGATTGCGCTGGATATCGACAGCAGCGCCATACAGCAGCGAATGGAAGTGTGTTTCACCCGCCACGAGTGGCATGCGGTAGGTCTTGATGTCGCCGGTGTCGACATGGACGCCCCACAACTCGTTTTTCCCCATGTCCGTAATCCAGATGCGCCCCTGCGCATCCGGTTCGACATGACGATTGAAGTCGTAAGCGAAATCGTGCGTGACACCGAAGATCGTACCGGCCGGCGGCGGGTACAGGCGCCATTGCTCCGTGCGTGGGTCGAAGCGACCGAGATGAAAGCTATCCTCGAGCGCCGCCCAGATATGGCCCGAGGAGTCCGCGTTCATCGTGTGCGGACCCTGCCGGCCCTTACCTGGAATCGGGTACCAAGCGACAGAGCCGTTGTTAGGATCGAGTGCTCCCAAACGATCCTTGTCAGTCTCCACGAACCAGATCTTGCGCGACCCTGGCGCGATCGCCACTTCACGGGTCCAACCGAAAGTAGGTAGTACGAACTCATCAATCGACGTTTTCTCGTTCACCCCGTATTCGCCCAAGCGTTCGAGGTCGTCGTAGTCGGTATACACATCAAAAACGACCGGAAAATTCCGCGCCAAGTTCGGCACGATGATCGCCATGTCAGCGGGTGAGAACAGGCTCGTCTCAGGTCGCAGCAGCGCCTCGAAGAAGGGGCCGCCTTCCTCAATGCCCCATCGCAGATGGCGATCTTCACCGAGCTGCATCGTGACCAGCCGCATCGTCTGCACGATCGCTTCCCAGCCCGCCACTCGACCATGCCCAGGAATCGCGTTGGCTTCGGGCTGCCATGTCTTGCCTGGTTTCGCGGCGGCGAGATCGTCTGCCGCTCGCTTCACCCACGCCTCCGCCTTGTCGCCGATCGGCTGATCCGCGAGCGTGCTCGAGAACCGTCGAACACGCTCAGCTCCCAACTGATGACAATTGGAGCACTGCAACGTCGTCATCTGGTAGGCCATGGACCCAGGATCGCCCTTGAGCCAGGCCGATGCTGGAACTTGGGTGGCAACATTGGCGGTGCGCCGCATCGTGATGTCCACATGCCTGCCGCTCGCTGTACGCCGCACCGTGCGATCGACCTCTCGCCAACCAATACGAAACGCGTCGATCTCGACCGCCATTGCACGCGGCCACATGTTACGCACGGTGAACTCGCCCGATTCGGCTGAGAAGCCCGTGGTCGAATAGGGCTTCGCGTTGCGGCCTGTGACACGAATGCGCACGAACGGCAACGGCGTGCCGTCAGCTTCCACTACACGTCCGGTGATCTCGAGCGAGTGACTCGGTAATGCGAAACCCACAAACAGCATCGCTACCATGCCAAGGAGGAGCGTTCTCTGCGTCTTTCGCGTCATGATCTTTGGTGTCCTAACGACTGGCGTCGTGCTTGGAAGGACCTGCAGGAATCACCAGCAGATGGCTCCACCGTCCACGACGAGGTCGTGGCCCGTGCAGTACGAACTCGCATTGCTGAGGAGAAAGACGGCCGGCCCGATCAACTCCTCAACCTCACCCATGCGCTTCAAGGGAATATCGTTGATGTAGTGCTTCACGTGCTCCCAGACCGCTGGCGATTTCGCCATCGGTGTGGCCGTGTACCCGGGGCTAATGACATTCACCCGGATGTTGTGCTCCGCCCATTCGAGGGCCAGCGACCGTGACAGGTGCGCGACGCCAGCCTTCGCCGCGTTGTAGTGACCTTGTTTCAAACCTCGATTGGCAATATGCGCAGAAATCGAGCCGATGTTGACGATGCTGCCGCCGCCATTGCGCAGCAATGCACGCGCTTCCGCTGCACATGAAACGAACACGCCTGTGAGATTGATGTCGATGAGGCGCTGCCACTGCGGCAAGCTCATCTGCTCAGCGGGTGCATTGTCGTGAACGCCTGCGCAGTTCAATGCACCGCGCAAAGGCCCGAATGCACGCTCAAGTGTCGCAATCGCGGCATCCATCGCGGCCGCGTCACGCACATCGGTTGGCAGCGCGATCGCACGCCCACCCTGCGCTTGCACGGCCGACACGGTTGCGGCGAGCCCTTCCGCCGCTACATCAACACAACCCACCGCAGCCCCAAACTGAGCGAGCCCGCGCGCGATCCCCGCGCCAATACCGCTGGCAGCACCCGTCACCAGAACGGTCTGATCGTCGAGTCTGAATGTCGGAAATGTCATAGTCGGTTACGCAACAACGGATTGAAAGCGAATCTCTACCATGAAGGGCGGCGCGGCTTTGAACGAGGGCCGCTCTTCGAGTCGATCGATGTAGCGGCTCAGATTCGGATAACTCCGCCGCCACGGCAGATCGTTCTCGAATATCTGACCCAACACGGGGATGCTTCGCGTCAAGAAGTCGAGATGCCCATAGACGGAACCAATTTCGAGATCGGCGTGGCTCAGCGAGCCCCCGACAGCGAACTCGCCGTCGCCTAACAACCGCGCGATCTCGCGTGTGCCGCCGACCAGCTTGCGCTTCTGCCGCGCGAGCCATGCCGAACTATGGTGCGCCGGCGGTCGCGCCAATTCGAAGTTAATCCGTACGATCGCGTCCATGACGCCCACACTCAGCACCTGGAACAGCCGCATGCGGATGACGGCCGCAGGATCCGCCGGCACCAGCGGCGGTGTGGGATACCGCCACTCGAGCCAGGCCAGAATGTGCGACGACTCATACACGAACTCGCCGGAGTCGCTCACCAAGATTGGGAGCTGCTCAAGCGGGTTGTACTGCGGCACCGTCGTATCTTCATGCCAGGGGATATCCCATTCGAGTTCGAATGGGATCCCCTTCTCGCGCAACGCGATCATGACCTTGCGCCCGAAAGGGCTCGGCCCGTTGTTGATCAGCTTCATGCGCGACCCCGCTGCCCAACTACTTGTTAGAACGAGTAGCGCGCTTCGAGCATGTACGTACGCGGAGCTCCCGGGATGACCGTGTTGACCGCGAACAAGCTCGCAAAGCCGATGCCACCCACGTAGTAGGTTTTGTCGAACGCGTTCTTGAGATAGGCCGCGACCGACCAGCCCGAGTCTGCGAAGTCCAGGCCGACGCGCAAGTTGGCGACCGAATAGCCTGGGATTTCCGTACCCGGATTGAGCGTGTTACCCGTCGAGCTAAAGAACGTCGAAGTCTGATGATAGAGATCGGCCCGAATCGATGCGTCGATCGTCGCGGTCGCAGCGAATTTCGCATCAACGAACACCGAGCCGGAAAACTCGGGTGCATCCGGATATGGCCCGAACGCCACCGTCGGGTTGCCTAACACTGACACATTGTTCTTGGTGAATTCCGCGTCGGTATAGTTCAGCGCTGCACCGAGCGTGAGCCAGCTCGTCGGCCGCACTTCGCCATCGAGTTCGAGCCCCTTGATCGTCGCCTCCGGCACGTTCACGGTAATGCCCGCCAATGCACCGAAGATCGATACGTAGTTAGACCGTTGAATATCGTCGATCTTCATTTGGTACGCCGCGACATTCAGCCGCGTGGGGGTTTGGCCAATCGTGCCGGCGAACTTCACACCGACTTCGATGTCGTTCGCCGCTTCCTCTTGGTACTCGCCGCCGCCGTCGTTGCCAAAGCCTTCGAGCGGCGGTGCGAAGTAATTGAATCCACCGCTGCGGAAGCTCTTGCGCGACACCAAATAGACGAGCGTGTCGGGATTCACCTGCCGCTGCAAGCCCACCGTCCAGCTCACTTGCTCGAACGTGTCTTGCTGCGGGTTGATGAACACCGCTCCCGGCGGCGCCGGATTGGCGATGTAGACGTCATCAGGCTTACGGAAGAACTCCACGTCTTCCTCGGAATAGCGCGCGCCAATCGTGAAGCCGAGTCCGTCCATCCAATTGCTGAGGTCGAACGTCCCCTGCGCGTAGATCGCCATCGTCTCGTTCGAGATGATGCCGTTGTTGATCTGTACGACCGGCGGCGCTGCGGGACGCAGATCAAACAGCACGCTGGTCGAACGAACATCGTCTTCTTCGTCCGAGTAGTACAAGCCCGTCACATAGGACAGCTTGCCGCTCGCGGTCTCGCCTTGCAGCTGCAGTTCTTCCGAGAACTGCTTCAGCACGCCACCGCGACCGTCGGTACCATTGTCATCCGACGGAAAATGCGTCCCGTCGAACTCGCCGGCATTCAACGCTTCGATGCGGTTGTAGCCGATGATGTTGCGCAGCTTCAGGTTCTCGTTGATCTCGAATGTGGTGATGTTCGAAATCAGCAAGGTCTCCGCCTCGTGGAAGTTAGGCGCATCGACGCTCACGTCGAACGGCCCGCGCGCTTGCTGAGCGGCTACTGCCGCATTCCAACCACCGGGATCGACGCCAGGGTGAGCGGCTTGAAACGCCGCCCAAGCACCTGGACCAAAAGCCGTGTCGACGAGCGGGGAGTACAAGAAGTTCGCTGGAACGAACGGATTCCCCTCACCGATTGCGAACGCGTTGTAGGCCACGCTCGTCAGGTTGTTGCCACTCGAATCAGCGAAATCTAGCACCAAATCGTTCGTCAGCCGATCGGTCGGCTTCAGCGTCAGACTCAACCGCGCGTTCTTCTTGTCGACATCGCCGAGCGTCTCGCCGCCACGAAATAGGTTCTTCTGATATCCATCGCGCTTTTGGTAGTAGCCCGCAATACGCAGCAACACTTTGTCATCAACGAGCGGCACGTTGAGCGCGCCTTCCGCTTTGACCTCGCTGTAGTTGCCAAACCAAGCGCTGGCATAGCCGCCAAACTCGTTAGTGGGCTTGGCCGTCGTAATCAGCACAGCCCCGCCAGTGGAGTTACGGCCGAACAACGTTCCTTGTGGCCCTTTGAGCACTTGGATCGACTGCAGATCGTAGAACGCGCTCGAGGCCGAGCCGCCGATCTGCACTTCGTTGATGTAGGGCAACACGCTGGGACGCGAACTGCTGAACGCGTCGACCGTTTGGCCCCGAATCGCGAAATTCAACTGATTAGCGCTCTGGCTTGCCTTGACCGTCAAACCCGGAAACGCGGTTTGGAAGTCAGACTCAGTGACGACTGCTTGCTCGGCGAGATCACTGCTATCGAGCACCGCTACCGACACCGGTGTGCGCTCGAGAGTTTCTGCGCGGCGCTGCGCTGTAACCATCACCTCTTCGATGCCGTCATCCGACGTAGTGCTTTGAGCGCCTTGCGTCGCAACCTGCGCCGTTGCGGTGGAAGTTGCCAATGCGGCCAAGAGCGCGCTCACCACAGTGGCGACGGAAAAATGCTTGTTCATCTCGATCCCCCCGAATTGTGCGTGACCAGCGGGCGGGATTAACGCATGCACTGGAAGCAGCTGTCAACTATAGCGTTGACAATTCTGGAGCCTAAAGTGCGAAAAACAGGTCGAATTTGCATACAGCGGGCTAGTTTTGCCTCTGAAATCAACTAAACTGTTGATGCTGCATGGAATACGGAGCACGCGCACTGCTCCGCAGAAGGACTAAAATGTCCCTCAGGCTTCTAGCGGCAGATGAAGAGATGACTGAAGTGCGTAAAAAGGTGGTCGTGATCGGCGGCGGATTTGGCGGTCTCTGGGCCGTCCGAGCGCTCGCGCGCGCGCCGGTCGACATCGTCTTGATCGATCGTTGCAATCATCACTTGTTTCAGCCGCTGCTGTATCAGGTGGCGACTGCCGGACTCGCCGCGCCATCGATTGCTGCACCGCTGCGGCACATCCTACGGCGCCAGCATAATGTGACCGTGCTACTCGGCGAGGTGAACACGATCGATCTGGAGGGCCGGCGAGTCGGGATCGCGCTCGAAGCGGCGCCAGATCCACAGTTCGTGCCTTACGATTTCCTCATCGTCGCGAGCGGCGCGACGCATACCTACTTCGGTCACGATACGTGGGCACGGCACGCTCCAGGACTCAAGACGCTTGACGACGCACTCGGCATTCGAGCGCGCATCCTGACGGCGTTCGAACGCGCCGAGGCTGAAGTCGACGCAGCGGCGCGCGATTCGTGGCTCACGTTCGCCGTCATCGGAGCGGGCCCGACCGGCGCAGAACTGGCCGGCACGCTTGCCGAGATTGCGCGCCACACGCTCGCCGACGAGTTTCGACACGCCGATCCACGCAGCGCGCGCGTGCTCCTCATCGAAGCCGGCCCGCGAGTGTTAGCCGGCTTCGATTCCGATTTGTCCGCCAAGGCGCACCAGCAGCTCGAGAAGCTCGGTGTCGAGGTTAGGACCGGACAAGCTGTCACGGATATTGGTGCCGACCATCTCCAGCTCGGTACAGAGCGAATCGCTGCGCGCACCGTGCTCTGGGCCGCTGGGGTCGCGGCTTCGCCTCTGGGAGCGCTGTTAGCGACCGAGCTCGACAGAGCCGGACGTGTGCGCGTTGCCGAAGATCTCAGCTTGCCAACCCGCAGCGACGTATTCGTCATTGGCGATCTAGCGAGCGTCAAAAGCAACGGTACTTTGGTGCCAGGTGTTGCCCCGGCAGCGAAGCAAATGGGTACGCACGCCGCAAAGGCGATTATTGCCACCCTAACGGGCGGTGCTCGCAGAGCCTTTCGCTATCGCGATTTCGGCTCGCTCGCAACACTAGGTCGTCGCGCCGCCGTCGTGCAAATGTCCGGCCTCAAGCTATCCGGGGTCATCGCCTGGTGCTTCTGGCTTGCCGCTCACATCGTGTTCTTGATCGGGTTCCGCAATCGGCTCGTCGTACTACTCGATTGGGCATGGGCGTATTTCACATACAAGCGCAGCGCTCGCATCATCGTTCGCGACTGAGCCGCTGCACTTTGCGCAGCGGCTGCCAGCGTAGGTCAGCACCGACGCCATCGCGCGTACAGCACTGACTGTGTGAACGGCGTATTGAGCCCAAGCTCTCGATACTAGCCCAACATGTTGCCGCGGCTCCGCCAGCACCCAACCATGATCGACGTGACCGAGCACACACGCCACACGACGGCAGAGATTGAATTGATGAAGCGCTATTGCACCAGTACGCTCAACTTCATTCGCAATCTTTATGCTGGCGACGAACGAGCGGCGCTAGAGCGCAATGAATCGAGCTCGCAAAGCCCGAGCGCCACGCGCCTCATCGTGGAAGGCGCTGCGATCTCTCGTTGGGAAAGTGAAGGCGGTGCGCGCGCACCGATCAACCCGCAGCATCGATTCAACAGCACGTGATCGTCCGCCGGTGCGTAAACCGGCAAGCAACTCTCGCCAATCGACGGCAACGCGCCCGGGCTTCAGCCTTCAGGCCGCAACACGCAGTTCACTTCGACTGGGGTCAGGCCCTGTCGACGCGGCGGTCGTTGCACAGCCTTCACGAGCACATATCCGCGGCGCGAGCAGCTCGCCGTGACGTCGGCCGGCTTCGTATCCACAGGCAGTTTCATCCTGAAGCGGCCACTCTCGTCGGTCACCAATACGAAGTCCGCAACCGCAGTTCTCAGCACCACCGTCACACCGGCGAGGTACTGACCATCGCTGCCCTTCGCGGCGCCGAAGTAAAGATTGCCCGGTTGCTCGTCGGCATTGTTCGGTGAGTAGGAGTAGATCTGCGCGCCGGCAATCGCAGGCGCAAGCAAGCAGCCGCCGACAATCAGCGCGTGCATCGCTCCCCATGCTGAACGTTGACGCAGGCTCGTGGCCATCATTCGCAATCTCTCAAATGAAAAACTGGCGCAGCAAAACCAACGAACCGAGCATAGCGACGCACGGCGCGAGCCACAACCACCGCACCACTCGGGGCGCGATCCAAGTGTCTCTGCCCACTAGCGAGAGCGCGAGGCCCACGATCGCAGCGGTGGCAACCAAACCGTACCAGTGCATCGCGGGCCCAAGGTCCTGGGCTTCAGGCCCCCAATGGAACCGCTGTGACTGCGGGAAGTACAGAAATAACGCCCAGTCGTTCGCGAATACGAACGGGTACGAAAGACAGAAACCAATCGTGAACCACGGGCGCGACAAGAACTTCATGTGCCGAGTCCGCGCAGATTGTTTACAACATGTCCCGACACGAACGTAAACCAAACGATGAAGGCCAGCAGCCATGTGACGGTTGCCCGGGCCGCGCCGGCGACGGCGGCACGGCTCTCGTCCCAACAGTAAAAGTACAGGGGCAAGAGGGCGAGTCCGATGCCGCCGAAGTGCTCTTTGATCTCGAATACGCCTACGGCCCAGTTCAACTGCATCTCCTCAAGCGGTACGCGTACATCGAGCCGGTAGCTCGGGTAGATCACCGCTCCGAGAACGATACTAACGACAAACAATATGGCGACCGCGCGCGAAAACGCTTTCGATGATACGCGTGCGTATCGCGACAGGAACGCCGTCGAGGGACCACGCGATGCGCTGCTCACCGCCACCGCTTGGTGCGTGATGGCGCCTAACAACGCCACGCCCACAAGCCCGTGCAAGATGAGAAGCAGCACGATCACCGATAGTCTCCTATACACACGCCGCGCATGTTGGGCTCAGATCATCGTGCCAGGTCCAGCGCGTTGTGGATCCGCACGAGTTCGCTGTGCTCGCGCAGCGCCAAGTGGTTCGGGTAGCTCGAAAGTGCTGTCCACACGTCGCCCGTTGCATAGTCAATGCTGACCATGCGGCCATACGAGAGCATCGACGGAATGCGGAATGTCGTGGCCTTACCCGTATCCGGATCTAGCGCATAAATGGCGTTGCCGCCGTTACCAGTCACCCACACACGGTTGCTACGCGAGTCGTAGCGCGAAGCGTACGGGAACGTATCGGCATCGGGCAGCGTGAACTCTTTCTGACTACCGCTTTGCGTGTTGTAGCGCAGAACTGTCCCGTAGCCCGACAGCGGTATCCACAGATTGTCGTTGTTGTCGATATGCATGCGATGCGGTCCGCTATGCTCGCGCGGCAGTATCCATTCCTTCTTCTCGCCATTCGCTGGGTTAAAGTAGCCCATCGCGTTCTGCGTGTACTTCGTGTACCACACCACGCCCTTCGAATCGGTAGCGATGCCGTACGGTTGATCCGTTGGCGAGCCTTGCAACTCCACCATAGTCACTTGGCCTGTGCCGGGATGCAGGAACGCGAGGCGGTTGTTACCCCACAGCGTTAGCACCATGCGGCCCGCCGCGTCGTACTTGACGTAGCCCTCGGAATCCAACGCAAAGGAGTGGTTGAGCGAACCCGGCAGGAAACCGGGATAAAAGCGCCACTTCCCGGTGCGCGTATCGAAGGCAGCTACTTGAGCGCCGTGCTGCAGCGTGATCCACAACGTACCGTCGCGATCGAAATTCAACGTGTGCGCACCAGCCCCCTTGATCGGCACCGGGTAGATCTTTTGCTCGCCACTGCGCGGGTCGACGGATACGAGCTCATCCTTGGCGTAGTCGCCCACCCAAGCCACACCGGTGCGCGGCTCGATCGCCACATCGTGCGCCCAAGACGTGACGTCGCCCACTTGGTATTCCGTGATGCGCGCGGTGGTCGCCACGTTCGCCGTTTTCGCGTAGGGATTCATGGCGGCCGGCTTTGTGCCGAACTTGTGCTCCGCGAGCCAGCGCGCCACCACCGTGGCATCCATCGGCAAATGCGTGGAATACGCGAGCGACTGCGTACGCATTCTCACGATGGCTGCCTCCCAATCCTCGGCATCGCGCGGCGCATGCGCGATGGGTGAAGCCGGATCGTGGCACAAGCCCGCACAGTTGGAGATGAAGGCGGCTTTCGTAGGTCCATTCGGTAACGCGTTCAACCACGCGGCACCGGGCGTCGCCAAGTGAGCATCATCGTTCGGCGCGAGCTTCAGGTGCGCCTCGGCATCATGCTCTGTTAGCTGCACTGTTAGCAGCTCGCCGTCGTTGAAGCCTGGTTTGCGCGTGCGGACTACATACTGCGCTGGGAAAAGATTGTCGATGCGATAGCGCCCGGACGCATCTGTGAGCACGGTAATCGACATCTTGCGCGATGCGTCCGTTGCCGTGACAAACGCATTGGCGACAGCGGCACCGTCCGGCCCTTTCACCGAGCCCGTCAAAACGCTGGCCCAAGTCATGGGTGCTGCCAGCGCAGCGAGAACGATACCCCAAATTCGCGAAAAGCCGGTTCTTCTCATGGCCGCACCTGTTAGCAAAGAATTCATGAGATGTTCCGCAAGTACCCTCTTGGGCATCCTACGAAATCATCAACACATATGTTGACCCCGTGCGAAAAGATACACGTCGACCCGCAGGTCGTCAATTTCCCGCTTTTGGTTCAGGGAATTGCCGCCGGGTGTGCAACCGACCAGACCTGGCCTGTCCGCAGCTGGCCGGGCGCGTAAGCAGGATCTGACAACAAATCGGCCTCGCCCCGTCGAATCGGCAAAAACGATACGGCCGGATAACTGGCGCGGTTATGGCAGTTCACGCAGTTCGAGTGCAGTCCGTTGGCGTGGGCGCTACCAGGGAATGGCGCATCGAACCAAGGGTTGAAGCAAACACGCGGCGAGCCGTCGGGCTCGCGTGGCAATACAGCATCGAATGCGACATCCATTAAGAGGTGCCGCCACGGGCCAGTCAGAGTTGCAGGTCGACCCACCGCGAACTGGCCTACGTCCGGCACGTCATGCCACCAAAACGTTCCCCAAATGCCGGACGGCAACTCCGCAGTCATCACATGGAGCGCGACGAGCACGAGCGTGTCACCCGCTT
>CAYUIT010000029.1:0-12134 GCA_964444835.1 uncultured Steroidobacteraceae bacterium
CTTATCGCCGCGTGCTTGCCGCAGGCATGCTGAACAGTTCACGTGGCAGCGAACTGCTCATCAGTTCTTGGAGGCGCTCGTACCGCTCAATCGCAGTCAGTCCGGCGGCTTGTCACACTACCAAGTTATCGCCAGACGCTGAAGCCGCTCGTGTTTGGGGCCAGACATGACTTTTCGTCGGAAGCGGGCGCTCGTGACTGGCGTGACCGGTCAGGACGGGGCCTATCTAGTCGAGTTGCTCCTCGAGAAAGGCTACGAGGTGCACGGCATCAAGCGCCGCACCTCGTCCTTCAACACGGAACGCATCGATCATCTTTATCAGGATCCGCATGAGGCCGGGCGCCGCTTTATCCTGCACTACGGCGATCTGACGGATGCGGCCAATCTCATCCGTATCGTGCAGCAAGTTGCGCCCGACGAAATCTACAACCTCGGCGCCCAGAGCCATGTCGCGGTGTCCTTCGACACTCCTGAGTACACGGCCAACGTCGATGCGCTCGGCACTCTACGACTTCTAGAAGCAGTGCGCCTCCTCGGACTCGCGAAGACAACGCGCATCTACCAAGCAGCGACATCAGAGATGTTCGGCAAAGTACAAGAAGTACCGCAGCGCGAAACCACGCCATTCTATCCGCGCTCGCCATACGGTGCTGCGAAGGTCTATGCGTATTGGATCGTGGTGAACTATCGCGAGGCCTACGGGATGTATGCCTGCAATGGCATCTTGTTCAATCACGAGTCGCCGATGCGTGGCGAAACGTTTGTTACTCGAAAGATCACGCGCGGTCTCGCGCGGCTGCAACACCGCCTGCAGGACTGCGTGTACTTGGGCAATCTCGATGCAAAGCGCGACTGGGGCCACGCGCGCGACTATGTTCTTGCGCAATGGCAGATGCTGCAGCAAGCGGTGCCGGATGATTACGTCATTGCGACGGGCGAACAGCATAGTGTTCGAGAATTTGTCGAGCTGGCGGGTCGTGCAGCCGGTATGCGAATCAGCTGGCAGGGCGAAGGTCTCGCGGAGTGCGGAATCGATCAGAGGACGGGCCGAGTCGTCGTGCGGATCGATCCGCGGTATTTTCGACCGACAGAAGTCGAGACATTGTTGGGTGATGCAACCAAGGCTCGCTTACAGCTCGGGTGGCAGCCGACTACAAGCTTCGAAGCATTGGTTTCGGAAATGATGCAGTCAGACCTGCAGCTTGCAGAGCGTGACGCGCTGATCGCTCGCAGCGGCTACCGTGTTGCCTATGAGCGAGACTGAGGTGTTCAATAACTCGGTGACGTACGTTGCTGGTCACGCAGGTCTGGCGGGATCTGCAATCGTGCGCGCGTTGAAGCGCAACGGGTACAGACAAGTTGTTACTGCTGCCCGTGGCCATGTGGACTTGAGCGTGGCCCGAGCGGTCGACCGGTTCTTCGATGAGGCCCGGCCCGAGATCGTTATTCTGGCGGCAGCGAAGGTGGGCGGTATTGTTGCGAATGCAACCAAGCCTGCCGACTTCATTCGCGAGAACTTATTGATACAAACGCATGTCATCGACTGCGCGTACCGCTTTGGCGTCAGAAAGCTCGTATTCCTTGGCTCGAGTTGCATCTATCCCCGCCTAGCACCGCAACCGTTGCGTGAAGAATACTTGCTGACGGGGCCACTTGAGCCGACGAACGACGCCTATGCGATCGCCAAGCTGGCAGGCATTCGAATGTGCCAAGCATACCGAACACAGTATGGGTTCGATGCCATTAGTGTGCTGCCTACCAACTTGTATGGCCCGCACGACAACTTCTCTGCCACGGATTCGCATGTGCTGCCTGGGCTTATCCGCCGCATGCACGATGCAAAAGAACGGCAAGCGACGGAGTTTTCCGTTTGGGGAACGGGCGAGCCGCGTCGCGAGTTTCTGCACGCGGACGATTTCGGCGAGGCGGTCGTTACTGTGTTGGAGCGATACTCAGAGGTTTCGCCCATCAACATTGGCTCGGGTGAAGACGTCACCATTGCAGACGTAGCGCGACTAGTGCAAAAGGTAGTGGGATTGCGCGCGGAACTTAAGTTCGATCCGTCCAAGCCTGACGGTACGCCGCGCAAACTACTCGACGTTAGCAAGATCAAAGCACTGGGATGGGCGCCTCAAATCGCTCTCGAAGCAGGCGTCGCTGGCGCCTATCAGTGGTTTTTGGATAACGAGGGTTTGAGAGCATGAGCTTAGTCGAAGTGCAACCCAGTGTTCCGTTGGGTCGGCGCGAACTCTATGTGGCGGGGCTGCGCGCGGAGTGGCGCTTGGCAGCGCACGCGCTCGAACAGGCGGAAATCGAGTACGACGCGATACGTCTGACGGACATCGCCAATACACAGCGCGTGCAGAACGCGGCGCAGCGGGTCATTCAGTCGCGCATGGTCTGCGCGACGATCCGGTCGAAGTTAGAGGCGGCGGACCGCTGGTACTGGGAGCTGAGCTGCGCGGCAACATAGAATCTTCAAAGATTCGTAACATCAGACAGTTAGCATCGAGACTTCACTGTTGAAGTGAGGTCGCGGTGCTGCGTCCAGCCTCCGTTGCGTTGACCCCCCAAGGCCTGGCTGGGCCGTGGGCGCGTGCCTACCGCCAACTGTTTGGTCTCGCACACCTTGAAAGAGTCCGAGAATCGATCCCGCAGGGGCTCGATCCGCTGAGATTCGTTGCAGCGGTATTGCGTGAATTGCGCGTCGAGGTTGCAATCGCGCCAGGCGCACACCGTTTGGTACCGAGGCTTGGCGCGCTTGCGGTTGTTAGTAATCACCCCTATGGCGCGCTCGACGGCCTTGCGGCATTGGCCGCCATCGGAGAGCACCGCACGGACGTCAAAGTCCTTGCCAATCGGGACTTGGTCGCGGTACCCGAGATCGATCCGCTGATCCTGCCTGTTGTCCCGGATGCGGGATCGCGCGGTGTTTCGTCGAACGCCGCGTCGATGCGTGCGGCACTAAAGTGGCTCGCCGCAGGACACTGCGTCATCGCGTTCCCTGCGGGCGAGGTTGCCCACCTCGATATGCATTCGCGTTGCATCACTGATCCGCGCTGGAATCCGAATATCGCGCGCCTCATTCAGCTTTCCGGCGCGCAAGTCCTGCCGATTCACTTCTCCGGTGCTAACAGCGGTCTGTTCCAGTTGGTGGGTCTGTTTCACCCGAAAGCTCGCACCATGCTGCTGCCACGCGAACTCAGTCGTCGTGTTGGGTCGCGCGTGCAGTTGACGATCGGCGCGCCGATCACGGCCGACAGGATTCGCGCTGTGGAAAATGCTGAGTCACTGACCGCGCACTTACGTCTTAGAACGTACGCGCTGGCGGCTGAGGCAAGGGCAAACGCAGGGGTTGAGCTTCCGGTATCTCCAGCGCCGATTGTGCCGCAATCGATCGTACCGGCCGCTGACCCGCTGGCCATCACGATGGAAATTCGTTCGCTGAGCCCTGAGTGCCAGCTGTTACAACAAGGCGACTATCGAGTGTACTGCGCGCAGGCACCGCAGATACCGCAAGCACTCCGCGAGATCGGCCGCTTGCGCGAGTTGACATTCCGCGGCGCTGGGGAAGGCACGGGCCGTGCGATCGATTTGGATGCATATGACAAGACCTACGATCACTTGGTCTTGTGGCACGAAGCCAATCAACAGATCGTGGGTTCGTACCGAATCGGTCGCATTGACGAATTGCGCAAGCTTGATGGAACTGCAAGCCTGTACACCGCCTCGCTGTTCAAACTTCGCGAGCCGCTGTTCCAATTGTTAGGGCCGACGCTAGAGCTGGGCCGCTCGTTTGTGCGCAGCGAATACCAGCGTAGTTTCGCGCCATTGCTCATGTTGTGGAAGGGCATTGGAGAGTACATTGCTCGCGAGCCGCGGTACGTGCACTTACTCGGCCCCGTGAGCATCAGCAACGAATTCAGCGCCGCATCGAAGCAAGTGATGGTCGAGTACCTGCGTCGCCAGCATCTAGATCCCGTCTTGTGCCACTTCGCGGCTGCTCGGCAACCCGTCGTGCGAAGTCGGCTCGCCAAGGACCTGTCTGCCGAAGTCGCTGGGCTTGGGCACATCGACGCACTGGCCGAACTCGTGACGAATCTTGAGCCCGACGGAAAGTCCGTCCCGATCCTGCTCAAGCACTACTTGCGCCTCGGCGGACGGATGCTCGCTTTCAATGTCGACCCGGCCTTTCGCAACGCGATCGACTGTTTGTTGTTAGTAGATCTACGGCGGACGGATCGCAGGGTGCTGGCGCGGTATGTGCCTGCGCGCCTGCTCACCATGCTCAGCGCGCGACCGATACGGTAGCGCGAGCGTCACGTTCCACCGGAGCCGACGCTCGGTCTAACGCGGCCTGAATATCGGCGAGCTGTGCCAGCCCCGTCAGCCGTGTACCGTTCGAGAGAAAAATCGTAGGCGTAGAAGTCACCTTGAGCTCAGTCGCAAGGCGCCCAATCGACTCGATCGGATTGTTAGCGCATAGCGATGTTGTTGGCGAGACCTTCTCAATCATCCACGCGCGCCAGGCCTCGTTGGGATTGCTAGCACACCAAATGCTTTTGGCCTTGTCGGTCGAGCCTGGATGAGTTCTCTCAATGGGCAGCAAGAACGTGTAGATCGTCACGTTTGGGAGCTTTTGGAGCTCGGCCTCGAGCGCTTGGCAATACGGACAATCAGGATCTGAGAAGAGGGCGAGCTTGTGCGTGCCTTCGCCGTGCTTGGTCTTTATAGCGTGCTCCAGCGGCAATGCGTTGAAGTCGATGACGTTGTAGCGATCCCACGCGTCGCTTGTTAGATCGCGCTTGCTCGCCGTTTCCATGATGCGTCCGAGAATCAAGTGCTCGCCAGAGGCATCCGCGTAGCTGATGCCAGTCGCCGTAACGATCTCAAACAATCCCGCGATTGGTGCTGGATGAATTGCCTCAACGCGCACGTCGGGAAACCGTTGCGATAGCTTTGCTTGCAACTCGGCGGTTGACGCGGGAGCCGATGTTGCTGCTCCTTCGCAAGACGCAACCATGAAGGCTGCAACAAGGGGCCACGAGGACGCGATGGGGTACCTGCGTGATGGTGATCGACGTGGGCTGCTTTTCATATGCCGAAGCCTTGGTTGTTACTCAGCTGTGAGCGCGGAAAAAAGCTAGCACAATACGGTGAATGTAGTGTTGTGATGCTAACAACTCATTCGCATGCCGAGTGTATGACACCTGTGATGCGAACCGACGGCGCTCGCTTTCTGCAAGCGACTACTGCCGCAATCTTCAAGCAAGAGTAACTGATGCGTCACAAGTGGCTCCTAGACTCCCCTCGTCCGAATTAGGTCGAATGATTCGTTTGGGGCAGATCGAAGTCGGATTTCGATGTAGCAGAGGCGGTTCGCAAGCTTTCTCGCGAGCCGCTTCACGGTTCCTCAACCATTACGGGAGTTCTTGAATGAAGCAGCTATTGCAAGCCGCTGTTGTGACCGGGGCGCTAGCCTTAGGTTCGCAGGCGGTCATGGCACAGTCGGTGCCTTCCAATCCGACTAATCCGATCCTCAACGCCGATACGGGTAACAGCAACCTGATTTTCTGGGCATTCGATCCCATTCGGGGCGTGTCGTTGACGACGAATCTCGGACTGCGCTTGGACGAGATTCTGCCGTCGACATCGAACATGGAGACCGACGGTTTCTCGCTCGATTTCGGCACATTGGCTGGTTACGTTGCGACGTTCGGTGCCAGCACAGTCTCCAACATCGTTTGGGGTGTGGCGGCCGCTGACGGTGCAGCGCCTGGCCTGCGCATTGCTGCCACCGGCCCGCTCGGTGCCCTTGGATTTGACCCTGGCTTCATGAACGTTGGCGGTGTCACGAGCGCGACGAACAACTTCATCGCGTTCGTAAGCAGCGTCAACACCGCTTGCCCGGGGCCTTCCAACACGTGCGTCGTGACTGACTCGCTTGCGAACGGTTACGCCGGTGCAGAGAACTGGGGCGTCGCATTCGGTAACAACCTCGGTTGGACCGCTGTTGCGAATCCTGGCACAGCGCTCGGCTTCTACTACGTAACGACACCTGCTGGTCGTCCGACGGCTGGAACGGCCGCGCCGCGAGATCAGTACGCCAGCGCCGCCGGTGTTGGGCAGTGGCTGTTGAGCCAGTCGGGAGCCCTGAGCTATTCGGTCCCAGCGATTCCGCTGCCGGCTGCCGCTTGGTTGCTGCTGTCGGGCCTCGCGGGCTTCGGCGTCCTTTCGCGTCGTCGCGCTGCGGCCGCGGCCTAATCGTTTGAATTCAAGGAGCAATAGATTATGAAATTGAAAACTCTCGCTGGGCTCGCGCTCGCGACGATGGCTTCGGCCACGGCGTTCGCGCTCCCGCCCGCGGATTGGGCGCCTGGCACGTCGCCAGTGCTTAACGTTTACTATAGCGGTGCAACTGCGACAGACAACGCGCTGGAGAACCTGTTCCTGGTTCCGGGCGTGGGTATTTGTGCTGCTGGCACCATCGACATCTATCGTGTGACGGCAACCAACCGCAACAACCGCGTCATTTTCTGTCGCGCGCGTGCCGGTATTACTGGTATTGCCGCAAACACGCCGATCGCGTTCCATAAAGAGTCGATCGGCGGCTCGTCGAACGGCACAGTGCCGCTGGCACGCCAGCAGGCATTGGCGTTCTTCAACATGGCCGTCGCGGCAACGTGCACGAACCAGGGTACGCAAAGTCCTGCAGGGCTAAATGCGTACACGCAGTGGAACTGCCCTGACAACACCGTTGCGCAGATTCCGAACGGTGGCATCACGGATACAGAAGCGAACCTCTCCGATCCACGCTTGTCCGCTGCTGAAATTGCAACCTTGCAACAGACGCGCGGGCTCGGAATCGTGTTCGGTGTCCCGGTGAGCCGCAACCTGTATCGCGCGTTGCAGCAAGCACAGGGCTTGGCCCAGGACGATTCGCCGACCAACGTGCCGTCACTCACGCGCTCGCAAATCCGTGGTCTGTACCAGGGCAGCATCACTGACTGGACGCAGCTCTCGTCGTCGAATGGCACTCCGCTGCCGAACGTCGCCGGTGTTGTGGCTCCGACGAATGCAGCTCGCGCTGGCAATCCGGCTGACACGTCCGTGTTCGTCTGCCGCCGCGTGGCTTCGTCCGGCACGCAAGCGTCGTTCGAGTCGTATTGGCTCGGTCAGCGTTGCGCTGCCGGCTCCAGCTCAACGGGTGCCCCGTCGTTTGCGGTTCCGGATGACGGAAGCACGGCCACGGTCGGTCGCGCTGCGAATGCGAACTGGGACAATTCGGGTCCCGGCGGTCAAGGCGGTTTCGTCAACGGTAGCGAAAGCTCGGGCGACGTCCGTAATTGCTTCACTTACCACGTCACGAATGGCACATGGGCAATCGGTGTGTTGAGCACCGAAGTGAGCTCGGCCAACATCGGTGGCGGTGGTGTCAACAACGGCGGGTTCCGCATGGTCCGCGTTGACGGTGCTCTGCCAAACCTGGCGTCGGTTGCGAACGGTGACTACGACTTCTTCACGGAGAACGTCACGACACGCCGTCAGGTCGCGCCACTTCCGCCTGCCGCTGTCACGCCGCTGCTGACTTTCATCAGCAACAACATCGGCTTGCCGAACATCGTGTCACTCATCAACGTGCCCTTCCAGGCTCGTCCGTGGGGCGACGGCGGTGTGCTGTCGATCCCAGCGGGCGCAGTTGCCCCGAATGCTCCGCCGCAGATCGATGGCGCGGCCGGTGCGGGCACGATGCGTGCGAACCCCGTCAATACGCAGTCGCGTAGTGTCGTGAACGAGCGCGTCAACAACTGCAATCCGCCGATCATGGTGAACCCGTCACCGGTTCCTTGATCTTGCGAAATGCAAGCGATTGATCAGCGGGATGCTGATCGCCAGCCGGCGGGGTCGCATGACCCCGCCGGCTCGTTTTTAAAGCTGCTGCAACATTCCGGTGAGAGCTTTCAAGGATGCTCGATCTACGTGTTTTGTTCTTGGGCGTAGCCAGCGTCGTTCTTGCGCCATCTGCACTCGCGCAAGCGACGGCAAGTTCTGAGGCATCGCCTGAAGTTGCCGCTCCAACAGGCAACGAGTCTCCAGCCTTCGACATTTTGGAGTTCCGGGTACTGGGTGTCACGCAGCTCCCGACGACGGACATTGAGGCCTCTATCTATCCGCTGTTAGGACCTAACAAGTCGATTGAAGCGGTCGAGGAGGCTCGGCAAAGAGTGGAAGCCGCTTATCGAACGCGCGGCTTTGGTACGGTCTTCGTCGATATCCCAGAGCAGGATGTCGCCGACGGGATCGTGCGTTTGCGCGTCACTGAAGGGCGAGTTGATCGAGTGCGAGTGGTGGGTGCTAAGTACTACTCAGCCGGCCGGATTCGCGCGCGCGTTGAGGCGCTAGCGCGTGGTGTTGTGCCAAACCTGCCGCAAGTACAGCAGCAGCTCAATGCCCTCAACAGCGAGTCACGCGACCGCGTCATCACACCGATTCTCAAGGCGGGGCGCACGCCTGGCACAGTTGACGTTGAGCTAAAGGTCGAGGATCGATTGCCGCTCCACGGATCACTCGATATCAACGATCGATACACGGCAGATACATCGCGCACGCGCGTGCAAGCGAGCTTGTCCTACGACAATCTTTGGCAGCGCGGCGACAGCTTCTCGATTCAATACCAAACCGCGCCTGAAGAACCGAGCGAAGCCCGCGTAATTGCGGGCACTTATGTGCATCGCTTGGGTGATAGTGGGCGATTGCTCGCGCTGTACGCAGTCGATACGGACAGTGACGTCGCCACGGTTGGCGTGCTTTCCGTGCTCGGTAAGGGGCGCATTTTTGGTGTTCGCGCGATTCAGCCTCTGCCCAGTTTGAGCGACGGCTACCAAAGCTTGTCTTACGGTGCGGACTACAAGGATTTCGAAGAAGACCTACGAATCACGGCCGACACCGGACTACGCACGCCAATCTCCTACGTGTCGTTCAACGCGGCCTATAACGCACGGTGGCAGCGCAACCAGACGCAGTTTGCGTTCGGCTCCTCAGCGACATTGGGCATGCGCAGACTTGGCAACTCCAGCGCCGAGTTTTCCGATAAGCGTTTTGCCGGTCGCCCGAACTTTTTACAGCTCCGAGCCAACGGTGAATGGGAGCAGAAGATTCCCGGTAACTGGCGACTGTTTGCGCGCAGCTCAATGCAGCTGACAGATCAAGCGCTGATCAGCAACGAACAATTCTCCATCGGAGGTCTAGACAGCGTCCGGGGCTACCTAGATTCTGAGGCGCTCGGTGATCGCGGCTTCGCGGCGACAGTCGAACTGCGCACGCCCGACTTCGCGCAGTCGTTGAGTGAGCGCGTCAGCCGCTTGTTCGCCTACGCATTCTACGACGCGGGTCTCGTGACGATTGTCGATGCGCTCGACGGGCAGGCTGCTGCGACGGACCTAGCGAGCGTCGGCCTTGGTGGCCGATTCACCGGTTTTGGCGGGTTCTCTGCAAGTCTCGACTGGGCTTGGCCATTGGTGCCTGGCACTCGTACTGCCGCCGAAGATCCGCGTGTGCATTTTGGATTCCGCTATGATTTCTAGCTCTCGCCAGCGCTCGGCAATGCTCACTGGCCTACTGTTGTTAGTGCCCGTATTTGCCGATCCAGCGGAGCTTCCTGTGCCGTGCTTGGTGGGCACTTGCCCCGGAGGGGTCCAGGGATTTGTGTCCAGCGGTGTGGCTACCGCGGCCCAATCTGGCAACACGCTAACAGTGGATCAGGCGAGTCAGAACGCGGTACTCAACTGGCGCACTTTCAATGTCAGTCGCGACGGAACTGTAAACTTTCGCCAACCGGATAGCAGCGCTATCGCACTCAATCGCATTTACCAGGGCAGCCCCAGTCAAATCTTCGGTGCGCTCAATGCGAACGGCCGCATCTTTCTAGTGAATCAGAATGGCATCGTGTTCGGCGACGGTGCGCAAGTCAACGTGGGCGGGTTGGTTGCCTCGTCGCTCGACATCTCCCGCGACGCGGCGGAGCGAGGAATTGCGTTGGCTGCGCAAACTGGAGCGCCCGCGTTCCAAGAATTCCGCGATGCGACTTCGGGCGCTGCCTTACCGGGCGGGCCGGTTGTCGTGCAGCGCGGTGCGACGATCACTGCCAACTCGGGGCAAGTGCTCATGTTTGCGCCGGAAGTCGTGCGTAACGACGGCACGATTCGTACGCCCGATGGTCAAACCCTGTTGGCTGCGGGTCGCTCGGTTTTTCTGACGTCAAGTACCGATCCGAATCTTCGCGGCCTGTTAGTTGAAGTGAACGATGGTGGCACGGTGTTCAACGGCAGCTCGTCCGATGTCGCGAGCAACGTTGCGCAGATCGTTGCGGATCGTGGCAACGTTACGCTTGCCGGACTGGCGGTGAACCAGCAGGGACGGATATCTGCGACGACATCGGTTCGCGCGAACGGCTCGATTCGATTGCAAGCACGCGATACGGTTAGCGTCAACACATCGACCACTCCGGCGCAACTGACGACGAGTCGCGGCGGCACGCTTGTGTTAGGCGGTGGAAGCAGCACCCGCGTGACGCTGGATCAGAGCTCCGAGACGGCAGTTGATGTAACAACGCAGCCGAGATCGCAGATCGAGCTTGATGGCCGTGTGGTGCAGGTACTGGACGCTGCGACCGTGACGGCCGTCGCGGGCGACATCACCGTGACGGCGCGCAGCAATCCGAACCTGGCTCCAAACGCTTTCGCTCAGCAGCCGGACGAGAGCCGACTCTACATCGCCCCGGGCGCGCGGTTTGATGTCAGCGGTGCGGAGATCGAGCTGCCGATTGAACGCAATGTCTTGCGCGTCGAGCTTCGCGGTTCGCAACTGGCGGATAGCCCGCTGCAGCGCAACGGCGCACTCCGTGGTCAAACTGCGTTCGTGGACTTGCGACGATCTGGCCTGCGGACCGATGGCACGCGCTGGCAAGGCACGCCGCTGGCAGATCTCGCTGGCGATGTGGCAACGATCCAGCGCGACGTCGCGGAACGTAGTCTGAATGCGGGTACGGTGCGGCTGCAGACCCAGGGATCGCTCGTGGTTGATCCACGCGCCACATTCGATTTGTCCGGTGGCTCAATCCGCTATCTCGATGGCTTCATCAATACGAGTCTTCTGCTTACCGAGAACGCGCAGATCGTCGATATTGGCGATGCGGATCCCACGCGGCTTTACACGGGCATTGCAACCGCAGGTTCTATTGAGAGCACGCGCTGGGGTGTTACGCAGCAATTTGCGGGACCCGGGCGCGATGCGCGCGGCGTCTTTGAGCGCGGCTACGTAGAAGGCCGCGATGCCGGTACGCTCTCGATTGCTGCGCCGCGCGCTGTGTTTGACGCTAATGTGATTGGCACGGTGGTTCGTGGTCCCTATCAGCGATTCGCCGCGCAGCCACCTTTGGCTGGGCAGTTGTACCGACCATTCGATCAAGTAGCTTTAGCACCGCGCCTCATCGTCGGTATAGATAATCCAATTGCGCCGGATACGCCTAACTACCTAGTGTCCAGAGTGGCTTTCGGCGCACCTGTCGCGCTCAGTAGTTTGCGAAATGCGAATGGTGGTGCGTTTGATCCGCGCGAAGACGCGTTATCGGACTCCGCTGCGCAATGGGTGCTTCGTCCCAGTCTATTTGGCGATGGCGGCTTCGGCCGTGTTGCGATCTTTGCGAATGATCAGATCACGCTGAACACAGGGACCGCGCTGCGTCTCCCAGCGAGCGGTGAACTAGCGTTCAACGCGCGCAGTGTTCGGATCGGCGGCACCATCAACGTGCCGGCAGGTTCGATCAACGTGCGTGCGCTTCGGACCGACTCGCAGAGTGGCCCCGACATTGGCATCGTCGTTGACGGCACCGCGAGTCTGTTAGCGCGCGGCGCTTGGGTCAACGATAACGAAATACTCAGTGGACCGCGGCAACTTGACCCAGTGTTCACCGCTGGCGGCAGCGTTTCGTTACAGGCACGCCAAGGCAGCTTGGTGATGGTGAGTGGCAGCGAAATCGATGTCACTGGCGGGCTATGGCGCCGCGCCAGTGGTGCATTGGTGGCAGGCCGTGGCGGCAATGTGACACTGGCCGCGACGCCGCAGTTAGTGGATGT
>CAYUIT010000029.1:12234-45529 GCA_964444835.1 uncultured Steroidobacteraceae bacterium
GCGCTCAGCGCGGCAGTGCCGGCGGGTCTCGCGGCGATCGATCGCGCAACATTTGCAGATTTGCCTGGCCTAGTTATCGGAACGGGCTCAGGCATATTCGCCGATCCGTTGGCCCGTGTATCGCTGCAGTCCACGAGTCGTATCGGTATCGACGGGCGAATCGTCGCCGCCGGTGGCACCGTCACTGCCGATCTGTCGGCTGATCTCAATGTTCTCGAGTTCTTACCGAGCCAAGGCATCTGGCTCGGTCCGAACTCCGTCATCGATGTGAGCGGCTTCGCGCGCGTCCTAACAAACGATCTCGGTACACGCTCTGGCAGCGTGTTTGACGCGGGGCGCGTGTCTGTGCGCGCCAATCGCGGCTCGGTCGTCATGTTGCCGGGTTCGGTTGTAAATGCCTCTGGCGTAACAGGTGTGTTGGATACGCGCGCGGTGCAGAACGGCATCCCTCGTTACGTGCCAACGTCGATCGGTTCGAACGGTGGACTGATAGAGCTGCAGGCCGCCGAATCCATACTTGCCAGTGGCACGTTCCGCGCGCAGGCAGGATTGCAAGCGAGCGGTGGTCAATTGCGAGTGGTGCTAGACCCGAGTGCGCGAAATGGAACGGGGCCGCTGGGTCCCATATTTCCCACAGGGTCGCGTGTTGTAACAGTTACGAATTCGTTGGCGCCGATCGCACTGCCTATTTTCGCCGACTTGCCTGATTCGCTGAGTGGCGTGGCGCGCATTTCCGCACAACAGATTGCGGCGGGTGGCTTCGATTCGGCAACCCTTGTCAGCCGCAACCTGTTTGGCGGCTCAGCGGATACACCGCTCAGCATTGGGGCGGTCGCGTTTGATGGGGATGTCAGTCTATCGCTTGGTCAGCGACTCATCATCGACACGCCGACGATCACGAGTAACGGCGGCAGCGTGAGTTTGTCGGCGCCTTACTTGGCGCTCGGTAGCTTGGATATCGCTTCGCAGGTCGCGGATCCGGTTGTTGGCGTAGGTTCGGGCCGGTTGCAAGCGCGCGCGGAAATGATCGAGCTGGTTGGAAACTCGACACTCAACGGCTTCGAGAACGTTCGGCTTGAGAGCCAAGGCGATATTCGTGGTCGGGGCATACAAGTGGGCGATGCACCGGTCATCGCTGGATCATTGTCAGTGAGCGGCGACCTGACACTGCGCGCGCAACAGGTGTATCCGACCACGTTTAGCCAATTCGCGCTCAGTGCGAATTCGCGCGAAGGCTCAACTCTCGCGATCGAAGCAGTATCAGGCGCGCGGGCACCCGTTCTGTCAGCTGGCGGATCGTTGCAGCTGGCGGCCCCTACCATACGGCAAGGCGGCGTCTTGTTAGCGCCGTTCGGCGAGATCATGCTAGGGCGTGTCGCAGCGCCACGCCAAGGTGAGCTCAGCACTCAGAGCATCCGTGTGGAGTTATTGCCCGGGAGCGAGACTTCAACCAGTGGCGCGGGATTGACGGTGCCCTTCGGCACGATACAGGGCGGTTTTGACTGGGTATACGAACTGCCGAGCCGAAGATTCGCGGTGTTCGACGGGGTCGCTGGGTTTTTGCCATCGCAATCGATCAATCTCCTGGCCTCAGACGTAGCGCTTTCGGCAGGTGCGGTGCTGGATGTGTCGGGTGGCGGCGATCTCGTGGCGTATGAGTTCATACCCGGCGTTGGGGGAACACGCGATGTGCTCGGCAATGCTTTGCGCCCCAATCAGTTCGCTGTTTTGCCGGGCGCAAATTTGGCTTTTGCGCCGTATGATTCGCGCGAGTACCTAGGCTCGGCGCTGCAGCCGGGCGACAGCATCTATTTGGCGGGAGCGGAGGGGTTACCCGCTGGCGTCTACGCACTTTTGCCTGCGCGTTACGCATTGCTGCCGGGTGCCTATCTGGTTAACGCGGCCCCTGGGTTTGCGGATATCGCTGCAGGCGAGTCGTTCACGCAGCTTGATGGCAGCACCGTCATCGCGGGCTATCGCACGTTTCTCGATGGCAGCGTAGGCGCGAGCCGCGTGGTCGCATTTTCGGTGCGACCCGGCGACAGCGTTCAGCGCGAGGCTAACTACCAAGTGTCGCGCGCCAATGCGTTCTTCTCACGGCCCGGCATCGCAGAGTCAGCGGCTGGCGCGACGCGCCGCCCGGTCGATGCGGGTCGGCTGGCGGTTACGGCATCCGCTTCATTGCAACTCGACGCAACGCTGCGAGCGAGTGCGGTCTCCGGTGGGCAAGGGGCGAGTGTCGATCTTTCTGCCGAGAACTTGCGCGTCGTCGAGGGCGGCGGCAGTTCGGTTGCGGGCAGTGTCACTGTTGATGCGGGGAGTATTCGCAGACTTGGAGCGCAATCCGTGTTGCTCGGTGGGTCGCGCGCAACGACGGCAGGCGGAACGCAACTAACAACAACGGCAAGTTCGTTGGTCGTAGCGTCCGGCGCACGCATCGAAGCACCGGAAGTGATCCTCGCAGCGACAGACACACTGCGCCTCGAAGGCGGCGCTGCAATTCGCTCAGTTGGCGTGGTGAGTGACAGTGATGCTAACACTGTGCGTGTCGTGGGAGACGGAGCGCTGCTGCGCGCCAGCGCCGGTTCGCAAGCAACCATCGTCCGCACCGGTTCGAGTGGGCTCACCGGATCCATCGCGATCGAGGAAGGCGCGCTCCTGGCCACGCGTGGCTCCTTGTTGCTCGACGCGACAGGCAACTTCTCGACTGCGGGTCAATTGGATGTTCGTGGCGCAGCCGTTGGCTACGGCGCGAATCGAGTCAATCTCGGATCTGCGCCAGAGGGCACACCGGGCTTGACGCTGCTGCCATCGCAGTTCGCTGACCTTGGCTTGCGCGAACTGGGAATCACGAGTCGCGACTCGATCCGTTTGTTTGGCGACATCGATCTGCGCGTCGCGAGCTTGACGCTGAACTCGCCCGGCATCGTCGGTGAGGGCTCTGGCAATGCAGCGCTGCGCGCTGACTCGATCATGCTCGGTAACGCGACTGGCATGCCCAGTGCCATCGGCCCGGCCCCGACCAATTACGGGACGCTGACCTTTGACTCGCGCGACATGAGATTGGTAGGTGGCGAGGTTCGCTTCGATGGTGTTGCCGCGGTCGACTTCCGCGCCGCTCAGCAGTTTATCGCGACCGCCGGTACTGCATTGTCGAGTTCAGCGCGCGTAACGGTTGCGACGCCAAGAGTCACGGCAGCCAGTGGTGTTGCCCTCTCTCTCGCGTCAGAGGGTGCACTGAGCCTTGTGAGTCTCCCGAGCACGGCGGCGCCTGCTGCCAGCAGCGATCTCGGTGCGCGCATCGATCTGACGGCGCGCTCGGTTTCGGTCGATACGCGCGTCGATGCTGCAGCCGGTGTCATTAACCTGTTGGCAATCGGGTCATCGTCTACCGATGGGATCTCGTTAGGATCATCGGCAAATCTCAATGCCTCGGCGGCAGCCGAAACATTCGATGGGCGCACGGCATTTGTCCCAGCCGGCGCCATCCATATGACCTCCCAGTCTGGCAACTTGACTGCGGCAACAGGCGCGATCTTGGATGTATCTGCCGCGCAGGGCGGCGACGCTGGCGCGATCGCATTGATTGCGCCGCGAGGCCAAGTAGATTTCGGCGGAGTATTGCGCGGCGCTGCGCAACCGGAATTCCAATCGGGGGATTTCGCTCTCGACGCGCGAGCCTTTGGCGATCTGGATCAATGGTCTCGGCTTCTCAACGAGGGTGGGCTATTTGGCTCGCGCATCGTCCGCCTCCGTGGCGCTGGCGACCTCGTGGCGAGCACAGGTTCCGCGAACCGCATCGTGGGCCAGAATATCGAGCTGACTGCGGACGCAGGCGCAATCCGTATTGAAGGTTCGATTGACGCAAGCGCTACGGATCGAGCTCGAGTCTCGCTTGCGGCGCGCGATGATGTGTCGATCGCGGGGAGCATTCTCGCGCGAACGAATGCGACGGCAGGTGGGCGCGTGGAGCTATCGTCGCGCGATGGTGGTGTCATGGTTTCGCCAACCGCGATAGTCGACGTCGGCGGGCGCGGAGCGACGCCGACGGGCCGAGTGTTGATTCGAACCCATCGTGATGCGCTGGCGACGCTTACCGATAGCTCGCGAGCGAACGACAGCGTGCGCATCGATGGCCGCATCGTGGGCGCCGACGCTATTGTTCTGGAGGGCGTGCGAGCTTACGAAGCCGTGGGCGGCGTGATCTCTGCATCGGACGTCACTGCAGCCGCTACGAATCCATGGTTTGCGGATGCGGTTGCGTTTGCAGATACGTTTGATGCGATTCGCGTGGGCCTGGGTTTGTCGGCAGATCGTCGCTTGCGCCTCGTTGCAGGCCTCGAAGTTTTCGCGCCTAACGACTTGCGCTTGGCCGCCGACTGGAATCTCTTTAATTGGTCGGTCGCGGGTCAACCGGGCACGCTGACCCTGCGTGCGGCGGGCAACTTGCTGCTCGATCGTTCGATCTCCGACGGCTTCACGACGCCAACCACTTTTGCGTTGGCAGCGCCGAGCGATGCTCGTGAATCTTGGTCCTACCGATTAGTTGGTGGTGCCGACCTCGGAAGCGCTCGCGCAACCGGACTCTTGGCATTCGCTGATTTGTCGCCGGATTCCGGGGACGTGCGACTGGCTGCGGGCCGGATCTCGACGAATCCGATGAGTGCATCCGATGTGCGCAGCATTCGCACTGGTACGGGCGACATTGAGATTGTCGCGGCGCGTGACTTTGAACTCGGCAATTCCGCTTCCGTTGTTTACACCGCAGGCGTTGCGAGCGTTGGCGTGAATATCGTCGGGCCAGGCGGTCTTGGAATTGGCAATCGATATCCGGAGCGTGGCGGTGATGTGAGCATCAGCGCCGGGCGCGACGTGCGCGGTGCAGTGAGCAATCAGTTAGTGACCGACTGGTTATGGCGGACAGGCCGTGCTGCAACGTCAACGGACCTCGGTTCCGCCACCGGCTGGACGGTGAATTTCCAGCGCTTCCTGCAGAACGTCGGTGCACTCGCCGGTGGCAATGTCGAAGTGAGTGCGGGGCGCGACGTCACGAACTTGTCTGTCAACATCCCCTCCATTGGCCGACAGGTCGGTGGCACGAGCGCGCAAAGTAATAATGTGCAGATTGTGGGAGGCGGGCGCATGCGTGTCGACGCGGGTCGCAACCTCACCGGCGGGAGCTATTTCGTAGGACTTGGTAGCGGGAGCATTCGCGCGCTTGGATCAGTCGGTAGCGCGAATCCCGACGCGCCGACAGCAGAGCCTGTTATTGCGCTTGGAGATGCACGCTTCTCCGTCGCGAGTCGCAACGGGTTGCAGCTTGCTAGCATCGTCAATCCAACCTTGCTGCGCCAAGGTAGTTCGCAGCCCACAACTCCACAGACGCGTTCGGTCTTTTCGACATATGGGGGTTCGAGCGCTGTGTCGCTCATGACCGCTGCAAGCGATCTTGTGCTGGTGAACGATCCTGCAGCACTTGCGGCGCGCTTTACTTCGATGACATTTCCAGAGAACGAGCCCGTTGCATTTCGGATATATCCGCCTTCACTGTTCGCAACTGCAGCGCGCGGCAACATCGAAATGTTGGGATCAATGTCGCTCTATCCTGCGGTGGGCGCAAACGTGGAGTTGTTTGCGGGTGACTCGATTCGTGCGCGCGAGACCGGGCCGATCGAATTTCTGATGTCTGACACAGATCCGGCCGCGTTGCCGAGCGCTGCCAGACCTTTGGGTGATGCTGGCTACGGGCTGTTGGCAGAGGCATTCGGTACGGCATTTTCGCTGCGTCGCGACCTATTGAATGCCACCGTACCCGTGCATTCGGACGCACGCAGGACGGGTACACAGTCGGCTGACTTGCCTGTGAGGTTTGTAGCGCGGACCGGCGACATCGTGCTCGACACGGACAATGACGCCTCTGGATTTTTCCTGCCGAAGCCGGTGCGATTTGTCGCGGGGCGCGACATTCGCGACATCACGCTGACGTCGCAGCACCTACGCAGCTCCGATGTAACGAGCCTGCTTGCAGGACGCGACATCATTTACGCATCTGCGCGCTCCGATCGCGGCACGCTTCTGGGGAGTTTGCGCGAAATCGCCGTGGATGGCCCGGGCTCGGTCGAGGTGACAGCGGGGCGTAACGTCGACTTGCGAACATCATCCGGCATCAGTACGCGCGGTGACGTGCAAAATCCCAATCTCGCGCCGCTCGGCGCCAGTGTCGCGGTACTCACCGGTGTTGGTACGAATCCGCCGCGCACGGATGCGTTTCTCAGACAATACGTCGAGACGATCGGGCGCAATGACGCAGTGTTGTTCGCATTCCTTCGCGAAATTGCTGGCACAACGCCCCCGAGTAAGGCCGCCGCAATCGCTTCCTTGACAGCGCTATCGCCTGCACTGCGTTTGCGACTCGCAGAGCAGGTGCTGTTTGCAGAGTTGCGTGCGGTCGGTCGCGAAGCGGCGCGCACTGGTAGCAACGATTTCCGCGCGGCCTATGCGGCGCTGGAGGCGCTATTTCCTGGGAGCAACCCCGAGCCGGGATCCCGAAATGCCTTCGCGGGTGATCTGAATCTTTTCTTCAGTCGCATCTACACATTGGACGGCGGCAACATTTTGCTGCTTACACCCGGCGGACAAATCAATGCCGGTCTCGCAACTCCGCCGGCGGCATTCGGAATTCGCAAAGAGCCCTCGCAACTCGGTGTCGTTGCACAAGGAACTGGCTCGATCAACGCGCTGTCGTTCGGTGATTTCCAAGTGAACGAATCACGCGTGTTCGCCGCAGATGGCGGTGACATCCTCATTTGGGCGACGCGCGGCGACATCGATGCGGGTCGTGGCGCCAAAACAGCAATATCGGCGCCACCGCCGTCGGTCACGATCGATGAGAACGGTCGCACGGTGCTGCGGTTCCCCGCAGCCTTGCAAGGTTCCGGAATCCAAACGCTAGCAACGAGCCCGGGAGTGCGCCCCGGCAACGTCGACCTGTTCGCGCCGCGAGGTGTCGTGAATGCGGGCGATGCGGGCATCGTTGCGGGCAATCTCACGATTGCCGCTACGGCCGTTCTTGGCGCTAACAACATTCAAGTGAGCGGCGCGTCAGTGGGTGTTCCGGTGGCAACAACCGGGCTCGCGGCTGGTTTGTCCGGTGCTAGTTCGGCAGCTAGTGGTTCTGCGCAGGCGGCTTCGGCTGCCGCGGACAGTTCAACGCGCACGCAGCCAACGAAGTCACCGCTCGCTGACCAGGCGCTTGGCTTCTTGGATGTATTCCTCGAAGGGTTTGGCGACGAGGTCTGCAAGGCAAACGACATCGAATGTCTAAAACGCAATCAGCGCCGCTAAGCCGATCGAATTTCGTAAGCGCAACGAAACCGTCATCAGCCTAGCCAATAATTTCTAACCATTCAGTGGATGTCATTCAGGGGACTTCGATGCTGCCGATTGCACGCAGCGCGCGTTTGGTCGCTGCCTTGCTGGTTTTGGCGCCACAGGTGGCACTGGCTTGGTGGAATGACGACTGGGCGTTTCGCAAAGAGATTTCGTTCGATACATCCGCCGCTGGGGCAGGCCTCGAGGCACCCGCCGTCGATGTTCCAGTACTTATTCGGCTGTCACTCGCGAACTTTGAGTATTTCGGCGATACGAAGCCGGATGCTAGCGACATTCGTTTTCTGGCAGCCGATGACAAGACCGCGTTGCAGCATCACATCGAGCGCTACGACCCCCAAACTCAAATCGCATTTATTTGGGTGAAAGTGCCTCGGCTCGCACCAGGAGTCACGACCGACAAGATCTTCATGTACTACGGCAATGCCGAGGCGAGCCAAGGCACTAATGTTGGCGGCGTCTACGATTCGAACCAAGTGCTGGTTTATCAATTCGGATCTGCTGCTGGGCAACCGCAGGATGCAACGGCATACAAGTCGGAGCCCAGTAGTTTCGGCGCGCAAGTGAATCCGGCTTCTTTGATCGGAGCAGGCGCGCGGTTCGATGGTTCGGCAGCGATCAGTGTTCCAGCAACATCCGCGCTGCGCTACACACCGTCGAAAGGGCTCACGATGACCACGTGGGTTCGTATCGACGCTACTCAAGCGCGAGCGCAGCTGTTAAACCTCTCTGATGATACGAGCTCGATCACGCTAGGGATTGAGGGCCTGCGACTGTTTGCTGAGGCTGGCGCCGTTACCGCGCCAACACGCGTTGCGCAAACGGAAGACGGGGTCACACTCGGCGAGTGGCACCATGTTGCGTTGCGCATCGACACCAATACCTTGACGCTGTTCCTGAACGGAACCGAAGTTGTTAGCACGCCGATTGCATTAACCGAAGTCGGTGGCGTGTTGACCATCGGTGGTGGCCGCTCTGGCGATTTTCTCACTGGCGAGCTCGACGAAGTGGGCGTGTCGACGACGGCAAGGCCGACCGACTGGCTGCGCGCCGTGGCTCGCAGTCAAGGCATGGTGGCGCCGCTCGTTGTGTATGGCGGCGACACGCAAAATGAGGGCGGGGAAGAGAGTTATTTCGCAACCACACTTCGAAACGTCACGATCGACGGTTGGATCGTAATTGGCGTGCTCGCGGTCATGTTCCTGATCTCTGTATGGATCATGACAACCAAAGCGATCTTCTTGTCGCGCGTCCAGAAGGGTAATCAAGCCTTCTTGGCCGAGTTCCGCAAGATGCGAGACGATCCCGCGGCGATTGAGCGGCGTTTCGGCTCGAAGTCAGACGACGAGGCAGATGCTGCTTTTGAGGAAGGCGGCGATTCGCAATTGATGACGGCGCTCACCGCTGGAAAAGATACGTTCGGCGCGTCGACGCTGTTTCGCCTCTATCACCACGGCATGCGCGAGACGCTGCGGCGACTTGAGGGCAAGGCAGCCGGATCGGATCGAGTACGCACCTTGACGCCGGCGGCCATCGAGTCCATTCGCGCGACGATGGATGCATCGATGACGCGCATGACGCAGCGATTGAATAGCCAGATGGTACTGCTCACGATCGCTATCTCCGGCGGGCCATTTCTCGGCTTGTTAGGCACCGTAATTGGAGTGCTGATCGTTTTCGCAGCGATCGCTGCTACAGGCGATGTAAATATCAATGCGATTGCTCCTGGCACCGCTGCAGCGCTGGTTGCGACAGTCGCTGGGTTAGGCGTCGCAATCCCTTGCCTGTTCGGTTACAACTGGTTGAACTCGAAAGCGAAGGACATCACAGCAGATATGCGCGTGTTCGTTGACGAGTTCGTTACGCGAATTGCGGAGACGTACACCTAATGGCCGGCTCCGTCAGTTCCGAGAAGGACGCCTACGACGAGATCAACATCACGCCGATGCTGGATCTCGCCTATGTGCTGTTGGTTATCTTCATCATTCTCACGACCGCTACGGTGCAGGGAATCAAGGTAAATCTGCCAAAGGCGAGTGCGCAGCCGAGCCTCGCAGAGAACAAAACCAAAGCCATCACGATTACCGCGGACGGGACTCTGTACTTGGATACGTTCCCGGTCACGATGCCGGAGCTTGAGCGGTTGCTCGGGCAGTACAAGGCCGCTAACCCCGATCTGCCGGTCATCGTGAAAGCCGACTCCACGATCGCCTACCAGCGCGTCGTCGACGTACTCGATTTGATTGGACGACTGCAGATCACGCAGCTCGGTCTGGTCACGCAAAAAGTCGTGAAGTAAAGAGTTTGTTAGTGCATGTCACGGAAGCCGACGGCACAGCGTTTCAGGTTCGTTCCGGTTATCACGGGCACTGTGCTCGTTTTGGCGTTGCTCACGTTGGGCATATGGGCCATGCGCGGTTTCCTGTCGAAGCCGAGCGGTCCGCCTAAGAAGGCGGTGCAGGAGGTGACCCTCATTCGGCCACCACCACCACCACCGCCCGAAGAACAGCCGCCGCCGCCGGAGCAGCCAGAAGAGAAAGTCGATGTGCCGGAGCCCGAGGTTGAACCGGACCCGACCGACGCGCCACCACCGGGCGAGCAACTCGGACTCGACGCAGAAGGAACGGCAGGCAGTGACGGGTTCGGCTTGGCCGCACGGCCGGGCGGCCGTGAGTTGTTAGGGACGGGCGGCTCCGCCCTAACCTGGTACTCGGGCCTCGTGCAGAACGCCGTCCTGACGCAGCTGCAAGACGAAAAGGATGCCCGCGGCGGCGCGTACTCCGTTCGCGTGCAGCTCTGGGTGCGAGCGGATGGGAGCGTCGAGCGCGCGCGCTTGGCGCAATCGTCGGGCGACTCCGCACGCGATCGGGCGATTGAGCGCGCATTGGCACGCATCACCCGAATCGCGCAGCCTCCGCCGCTCGAGATGCCCCAGCCCATTAACTTGCGCATCGTTTCGCGAGCGTGATTGCGAATCAGATAATGAATCTCGGAGTGCAGAGGCGATGAACATGAAATTGCTCAGTGGATTTGCGGTATCGCTCGCACTGCTTGCGGCTGCCAGTAGTGCAGGAGCTGCGCAAGCATCGGAGCGCCAGTCATTGGACGAGCTGCGTAACACCGTGGTGAATCTACTGCAGGGCTTGGTCGAGCGTGGCGTGTTGACCCGTGAGCAGGCGGAAAGCATGGTGGCAGACGCCCAAGCTAAGGCCGCTCAAACTGCGGCGGCCAACGCGGAGCAGGAGGCGGCCGAAGCGGGCGCCATACGAGTGCCATACATTCCGGAGGTAGTTAAGCAAGAGATTCGGGCGCAAGTGTCGCGCGATCTCGCTAACGACGTAACGAAACAAGTCGTCGAGCGTGCCCAGAACGAGCAATGGGGTGTTCCGGCGGCGCTCCCGGATTGGGTCAAGCGAGTGCGTTGGTTCGCGGATGTACGTCTGCGCGGCGAGGCCGATACGTATGCATCTGACAACGTCTTGTTCCTCGAGAACCCGGCCGGTGAGCCGATTCCGACGAATCTCTATATTGTCGACCCACTAACCGCGAATGATCGCGGAGGCATCGGTCGAGCGGGCATTAGCGCGTTTTCGAATGTTAGCGAGGATCGTCAACGGCTCCGCGCGCGACTTCGCGTTGGACTAGAGGCTGAGCTTGGTGGTGGATTCAACTTGGGTATGCGGTTGGCGAGCGGCCCACTGCGCAGTCCCACGTCGACAAATCAAACCCTCGGAGTCTCTTCTACACGTTACAACGTTGGCATTGACCAAGCGTATATACGCTGGTCGGGTGTCAATCGAGGCGCATCGCAGTCATTGGCCGTCTCCGCCGGGCGCTTTGCGAATCCATGGCTGTCGACCGGATTGGTTTGGGACAACGATGTGATGTTCGAAGGCGTGGCAGCTAGCTATCGTATGGCCTTACAGCGCGACCAGTTGAACTCTCGATTTGCGTACGCGACGTTCGGCGCGTTCCCCATTGAAGAAGTGGAAGCGGAAGACGATAAGTGGTTGTTAGCAGCGCAGGCGGGCCTTGAGTGGCGCTTCGAGTCGGGGAGTCGCCTGAAAACTGGTCTGGCCTACTACGACTTCCGGAACATTCGCGGCCAGCAAAACGAATTTGGCAGTGCACTGAACGACTATACGGCGCCGCGGTTCCTGGTGCGCGGCAATACACTGGTCGATATTCGCAACGACAACGATACGTCAACGAATCTCTTCGCATTGGCTGCCGACTACCAACTGGCCAGTGTCACCGCGCAGTTCGATTGGCAAGTATCGCCCGCATACCGAGCCACGCTAACAGCAGACTACGTGAAGAACATCGGGTATGACGCCGATGAGATCCGTGCCCGTGGAGGTTCGCTGTTGGTATCCGCTCAACTCAACGCGGATGGTTCTCCTGCAGATCCTGTCGAGCGCAACGAAGGCTATCAGTTTGAGCTTGGATTTGGCTCGACGAGTATGCAGCGCGACGGCGCCTGGCGTGCTTTCGTCGGCTACCGCTATTTGCAGCGAGACGCGGTACTGGATGCCTATACCGACTCGAACTTTCGACTCGGTGGAACGGATGCGAAAGGATTCTTTCTCGGGGGCGAGTACTCGTTCTCACCTCGGGTCGGATTGATGGGTCGATATTTGAGCGGCGATTCGATCGATGGCTTGCCATACGGGGTCGACGTTTGGCAGCTCGATTTGAATTCGAGGTTTTAGCCATGAGAGTTAGCGTGGTCACTTCGGGTTTCGTCGCGGCGGGTGCTCTGCTGCTTGTCGGCTTGGCAATCTCATCGTTCGCTTTGGCGCAAGCCGCTCGCTCGGGCAGCGGCAACGCGCAGGCGCAGGCCCAACTGCAGCAGCTCGCGACCGAGCGCACGCAGCTGCAGGCCGAGAATGCACGCCTACGCAGCGAGCTGGAGGCGCTGAAAAAGCGCCAATCGGAAGGGGCATCCGCTCGGGAGGCGGCTGAACGTCGGGCGCGTGCCGCGCAGGCGTCAATCGAATCTTCGGTCGCGGCACGTGCAGCGGCGGAGCGCGATCTCGTGACGCAACGTGATCGAATGCAAGAGCTCGTCGACAAGTTTCGCGAGACCGTGCAACAGCTGCGAACGGTTGAAACCGAGCGGGCTGCACTGGTGGAGACATCTGATGCGCAGAAGCGTGATCTTGCCGCCTGCGCCGAACGCAACGCCACGTTGTATACGATGAATGACGAATTGCTGACACGCCTAGAGCGGCGTGGTGCGTTCGGCCCCGGATTGGCGGCAGAACCCTTTACGAGGCTAAAGCGCACAGAACTTGAGAACTATGCTGCCGACGTTCGCTACCGAGCCGAAGAGCAGCGCATACAACCAACGCCAATGCCTGCGCCAATTGTTGCGCCACCCAGTAACTAACTTCACGATAGGTTCATGCCGTAGTCATCCGGCCGATCAATAGTAGGCCACCCGTTGATTTGTCCGACGGCGGGTGGGAGTACTTGTATGAATCGATCGCGCACGTGGCCGTGGGCCACAGTGTTGGCCTGCATGGCGTTCGCTACGCAAGACGTCTGGGCCGTTTGTAGTTTCCAAAGTAGTAACGAGCCTTCGCTACAGAGCAGCTTCAATTCTCTGTTTGGCGGAGCGGGTGTTCTCAGCGCAACCAACGACTGTCTCGATGATGGGACGGGCGCCAATCGCGACGGAGCTTGGTCAACCCAAGGCCGAACTTCCGCGACGATTTTGCTCGAGCTCGCAGGCTTTGCTAACCGTAACCGGTTCGGCATCTATGACATCCTCAATCCCGCCAATCGAATTGAAGTATTCGACGGTCTTGCGGGCGCCGGCGAGTCTGCCGCACTGTCGTTTGTCGTCGGGCCCGGCGGTGTCACTGTCGCGGTAACTCGAGGCAGCCAAACGACCACGTCCGCTAGCCCGTTCCTGAGCGAAGCCTTCGGATTCTTTCTGCGCACGCCTCAAGGCAATGTTTTCTTCAGCCAGTCTGAGCTCAATGTCAGCGCTGTTGATCGCATGTATGCGTATCGCGGCAATGGTGCCGTGTTCGCGGGTGGTCCAGCAGTGGTTGTCGGCTCCGTGTTCGGCGTCAACGATGCCATCCTGGCATACGAAGATCTCGTGAACGGTGACAACGATTTCCAAGACTTCGTCGTGCTCGTTCGCGGCGTTGCGCCCATTCCGCTTCCCGCAGCTGCCTTGCTGCTGCTATCGGCACTTGGTGGATTCGCAGCGCTACGACGCGGCAATCGCACAGCGAGCGCGTGACCCGCATTCGCCTAAGCAACCTGCGCCTAACACCCTTTCGAAGTGGAACTATTCAGCTTCCAGTGATGACGCCAATGACATAGCCCCTGAAGACCGCGCTCCCAAGTAAAAGCGACGGCAATGTGCCCCACAGCAATGTGGGGCTTTTTTTTGTCCGCGCGAAATGTTGCCAGCGCTTTGTCACGCACACTCGGGCCATAGACATCACAAATAAAATTCGAAGTAGGGCCCACACGTCACACAAACGCCAAAGGATTGCAACACTTTAGGCGCACCTTATGTCTACCAAAGGGGATACCGGTGCACATCACCGGGACACATAACTCGTGAGTGATCGTCGAAAGCAAGCTGTGTCGATCCGCATGAACGGTGCGGACGTGCGCAAGATCAAAAAGCTCGCTGCTCGCCTCGGAGTGCACGACTCGGACATCGTGCGATTCGCGGTGAAAACGATGCTCGGTCGGCTTGAGCCGTTACACGATCTGGATGCGCGCGGGCGCTCACTGCTCCCGGTTTTCGTGGAGTCAGGTACCGAGATCGTTCGCTTCTTCGATCTCGATGCTGGGCGACTCGACGGCATCATCAACGATGGTGTCGAGGCCGGGAGGCGCATCGAACGAGATGACATCGCGTTGATCGCGCTCTATGCGATGCAACCGCCGTACGCCGCGATTCGATTGTCAGAGATCCGTTTGGGTGGGGCTGAGCCGGTGCGATCGGACAACGCACCGACCACCCACTCAAACGGCAATGCCAGTAGTAGTGGTAATGGCAATAGCAGTGGCAACGGCAATGGCTCGGGCGAAGCGAGCGCCGCTGAAGTCACGAGCGGCGTGCGGCAGTACTTGTACGAAAAGTACATGTTCCGCAGCAAAGCCGACAATGGAGGTAGAAGCCGTGATTGACTCCGTACGTAGTGCGCGTCGTGGATTCGCCAGCGCTTTCTTGTTAGCAGCCGCAGCGTTAGTCGCAACGGGATTCGCTCGGGCCGAGACCATCGGGGCGCCATTCCCGAGCGCAAGCATCAACTCGCAAGCCTCCGCGATTCTGCTGAATTCAGCCAATACGCTGATCGAGCGTTCCGGCCTCATTACAGGTTCGCAAACGATCGTTCAGCCCATCGTTGTGAGCTCGGCGGGTACCTTCACGGTGCGGCTATCAGATCCGGAATGGCCCGTTCGACTGTCAGCATTGAGCTTCGCTGCGACCACTTCTTCATCAGTGATCGCGCGGATGAATGCGCCCGGTACGATGTCGTTCGAAGTTAGCGGCCCGACTACACTGTATGCAGCCGTTTTCGGCACAGCCGCGGCTCCTCTCAGTTTGGGTCTCTATTCCTTACAGATGAGCTTCGCGCCCGTGCCGCTCCCAGGTGCGCTTGGATTGATGCTACTCGGGCTCGCTGCAATGCGGGGAGCGACGCTGCGGAGTCGACTCGCGCGTTCGTAGCGCCGCTGTGCCCAGCTCGCGGGCGGCGACACCAAATCGTAATCATCGCGGCCTAGTATGACACTCGTCACCCACGGGAAACGTACCGGCCTGCTTATGCAAAAGAGCCACCAAAACAGATTGTGCAAGCGTCTCGCTCTTTGCGTCATTACGTTGTTAGCGTCGTCGGTCGTTTGCGCAGATGAGGCAGCTACGAATGGCAATTCAACAGTCACGATAGAGGCCGAGCGCTTTGCCTATCGAGTACAGCCGGGCGACGTGTTGACCATCTCGGTTTGGAAGGAGCCCGATCTGCAGGGCGACATTCTCGTGCGCCCCGACGGCGGCATTTCGTTTCCGTTGGCTGGCGATTTGAGCGCTCGCGAAATGACGATTGCCGGGTTAACGCAAGCAATCTCGGAGCGGCTGAGAACGTATATTCCCGATCCGGTTGTCACCGTTGCTGTCAAACAGATTGGTGGCAACCGCGTGTATGTTCTCGGAAAGGTCAATCGACCTGGCGAGTTCCCATTTAGTCGCCCCCTCGATGTGATGCAGGCGCTGGCGCTCGCGGGTGGTGCGACGCCGTTCGCCGCCGTAAATGACATTCGAATTTTGAGACGTAGCGCCGATCGCGTTACTGCGCTGAAGTTCCGATATAGCGATGTAGAGCAGGGGCGCGGACTCGAGCAAAACATTGTCCTGATGAGTGGCGATACGGTCGTCGTTCCGTAGTTACGACATGTGCGCAACTGAACTCCATAGGTGGCTTTCATTAGGCTGCTGCGCCGCGCTGATGTCGGTGCCGGCAAACTCTGCGGAGTGGAGCGCACAGCCCGCAGTGCGCGTGACGGTAGAAAATGACTCGAATCGCAGACTCGATCTGGAACCGGTCGAGACGCAAGGCTTAAGTGTCGTCGCATCGATTGCGCTTGCGCGATCCATTGCCAACGCGCAAGTCGCGCTTACGCCGCGGTTCGTTCTGAATCGCTTCGCGGGATCCGAGCGCGAGCTCGACTCAAACGACTTCGGCGTTGACACGCGCTTCGCACGCGCGGGAGAGCGTTGGGAGACGAGCGTGAGGGCTAGCGGTGCACGCGACAGCACGTTGACCACTGAGCTAACCGATACCGGCATCACCAACGGTCGTGCGCGACGCGAGACGCTTTCCGCGGATGTACTCGCAAGCTACTCGTTAGGCGAGCGATCGCAGGCGCAAGTACAGGCAGCTTCGTCGCGCGTCGAATTCGATCGCGCAGAGGGCACGGGACTCGTTCCATATGACTATCACTCGGCCGCACTTGGATACGTCTGGCAAATCAACGAGTCCTCCGACGTGGTTGTGCAAGCTTATGCGGGCCGGCTTGACGTCGCGGCAACGGGCCGACGCGATGACACGCGCGGCGCGCGTGTGTACCTGCGGCGCAAAGCCTCCGATCGGCTGCGCTTCGAGTTGAATGTCGGCCTGTCCGAAACGCAGTCTGGCGCGCAAGCAGAGCAGAGTCATGTATTCGGTGTGCGCGGCACTTGGACAGGAGAATTGACGACTCTGGATTGGTCGCTGACGCGCGACGTGGAGCCGTCGGCGCTCGGCCGCCTCGTCGATGCGGATTCGATGACAGCGAGCTTTGATCGCCGATTGTCACCGCGACTTAGCGTGTTTGCGAATGCTCGCTACGTACGACGCGAAGACTTGCTTTTCGGCTTTTTGGCCGAGGAACGCAAGTACACTAACTACTCGGTCGGCGGCGCGTGGCGGCTTACCGAGAGTACGCGAATCGAGCTCGCGGCGGCCCGTTCGCAGCAGTCGTTCGATCTGCTGGATCGAACTGCCGATGGAACACGCGTTGCGGCGACGCTGCAATGGTCGCCTAACCGACTGTCTATTTCACGTTGATCACGAACGGATGACTGTGATGAAGCTCGACATGGACGATGCACAACCCGAAATCGGCCTGCGCGAGTTGCTCGAGATTGTAAAGCGTCGACGGACGCTTTTGATTGGGTCGCTTCTTGGCGCAGTCGTTGTCACGCTGCTGCTCGTCGTGTTGTTGCCGCCTACTTACCGGTCGACGGGTACCATCCTGATCGAGCAGCAAGAGGTGCCATCCGAGCTGGTGCGGTCGACGGTCACGTCCTATGCCGACCAGCGCTTGCAAGTGATCAACCAACGCGTGATGACGACGCAGAATCTGCTCGAGATCATCCGACGTTACGACTTGTACCCGTCGATGATGAAGCGCGAAACACGCGAGCGCATCATTGAGGAGATGCGGGACGACATCCGATTCAATATGCTGAGTGCGGATGTCATCGACCCGCGAAGCGGCGTGCCGCGCAAGGCGACGATCGCGTTCACGGTGGCTTACGAGCATCGATCGCCAGACTTGGCGATGAAGGTTGCGAACGATCTCACGACGCTGTACCTCAATGAGAATCTCACGTCGCGCGCCAGGCTTGCCAATGACGCGTCTTCATTCCTCACTGGCGAGGGCGATCGCCTGCAGAAGGAGATCGCAGCGCTCGAGCAACGCCTCGCCACGTTCAAGGCGGATAATGTTGAGCAATTGCCGGAATTGGCTGCGCTCAACATGCAGCTACTCGACCGAACAGAGCAAGAAGTGCGCAGCGCTGAAACGGAAGCGCGTTCGTTGCGGCAACAGAAGACCTATCTCGAGGCGCAGCTTGCGCTCCTGAAACCGAACGCCGTGATGATCAGTGATTCGGGCGAGCGCATCATGACGCCGTCCGACAGGCTCAAGATGCTCAAAGCCGAGCTTGCCAGTCGACGCGCGTTGTACTCGCCCGGGCACCCCGACATCGTTCGTATCGAACGTGAGATTGCTGGCCTCGAGACGAGCGCTACCGAGAAGACTGCGGATGCCAATGACATTCTCCGTCGCATAGATGCTGCACGCGGTGAACTGATGAGTGCCACCGAGAAATACTCGGCAGAGCATCCCGACGTTCGGCGCCTCGAGCGTGTGGTGGCCCAACTCGAGAGCGAGTTGGCCACAGCGAGTACGACATCCTCTGCGGCGCGTTCGACAGACGGTGCAGATAATCCGGCGTACGTGCAGATTCGGTCGCAGTTGGAAGCGACAACTAACGACTTGGCGGCGCTTGATGGAAAGATCGCCAGTCTACGGGCGCAAGCATTTGAGTATCAGCGCAAAGTGTCGGTGTCGCCGCGCATAGAACAAGAGTATCGCGAGATCACGCGCGACTACGAGAACGCTCAATTGCAGTATCGCGGGCTCCGCGCGAAGCAAATGGATGCGGAGCTGGCGCAAAATCTCGAGTCGGGGCGCAAGGGCGAGCGGTTTACCTTGATCGAGCCACCGCTGCCGCCGGAAGTACCTGCGAGTCCCAACCGGCTGGCCATTCTTCTTATAGGTCTGCTGCTGAGCCTGGCCATCGCGGGTGGTTCCACCGCGCTTGCCGAGAACTTCGATACGAGTGTCCGCAGCCGGCGCGATCTCATCGATGTGATGCGGTCGGCACCACTGGCCCTGATTCCCCGCATCGTGACGGTCGAGGAGATTGCGCAAGTGCGACGGCGCCTCAAGTTGGCCGTTGCAGGTTCGCTTGCCACGTTTGCAGCGGCGCTTGTGTTGGTACACATCGCCTACCGTCCGCTCGATACTTTGTGGTTTGTCTTTCTGCGTCGGATGGGCATTTGATGGATAACGTAGTGACAGTCGAATCGGCGCGCAAGGAACGCGGCATGACGTCCCACGTAGAGAACATTCGTGCCGCGCCACGATTTGCGATCGATCGCGAGGCTCTTCGCCGCCAGCGTGTGGTGTTCCCGACCGACGCCACGGAGGCGGCTCGAGCCTATAAGATGCTGCGGACTCAGTTGTTGATGCGCGTGCGCCAACAGCGTTATCGCGTCATTGGCATCACGAGCCCTGCCGATGGCGATGGCAAAACGTTGACCGCCGTCAACCTAGCGCTGTCTCTCGCGGCGGAGCCCAATCAAACGGTACTACTCGCCGATCTGGATCTGCATCGTCCCGCGATGGCGCGTGTTCTCGGAATCGAACAGCATGACGGCGTGGACGCGTGCCTGACACGCAAACTCGACGTCGCAGCGGTACTGCGTCGCCCGGTCGGAGTCGATCGAATGAGTGTGTTGGCTGCAAATCCTGTGGGATCGGGGAGCTCGGAGCTGCTGGCCTCTGATGCAACGCGCACACTCGTGCAGGAGATTCGCAATCGATATAGTGATCGGCTTATTCTCGTCGATCTTCCGCCCGTGCTGCTGACCGACGATGTGCTTGCGCTCACGCCGCTGCTCGATGCAGTCTTGCTAGTCGTGTCGGAGCGCCGTACTCGGCGTGAGGACGTGCAACGCACCGTTGATCTGTTGTCGGGCGTCCCAATTCTCGGTACCGTCTTGAATCATGCTCATGAAGTCGAGCGTCGAGTGTATTAGTGACTAACTTGCGTCTATTGCTTGTCGCTTTTGCGGTCGGCGCCGTCGCTGCGGCTTGTGCGTGGTGGCTTGTTCAAGATCAGAATGCGCTTAGTGCATCACAGGGTGTAGAGCAAGTCGGCAGTTCGGAGATTGCAACTAGCCCCGTAATAATTCCGTCCGAATCGATTGCCGCGTCCGTCCCGGTCGTCCAGGACGCAGAGAGTTCGACGCCGATCCCTGACGATGGAATCTCTGACGTCGAGCGTGATGAATACGCATATCAGTTTGCAACGCAGCCAGCACTGATCGATGCGCTTGAGGATTCACTCGACAGTGATCCCGCAGTTCGTGAAGACGCTGAGCGACTTCTTCACGCGATCGTCGAGCCTGATCCATCCGGAGCGCCGTCGCCCGCTCAATAGCTAAATTGTTCGTCATGGCGATGCAAAGATATCGTCATGTCCGCCGCGCATAGTTATGTCTCCTCTATCGTAAGTGGGAGAATTCCATGTCGGTGGTCGATGACAACATTGAAAGCAACATTTCTGGCAACGAGAGCTTCGAACAAGTCGTTGCTGAGCGCATGTCGCGCAGATCGATATTGCGTGGTGGTGTCGCGGCCGCTGTCGCGACCTCGCTCGGCGGGGTCGGTGCTCTCCTCAAAGCCGTTCCAGCTGCTGCTGACGGCAGCGTCTCTGGCCCGCTGTTAGGCTTTACTGGCATTCCCGTTTCTCCTAACGACCCAATTCTTGCCGATCGCATCGTCGTCCCGATGGGATACACTGCCAAGGTGCTGATCGCCTGGGGCGATCCGATTTCTGATGGCCCTGAATTCAAACAAGATGCGAGCAACACCGCCGAAGACCAAGAGAAGCAGTGGGGCATGCACAACGACGGCATGGTGTACTTCCCGCTGCGTGGCAGTTCGCACGGCCTCATCGTGCAAAACCACGAGTACACCGACGACGTGCTGCTCTTCCCGGACGGCACGGCAAATTGGACGGCTGAGAAGACGCGTAAATCGCTCGCTGCGCATGGCGTGAGCGTCATCGAGGTTCGCAAAGTCCGCGGTGAATGGAAGGTCGTTAGGCCCTCGCAGTATGCGCGGCGCATCACCGGCTACACGCCGATCCGCATCGGCGGTCCGGCGAAGGGCGATCCGCGGTTGCAAACCAGCGCGGATCCGACCGGCCGTTGGGTGCTCGGCACGCTGAACAACTGCGCTATGGGCTACACGCCATGGGGCACCTACCTCGCTTGCGAAGAGAACTTCAACGGCTACTTCCGCAAAGTCGGCACGCAGACGGAGCTCGAGCGACGCTACGGCATCACGGCTGCGGGCTTCGGTTACCTGTGGCATACCACGGATTCGCGCTTTGACGTGAATGTCGAGCCGAATGAGCCGAACCGCCACGGTTGGGTGACCGAGATCAATCCGTACGATTGCAGCTCTGTGCCCGTCAAGCGCACGGCGTTGGGTCGCTTCAAGCACGAAGGTGCTTGGGTGCAAGAAGCTCGCGATGGTCGAGTGGTGGTTTACTCCGGTGATGACGAGCAGGGCGAGTACATCTATCGCTACGTTTCAAATCTGCCGTGGCGCAAGGCCTTTCGACGAGGTAAGCATCCGCTCAACGACGGCATCTTGTACGTTGCGAAATTCACCGCAGACGGTTTCGGCGAATGGCTGCCATTGACTCCCGAGAATCCGGCGCTTGCTGGTTGGACCATTGCGGACATCTTGATCAACACGCGCGGTGCGGCCGATCGCGTCGGTGCCACGCGCATGGATCGCCCAGAGTGGATCGACACGTTCCCGGACAAGCTCACAGCCATCGCAACGCTGACTAACAATAGCCGCCGCGGAACGACTTTCCCGGTTGACGCTATCAATCCGCGTGGTTCGAATGCCTACGGACACATCGTTACGTGGTCGTATGCGAACGACTGGACGGAGAATCGCATCAAGTGGGACATCTTCGCGCTGGCCGGTGATCCAGCGAATCCTGCTACCGGTTCCACGATTGTTGGTGACAAATACGGCTCGCCCGATGGCATCTACGTGGCGCCGAGTGGTCGGATCTGGATTCAGACGGATGTGTCCGGTAGCACGATCAATTCGGGCGCCTATGCCGGCTTTGGTAACAACCAGATGTTGTGCGCCGATCCGGTCACGCGCGAAACGCGACGGTTCTTAACCGGACCCAACGTGTGCGAAGTCACAGGCGTTTTCGTAACACCCGACGAGCGCACGATGTTTGTCGGCATTCAGCATCCGGGTGAGGCGCCGACAGGTAGCAATGATCCTGCGAATCCGAAGCGCTACAGCTCGTGGCCCGATGGTGCCGCCGGCGGGCGCCCACGGTCCTCGACGATCGTGATTACCAAGGATGACGGCGGCGTCATCGGAAGTTGAGGTATGTGCCACCACGCCGCGCGGGGGACTGCGCGGCGTGGTGCGCTAGCGGCGGACGCTTTGCGCCAAAGAATGTGATGTTCAGACAATCGTCATACTAGTGCCTTACTCTCGCGGTTTGCCGACGGCGGATGGCCGTCGGTACCGCTGGAGTCCTTTTGTTGAGCACACTGTTTGTCGCGACGCTGGGCGGGTTGCTGCTCGCTCTTGCTAGCGCAAATCGTTACTGGCTTGTAGCGACTCTTGTATTGCTTGCTGGCATCCCAATGCCGCTGATTGCACCCGATGCGGTGTATTTCTCAGCGCTCGGCGGCATGAACGCGCAAGCAGCCTACGCTTTGCTCGTTGTTGCCGCGTGTGTGCTCGTGCTAGCGAGTTCGCCGAGCGACCTGCCACGTGTCTTCGCTGCGGCCTGGGGCCTCATGATCTTCCTGCTTTTCGCGGCAGCGAGTCTCGGCTGGACGCGCGACTTACTCAGTGGCATCCGCATGCTCACAAAGGTTATGCTGCCGTTCTTGGTATTTGGCGTTGCGTTTGTGGTTGCCCGCCGTCGCGACATCTCGCGCTCTGTCGAACGTGCGATTTACCTGACCTGTGGAGTTTCTCTCGTCCTAGCACTCTTGCAGCTCGCAACCTCGGGCGCTCTCGCGCCGACGGTCGAGAAAGCGGGCTTGTTTGGACTGCCAATGCTCGCAGCGCCACATGCGAGTTCTGCGAACTTCTCGTTCCTCATGCTGATCGGAGCGGTGACGGCGTATTGCAGGTTTCTCGCGAATCGACGTCTGCTGCATTTATTGCTGTGTGCAACATTCACGATTGCAATTGCACTCGCATTCGTACGCGTGACGTTCGCGGCGCTCTTCATCGCTGCATTTCTCGTGCATGCTCGGCGCGCCAGCGCTACACGCGTTGCCGTTGCGTTCGCAGTCTGTGTTATCGGCATCGGCTTGGTCGTGACAAGTGAGGCTTTCGCCAAACGCATGTTTTTCGACCCCGCTCGCGCGGAGTGGTCTCAAGTCTTTACGGATCCAAACGCTTTTCTAGCGAATGTAAACACCTCCGGGCGCACAACACTGTGGAGCGCTGCTGCGGATCACTTCAAGCAGTCGTCTACATTGATCGGATCGGGCATCGGCTCCGTCGATGCTTGGATTGCGCGCGGCGGTTCTTTCGGTTCCGAGCTGCACTCTGAGGTTTATCGGCTCTACCTTGAGCTTGGATGGCTTGGATTGCTCAGTCACACATTCGGACTCGCGCTGTTGTGGTTCGGCATGCGTCGCGACAAGCCTCCAACTGCGCTCGAACAAGGCAGGCAGTATCCGATCATGCGCCGGACCGCTTTCGCTTTGTTGCCGGCGTACTGGTTAACGCTGCTCACTGACAACTCACTGAATTACGCAACAGATTTCGCTCTGTTGATTTTTGTCATCGCCGGCTTGGCCATGGTTGAGCGTCGGCGCGACGCGGTTCGCGATCACACGGCCACGCGCGCGCATCTTGCATGAGGGCTCATTGCGTCGTCAGAAACCGGCAAGCTGCCTGGCTCAGGCAGTAGTTGCGAATGGCAGCGGCGTTCTTTGCCGTTCCGCCAATCGCAACGAGCGCTATCTTTGGTGCTTCGAAAGCAAAGCCGCCCTCAAAACTCAGTGTGGCCGGCCCGCTGTCGACACCAGCGTTGTCCACAAATACGTTCCCAGCGGGCTGCGCCGCCACCTCGAGGCGCATCTCCGCGAGCTTTGGGTAAGCCTTCGCCCACACTCCGCTGCTAACCGGCATCGCAGCGAGCCGCGTGCGCATGACTTCGCCGGGAGCCACCGCAGCCTTCGCCCATCCCAATGCGCGATCGTCGATATGAATAGGTCTTTCTGAGTCGACAAAGAAGTTGTTTACGATCGTGTTGTCGCGACCACCGCCTAACAACACGCCGAAAGGCACGCCGATGATCAGGTTGCGTTCGACCAGAGTGCCGCTCAGCATGTCATCAAGATAGATGGCCGCAACGGTACGCCCAGGCTTCGCGGGGCGCGTATTCTCGATCGAATTACCACGTATTCGGTTGCCGCGGAACGTCCAATCACGACCTGCATAAATCGCCCCGCAGTCCGTGAGCTGCGCGCACGCGCGATCGATGTCGTTGTTGGCGATGTCGTGTTCATTGCCTTCAAAATAGATGGCAAGCTGTGGCGTATCGGAAATGGCATTATCGCTCGCGGCGTTGCCTACGCCTAACAACCGAACAGCGGCGCTGGGGGTCATAACCCACTGTCCGGGCCGCGCAATCCTGCTGTCGCGAATGGCATGAGACGCAGGCGTTAGCGTTGCCCGATCGCCGCCCTCGAGAATCACGGCATCTTGACCCGTGTCGCGAATGTCGACGTTCGCGATGTCGACGTGATAACCGCCCTTGACGACAATCGCGCTGGCGCCCACGTCGCGAATCACGGCGCGCATGATCGTCACTTGGCTGCTGTCCTCGATCACGATCGCGTGCCCGCGGGTTTGTTCGAGCGCAATATCGCGGAGCGAAAAGTTCTCAATATTTTTGATGTGAATCAACGGCGCACGAAGCAGCGAGATGCGCAACGACTCGAGCTGCGACTGCCGACTCGCGTGTAGAGAAATCTGTCGTTGCTGCGCATCGAGATGAAACTCACGTGGGTCGTCGAGCTCGCTGATCGCATTTAGGATAGCGAAGGTGCTCGTGGGCGCAATCCCAAAGTCGGGCCGCGGTGACACTTCGATTTGCTGAGTCGCCACACTCGCGGAGGCGATGCGTCGATGTTCCCGGTGCCACTCGAAATTGAATTCCCCCCACAGCCACGCGGCGCGCTCATCGCGCCATTGCCGCAGCCGCGCGACGTCGATCGGCACCAGCCGAGCGCCACCGGTGCTCGCGATGCCATCGCGAAAAGGTGCGCTTCCCTGATTTGGCCACCGCGCGTAGTGCAGCGCGCCACCGGAGTCGTAGATGACGGGCGGACCCGCGGTACCGCGTTCGATCGGCATCGGCGCGAGGTCGCCAGTGACGCGCGCGCTCACGGACAATCGAATAATCCCGCTGCCGCTTTGCCGCACTTCCCGCGTGATACTCGTCAGCGGTGCAGCGCCCGTGAGTCGACTGCGGTGCTGGGGAGCGCCGGCAATTTCTATTCGCCTGATTCTGGGTAGCCGTGTGCCATCGATCGACCAGGTTTGCGTGAGGTCGGCATCCCCTGCATCGAGTTGCACGCGCAGCCACGGAGCGTGGCTAGCCCGCTGCATCGCATCTATCCAGTTGCCGAGGTCCGATCCGCGCTCAAAGCGATGCTTTCGACATGCCTTGCCAGATAGGTCGCACAGCGTCGCGCTGCCAGCCAGCGGCATCCACAACGAAGCGGGCGTCGTCGAAGCATCAACAGGTGAGAGTAGCAGTAGCATCGAGCCGATTGGCGCGATGGTCTTGAGCATAAAGCAGCGCACTGCGGCGAAAATCAAAGCGAAATGACTCGGTCTCAGAGTTGGGACACGGCGGCTGCCATTCCGTCGCGTGCATGGGCCGGTAACGAGACAATTGACACGAGATCGCACTCTGGAACTGGTTGGTCTGTTGGCAATGTGACGATTTGTGGGCTAACAACGTTAGGTGTTAGCGGAAATCCAACACTCTGAAGGCTCTCTTGCATGATGCAATTACGAGCCGAAGCTACGAACCGCAGATCGAGCGAGCCGTAGCCTCGCTCTGCCGTTTCGCGCAAGAGGTAAGCGAATACTGCGTGTTCGACGCGCTTTTGCGCGACGCGACAAGACAGTACGAAATCTTCGACGAGTGCAGTGTTAGCCTCAAAAGCAATCGAGATGAAGCCAACAATGCCATACGAACCGTAGCGATCGGCGCAATCGACGAACAAGCAGAGTCGCGTCCTGTCAGCCAGCAGCTGGTCAAACTCCTGCTTCGAGTATCGCTTACCAGAGGTATTGAGCTGATTGGTACGTTGCAAGAGCTCATGGCAACGCGCACGCTCATCGAGCGTACTGGGTATCGAGATGCGTGCGACGAGTTCGCACGCCTTTAGAAAATCGAGATAGTCGCCGGCGTGTGTGCTGGCTGCGGTCTTCCGTTGCTCCTCCACTCGATACATCAAGCGGCGTTGCCGCGACTCGGGTGTAATCGGCACGTCGAATTCCGGCTGCTCCAATATGCCGTCGATATGCGCAGCGTCGAACACCCTCACGGAGGGAAGCTGCGCGCTCACTTCGCCGCGCTCGAAAGTGGAATCGTCAATGAATGCGAAAGTATCGACGCCGATGTTGAGCGCGTCGGCAATGGCAAGCAGGCTCATGCTCTTCGGCTGCCAGTGGATTTGCGGTGCCAGGAAGTAGTCACGCAAATTCAGCCGCTGCAGCATCTCAAGCGCGTGATTCCGGTCGTTCTTGCTGGCAACACTTTGCAGTATGCCGCGCGCGTCAAGCTCCTCAATCAGTCGCCGCACGGAGGGCCGCACAACCACTTCGTCGGGTTGCATATCCCCCAATACGCCGGGCCAAATGGTGTTATCGAGATCCCAGACGACCGCCTTGACCTTGCTGGCCGGAGTCGAGCTCGCCGTGCGTTGGCTGCCATCCGGTGCGCCAACAATAGCTAGGGGCGCAACTACACGACGCACGAACGTCAGCCAACGCACAACGATATGAGCGCTCACGTCGCCGTCGGGCTGCAGCCGTAGCAACGCGGATTCGCCAAAAACAGATTGCGGCGCAACCCCGAAAGCCGCGAACGGGATCGAGTGCGCGTTCGTGCCGGGTTGCAATTCGATCGAGGTCCGAAAGCGCGGTGCGCCACTCACGACCAGCTCAAGCACCAGCGTAACTGGCGACTTGCCGAGATTCTCCACCTCGGCGTAAAACTCATCCGGCGCGACGTCGCGCTTGCCTTGCAGCGCGGCATTCTCTAACGAGCGCTCGCGCAACTTGTTAGCGAGTGTGAAGGCGTTCGTCTTGCGAATGGGAACGATCTTGTTCCAAGTCGGCGCGACAGAGCGCACCATTTGCATTCGTCGCTGCTCGACTCGGTCGAGTTCGTGAATACTCGCCGGCTTGGTCATGAACGCATGCTTGAGGTTCGCTTCGAGTTTGCCCCAGCGCTTGAAGCGAATCTCGGCGCCGTAGTCCAATAGGCCAGGAAAGCGATGGTTCTTGGCGATGCCATTTTCAAATCGCGCGCACATTCCGTCGGCGCGGCGTGCGTACAGCGCGCAAGTCGTGAAGCAATGTGGCGCAGCGCATTCCACGCAATGCTCTTCCCAGCGCAGGTGCCAGACGTCGGCGACGGAGCCGATGCCGAGCGCAGGCGGCAAGACAGTCAGACTGTCGACCGTCATCGGCTCGTGTCGCGCGAACTCCGTCTGATACGTCATCCGACATCCCGCACACGAGCGACGGACTGGCGGGCATCGATCCACTGCTTAGCAGCGCTGTAATGTGCGACCCAGTCGAAGCCGCCACATATCTTGATATCGAACGACGTCATCGACTCGTCGTCATCAATAATGGTGCGCGGCACAGTCCAGCGCTGATAATTCGTTCCACGAATCGCGCCGAGCCGAACGATGAACGCAGCGCTGAAGCGCGCGCGTTCGACGGCACCGATGACTCGTGCGTCAAACGCGCCATACGGATACGCGAATGTATCGATCGCAGTACCGAGCGCCGACTCGAGCAAGCGCTTCGCGCCGAGTGTTTCCGCTGCGAGTTGCTCCGCCGATACGCGTCGCAAATCAACGTGCGATGCCCCGTGGCAACCGATCGTCGCCCCTTCGCGAATCATTGTGCGAAGTTGCTCGACTGTGGCAAAGCGGCAGCCATCTGCTCGGGGCGCTGTTGCAGCAGCTGCATGTTCAGCAGAGACAAAGAAGTGCGCGGGGCAGCCGAGCTCGTGAAGTATCGGCCACGCCAGCTCCGCGTTGTTCGCAAAGCCGTCATCGAATGTGATGCAAACAGCGCTTGTCGCGTCGGCTGAGCCGGAGTGAAGAATGTCGAGCGCTTCGCGCATCGTGATAATCCGCAAGCCGCGATGACGTAGTACTCGAATGTGATCGCGCAGCGCATCGACGGTGATCGTTGGTGTGCTACGTACCGCGAGCAATTGCTCATTCGGTATCACTGCGTGGTAGCACAGGAATCGCAACCCCGGCGACTTTTGGCGAGCGAGCCGCTGCTCAAGCTTCAGCTTCGCGGCTGCGAGTGGAATGACTCTGCGCAGATTCATGTCGCTTGTGCTCGGCGAGTCCCAAGATTCTGGATTCGCCCAGCAAGTCGCGTCGGAAAGCCGGTTTCAAGATCGAAGGAATAGAACTCGACTTTGCATGGGTAGGCTGTCCGATAGTCCTGCAGGGCTCGCAGTTCGTGGCCCATGAATTCATCGAAGCAGAAGTAGAATTCGGGTAGGTGATGCCAAAGAGTCGTTAGTACAAAGAGCGTCGATGAGTAGAGGTCCGCATCCAAGTGCACAAATGGCACCGTGTTCGGGTTGCTTAGCAGCTTGCGTACGTCAGGCCGTATGAGAAACGCTGGTAACGTCTCGTGAAACCACCCTTTCACAAACTCGACGCGATTGTCGAACGCCTCCGGCACCGTGCCATTCGTCGAGAAAGTGCCTTTGGGATTTGGCCCCCAACGCTCGGGTAAGCCCTCGAAGCTGTCGAAGCCGAACATTCGAGCGTCACGATTTCGCAAGCGATCCGAGAAGTAACCGATGCTGTCGCCGCGATAAACGCCGAATTCCAAGTAGAGCCATTGTCGATCAGCGCCGACTCGCTGAATGCAGTCATCCCAGACGCTTTCGCGCGTCGGCAGTTCACGCGCCTCCGCGAGTTCCGGCTCCAATTGTCGAAACTGACTGTACGCTTTGGCCCGGTCATACAGTTCAACACTGGGCTTGGCGGCGACATGGCGAAAAACGGCTTTCATCGAGTACCTCGTGAGGCGGGCCCAGACGAGGCAAATCTGCCGCAAAATCGTTACGGCACAATGTCAGTACGACCCCAAGATTCGCGCCAATGTAGAAACGCGAGCCCCGCACAGGCCACTAGAAATCCAATCGCAGAGGCGGATGCGAACTTGAGCAAGGGCGGCATCGCGATCGGTGCAATCGCGACCGTGAGCGATGCTGCCAGCAGCGCACAACGAACCAGCGCGACGGAGCTTTGTCGACCAAGCCCCAGTTGCATCCGCGCCCAAGGCTCAAGCGCAGCGAGCATTGCGGCGCCCCCTAGGATGATGAGCGTCGCGTGGAACATGCTGAGTGGCGCCAGTGGTATGACAATTTGAATCAGGTTTGGTCCGATCAATGCGAACACCAGCCAGCCGCAGATCGCAATGGTGAGTGTGAAGCGAACGTGCCGCGCAATTGCGCGGCGCACGCTCGCCGCCGATTCCCGATTGGCGCCTGCCACGAGTGCCATGAACGCTGTAGATAACCCACTCAACGCGGACGCGCACAGGGTTGCGATACGAGTTGCCAGATCGAATAGACCGTAGTCCGCGCTGCTGGTAGTGGATTGCGCTAGCAAAAACTGCAAAGCGGGAGCCTGCAGCGCGCCTGGTGCATCTGCGGCAAGCGATTTCGCACCCACTCGCCGTAATGTCTGTAGCGTTTCTTTACGTGGCCGAATCCAACGCAAACCCAGGGCTCGATGCGCCAAGATTCCGTGGCCGATAAGCATCGCGACAAACACTAGCGCTGAGGCTGCGATGAGGTGGCGCGGATCATTTGTAACAAGGCTGACGACAAAGACTACTAAGTAGTTGGTAAACGTCAGCGCGGCGAAGCCCAGGTTGACCCAGTGCATTTTGAGGGAACCCTCAAGCGCACCGCGGATCAAGGCTGTTGCGACATTGCAGACCACGACACACGACCCGCCTGCATAGAGCCACCAAGCAAGATCCCCCGAAGCGTGAGCCGCCACACCGAGCAATGGCACGCCTGCGGTGAGCAGCAGCAGGGTCGCCGACAAGAACAATGCTACGCCCGTACCGCAGATTAGAAGCGCACCGGAGAAGAACTCGGGAAGCGCCGCAGCATTGCGCGGCGTGAGATAAACCAGGGCCTTGCACATGCCGAGCTCGAGCAAAGCGGCGATGCCAACGAACAGCCCGAGCATCGAAAAGAAACCGTAAGCTTCGAGCCCGACACGATGGATGATGAGCGGCAGCAGAAACGCGACCGACACACCGCTCGCGATGGTGTTCACCAAGCCGGTGGCACCGGAGCGCCATAAGTAGGCTCGGATGCTCGTCATCGTTGTGCTCGTTGCGCTTCGTCGTACGCCGCGACAAGGGATTGAATTGCACGTTCCGGCCCAAACTCCGCGAGATAGCGACGCCTATTCTCGGCGCGCATTTGCTGCAGTAAGCCGGGTTGTTCGAGCAGCGATCGCACGGTTGTCGCTAGGGAATCCGCGTTGCCCGCCACAAATTTGACGCCGTTAGATGAGCTAACAAGCTCACCGAGGCCGCCCAAATCCGCAGCGACGATCGGCGTGCCCGTCGCAAGTCCTTCAACGAAAACGCGCGGGAATCCTTCGTAGCATTCGGAGGGGATGACGAGTACCTCGGCCTCCTGCATCGCCTCAATGACCTCGCGTGACGATTGGCGACCGAGGAACTGCACAGGCAATCCTCGCGCGAGTTGCTCGAGCTCTGCACGTCGCTCGCCGTCGCCAACGATCTTGAGCGGAACGCCGCTGAGTTGGGCCCACGCCTTGAGTAGTGTCACTGCGCCTTTCTCGGCAGTGAGGCGGCCGACAAACAGCGCATATCCGCCGCGACCGCTACCTACACCGGGATCGGTCGCGAGCGAGTTGCCTCGCACGATGATGCGATCGGCAGGCAGGCCTGCCTCGACGAATTTTCGCGCGGCGAAGTCAGTCAAGGCAATGAAGCGCGTGACGTGACGCGCATGTGTGCCCAGTGCCCGATGGGTCGTGAGGGCGAGGGCGATACCGGCGGTTGCGACGCGCGAGTTGCGGTAACAACCGTAGCGCAGCGCTGGCGCGGGATAGCGCCCAACACACTTTTCGCAGGGCTGCCCATCGCGCTGCAGAAGACCATTTGCGCAAAACAGTCTGAAGTTGTGAAGCGTTTGCACAACGGGAACCTTTGCGCTAGTGCACGCGGCATAAGCAGCCGGGGAGATCTGTGGGAATAGGTTGTGAAAATGCACAACATCCGGTTTGAACAGGCGCACCATCTGCGCCAAGTCTTCGCGCGCGGAACTCGACCACACATACGACGATGCGCTCGCAATCGCTGCAGACAGCGTTGGTCCGAGTGCGTCGTTGCATCGCTCGAACGGCATTACCTCAATTCCGGCAGCCAGCATGAGCGCACGTTCGGAGCGCACCACTTCATCTTCACCGCTCGGTGCGCTGCTCCGATAAAAGTTGTGCACTTGTATGACACGCATTGCCACCACGGTAATGGGGCAATGTGAAACCGCAGTGAATGCGTATGACACTTGTCACTCGCGAAACCAATAAGTTCAACCAATGGCAAACGCGTTGTCACATGGCCCGAGCATGCTTGCGCGCATGAGCATCCAAGCCGTCGAACCCACGCAGAGCAAGTTCAACGCGCTGTTGGACGTTCCAATCTGGAACGCGGGATTGGAAAGGCTGGTCGAGCGCTCTGTCAGTGCGATCGAAAGGAAGCGCGTTTCGCTGCCGCGGCCGTACGTATTCGCGTGTGCGAATCCGCACTCCTTGGCAGTGGCGGAACACGACGCCGAATTCAAGTCGGCACTGCAATCGGCTGATGCGGTCGTGGCTGATGGCGTAGGCTTGCAGCTAGCGGCCCGCGTCACGGGTCGGGATCTCGGCCCACGGATCACCGGCAGCGATTACTTCTTGGGGTTGATGAGCGAGCTGGACCGGCGTGCTGGTCGAATCGGCTTCTTCGGCTCTCGGCCAGAAGTCCTCGAGCGGATGGTTGCTCGCGTGCACCGCGATTTTCCACACGTGCAAGTCGTTAGTGCTGTGTCGCCACCCTACGGCGAATGGAGCGTCGAAGTGGATCGGCAATTCAGCGCTGAATTGGCTGCTGCAAATCTCGACGTGTTGTGGGTTGGTATGACTGCGCCCAAGCAGGAAAAATGGGTCCAGCGCAATCTGGATCGATTGGATGTCGGCGTGGTGGGTTCGATCGGCGCTGTGTTCGACTATTTCGCCGGCACGGTCAAGCGCGCGCCCGCGTGGGTGTGCGACGCCGGACTGGAGTGGGCGTATCGACTGTCGCGGGAACCCAGCAGGCTCTGGCGCCGAAATCTCGTATCGACACCGAAATTCCTCGGCCTCGCGCTTCGTGAGGCACTCGCGCAGCGCAGCTTGCGTCCGCGACGCAGTGTTTGACGGACTACATGTTGCGATTTCGGTTGCAACATCTCTGTAAGGCAAGCGCGCTAAAAGTACGGTCCAGATAAAGGGGCCGTCCATGTTGGGTTTTCTGTTAGTCGCTATTGCGCTCGTGGTCGTGGGTGCTTGGCAGCACGAGGCACTTGCATATCTTTTGCATCTCTGGAGCGAGCGCCAAGAGTTTAGCCATGGCCCGTTGCTGCCCCTCATTGCGGCTTGGCTCTTGTGGCGCAAGCGCGCGGTTCTCGCTGTAGACCGAACGCCGAGTGCACTGTGGGGTGCTGCCATTGTGGCGTTCGGCTCGGTTGTGGTTATGCTTGGCGACCTAAGTTCGCTGATGGCCATCATTCACTACGGGTTCGTGATGATGCTGTGCGGCTTGGTCATTGCGTGGATTGGTCCGCGCGGTGCGCGACAGGTGTGGTTGGCGTTCGCACTGCTGTTCGCAGCGATTCCTCCGCCGAATTTCATTCTTAACAATCTGTCGACCGAATTGCAGCTCGTGTCATCGTCGCTCGGCCTGATGATCATGCGAGCCTTCGGCATTAGCGTGTTCGTGGAAGGAAATGTCATCGATTTGGGAGAGCACAAGCTCGAGGTGGCCGCGGCATGTGATGGTCTGCGCTATCTGTTCCCGCTAATCACCTTGGCTTTCATGATGGCGTTTTTTTACCGGACTGTATGGTGGAAGCGCGCGATCGTATTTGGCGCGAGCATTCCACTCGCCATTTTGATGAACGGACTTCGAGTGGGCACGATCGGAGTGCTGGTGGAGAACTACGGCATGGGAATGGCCGAGGGGTTCTTTCACGAGTTCCAAGGTTGGCTCATGTTCATGATGAGTGCCGCGGTGTTGTTAGGCATCGTTGCGTTACTCGCGCGGATCGGCCCAGATCGCGGTCCATGGCGCGACCGTTTCGGAATAGAGACCGACGTGGCGCCATCGGTCGGTGATTCACTGCGTCAACTGTTAGGCATGCGAACCCTATCGACGGGGC
>CAYUIT010000030.1:0-27906 GCA_964444835.1 uncultured Steroidobacteraceae bacterium
CCATCATTGCGCTGCGTGGAGGCCATGTTGTCGATCGGATCGCCGGACGGTTGCGTGAAGCCGAGGGCATTCCACAGGTACGGGCCACCAATCGGTGTGTCGTTGAACGAAGGCACGGCATCCGAGCGGTCGCGCATCGTTTCGTATTGCAGCAACGCGGTGAAGTTGTCGGTGACGTTCCATTGCGCCTTGATGCGGCCTGCGAAAGAGTCTTGCCCACCCGTTCTCTCGCCACTGCCGCCGCCTACTTGGCCAGTGATTCCCGGGATGTTGAACGGCGAGCCCACAGCGCCGAAGACGGGATTCGTGTTGAACGACACGATCGGGCCGTAATCCGCGCCGAGACGATAGTAGCCATCCGATTTGATCTTCGAGCCAACGAATCGCAACGCGAACTTGTCATTGACGAGCGGCAGGTCGAAAGCGGCTTGAATCGACTGCTCGCCAAACTTCGCAGCGCCGATGCGCAGCTCGCCATCCACCTCGCTCATGTTCGGCCGCTTGGTGCGGATCTGCACCGCGCCGCCGGTCGTGTTCTTGCCGAACAGCGTGCCTTGCGGGCCGCGCAGCACTTCGGCGCCAGCGATATCGAAGGTATCTAACAACTGCGTCTGCACGCTGGGCATGACGAAGTCGTCAACCTGCACGCCGACCGGCGAGTCTTGATACACGATGATGTCGGTAACGCCGACACCACGCAGCGCAAACGACGCGGCGTTGAACGCCGTGATGCGCGAGGCCGAAAAGCCCGGCACCTGCGACGCGAGGCCGGAAATATCTTTGGCCACGGCTCGTTCCAAGTCGGTGGCGGTCACTGCCGTCACCGAAATTGGCGTCGTTTGCAGGTTTGTATCGGTGCGGCGCGTCGCGCTGACGGTCACTTCTTCAAGGCCTTCCTCGGCCTCTTGAGCGGCAGCGATCGAAGTCGCGAGCGAGCTAACAAGTGTGAGCGCGGCTGCGACAGCCAATGAAACGGCGGTTCTAGATGCCATGGTATCGACTCCCCTCGAAAAATAGCTCGGCACAGCCGGGCGCGGCGCCGATTATAGGCACGCTACAAAAAAAGAAACAGGCCTGACTGTTTTTCTGCGGAGACTTGAGAAACCTTATTCGAATCATATGGTTGAGCAGGTCGAATTGTTGGGCGAATTGTTCCTGGTGAGCGTGCATTTCTGTTGTATCGGCGCTACGCTGGGTTAAAACCGAGGCGAGACCCATGTTGCAGCTGCTTTTTTATCCGTCGCCGAACGGCCTCAAGGCCACAATCATGCTCGAGGAGTGCGGGCTGCCTTACGCGATCCGCTTCGTGAATATCTTGCGCGGCGAGCAATTCGCGCCGGAGTTCCTGGCGATTTCCCCTAACAACAAGATTCCCGCGCTGGTCGACCCGGGGGCGCCCGGTGGTGAGGTTCGGCTGTTCGAGTCTGGCGCGATCCTGATGTACCTCGCGGAAAAGTCGGCGCGTTTCCTGCCCGAGGACCTGCATGGCCGTTATGAGGTATTGAAGTGGTTGTTCTGGCAGGTCGGTGGGCTCGGCCCGATGGCCGGGCAGGCCCATCACTTTCGCGCCTTCGCCAAAGAGCGCGTTCCCTATGGGATCCAGCGCTATACCGACGAGGTGAATCGCCTGTATGGCGTGCTGGATCGCGCCTTGGCTGGACGAAACTTCGTAGCAGGCGAATACTCCATCGCGGACATGGCGATTTGGCCGTGGATAGTGCCGCACGAGCGTCAAGGTCAGTCGTTAGGTGACTTTCCCAACGTGCGTGCCTGGTTCGAGCGCGTTCGCGACCGACCTGCCGTGCGCCGAGCGTTTGAAATCGGACACGAGCGAGCGGCAGACCCGGAGGCGTACCAGTATCTCTACGGTCAGACCGCACGCACGGCCGAGACGATTGCGACAGAGGGGAAAACGTGAGCAGCGAAATCATCATGCATTGCTACGACGCATCGCCGTTTACGCAAAAGGCGTTGCGTATGCTGGGGATCAAACGGCTCGCGTGGCGTTGGGTCGAGACGCCGATGATGCCGCCGAAGGACGCGCTCGTGGCACTAACAGGCGGCTATCGCGGCACGCCGGTGATGCAAGTGGGGCGTCACGTTTATATCGATTCGCAACTAATTGCGCGGGAACTCGAGCGCCGCTTCCCGACGCCCTCGCTGTACCCCGGGGGTCACGCTGCTATTGCGCACATGCTCGTGAAGTGGAGCGATGCGATGTTTCGCAACGGACTCACGATCGCGATCGAGAAAACGAGTTCCGCCTGGCCCGAGCCGTTCTTGGACGACCGGCGTTACTTGTTTCCTGATGTCGATTTCGCAGCGGCCGCGGCCGAAGGCGCGCACGCGCGCTCGCAGTTCCGCGCGCACGCGTCGCTCATGGAGGAGCAGCTGCGAGCCACGGGAGCCTACTTGTTAGGAGCCGCCCCCGGACTGGCCGATATCCAGGCGCATGTGTTCATCGTCATGGCGCGTGCCTATTACCCTGATGTGGCTGCGGAGCTGTTCGCCGGGCTTGAGCGCCTCGCCGCGTGGGAGCAACGGATGCAGGCGATCGGCGAGGGGCAGCGCGAGCCCATTGCCGCCGAAGCGGCGCTGGCCGAGTGCCGCGCGAGCCGCGCTCCCATCGAGGGCACCGTTGTTGCCGAATTTGGCGGTGCGCTGCGGGCCGGCATGCGCGTCGAGGTAGCGCCCGACGATACGCGTCGCGGCGGAGTCGTCGGTGAGCTCGTCCACCTCGATCGCGATACCGTGGTGCTCAGGCGTTCCCATGCAGCGTGCGGCGAGGTGGCAGTACACTTCCCGCGTTTAGGTTATCGAGTCAACGCTTCCTAACAGGTAGCCGGGAGAATCACGATGGCCAAGAAGAAGGCAAGTCGGTTGGCAAAGAAGCCAAAGCGTGTGTCAACGAGTCAGCGCGTCGCGGCGAAGCCGAAAAAGAAAGTCGTTGCGCGGTCTGCACCGAAGCGCAAGGCTGCGCCGAAAAAGCGCGCGGTTCAACGTGTGTCGGCGGATTTGGATGTGGTGTTCAGCGAACTCAAGGACATGCTCACTCAGTACGGCGACGCACTGCGCGTGCAAGCGGATAAGGCCGGGACTTACTACTTGAATACGCTGCGTCAGGACGCGGCAGGGAAGCCACAGTTTTTCGGCGGCGCGCGCAAGGGCAAGAGTTACGTGAGTCTCTACTTGATGCCCGTGTACGAGTTCGCCGATTTGTTGGCGACTGTGCCTGCGGAGCTGCAGAAGCGCATGCAGGGTAAGTCGTGCTTCAACTTCCGCACGCTGGCCGAGATACCACGCGAGGAAGTGAAGCGCTTGATCGACACGGCGGTCGCACGCGTGAAGGCCGCGACGCCCGCGTCGAGCTAAACCACCGCCGCGTCGCGCAGACGCCTGATGTCGTCTGGGCCGAAGCCGAGTTCGGTCAAGACGGCATCGGTGTCCTCGCCGAGCGTCGGCGGGCGACGGCGGATGCCGCTCGGCATGCCACTGAAGCGTACAGGGAGGTCTGCGACCGGTGCAGGGCGTGCGAGTCCGGGGTAGTCCGTGATCGCCGTCAGGAATCGCATCGCCGCGACTTGCGGATCATCGAGTGCTTGCTGCGGTGTGTAGACCGGGCCCGCAGGGACGCCTGCCGCATCAAGCTCTGCAATCGCCTGCTGTGTCGTTCGACTCGCGCACCACGCGCGCATCGCCGCGAGAATTTCCTCGTGGTGGTCGGCGCGCGATTGATCGGAGGCATAGCGTGGATCGCTCGTCCACCGCTCGGGATCGCCCATGAGCTTGGCCCAACGCTTGAAGAGCCCGTTGCCCACGACATGCGTTAGCACATGGCCGTCGCGAGTCGCAAAGACATCGGAGGGCGCCGACGTTTGCACGCGGTTGCCCGTTCCCACTCGATTCGGCTGCGCCACGCCTTGCTCGACGAGGTGAGAGTTGAACACGGCGAGCGCCGTTTGCAGCAGCGCCGTCTTTACTTCTTGCCCCTGACCGGTTTGCGCGCGATGCATCAGCGCGGCGAGCGTGCCGAACGCGGACAGCACCGCCGTGCTGTAGTCGACGTATGGGGCGGCTGCTTTCGCTGGCATGCTGGGCGTGCCGGTAATGTACATCGCACCGGACATCGCTTGGCCCACACCATCGAAGCCGCCGCGATCCCGATACGGTCCGTCATCTCCAAACGCTGTTTGAGTTGTTAGGATGATGTCGGGCCGAATCGCGGTGAGTGAGGCGTAGTCGATGCCGAGCGCCTTGAGCCCGGCCGGTGTCAGATTGGCGACCACGACGTCGGCCGAGGCGATCAGCCGACGCAGCACTTCGCGCGCCTCGGGTTTGCCAGGATCGAGGGTCAACGAGCGCTTATTGCAGCTCGTTTGCAGGAACACGGCACCTTCCCCTTGCGGTGTGACTGGCGCAATGAAGCGGTCCTCGCCGCCATCGCGCCGCTCGATTCGGATCACTTCCGCGCCAAGATAGCCGAGTAACGTGGCGCAGTAAGGCCCCGCGACATAGCGGCCAAAATCCAAAACCCGGATTCCGTTCAACACTCCTCGCGACATGCAGCCTCGTGAGCTAATCTTGCGATCTCGATTCGATGCGCGATGCTAACTCAGTTGGCGCGTCGAGCCACACACCGTTCGATGGAGAGGTCGATCCCGCGCCATGCTGTACTCGCTCAGCGAGAAACGTGTCCATACCGCCAGTGAGTCCTGGTACATCGCGCCGTCGGCGGATGTCATCGGACGCGTGCGGCTCGGTCACGAGGCGACGATTTGGTTTCAATGTGTGCTCCGCGGCGATTCGGATTGGATCGAGATCGGCGATGGCACCAATGTGCAGGACGGCACCATCATTCACACGGACGAAGGTTTCCCAACGCGAGTCGGTGCGCGCGTGACGATTGGGCATCGCGCGTTTTTGCATAGCTGCACCGTTGGTGATGACAGCATGATTGCCAACGGCGCCATGGTTCTCGACCGCGTCACGATCGGGCGGCATTGCGTTATCGCGGCAGGTGCCTTGATTCCGCCGGACCGAACCATTCCCGACGGCTCGGTCGTGATGGGCGCGCCGGGGCGCATCGTGCGGCAGACGGGTGAGCGTGAGCTTGCGATGATCCAACGCGCCGGTGAAATCTATCGAGCGCGCGGGCGCGAGTATCGCGAGCAATTGGCGCTCGATGCGCGTTCGCGAGGTCCTGGCGCGTGACCAGAACGCCCTGCGGGCATCGCGCCACATATTCAACGTACAGTAGGTAGTAATTCGATGGACTTTCAATTGACCGCCGAGCAGCGCGAGCTGCAAGAAGCCGCACGCCGTTACGCACGTGACAAACTGCCGAAGCTCGCTGCCGAGATCGAGCGCACGGGTCATCCGCCGTCGCACGAGCTCATCAAGGAATATGCGGCTCAGGGCTTTCTCGGCATCAATGTTCCCGAGCAGTACGGTGGGCTTGGGCTCGGCAACCTCGAGGCGCTGATTGTGCTCGAGGAGTTCGCCAAGATCTCCTCGGCCATTGCGTTCCCGGTGTTCGAATCGTGCGTCGGCCCCGTGCGCGCAATCGAGCGTTTTGCGAGCGAGTCGCTCAAGCAACGCGTCGTCCCCAAGGTGTGCAGCGGCGATCTGGTGGTTGCGGTGTCGATGTCCGAGCCGCAAGCGGGTTCCGCCCTCACTGACCTAACGACTCGCGCAGAGCGACGTGGCGATCGGATCGTCATCAACGGCACAAAGCGCTGGTGTTCCGGTGGCGATCATGCCGACGGCTACGTGGTGTATTGCCGCATGTCGGATGACCCCGGTGCGAAAGGCATCGGCGCGGTGTACGTCGAGCGCGGCACGCGCGGTATGACGTTCGGCGCGCAAGAAAGTCTGATGGGCTTTCGCGGCGTACCATCCTCGGACATCTACTTCGATCAGTGCGAGATTCCACTCGACAACGTGGTCGTGCCAGCCGGCGGCTTCAAGAAATTGATGGAAGCGTTCGATCTCGAACGCTGTGGCAACGCGACGATGGCGTTGGGGCAAGCGAGCGGCGCGCTCGAAGAGGTGCTCGAGTACGTGCAAGAGCGCGAGCAGTTCGGTAAGCCGATCATCGATTTCCAAGCGGTACAGATTCGCCTCGCCGAGATGCGTATCCGAGTCGACGCGGCCCGCTTGCTGATTTGGCGGGCGGCATCGAACGCACAAGATGGGTTACCCAGCGTGGTCGAGTCGTCCGTGGCGAAATGCTTCGCGAACGAGATTTCGCGCGAGGTGTGCGGACACGCCGTGCAGTTGATGGGCGGCTACGGCTACTCCAAGGATTACCCGATGGAGCGTCGCTTGCGTGACGCGTGGGGTTGGGGCATCGCGGGCGGTGCCATCGACATCCAAAAGGTGAACATCGCGAGTGCGATGGCGGGGCGCCGCTTCGATCAACGGCGCTAACTACTCGCTGATGTCGGCGGCGCGATTTCGATGGCGTCGTCGATCACACGAACCTGGTAGGTTGCCAGCGGTTGGTTGGCCGGGGCGCCCAGTACCCGACCGTCGCGCACATCGAACGACGCGCCGTGCAAAGGGCATATCAAGCGTTGCCCGCGCAACCGTCCCTCGCTCATCCGCGCGAACGCGTGTGTGCAGATGTTGTCGAGCGCGAACACGCCGTCTTTCGTGCGGCACAGCACCACTTCTTTGCCGCCGAATTGGCAGGTGTGCATCTTGCCCTCGGCGACCTCGGACAAAGCGGCCACCCGTTGAAAGTTGTCAATTGACACAGCGCTCCCGTCGAGCGGAAGAATAGGGTAAAACAAACAGGACTGACTGTTTCTTTCCGCGCGCGCCCATACTACCATCGCGCTCGCCGGGTCTGCGGCAACGTGCAGTTTTTCGAGGGGTTCGCATGTCGAAGATAACGTTCATCGCCCGGATGAAAGTCCTGGCCGGTCGCGAACGCGAGTTCGAGGCTTACTGCAAGCAACTGCAGGATTACGTCGCAGCTCATGAGCCGGACACTTTGTATTACGAGTTCTACAAGTTGCGCGAACCGAATCGTTACGCGGTCATCGAGTCGTTCCGTAACGAAGCCGCGGAGCATGTGCACATGGCGTCGAAGGCGCTAGCCGAGATCGCGCCGAAGTTGTCGGCGTGTCTCGATGGCACGTGGGAACGCGAGTACTTCGACCCGATGTAGGTAGTGCAAGTCGTGTCTACAGCGAAATCCGTGGGCGGCAACGCCGGGTTGCAAAGCGAGACGTTGCGCAACGTTCGCATCCAAGTGTCAACATTGGGCGATTTGCTGCTGATTGCGGCAGATCGTTACCCCGACGCGCCTGCGCTCGTTTTCCCCGACAAACAACTCACGTATCGTGAACTCGTCGAGCGTGCGATGGTACGCGCACGCGCGCTGCAGGCGTTGGGCGTCAAGCCACGCGACCACGTCGGTCTGCTGCTGCCCACGTCGTTCGAATTCGTCGAGTATCTGTTTGCGATCGCGTTCTGCGGTGCCGTCGTGGTGCCGATGAATGCGCGCTACAAGTACACGGAACTCGCATACGTCATCGAAAACGGGGATCTGTCGGTAGTCATCACGACCGACCAGATTGCCGACCACGTGAACTTCGTCGAGCGTTTGACGCAAGCCTTGCCCGGGCTCGACCGGGCAGCCGATCCGCGGCGGCTGCAGATTGCGACGACGCCGCGGCTGCGCAATCTTGTGTTGCTCGGGAAGGGGCAAGCACCGGGCTTTCTCAATCAGACTGATTTCGAGCGCTTGGCGGAAGGCGTGCCAGAAGACAGCGTGCATGAAGCGCGTCTCAAAGTGCGACTGCGCGATCCTGCGATCATGCTGTACACCTCAGGGACGACCGCGAACCCGAAGGGCTGCTTGATCAGTCACGAGGCGATGGTGCGCAACTCGATGGCACTCGGGCGTTATCGCTACGCCCTCCAGCAGCACGATGTGTTTTGGTCGCCGCTGCCGATGTTCCACATCGCCGCCATCTTGCCGATGTGTGCGATTTTCGATGTCGGCGGTGCCTACGCGACGATGACGTACTTCGACGCCGGCCAAGCCCTGAAGATGTTGGAGCAGCGCAAGGTCACGGCAACCTACCCGAGCTTCGTCACGATCATGTCGGATCTCATTTCGCACGCCGACTTTCCGAAGACCGATCTGTCGCGCATCACGCTGATGAATTCCAACTTCGCCGTGCAGCCGCCGAGCATCAAAGAGGCGATGCTGAAGGCGATGCCGTCGGCCATCTACGTCGGCACGTTCGGCATGACGGAGACGGCTGGCACGGTCACGACGAGTCGCTTGGACGACCCGCTCGAGCAGCGCGTCGGGCGGCTTGGTAAGCCGCTGCCTGGCATCGAGGTGCGCATCGCGCATCCAGAGACTGGCGTAGACCTGCCACTGGGTGAGCGTGGTGAGGTGTTAGTACGCGGCTACTGCACACTGTTGGGGTACTACAAGGACCCTGTCAAGACGGCAGCAGCGCTCGATGGCGACGGCTGGTATCACACGGGTGATGTGGGTTCGATGGATGCCAACGGCACCCTGATGTTCCATGGTCGCACGAAGGACATGTTGAAGGTCGGCGGCGAAAATGTAGCGGCAGCCGAGATCGAGGCCTGTTTGCAGCGGCATCCCGCCGTAAAGCTCGCGCAAGTAGTCGGCATTCCGGATCAGCGGCTGGTCGAAGTGCCCGCCGCCTTCATCGAATTGAAGGCCGGTTCGAGCGCGACGCCCGAGGAATTGATCGAACTGTGCCGACGCGAGATCGCCGGCTTCAAAGTCCCACGACACGTGCGTTTCGTAACGGAATGGCCGATGTCGACCAGCAAGATTCAAAAATTCCGCCTACGCGATCAGTTGATCGCTGAACTGAAGCTCGGCTAACTACCCGCGCCGCGCTTGCAACACTGCACTCGAGGTACCGATGTCCACGACATTCATTGCGACGTTGAAGGTGAAAGCCGGCATGGAAGCCGAGTTCGAGAAACTGCAGCAGGAGCTGTCAACGCTGACGCATCAGCACGAGCCCGACACGCTGGTGTACGACGTCATCAAGCACCGCGAGCTCCCGCGCACGTACGTGGTGTACGCGCGTTTCAAGGACGACAAGGCGTTTCAATTCCACCAAACCACCGCTTTTCACGATCGCTTGGTGCCGCCGATCCTTGCGTGTGTGGACGGCGCGATGGACTTGCAGTTCTTCGACTGGAAGAGTTGAGCGCAGGGCGCTACAGCTCGAGCGTCGTCTCGAAGACCTTCACGGCTTGGCCGACGATCCAGACGCCGTCGAGTTTGCCGTTCGAGAATTCGAGTTCCACGTCGACGCGGCCCGGCCGCTGCAGGTGATTGCCTTGCACGCCGCTGAAACTGGCGGTCGAGCCTGTGTGTTGCAACAAATTGTGCTGCACGAGGTAAGCACCTAACAACCCGTGCGCGTTGCCGCTCACCGGATCTTCTGGGATGCCGAGCGCGGGGCAGAACATGCGCGATTCGGTCAGTGCATCGGTGACCGAGGGCCGCAGCGTGAAGACGAAGAATCCGGCGGCGCCGAGCTGCGCCGACAAGGTCGTCAGCCGCGTGAAATCCGGCTTCAACTGTTTCAGCTGCTCTGCGCTGCGCACGCCCACGAGGAGCCGTGTGCCGGCGCCGCCGGCGATGCGCAGTGGGCAGCGCGTGTCGATGTCACCTGTCGACAGCGCCAAGGCATCGAGCACCGCCAAGCGCTCGCGATCGTTCAGCTCGCGGCCGACGGGTGGAGCGCTTTGACGCACGGCCACTCGCCGTGCCGCATCGTTTCCTCGAATCTCGACTTCGACGATGCTGGCCTTTTGGCGCTGACGGACGCGGCCCGTGGCTTGCCCCAGGCTCGAGAGCACATAGTGCGTCGCGACGGTGGCATGCCCCACGAAACCTGTCTCCGTGCGCGGCGTGAAGAAGCGTACGCGCAAGTCGTGATCTGGCCCCTCGGGTCGCAGGACGAAGGCCGTGTCGGCGTTATGCAGCTCGCGAGCGATGGCGAGCATTTCCGTATCGCTGAGCGAATCGGCATCGAGGACGACGCCTGCGGGGTTGCCGGTGAAACGCTCGCGTGTGAAGGCGTCGACTTGAAAGATCCGGACGGTGCGGCTCATAGGTCTCGCTGGCAGTGAACGCGCTGGCCACGCTGGGCTGCAGGGCGCGGATTGTAGACGTTTTGCGGGCCGCGACAATGGTTCGATTGTGCGCCTTCTCAAGGCGGCGCTTTCCGACTACCATCAGTGCACTTCGTTTGGGGTGGCTCGCTCGATTCCGAGAGCCTGAGATGCCAGTGGTGCTGGCGAACCCGTTGAACCTGATCCGGTTAGTACCGGCGTAGGGATATGAAAATGCTCAAGCCATTGTTCTGTGCACTGCTCGCAGTGCCGGTTGTCGCCCATTCCAGCGCGGGTTCCGCCGACGCAGACGAGCCTCTCGAGGAGGTCGTTGTTAGCGCCCAATTGCGGCCGCGCGCCGCGCTCGAAACGCCAGCGAGTGTCACGGTTTTGTCGGCCGACACTTTGCAAGCGGTGGGCCAACAACATCTGCAAGACGTTTTGTCGCTCGTGCCGAACTTGAACTGGGCTGCAGGTTCCTCGCGGCCGCGCTACTTCCAGCTTCGGGGCGTGGGGGAGTTAGATCAATGGCAGGGCGCGCCGAATCCTTCGGTCGGTTTTCTGATCGATGAAGTGGATTTCTCCGGGATCGGGACGGTGGCAACGTTGTTCGACGTCGAGCAAGTGGAAGTCGTGCGGGGCCCGCAAGGCGTCACGTACGGCGCCAATGCACTTGCAGGATTGATTGCGCTGCGGACCCGCGATCCCAGTACGCGCTTCGGTCTGCGTGGCGAGATCTCAGCGGGCGACTTCGGTTTGGTGGGTGCGGGCGGGGCGGTGACCGGTCCAATCGGCAGCGACGGCCGCAGTGCGTTTCGCCTTGCGGCACAGCGCCAGCGGAGCGACGGTTTTCGGCGCAACACGTACCTCGGCCGCAATGATACGAATGGTTACGACGAGACGGCCTTGCGCGGCAAGCTGCGCATCGCGCCGCGCGACGACCTCACGGCGAATCTCACGGCCTTTTGGCTCGATGCTAACAATGGCTACGATGCGTTCTCGATCGATAATTCGCGCATCACACTCTCCGACAAACCTGGACGCGATGCGCAACGCTCGCGCGGGGCAGCGCTCACAGTCGATTTTCGGGCGTTCGAGCAGGCGGCACTGCGCAGTGTGACGAGTGTGGCGCGCTCGGACATCGACTACTCCTTCGATGGCGATTGGGGCAATCCGGATAGCTGGGGCGTAAACGGTCCCTACGATTTCGAGCAAGTGTTCGACCGCGAGCGCGAGACCGCCACGCAGGATTTGCGCTTGCTGTCGACAGCCGAAACGTCCACGTGGAGTTGGGTTGCGGGGGTCTATGCGTCGCGGCTGACAGAGCGTAACTCGCAGCGCGATTTCTTCAACGGCGACACGACGCGGTCGCTCGATAGTCGGTATCGGGCTGACAATCTGGCGCTGTACGGCGAGCTCGCGCGGCAGCTCAGCGCGCGTACGCGATTAAGCGTCGGCTTACGAGGCGAGCGACGCGACGCGGATTACCGCGACAACGAATCGCAAGCATTCGCGCCGAGCGAATCGATGTGGGGCGGCACCGTGTCGATTCGCCACGCTCTGCAGCCCACGCTCTCGCTGTATGCGAGTGCGGGACGCGGCTACAAGGCAGGCGGCTTCAATATCGGTGCCGCGATCCCGGACGAGCGCCGCGAGTTCACGGCGGAGCACCTCGACAGCGTCGAGGTAGGCTTGACGGGGCGTCGCGCCGACGGTCGGCTCGAGGGCTCACTCGTCGCGTTCGCCATGCGCCGGGTCGACCAACAAGTCGAGAGTTCGGTGCAGCTCGTTCCGGGTGATCCACTGACGTTCGTGTTCTTCACCGATAACGCGGCGCGCGGCGAGAATTCCGGGGTCGAGGCGCAACTGCGTTGGCAAGCGTCGGATCGCACGGCCGTCGGCGGTTCACTCAGTTGGCTGCGGGCGCGCTTCACCCAGTACGACTCCGGCGGACGTGACCTCCGCGGCCGCGATCAGCCGCATGCCCCGCGCTACCAATTCGCGGCGTTCGCCGAATATCGGCATCCGCAAGGGTGGTTTGCACGTGCCGATGTCACGGGTGCGGACGCGTTCTATTTCTCTGCCAGCCATGACGAACGTGCGCCGAGTCACGCCTTGACGCACCTCAAGTTGGGCTATGCGGCGAGGCAATGGTCGGCCGAGCTGTGGGTCCGCAATGCGTTCAACCGCTACTATTCGCAGCGCGGGTTTTTCTTCGGCAACGAGCCGCCGGATTTTGCCAACACGCGCTATGTGCAAGCGGGCGATCCGCGCCAAATCGGAGTGACAGTGCGGCATGAATTCCGAGACTGATTCGAGCACGCGTCTGTCAGAGCAGATCGACGTCGGTGTCGAACTGAGCTTGTATCCGCTCGATCGCGACTACATTCCACCGATCAAGGCCTTGATCGAGCGACTCAACGCCGATCCGCGTTTCCGCGTGACGACCAACAGCATGAGCACGCAAATCTTCGGAGCCTACGATGAGCTCCTGCCGTTCTTGGCGCGTGAGTTACGTCCGGTGTTCGCCACCCACGGCACGGCGGTTGTCGTGATGAAGCTGTTGGGTCCGTTGTCACGCGTGTGATGGATTGGCTCGCATCCGTCGTGCGCGAGCTCGCGGCGAGTTCGCCGCTCGAAGTCGCCGCGACGGTTCTTGGCGTGGCGTATGCGCTGCTGGCGGTGCGGCGGCATCGCTATTGCTGGATCGCCGGTGCGGGTAGCTCGGCACTGCTGGCGTACTTGGCGTCCCAGCGTGCGCTGCCAATGCAGGCCGCGTTGCAGGCGTTCTACGTTGCGATGGCTGCTTACGGCTACTGGGCGTGGCGTCGTGCGTCCGCGAATGCAGAACTTCCCGTGGGCTTCTGGCCGCTGACTCACCATATTGCAGTCGCGCTCGGACTCATCGCGTTGTCGTTCGCAAGTGCGCACGTTCTGGCGGCGGAAACGCAAGCTGCGCATCCCTTCCTCGACTCCCTTACTACTTGGTTCAGCCTGTTCGCGACTTGGCTCGTCGCTCGTGCGCGAATCGAAAACTGGTTGTATTGGATAGTCATCGATGCGCTGTTAGTCGTATTGTTCGCGAAGCAAGGTCTCAGTTTCATTTCGTTGCTGTATGCGATTTACTTGCTGATCGCGATTTTCGGGTTTGGATCATGGTTGAGGAAGTATCGGGCGCAGCGCCTGCGAGCTTGATTGCGCCAGAGATTCTGCGTTGCGTGCCAGGTTGTGAGTCGGGACAAGCGCCGTTCTCCGTCACCGCATTGCCGGCGCTGCGGTTCAATCGAACTTTCATCGTGCGAACTGAGCGAGGCCGCTTTGTCGTTCGCTTGAATGACGCGCACGTGTCGGAAGGCTCGATCGATCGTCGGCGCGAGATCTTGCTGCACACGATCGCAGCCGACGCGCGCATCGCACCTCGCATTCTGTCGAGCGATGCCGTGGGCGGCTATCTCATCCTCGAGTACATCGAAGGCCGGCAATGGACGGAGCAGTCATTCGGCCGCTTGCGTGAGCTGCGCGAACTCGCGGCGCGCCTGCGCACGTTGCACGAGTTGCCGCCGCCTGCCGCGCTGCCTCGCATCGACATGTGGGACACGCTACAGACATATGCGGCGCGCGTCGCTGGCGAGTACCCGGCAGAGCGGGTGCCACTGCAAACGATGATGAATCGCGCGGCCGAGGCGTTCGAAGCCTCGCAATCGACCAAGCGCGCCGCGTGTATCGTGCACCACGATATCAATCACACGAACTTGGTCGTCGCGGATCGCTTGTACTTTTTGGACTGGGAGTTCGCAGGGGTCGGCGACCCGGCGCTCGACTTGGCCTGCATCATGGCCTATTACCCGCGCACGATGGCGCATGCGGTGATGTTGCTCGAAGCCACCGGCTTGAAGCACCGCGGCGTGACGCCGATGATGCTGAGCGAGCTCACGCGCGCATTCGAGTTGCTCACATACTTGTGGCAACGTCTGCCCGAGAACGCCGCCATCGCGCCGCTCCCGGGCACACAGACACTCGCGCAGATCGAGCGCCGCTTACTCGGCACTCACTAACGAGTGCGTTACGCCGTCAGTCCCCCGCAGCAAATACCAGCAGCACATTCCCCGGCATGTGGAAGTACATGCCGTACCCCGAGTTGACGACGACGTGACCGTTGCGCACGGCTGGGCCGCCGCCGCCGAACGAGCCGCCGTGTGCCGTGGCGCCGGACACGGTCGGGATGGGCTTCAAGGAGTCGAACTCGTACAGCACCGCACCCGTGTCGCTGTCGTACGCGCGAAAGCGACCGTCCATATGGCCCGCGAACACGACGCCTGGGATTGCGGTAATCGCTGCCGAAATGCCTGGATCGCAGAACTGCTTGCCGGCACATACGTTGTCGGCCAACGTGCTCCACAAAATCTTGCCCGTTGCGACATCGAGCGCATTCAAGCCCGGCCGTGCTGGGAAGTCTTTGTTGTGCCATTCCATCTCGTTGACCATGTCGGAGACTGGCGCGAACACGCGTCCTTGGCCGACCGCCATGCTGAAATGCACACCGCCTTGGATGCCGCCGCGTCCGACTCGCGTCTGCCACAACAGCGCGCCTTGCCGGTCCGGATCGAAAGCGTGCACGACGCCACTTTTCTGGCCCGCGATGATGATTTCCTTGCCGTTCGGCAGCGTTGTTAGGAGCGTGCCGGCACCGAAATCGACGTCCGGTCCATTCTCGGGCGGACAATTGGGATTGTCTTTGACCATGCACGCAGCGTTCCACACATCGTTCGCGACCGTTTGGTGCGACCACAAACGCTTGCCCGTGCGCAGATCAAATGCGAGGAGCGCGTCGCTCGTCGTGGTCGCGGGCGACGAGTAGTTCTCGCCTGTGCCGACATACAAGGCGCCGCGCTTCACATCGATCGTCGGGCTGTTCCAAACGGGTGCGCCGGATGGGGCAAACACCGGTGTGCCGACGCGCGTCTTGCCCACCTCTCGCGCCTCTTCATCGATCGTGAAGGAGCGCCAACGCTCCTCGCCACTCCATGCATCGATTGCGACCACTTTGCCGCGGAAGGTGCAGCACGGGTAGTTAGGATCGACTGCGGTGGCCACTTCGAGCGAGGAAATCGGCACGTAGGCCATGCCATCGTGCAGCGCCGGCGTCCCCGTAATGGTTGCATGTGCGTGGTCGTCGAGCTTGTGGCTCCAAACCAGTTTCCCGGTCATCGCATCCACAGAATAGAGTCGCGCCAACACATCGCCGAACAAAACTCGCGGGCCCATGGTGCGCACATTCGCGCCACCCGTGGCTTCATACGGGACGATGGTCGTGCGGACTTCGGCGCCCGCTTTGAATACCCACCGCGCGCAGCCTGTTTCAAGATCGAGCGCGTAGACGCGACCGTCGTAACTGCCTACGAAGACGGCGCCATACGCGATGGAAGGCTGGGAGCGTGCGCGGATTCCGCCGGCAAACTCGAAGGCCCACTTCAAGCGCAGCTTGCTCGCGCTGGCCTTGGTAAGGCCGGCGTCGGCTGCAGCGACAAAGCGCTTGTTGTCGTAGCCCCAGCCGGTTTTGAGCGGGCGCTGTGACGCGTCGAAAGGCGACGCGCCCTCGGCGCACATCTTCACGGGTTTCAGTGCCGTGGCATCCGCCAACGAACGTCCAGACAAGTACTCCGCGACGTGCTGGCGCTGTTCGGCCGTCAACGGCTCCGCTTGCGCTTGCATCAGGCCTTCGTTCAGGGCCGCCAAAATCGTCGGGCCCGACAGCATCTGCAGAAACAATTTCTGCGGCGCTTTGGCGACTTGGCCTTCATGACACGCCTGGCAGAACTGCTCGTAGACAGCTGCACCCGGGTGAGCCGCGGGCGTGCTCGACGCTGTGGTTGCTGCGGCCGGCGGCTCGCTCGGGGTCGCGGTTGCGGGCGCTGCGGCGCTGGGTGGAACGGCTTGGCTCGCACAGCCGGTCAGACAAACCAATAGCGCGCCGACCAACATCGTGGCCCGATACGAATACATCATGATGCGTCCCCCTCGATCGTGAGCGAACTCGACTATAAACCTGTGGCTTCTTCGATACGTCGGCGCAGAGTCGTTAGGAATGCCGCAGCGACAGCGCCATCGACGACGCGGTGATCGGACGTCAGCGTCATCGTGCAAATCTGTGCGACGGCCAGCTGGCCGTTCTTGGCGACGGCGCGGTTTTCCGTTGCTGCGACTGCCAAGATCGCAACTTGCGGCGGATTGATGATGGCATCGAACGACGTAATGCCGAACATGCCGAGGTTCGACAGCGTGAAAGTGCCGCCGGTGATTTCCTCGCGTTGTAAGCCGCCAGACTTGGCGCGCGTCGCGAGGTCGCGCGTCGCCGCCGCAATTTCGCTGAGCGACTTGCGGTTCGCGGCACGCACGATCGGTGTGACGAGGCCGCCGTCGGTGGCAACGGCCACGGCGATATCCGCCTGCGCGAATTGCAGTATCTCGTTGCCCTCGAGTTGCGCATTGACCATCGGGTGCTCGACGAGCGCAAGCCCCAAGGCGCGTACTAACAAGTCAGTGATCGTAACCTTGGTGCCGCCATCGGCCAGGCGTGCCTTGAGAGCGAGGAGGGCGCCCATGTCGACATCGATCGCGGTGCGGAACGCGGGGATGCCTTGCGAAGACTCGAGCAAGCGCCGCGCGATTGTCGCGCGCATCGCCGACATCGCCACTCGCGTCGGCGCGTTCGCGGTCGCGCCTGCGGTCGATGTGGCGGCGGCATCGCGTGCTGCGGCGAACGCCTCCACATCTTCTTTCGAAATGCGGCCATTACGTCCCGTGCCCTTGACTTGGCTGATGTCGATGCCGAGGCGCTCGGCCAAGCGACGCGCAATCGGGCTGACCCGCGATTCGCCATCGCCCGTGTCGGCGGGGGCAGCTGCCTCGGTCGGCGCCGCCGCGGCTGCTGGAGCGCCACCCGCATCGGGTTCGTAATTGACGACCGCGCCCTTGAAACTCGCGACAAAGTTATCGATGTCGGATTCGGAAACCGCTGGGTCGGCGAACACGGCGATCAGTGAGCCCACCGGACGGACTTCGCCGGTGTCGGCCAAGACACGCCGCAAGGTCCCGGCAACCGGCGATTCAACCGCGTTGACGATCTTTTCAGTCTCGACGTCGAGCAAGGGATCGCCCTTGCCAACATTCGCACCCACGGCCGCATGCCATCCGGTGATCGTGCCTTCGGTCATTTCGATGCCCCACTTGGGCATCGTGATCGGATAGATCGGAGCAGCCATGAGTAGTTAGTCCTTGAGTACTTGACGAATCGCCGCTTCGATCTTCTGCGGTCCGGGAACATAGGCGCGCTCAAGCGCTGGCGCGAACGGGATTGGGGCGTGCGGCGCGGTGACGAGCTGGATCGGCGCCTTGAGGGAGCGAAAGCCCTTGCTTGCGACAATGCCCGCCACATCCGATGCCAGGCTGCAGCGCGGCGGTGATTCATCGACGACGACGAGGCGGCCGGTGTTCTCAACGCTCTCGAGAATAGTCTCTTCGTCGAGCGGTGACGCGGTGCGCGGATCGATCAGATCGCACTTGATGTTGTCCTTCGCGAGCGCATCGAGCGCCTTCTCGGCAAAGGGCACCATTCGCCCGAAAGCGACGATGGTCGCGTCTTCACCCTCACGCACGAGATTCGCCTCGCCGAAGGGAATCGTATAAGCACCTTCAGGCACTTCGCCTTTGCGCGGGTAGAGCGCCTTGTGTTCGAAGAAGACCACTGGGTCGTCGTCGCGAATGGCTTGAATCAACAAACCCTTGGCATCGTATGCGTTTGCAGGAATGACGATCTTCAAGCCAGGCACTGAAGTGAGCATCGGATAGATCGTCTGGGAGTGTTGCGCGCCCATGTTCATGCCGGCGCCCATCGCCGCGCGAATGACGACCGGGCAGGTGCTCTTGCCGCCAAACATGTAGCGAAACTTGGCGATTTGGTTGTAGATCTGGTCCATGCAGACACCGACGAAATCGGCAAACATCAGTTCTGCGATCGGTCGCAAGCCAGCGAGCGCGGCGCCGGCCGCGGCGCCGACGATCGCCGATTCCGAGATCGGCGTATCGATTACGCGTGCGTCGCCGTACTTGGGCCACAGGCCCTTCGTCACGCCGAAGATGCCGCCCGCCGCTTCGCGTGTGCCGGATGTGCCGCCTGCGCCGCCAGACACATCCTCGCCTAACACGATGATTCGCGGGTCGCGCTCCATTTCCAAGTGCAGCGCCTGATTGATGGCGTCGCGGTACGAGATCTGTGGCATGTGAAATGTTCCGGCTGCGAATAGGTTGTTAGTAGCGAATGTAGACGTCGGTCGTCAGTTCCGAGTCGGGTGGCGGGGGTGCAGCGCGCGCCACCTTCACGGACGTGTCGATGAGCGTGGCCACTTCGGCGTCGATTGCATCGAGCGCCGCGAGGCTCACGGACTTGTCTGCCTCGACACGTGCTCGGAAGTGCTTCAGGCAATCCTTGGTTTCGCGCAGACGCGCAACTTCATCCTTGGCGCGATAATTCTGCGGGTCGCCTTCGAAGTGCCCGTAATAGCGCGTGATAACGGCCTCGATTGTCGAAGGCCCTTCGCCGCGCTTTGCGCGTGCGATCGCGCGTCCCATCGCTGCGTGGACGGCCCATAGGTCGCTCCCGTCGACACGCTCTGCGGCCATGCCGAAGCCCGCGGCGCGGCTCGCGATGTCGGGGGCGCCGACCGCGTAGGCGGCGCCCGTGTGCTCGCCGTAGCCGTTGTTCTCGATCACGAAGATGGCGGGCACTTTGAGCACGACAGCGAGGTTCATTGCCTCGAAAACCGTGCCTTGATTCGAACTGCCGTCCCCGCCAAAGGCGACGCTCACGGTTTTGTTGCCGCGGTTACGGCACGCAATCGCGGCGCCCACCGCGAGCGGCGGACCGCCGCCCACGATCGCATTCGCGCCAAGCATGCCTTTCGTGACGTCGGCGATATGCATCGAGCCGCCTTTGCCTTTGCACAAGCCCGCGCCGCGACCATAGATCTCGAGCATCATGCCTTGCACGTCGCAACCCTTCGCGATGCAGTGACCGTGACCGCGGTGCGTGCTAACAATGTAGTCAGACTCGGTGAGATCGAGGCATACACCGACGGCGACAGCTTCTTGCCCCGCATACAGGTGCGTGAAGCCCGGGATCTCGCCCGTGGCGATTTCGACGTGGAGGCGCTCCTCGAATTCGCGAATCGTCTTCATCTGGCGATACGCGCGCAGTAGCTGCTCTTGCGTCAATGACACGGCGGTCTCTCCCTCGGATAGCGTGTGAGCTACAGCGCGCCGGGCGGCTTGCGCCCAGGGCCGTAGAGATAGTCGTCGATGACTTGGTGGAAATGGCGGATGCGCGTTTCCTGCTTCCCGAGCCACAAGCCTTTGTAGCCGCGCGAATGCATGCCAGCCTGCACGCCCGGCAGATTGGCGGCGTCCTGATCGAGCACTAGGCCGATCGACTTGTCACCGTGCTTGAAGTGCTGATGACGCGCTCGCTTAGGCCATTCCGCCCCTTGCGGCACGAGCTCGAACGTCATGATGTCGTAGAACATCTTGTTAGGATCGCTCGGGTGCGGGCGCTGGCGGAAGATCCAGAAGTCGTCGGCATGCACGTTCAACGACAAGTTCGGAAAGATCAGGTAGTGATAGTCGTCCGTGAGCTGATCGTCGTTGAGGCGCGAGTAGTCCTTACCTTGCAACGGGCCATGCTTGCGCTTGTGGCGTTGCACGTCACGACGAATATTGCTGATCGGCTCATCGTAGTCGGCCGGATCCATGCCTGCCGCCTTCATGATCGTCTTGATCGGCTCGGGAATCGTCGGTGGCTTCTTGACGCGCGGGGACAGTGTGCCGAACGGAATCAGGTACCGGCTATGTCGCTCGTAGCAATCGATTTGAATGTCGATGTCTTGCAAGTACCACAGCAACTGCGGGTGGATCCCTTGCACGTGATAGCTTTCATTGAACGCGTCAACGGACGTCTTCCAATTGCAGTCCCATTCGACCGTGATGTCGCGCGTCTGCACCATGCGCTCGAAGTGATACGGATCGAGGTGCGGCACGATCATGCCGAGATAATCCTTGAGCGGCATCGCCTGCTCATCGAGCGTAAACCACACGAAGCTGCCCCACGTATCGCAGCGCACTTCCGTGAGCGCGTAACTCGGCTTGCCCTGTGGGAACGTATCGATGTCGGGGATCCGTCGATACGAGCCATCCAAGTTGTACTCCCAGTGGTGGTACTGGCACTTGAACGTGCGCGCTTCGGCGGTCTTGCCGATGCCGCAATCGGCCAACCGATTACCGCGATGCTGGCAGACGTTGTAAAACGCGCGGATCGAACCGTCGTCCTGCCGCACGATCAGAATCGATTCCGGTCCGATTTCCGTCACGATGAAATCGCCGGGTTCCGGGATGTCGAGTGTCCGACCGCCTAACAACCAAACCTTGCTCCACAGGCGCGACCATTCGAGCTGCATGAACTCGACCGACGTATAACGCCGTGCATCGATGGGCTGCGACCAATCGATGTCAGGCTCCGGTGCTTTTTCCACCGGTGTGCCGCCCGGAACCGGCGTCGTGACGCGCTGCACCGGCCGATAGTCCGGCGATTTCGAGAGCGCTGCGAATTCTTCGGGTTTCGTCGCCATGCGTTAGTGCTCGAGCCGCGCGGCCCAGCGGATTCCGCGGCGCAGAATCTCGTAGTGCGCCGGAGTCTTCCAGCTGCCGCGCTCGACGGTGGGGTACTCTTCCATCAACGGTTGCATGTCGTAGCGGCCGCGCGCGTGCCCGAGGGTGTAGTAGAGCACTTCGCCCGGCGGTACCTTGTGCAGATACAAAACCGGGCGTGGCACATCGTCGCGCCACTCGCGATCGACGAAACCAGGGCATTCCCCGGTGAAGCGCGTTTCCAGTAACACTTCGACTGCGCCGCGGAAGCGGCACAGATACAGCTCGTCATCCGCATCGAACGGTTCGATACCGCTGACAAGCGGGTGCGACGGTGCCGACACCGTGACTCGGTAAGGCGCAATCGGCGGATGCGCCGCAAACTGGCTGCCCAACAAGTTCATGAATTGCGGCGCAGTGTCCGGCGCATCCCAGCCCTTGCCCTTGACGTACTTCAATACCGAGTTGGTGCCATGCAGTGCGAACCAACGTTTGCCTGCCGCGAGGTACTCGGCGAGCGCTGCTTGTTCCGCTTCCGCGGGGGCTACTTCGCACGTATACGAGACCAGCACATCGGCGCCGCGGATGGCATCGATGTTCGAGTAGTCCGCCGTGACTTTGACACGCATCCGCTCATGCTCGGCGAGCAGCTTCAGCAATTCCAAACGCGCATAGTCGATGTCGTGGTACTTACCACCACACACCAGCAGCACGTTGAGGCGCGGATTGGCCATGGAATACGCGCGGCTGCTAGAACTGCACGCGCTTCGTGAAGCCGTTGTCGGCCACGATGTTTGCGCCCGTGATGAGGCTTGCGGCAGGGCTTGCGGTGAAGACGATCACGCGTGCAATTTCCTCGGGCGTGCCCATGCGGCCGCAGGGAATCTGCTTGATGGCCCAATCGTAGAACTTCTGCTGCGTGCCCTTGATCATCTCCCAGGCACCGCCTTCGAAGTAGATCGGGCCCGGCGACACGGCGTTCACGCGCACGTTTTTCTTGCCGACGAACTGTGACAACTGCTTGGCGTAGGTGATCAAGCCCGCCTTCATCGCGTTGTAGGCCATCGGTGCCGCAAAGGTCTCCACCGCATTTGTAGAGCCGATCACGACGATCGATCCCTGGCCGGACTTCTCGAGGAAGGGCATCAAGGTTTCGCAGCCGCGCACCGTATGCATCACGTCGATCTCGAAGTTGCGCGTCCAGTTTTTCTCCGAGTCCATGCCGCCGCCCGCGCTCACGTTGGCAATGAAGATGTCGCAGCCCCCGAGCGCTTCGGCAGTTTTCGTAAGCCACGCCTTGTACGCTTCGCCGTCGCGAACGTTGACGGCCTCACCGATCGCAGTGGTGCCCTTGGCATTGAGCGCCTTCACCGCATCTGCCACTTCTTCGGGCGTGCGCGCGCACAAGCCGATGTCGGCACCTTCTGCCGCCAGCAGGTCGACGACGGCGCGGCCGATACCCTTGGTTGCGCCCGTGATGATTGCTTTCTTACCGCGAAGGCCTAGATCCATACATTTACTCCCGTGCGCGCCCAAGGCAGACTTGCCGGGCAAGCGTAACGCCCTGAATTATAGAACCGCGTTGCCTCATTACAAACAGTCATGACTGTTTTTTTTCGGGCTGCCTGAGTTGGGTTCAGCGGTAAAATTATATTTACATTCATAGACTTAATTAGGAATGTTCAATGACTAAGTTGATCGTGATCGACCGCGACGGGCAGGAGCATGAAGTCGCCTCGAAACCCGGCATCAAGGTGATGGAAACCCTGCGCGACCTCGATTACGGCGTGGCGGCCATTTGCGGTGGAATGTGCTCGTGCGCCACCTGCCACATCTATGTCGGTCGCGACTGGCTCGCGAAGCTTCCGGCTCCAATGTCGGACGAGCGCGAGTTGCTCTCCGAGTTGTCACACTACAAAGACAACTCGCGCCTGTCGTGCCAGGTCGAGATGACCGCGGCCCTGTCGGGGCTGCGGGTCACGATCGCACCCGACGAGTAACTAACGACTCGCGCTACTGCACCGTCAGCGCGTTGTCGATCAAGATCTCGGTCCCGTTGACGAAGCGCGACTCATCGGAGGCGAGGTACACGACGAGATTGGCGACGTCTTCCGGCTTGCCGATGCCCCACGGCGCTTGGTCGTAGGCGCTCATCTCCATGCCGAGTTCTTTGGTCGCCTTCTCCACCATCGGCGTTTCGATGGCGCCCGCGTGAATCGAGTTGCAGCGAATGTTGTACTTGTTCATCTGGCAGTGCACCGCGATCGACTTCGTCATCGAGCGCACGGCGCCCTTGGCGGCGCTGTACGCGTAAAACACGGGATAGCCGAGGTGTGTGGCGGTTGAACACATGTTGATGATCGACCCACCGCCCGAGGCCTTCATGATCGGGAGCGCGTACTTGACGGCCAAGAACACGCTGTCGGTCATGATGGTGAGATGTTTGCGGAATTCCTCGAGCGTGGCGCTCTCGGGCGTCCCGATACGGACGATGCCGGCGTTGTTCACGAGGATATGCAGCCCGCCAAAGCGCTTGTTAGTTTCGGCCAGCACTTCTTGCCAGCGCGTTTCGCTCGAAACGTCCTGTGCCAGGAACAGTGCGGAGCCCGCGCGTTTGCTGTTGAGTTGCTGTTCGAGCTCGCGTCCTGCGGCTTCATTGATGTCGGTAATGACGACATTGGCGCCTTCGCGCGCGAGCGCCGTTGCATCCGCTCGGCCTAGTCCTGAGCCCGCCCCGGTTACCAACGCCACCTTGCCTGAAACGCGTCCCATGATCCCCTCCGTAACGTCTCGTTCAGCCGCGATCGATGCGAGACGCTACCAGTCAGGCTAGACGGTTTCAATCAGCTTTGACTTTTTCCGACAGCCTGCACATGCTTGTCAGGAAAGGGAAAAGAACCCCACCATGGCGGCAACGAGCTCCGATTCCACCGATTCGCGCGATTCCCACAGCCCGTTGGGTTGGCAGGCGCAAAAGAGCGCTTCAACGCGCAATCTCATCATTGAGGCCGCCATCAAGTGCTTCATTGATATGGGGTACGCGCGCACCACAACCACGGTGATCGCCGAGAAGGCCGGCTTGTCACGCGGCGCAATGCTGCATCACTTTCCTTCCAAGCTCGACATCGTGCGCGCGGCCGTCGAGCACTTGCATGCGAAGCGCTTGCGCGCGTTCCGCAAGGCGATGGCCAAGGCCCCGGGCGATGGCGACCATGTGCAGCAAGGCGTCGAGACTTACTGGTCGCACGTCAAACACCCGATGTTCGTGGCGTTTTTCGAGTTGGCAGTGGCGTCGCGTACCGATCCCGAACTCGCTGCCATTTTGCGGCCTGTGCAAGAGGCGTTCGATCAAGAGTGGCAACAGACCGCACTCGATATCTTTCCCGAATGGCGCGGCAAGGGCGAGAAGTTCGATCTCGCGCTCGATTTGTCGCGCTATGTGCTCGAGGGTATGGCGATCAGTTTCCTGACGCATAAGGAAACCGAGCGGGACAAGCGCGTGCTCCGGTATCTCGAAGAAAAGCTGCGCGAATTGCGCGGCGCCGGACGCTGAGCGTTCCGCTCGTCCGCACGAATCACTAACGACTCGCGCAGCGAGTCGCGTTACAGATGGAGTTTTCGGAATGACACAGTCGACGGTAACGATCGAATTGAAGGGGGCGGTCGCCCTGGTGCAGCTCAATCGGCCTGACAACGCCAATACGCTGAACTTGCAGATGGGGCGCGATCTCGCAGCGGCGGCGATCGCGTGTGAGGCGAACCCGGATGTGCGCGCTGTCGTATTGACGGGCGCCGGCAAGAACTTCTGCTTCGGCGGCGACCTGCGCGGCATGATCGAAGGCGGCGGTTCGATCGAGGCCTACTTGCGCGAACTCACCTCGCATTTGCACACGGCCATTGCGCACTTCGTGAATATGGATGCTCCGGTCATTGCTGCAGTGAATGGCACGGCCGCGGGCGCGGGCGTAGGTCTCGTGGCAATGGCGGACATGGCAATTGCGGCGCAAGGCACGAAGTTCTCGCTCGCCTACACGGGCGTCGGTCTGACGCCGGACGGCAGCACGTCCTTCTTCCTGCCGCGGTTGATCGGACAGAAACGGGCGATGGAGTTGATTCTCACGAATCGGGCGATCACGGCGCCCGAAGCGCTCGATTGGGGCTTGGTAAATGCGGTCGTCCCCGATGCCGATGTTGTTAGCGAAGCGCTGAAGCTGGCCGATCGCTTGGCGGCGGGCCCGTTGCGCGCTTTTGGGAAGTCGAAGCGCCTGATGGCACAGTCGTTAGGTGCGCTCGAGTCGCATCTGACGCTCGAAAGCCAGACGATCGCGGGGCAAGGTGCCACGGCCGAGGGACGCGAAGGCATTGGTGCGTTCCTCGAGAAGCGCAAGCCGAAGTTCGTCTGATATGGGCCCGGTTTGGCTCTATGTGTTTCTACTCGCGGGCGCCGCCGTCGCGATTGGCCGCATCTATTGGTCATTGCGGAAAGTGGCGCGGCAGCGCAACGATAGCTGGGATGCGAAATTGATCGAGCGGCTACGTAAAGACGGCTCCGATCCGTTCCAACCGCACAATGTCGATTTCTTCTTTGGCTTGCCGAACGAGGCGAGCGCGCGCGAGTTAGCAGCGCAACTCGGCACTGAGGGCTTTGCGACCGATGTCGAGCACAAGCCCGAGAATCCGAGCCATCCCTATAGCTTGCATGCAATGAAGTCGCTGCGCCTGTCCGTTCCGGATATGCAGGAGCTCAGCCGACGGCTCACCGATTTGGCGAAATCGAAGGGCGGCTCGTACGACGGTTGGGCGGCATCGCACGTCGCGCGGACGGCGGGCAACCCGCGGCTCGACTAGTTAGCGTTTCTCGGTTTGCTTGCGGACGGCTTCTGCAGCCGCCTTGATCGCATCGGCATCGCCAAGATAGCGGCTCGAGAGAGGCTTCAGGTTGGCGTCGAGTTCGTAGACGAGCGGTACACCGGTCGGAATGTTCAGCTCAACGATGTCTGCTTCGCTGACATTGTCGAGCATCTTGACCATCGCGCGCAGGCTGTTGCCGTGCGCGGCCACCAAGACATTCTTGTTAGCCCGTAACTCAGGGGCAATACGCTCGTTCCAGAACGGGAGCACGCGTGCAAGCGTGTCTTTGAGGGATTCCGCTGCCGGCAGCAGCGCGGGATCGATACCGGCGTAGCGCCGGTCGAAGCGTGGGTGCCGTGGATCGTCGAGTGCGAGCGGCGGCGGCGGGATGTCGTAACTGCGGCGCCAGATCTTCACTTGCGCCTCGCCATGCTTCTCGACGGTTTGCGTCTTGTTGAGACCTTGCAAGGCACCGTAGTGCCGCTCGTTGAGGCGCCACGAGCGCTCGACCGGCAGCCACATCAGATCCATTTCATCGAGCGCGATCCAGAGCGTGCGAATCGCGCGTTTCAAAACGGAGGTGAACGCGATGTGCGGTACGATCCCCGCGCGCACGAGTTCGACCCCGGCTTGCCTGGCCTCCGCGCGCCCCTGTTCCGACAAATCGACGTCGTGCCAGCCCGTAAAGAGATTCTCCACGTTCCATACGCTTTGGCCATGGCGGACGAGAATGAGTTTGCCGGGCACGGGATACTCCTGGACTCGAGTGGGGCCGTTAGTTTAACCGAACGCGCTGCGGGCTTTGTCGGCGCGCTCATGGTCGTCCAAACCCCGGTGGCAGCGGATTCGACGCGTCGCGAGTGTGGTCGCGAGTACATCGAGATTACGTGCATGCTGGTCGCGATTGGCCGGCGGGTGCGCGAGATGCCATGCAATGCCACCGAACAACAGCGTTTGACGCCGAACGCCCGCGTGCTCGAGACGCGCGCACAGTTCTTTGTCCTCCGGTCCCCAGCCTTCGATGCCTTCGTCGAAGCCATTCACGCGGACAAGATCGTCACGCCAGAACGCTTGGTTGCAGCCCTTGATGGCGATGAAGCGGTTGGCCACACGCCGCGCGACGCGAGCCCCGAACCGCGAATGCCATTCGTACAGCCGACGCAAGCCCTGTCCGTGTAGTGACGAGCACAACACAGGCTCCCGCTGGGCTGCGCGTGTGAGCGCTGCAGTGGTTGCAACGTCATCGAGCAAGATGCGCACGCCTTGCGTGAAATAGCCGCGGCGGGCTTGGGCGCGGTGATCGGCGATAAAGTCGGGGTGTAACAACATGTCGCCGTCGATGAAGACGATGTACTCGGCACTTGCCGCGGCGATCGCCATGTTGCGCAAGCGAGTCAGACGGAAGCCCAGGTGTTCTTGACGCAGGTGGAACACGGTCTGCGGCACGCTGCCTGCGAAGCGACTAACGACTTCGCTCGTTGCCGGGCCCGAGCCATCGTCAGCGATCAGGATTTCATCCGGTGCTGAGCGCTGGTGAGCCACGGTTGTGAGTACCGCCGCGAGCGCGTCGGGCCGCTCGTAGGTGGTGATCGCTAGCGCGAGCCGCACGGTGAGCGAGCGGTTAGCCTTGCGCTAACGCGCGCACGGCCTCGACGCCCACCGACAGAGTGGCGAAGTCGCTGCCACCGCTTGAGCGCATGTCGGCCAACGTCCGCTGCCAGCTCGCGAAGTCCTCTTGGTGTTTGCTCATCCAGGCCGCCAATCGCCCCGGGATCGAGCCCCCGCGCGTTTCACGCAAGACGCGCGCAGCAATTTCCTGGTGTGCGCGCCGGGCGTTGTCGCGTAATCCCGTACGCGCCACCGCTTGCCACGGCCCATCGACAGCGAGCCGTTCGATACGATCGTGTAGCCAACCGAGACCGATTTCTTGCGATAACGCGAAGTACAGCGCCGCCGCTTCGCGTACGGCCAAACGATAGGTGCGCGCCAAGTGCACGATATCGAACGCTGGCTCGAGCCACGGCAGTTTGGCGATTCGCTCTGCCAAATGGGCCGGGACGCCATGCGTCGTGTACTCCGTCACCCGCGCTGCGAGTTGGCTGGCGTCTTCGCCGTGCAGCGCGGTTTGCAGATGAGTCGCCAGCGCGCCGATGGACTCGCGCAGTTCGTTCACGGCGACATCCACGGCGAGCGCCCGACGCCGCTCGCGCAGCAGCCAGTAGGTTGCAT
>CAYUIT010000030.1:28006-44773 GCA_964444835.1 uncultured Steroidobacteraceae bacterium
GCGACATCCACGGCGAGCGCCCGACGCCGCTCGCGCAGCAGCCAGTAGGTTGCATGGCGTAACAATCGGCTCGTCTCGTACATCATCGCGTACTGGGTACGCGCGTCGATCTTATTGTCGAGCGCTTCGATCGCCGCCCAGAGTTCGCGCATGTCGAAGCACTCGCGGGCAATCGTGTACGCACGTGCAATCTGTGCCGGGTCGGCGTCGGTGTCCTCTTGCGCGCGCAGCACGAAGACGGGCCCCATCCGATTCACCAAACTATTGGTGGTGGCGGTCGTGACGATTTCGCGCCGCAGTTGGTGCCGGCCGATGTCGCGCGCAAAGCGCTTGCGGAGCGCGGCAGGGAAGTAACGCTGCAGCTCGCTCGCGAAGTACGGGTCTTCGGGTAAGTCCGAGTCGAGTAACTCGTTGAACAGCCAGATCTTGCTGTAGGAGAGCACCACGGCCAGTTCGGGCCGCGACAAGCCCAGCTTGCGCTTGCGGCGTTCCGCGAACTCGTCATCGGTAGGCAAGAACTCGATCGCACGATTCAAATCGCCGCTGCGTTCGAGCGAGCGAATCAGGCTCTGATACTCGGTGATGCGCTCTGGTGCGCGCAGCTCGAGCGTCGATAGCGCCTGCGTCTGTAGGTAGTTGTTACGCAAAACATGTGCCGCGACGTCGGTCGTCATGCGCTTGAGGAGCGCGTTGCGGGCAGCACGCTGGAGTCGGCCGCCGCGCTCTGCCGCTGCGAGCAGAATCTTGATATTCACCTCGACGTCGGACGTGTTGACGCCCGCAGAGTTGTCGATGAAGTCGGTGTTGAGCCGTCCGCCCGCTTGCGCGAACTCCACTCGACCACGCTGCGTGCAGCCCAAATTGCCGCCTTCGCCGATGACTTTGGCCCGCACCTCAGCGCCGTTCGCGCGGATCGCATCGTTCGCGCGATCGCCCACTTCGGCGTGGCTCTCGGCGGTTGCTTTCACGTACGTTCCGATACCGCCATTCCACAGCAGGTCCACCGGCATACGCAAAATGGCTCGCAACACCTCCGTGGGTGTCGGGGTGCTCGTCGCGATGCCTAACAACTTTTGCGCTTCAGCTGAGAGGGGTACGGTCTTCCCGGCGCGCTCGTATATGCCACCACCCTTGGAGATGAGTTTCTTGTCGTAGTCGGCCCAGGTCGAGCGGGGCAGATTGAACAAGCGCTGGCGCTCATTGAAGCTGCGCGCCGCATCGGGGTTCGGGTCGATGAAAATGTGCTGATGGTTGAAAGCGGCAACCAAGCGAATGTGTTTCGAGAGCAGCATGCCGTTGCCGAACACGTCGCCGGCCATGTCGCCGATACCGGCAACGGTGAAGTCTTGGGACTGCGTGTCGATGCCGAATTCGCGGAAATGCCGCTTGACCGACTCCCAAGCGCCGCGCGCTGTAATGCCCATGCCTTTATGGTCGTAACCCGCCGAGCCGCCCGATGCGAATGCGTCGCCGAGCCAATGGCCGTATTCGATCGAGATCGCGTTGGCGATGTCCGAGAACGTTGCGGTGCCCTTGTCAGCAGCGACGACGAGGTAAGGGTCGTCGCCATCGCGCCGGACGATGCCGTCGCGCGGAACGACTTTGCCCTCGACGAGGTTGTCGGTGAGGTCGAGCAAGCCGCGAATGAACGTCTGGTAGCTCGCAACGCCTTCGCGTTGAATCTCATCGCGTGTGCCGCCGCTCGGCAGCTTCTTTGGAAAGAAGCCGCCCTTGGCGCCGACCGGCACGATGATGGTGTTCTTGACGTTCTGCGCCTTCATCAGGCCGAGCACTTCGGTCCGGTAATCGTCGCGGCGATCGGACCAACGCAATCCGCCGCGCGCCACCAGGCCCATGCGCAAGTGCACGCCTTCGACGCGTGGGCTGTAGACGAAGATTTCAAATTTTGGCCGCGGCAGCGGCAGATCCGGGATCGCAGCCGGATCGAACTTGAACGACAGCCAGGGTTTAACCGCACCTGCAGCATCGCGTTGCAAGTAGTTAGTACGGAGCGTCGCACGAATGACGTGCAGATAGGCGCGCAGAATTCGGTCGTCATCCGGGCGGGTGATCGCCTCGAGTGCCCGGCGAATCGCTGCGTCCAGCTTGGCGGCATCGCGCTCGCGCGCTTTGGCTGATGCGCCGAGATCGAACTGCGTCGTGAAAAGCCGTACCAGGAGCTTGGCGACGGAGGCATGAGCGGCGAGCACGCGTTCCATCGACGCTTGGCTGAACGGCAGCCCCGTTTGCAGCAGGTAACGACAGTAGGCACGCACCACGAGCACCTCGCGCACATTCAAATGTGCCGCGAGCAGCAAACGGTTGAAGCCGTCGTTTTCATTTGTGCCACGCCACGTGGCCTCGAACCCTTCGAGGAATAACGACTCCACTTGCGCGAGCTGGATTCGACCGAGGTCGCGCGAGTCGAGCTCGAGGTCTTGAATCCAAGCCGGCGCACCATCCGGGAGACGAACTTCGTACGGGCGCTCGGCGATGACGCGCAGCCCAAAATTCTCGAGCATCGGCAACACGTCGGAGATGGGAATCGGCTCCACAGCCTTGATGATCTTCAGGTGGAGCCGATTCGCTGGCGCGTGTGGCGGCGTGTACAAATTGAGTCGCAGCGCATCGCGTTGTGCGCGAATCGCTTCGAGGTATTCGATGTCCTCGAGCGCACGAGCGGCGTCCATGTCGTCTTGGTAGGCGGGCGAGAAGGCGCCGGCATAGGCTTGTGCGAGCGCAGGGCCTTGCGAGCCATCCGGTTGCGCGAGCAGGGCATTTCGTAAGCGATCGTCCCAGGTGGTCGCCGCCTCGGCGATGGTAGCTTCGATCGCCGCCATGTCTCGAACCGGTGGGGCTCCCGGCTGCGTGCGCACGAGCATGTGTAGACGCGCCAACGTCGATTGTGAGAGCTGTACCTGCGATTCGATATGCTCGCTCGCAAAGCGCTCGCGCATGATGCGCTCGATACGCGCGCGTACGGCGGTGTTGTAGCGATCACGCGGCACGAAGACGAGACACGAATAAAAGCGCTCGTAAGGATCGCGTCGGACGAACAGTCGCACTTGGTGACGTTCGTACAGGTTGACGATGCCGCGCACGGTTCGGATCAGATCGCGGGTGTCGGCTTGAAACAGTTCGTCGCGCGGGTAGGTTTCGAGTGCATTGATGAGCGCTTTCGCATCGTGACTATCGCTCGGCAAACCGAAGTGAGTAATCACCTCTGCGACCTTGCGCCGCAGTAGTGGGATTTGTAGCGGGCTCAAGAAATACGCGGTCGAAGTCCACAGCCCCAGAAAGCGATGTTCGCCGACGACGCGGCCGCGCGAGTCGAATTCCTTCACGCCGATGTAGTCGAGATAGCTCGCGCGATGCACCGTGGCTACGGCATTGGCCTTCGTGAGGACCAGCAAGCTCGCTTCACGCGCGCGGCGGCGCAGTTCGCCTTTCAGCACGATGGGCGCGCTCGCGCGCTGGCCTGCGCGTTTGTCGCGCAAGATGCCGAGCCCGGAGCCTGGCGTGCGCTCGAGCAAATCCGATGCCTGGCGACGACGCAGGCGATAGTGGCGATAGCCCAAAAAGACGAAATGTCGCTCTTCGATCCAAGCGAGTAGGGCTTGCGCTTCTTCGATATCGGCATGCGGCACCGGCGCGGCCGACGTGGCAAGCCCTTGCGCGACGGCCCGTGTACGTTCGCGCATCGCGCTGTAGTCGCTGACGGCGAGGCGCACGTCTTCGAGTGCACTCGTTAGGCGTGCGAGGAGATCGCGCGTGGCGGCGTCGCCGGCCGGCTTGTCGATTTCGATGAGCTGCCACGACTCTCGATGCGCGCCTTTCGGGTCCGCATCGATATGGAGGAGCTTCCCGGCACGGTCGCGCTCGGCGCTCATCACCGGGTGAATGATTAGGTGAACACCGATCCCGAGTTGATTGAACACGATGCCGACCGAATCGACGAGGAACGGCATGTCGTCCGTGCACAAGAAAACCGTGGCGCGGTGGCTGCCGGCTGAGCCGCTAGTGACACTCGCGCCCAGCGCAATTGTCGGCCGGCGGCGTTGTCGCGTGCGGCCGAGCGTCAGGTGCTCGAGTGCCGCGCGCGCTAAGTCGTTAGGCGCATGAATGCGCAGATCTTCCTCGGCGACGCCGCGGAAGTATGCGCGTAGGTAGTCGCGAGTGCCTGCGGTCAGGCTGCCGCGTTTGGCATGCTTCGCAGCGGCCGAGACGATCGCCTCGATGAGCTGCGCACGGGCGGCAGGAATGTTGGCTAGCATCGAAGACCCCTCGAGACGGAAGCGCAAATTATACGCTCACTCGTTTGGCGCGAGCCGACTTGGCGCACATTTGCAGTGGTTCAAGAGCGCGCGTGCGCGGGACCAATTTCGGTTGCACGGCCCAGTAACACGCGCAGCAAATGATCGAGCGCCACGCGTTCAGCGCGTGTCAGCGGCTCGAGCAGCTCTTGCTCGTAGGCACGGGCGAATGGCACGACTTCGGCGTAAACCTTGTTGCCTTGGGTTGTCAGCTCTAAGTGCGAGCGGCGACGATCGCGTGCCGAGGGACTACGCATGATGGCGCGACGCGCCAGGAGTGCAGCGACCGCTCGACTGACTGCAACCTTATCCATGGCCGTGCGCACCGTGATCTCAGCCGCCGAGAGCCCGGGGTGCTCCGCGAGGACTGCAAGGACACGCCATTCCGGGATGGTCAGACCGAAACGGCGCGAATAGGCCGCAGCGATCGCCGTGCTGACGGTATTCGTCAATACCGACAGCCGATAGGGGAGAAACTGCTCGAGTTTGAGTTCCGTACGCCGCGTCATGCTCGTCCTGTTGCGCGGGAAGGCTGGCATCGCTCCCGCAATTAGTTACAATTGTAACTAATATTCTTCGGAGTCTGCCACGATGCCAACCTCAAAGGATCCCAGCTTGAGCGCGCCACCGTTCGAGAATCCGATGGGCACCGACGGATTCGAGTTCGTCGAGTACACGGCCCCCGACACGACCTTGCTGCGTGCGTTGTTCGATAAGCTCGGGTTTCCGATCGTGGCGCATCATCGCAGCAAGAACGTCACGCTCCATTCGCAGGGCGACATCAATTTCATCATCAATGCCGAGCCTGACTCCTTCGGCCAAGAGTTCGCGCGTGCGCATGGTCCGTCGGCATGCGCGATGGCGTTTCGAGTGCGCGACGCAGCGTTCGCCTTCCGGCGAGCCGTCGAACTGGGCGCGAAGCCGCATGTGTCGCGCGTGGGCCCGATGGAGCTCAACATTCCAGCGATCGAAGGCATCGGTGGTTCGTTAATCTATTTTGTGGATCGTTACGGCGACCGTTCCATCTACGACGTGGACTTTCGGTTCTTGAATCCGCCACCGGCACCGAATCAAACCGGCTTGAAGGTCATCGACCATCTCACGCACAACGTGCACCGTGGCAACATGGACAAGTGGGCGGGCTTTTACGAGAAGTTGTTCAACTTTCGCGAGATTCGCTACTTCGACATCGAAGGGAAGAAGACCGGTTTGTTCAGTCGGGCGCTGACGAGCCCGTGCGGCAAGATCCGTATTCCGATCAACGAGTCGCAAGACGACAAATCGCAGATCGAAGAGTATTTGCGGCAGTACGGCGGCGAGGGCATCCAACACATCGCGCTGTCGACGGACAACATCTACGCGACCGTGGATTCGTTGCGGGCGCGCGGCGTGGCATTTCAAGACACACCCGACACGTACTACGAGGGTGTGAGTGCACGCGTCGTCGGCCATCGCGAGCCTCTCGATGAGCTATCGAAGCGCCGCATCCTGATTGATGGCAACCCTGCTAACAACGAAGGCTTGCTGCTGCAGATCTTCACGCAGAACGTGATCGGACCGATCTTCTTCGAGATCATCCAGCGCAAGGGCAATGAGGGTTTCGGTGAGGGTAACTTCAAGGCGTTGTTCGAGTCGATCGAGCTCGACCAGATGCGTCGTGGCGTGATCTAAATGGTTACGCTCTACACCTATTGGCGCAGCTCCGCCGCGTTTCGCGCGCGGATCGCGCTCAACGTGAAGGGCGTGGCGTATACGCCGCAGTTCGTGCACCTGCTGCGTGAAGGTGGCGAGCAGCACACACCGGCCTACCGCGCCGTCAACCCGCAAGGCCGTGTTCCGACGCTCGTGCACAACGGCAATGTGATCGTGCAATCGATGGCGATTCTCGAATACCTCGAAGAAGTGTTCCCAGAGCCGCCACTGCTGCCGCGCGACGCGGCCGGGCGCGCACGCGTGCGTTCTATTGCGCAGATCATCGTGAGCGACGTGCAACCGTTGCAGAATACGAGCGTGACGCAGTATCTCCATGACGTGTTGCGCCTCGATGCGGCGGCACGCACCGCATGGTTGAAGGAATGGATTACGCGCGGCATGTCAGCCGTCGAGAAATTGCTCGCGGAGAGTCCTGCGACCGGGCGCTTTTGTCATGGTGATACGCCGACGCTGGCCGATTGTTGTGTGTTCCCGCAGGTCTATTCTGCGCGGCGGTTCGGTGTCGATCCGGCGCAGTTCGCGACGATCAGTCGCATTGCCGCTGCATGTGACCAAGTGCCGGCGTTCACGGCGGCGCTGCCGGAGGCGCAACCCGATCGCGAGTAGCGCTACGTCACTGCGTGGCCGCGCGCCAAATACTCTCGGCTTTGCATTTCGATGAGTCGGCTCGCGGTGCGCTCAAACTCGAAGCGCAATTTCTCGCCACGATAGAGTTCAGCGGGTTTTGCTGCCGCTGACAAAATCAAATTCACGCCGCGGTCATAGAACTCATCGACCATGCTGACGAAACGCCGCGCCGCGTCCTCACGTGTCGTGTCGAACACCGGTACGTTCGATACGAGCACGGACTGATACTCGCGGGCGATGTGAATGTAGTCAGCAGCGGAGCGCGGCCCGTCGCAAAGCGCCTCAAACTCGAACCACACCACGTTCTCGCTCTCACGCAGCACGCGGACCTTGCGGTTCGCAAGATCGATGAAGCCTTCGGTTTCCGCGTCCTCATCGGACAAGTCGTCGAACAGCTCGAGCATTGCGCGCGGTGTGTCGGCGTTCGCGCTGTCGAGGTATAGCTTCGCGTCCTTCAGAGCCTTCAGACGATAGTCGGTACCACCGTCGACTACGAGCACTTCCATGCGTTGCTCTAACAACTTGATCGCGGGCAAGAAGCGCTCGCGCTGTAAGCCGCCCTTGTACAAGTCTTTGGGCGCGACATTGGAAGTGAAAACCAGCGCGACGCCGCGCACCAGCAGGGCGTCGAATAGACCCGCGAGCAGCATCGCGTCGCCGATATCCGAGACGAACAGTTCGTCGAAACAGATGATACGCGTGTTCTCGGCGATCCGATCGGCTACGCGATCGAGCGGTGACGCTTGCTTCTTCAGTTTCGCGAGGCTGGCATGCACGTCTTGCATGAAGCGATAGAAGTGTGTGCGGCGCTTCTCGGCGATGGGAAGATGCGCGAAGAACAGGTCCATGAGCCAGGTCTTGCCGCGCCCGACGCCGCCCCACAGGTAGACGCCGCGCGGTGTGTGCGGCCGACCTGCGCTACTCAGCTTGCGCAGGATCTTTAAAGGCACCGATGCGTTGGCTGTCTCGATCAGCTCTGCGCGTAGTCGCTCGAGCGCGCCGAGTGCCGCGAGTTGCGCTTTGTCGGAGCGAAAGCCGCGCTTCTTCACCTCAGCCGCGTAGATCTCGGCCAGCGTCGGGACAGGAGGGTTGGTAGCCACGGTCGCGTTAACTCCGAGCGCTTTCAGCTCTGCAGTTCCGCGAGCCCGCGGAAATGCTCAAGCGCTTCGGGATTGGCAAGCGCGGCGGTGTTGGCGACGGTGCGTCCGTGCACGACTTCCCGCACCGCCAGCTCGACGATCTTGCCGGAAATCGTTCGTGGAATGTCTGGCACGGCGACGATCTTGGCGGGTACATGGCGCGGCGTGGTGTGCGCGCGGATCGCATCTTTGATGCGTTGACGCAGCGGATCGTCAAGTGTGAGGCCGGGCTGCATCTTGACGAACAAGATGACGCGCACATCGCCCTGCCAGTCCTGGCCGATCGCTAACGACTCGGTCACTTCTGGGAGCTGCTCCACGGCGCGGTAGATCTCTGCGGTGCCGATTCGCACACCCCCAGGGTTCAGTACCGCATCGGATCGGCCGAGCACGACGAAGCCGTCGTTGTCGGTTATCAGCGCATAGTCGCCGTGATGCCAGATATCTGCGAATCGTTCGAAGTAGGCAGCGCGATAGCGCTTGTCCCCGGGATCGTTCCAAAAGCCGAGGGGCATCGACGGGAAGGGCTTACGACACACCAATTCGCCGCGCTCACCGCGCAATGATTGACCGCGATCGTCCACCACATCCGTGGCCATCCCGAGCGCTGCGCATTGAATTTCACCGCGATACACGGGCAGCACCGGGCTACCAATACAAAAGCACGACAAGATCTCCGTGCCCCCCGAGACCGACGCTAACAACACGTCCGCCTTGATATCACGATAAACGTAATCGTAACTCGCGGGTAGGAGCGGTGACCCCGTCGACAACACGGTCCGCAAACACGCGAGATCGTGCGTGTCGCGCGCGCGGACGCCAGCTTTCTCGGCTGCCTGCAGAAACTTCGGGCTGGTCCCGAACACCGTGATGCGCTCGCGGGCTGCAAGCTCCCAGAGTGAATCGGGGCGTGGATGGAACGGCGAACCGTCGTACAGGATGAGCGTGCAACCGACGGCCAGCGCGCTCGTCAGCCAATTCCAAACCATCCAACCGCAAGTCGTGAAATAGAACAAGCGGTCGGTGCGCCGTAGGTCGGTATGGAGAAGATGCTCTTTTTGGTGCTGCAACAGTGTGCCGCCAGCACCGTGAACAATGCACTTGGGCGCGCCGGTCGTGCCGGAGGAGTACAGCACTAACAACGGGTGATCGAACGATGTCTGGACGAACTCGAGCGTCGAGGTGGCCACACCGAACTGACCAAACAACTTTGCTTGTCGTAGTCCGTCGATGGAGGGTGACAGTGAGAGATACGGCACCACCACGACGTACTCGATTGACGGAATCGTCGCCACCAATTGCCGCGCGATGCCGAGCGAGTCGTGTGCTTTGCCGGCGTAATGGTAGCCATCTGCAGTGAACAGCACTTTGGGGGCGATTTGGCCAAAGCGGTCGAGTACGCCCGTCACACCAAAATCGGGCGAGGTCGAGGACCAGATCGCGCCGAGGCTCGTGGTGGCCAGCATCGCAATCACGGCCTCGGGCATGTTCGGCAGAAAGCCAGTGACTCGATCGCCGCGCGTGACGCCGCACGCCTTCAAGCCTTGCGCGACGCGCGCAACTTCGAGAAAGAGTTGTTTGTAGGTCAGCGCGCGTCGTGTCCCACTCTCGTTGACGAACACGAGTGCTTCGCGCTCGTCGCGATACCGCAGCAGGTTCTCAGCGAAATTGAGTGTTGCCGTCGGAAACCATTTTGCGCCTGGCATCCGCTCAGGACCGACGATGGCGGGCCCGTCGCCCCATTTGGCGCGAATATCGGCGAAGTGTGCGAGCTCGGTCCAAAAATCCGCGGGCTCGTCGATGGACCAACGATAGAGTGCTGCGTAATCACCGAGGCCGACATCACGGCGAGCGTTCACGCAATCGATGAATCGTGTGACGTTTGCGTCGGCGATTCGTGCAGGGCTCGGGCGCCAAAGCGGTTCGGACATGGCAGCGCCAGTCTAACAGGCTAGAGCGTCTGGTAGTTCGGGCCCGAACCGCCCTCCGGCGTGACCCAGTTGATGATTTGGTAGGGGTCTTTGATGTCGCACGCTTTGCAATGTACGCAGTTGGCGGAGTTGATTTGCAAGCGTTTGGCGCCCGCGCCGTCGTCTACCATTTCGTACACGTTCGCCGGGCAGAAGTTCGTGCACGGGTTGCCATATTCTTGTGCACAGCGAGTCGCGCAGATGTTCGTATCGGCCACATGCAAATGCACGGGCTGATTCTCATCGTGCGTCGTTGCAGCAAAGAACACGGATGCCAGACGATCGCGCGGCGGTAAGCTGCGATCGGTCCAGCCCCGATCGGGCGACGTAAATTCGTCGAGCCGCTTGATCGCGGCATAGCTCGCCGAATTCTTCAGCGTCCACGGTAGGCGTCCGCCGGTCAGCGTCTCAAGGCCCGCGTTTGCGAGTCCGACCCACAAGCCGCGTTTGAACGCGGGCTTGAAATTCCGCACTTGCTTCAACTCTTGCCCGCCTGCGGAAGCGCGCCAACGAGCGTCGAATCCCTGTGCGGAGCCCGTTTCGGCAATGTGCTCTGCTGCGCTCACGCCACAACGAATGGCCTGATGAACGCCTTTGATCTTGGGGACGTTGAGCGTACCTGCCGTATCTCCAACTAACAACGCGCCCGGCATCTCCATCTTCGGCAGCGATTGCCAGCCACCCGCCGCAATCGTACGAGCGCCCGCCGCAAGAATTTCTCCGCCCTCGAGCAATGGGCGGATCTCCGGGTGGTTCTTGAACTGCTGAAAGGCCTCGAACGGTTTGAAGCGCGGATCGGCGTAATCCAGCCCTGCGACATAGCCGACGTACACGCGGCCTTTATCCAGGTGATAGAGGAAACTGCCGCCGTAGGTTTTGCTGTCGACTGGCCAACCGAACGAGTGCTGGATCAGCCCGGGCTCGACACGATCTTCCGGCAGCTGCCATAGCTCTTTGAAGCCGAGCGCGTAACTCTGTGGGTCGCAATCGGCATCAAGCGCGAAGCGCTGGATGAGTTGTTTGGTCAGGCTGCCGCGGCAGCCCTCCGCGAGCACAGTGAGTTTCGCGCGCACTTCCGGGCCCGGCGTGAAGTTGGGCCCGCGCGTGCCGTTCTTCTCGATGCCCATGTCGCCGATCTGCACGCCAGCGACGGCACCTTGCTCATCGAACAGTACATGCGCGCCGGCGTAACCCGCGAACACATCAACGCCGAGCTTCTCCGCCTCTTGAGCCAACCACGGCGTGAGCCCGCCGAGCGAGATGATGAAGTTGCCTTCGTTGTGGAGCGACGGCGGAATATACGGCAGCTTGTAGCTGCCGGTGCGAGTCATCAGGCGAAACTCGTCGCGCTTGGCCGGCACGCAAATGGGCAACGAGGCTTGCCGCCAGTGCGGCACGAGTGCATCGAGTGGGCCCGGCTCGATCACGGCACCCGAGAGCGAGTGCGCACCGATCGCCGAGCCCTTCTCGAGTAAGCACACGTTCAAGTCGGGCTTGAGTTGCTTGAGTCGAATCGCGCACCCGAGCCCAGCCGGCCCGCCGCCAATGATGGCGACGTCGTACTCCATCACATCTCGTTCGACTGTATCGCTCATGGTCTGGTGTGCTGCGCGGCTTGAGTGGTTAGCGCGGCTGCATTCGAATGGCGCCGTCCAAGCGGATCGTCTCGCCATTCAGCATGGGAATCTCGACGATCGTCTGCACGAGCTGCGCGAACTCCTCGGGTTTGCCGAGCCGCGGCGGAAACGGCACTTGCTTGCCGAGCGAATCCTGTACCTCTTGCGACATGCCCGCGACCATCGGCGTCCGAAAAATACCGGGCGCGATCGAACACACGCGAATGCCGAAGGACGCGAGCTCGCGCGCGATGGGCAACGTCATTCCCATCACCGCCGCCTTCGTGGCCGAGTAGGCCGCTTGGCCGATCTGGCCCTCGAACGCTGCGACCGACGACGTGTGAATGATGACGCCGCGTTCGCCGTCTTCGCCCGGCGTGTTCTGCTGCATCAGCGCCGCTGCGGCCTTGTCGCACAAGAAGGTGCCGATCAAGTTGATGTGTACGACCTTCGTGAAAAAGTCGCCGGCCATGGGGCCGTTCTTGCCGAGCACACGTGCCGCGCCGATCACACCGGCGCAATTCACTAACAAGTTGATGCCGCCCATCTTGGCGCGCGCGGCTTCCATGGCCGCGTTGACTTCCGCTTCGGACGTGACGTCGCACTTGACGAAACTGGCGTTCGGGCCGAGCTCTGCAGCCGCAGCGTTGCCGGGGCCCTCTTGCACGTCGAGAATCGTCACCTTGCCGCCTTGCGCGACGATGTGACGCGCAACGGCGTTGCCGAGTCCGGAAGCAGCGCCGGTCACGACGGCGCGAGAGTCTTTGAACTTCATGGTCGTTAGCTCTGAGTGGGGTCGTTAGGGGTCAAATGATTTCAATGGCAATCGCAGTCGCTTCACCGCCGCCGATGCACAGCGCCGCGATGCCGCGCTTGCCGCCGCGTGCCTTGAGTGCGTGCGCGAGGGTTGCGACGATGCGCGCGCCCGTCGCGCCGACCGGATGGCCGAGTGCGCACGCGCCGCCGTTGACGTTCGTGCGCGCGTGGTCGAAGCCGACATCGCGCATGGCCGCCATCGTGACAGCTGCGAATGCTTCGTTCACTTCGTAGAGATCGACGTCGCCCGGCTTCCAACCGAGCTTGTCGAGCGTGCGCTTAATTGCGCCGACGGGCGCCGTGGTGAACCACTCCGGCTCGTGTGCGTGGCTCGCGTACGCCAAAACGCGCGCCAGGGGCTTGACGCCTTTGGCGCGCGCCGCAGTCTCGCTCATGAGCACGGTGGCGGCTGCGCCATCTGAGATCGACGACGATGACGCTGCCGTCACCGTGCCGTCTTTGCGAAAGGCGGCCTTCAAAGAGGGGATTTTGCTGACGTCAACGGTGAACGGCGTTTCGTCCTTGTCGACGACCGTTTCGCCCTTGCGTCCCTTGACCGTGACCGGCGAAATCTCGGCCTTGAACGCGCCGGATTCGACCGCCGCGAGCGCGCGACGTGTGGACTCGGTTGCAAAGGCATCTTGCTCCGCACGCGTGAAGCCATACTTCTGCGCGGTGTTTTCGGCGAAGCAGCCCATCAATTGCCCATCGAAGGGGCTTTGCAAGCCATCGAAGAACATGTGGTCGAGGAGCTCACCGTGCCCCATGCGCAGCCCCGCGCGCGCCTTCGGCAGTAGGTAGGGCGCATTGGTCATCGACTCGAGACCGCCCGCGACCGCGATGTCGATATCGCCGGTGCGAATCTGATCCGCCGCCATCATGATCGCCTTGAGACCCGAGCCGCACATCTTGTTGATGGTCGTTGCGGGCGTGTTGTTAGGAATCCCTGCGCCGAGCGCAGCTTGGCGCGCCGGGGCTTGGCCGAGGCCCGCCGGTAGTACGCAGCCCATGATGACCTCTTGGATGTCGCTCGGCGCGACACCTGCGGCAGCCAGTGCGCCGCGAATCGCGGCAGCGCCGAGTTGAGTGGCGCTCGCGCCCGCCAGGACGCCTTGGAAAGCGCCGATCGGTGTGCGTTGAGCGGAGGCAATGACGACGGAACGGTCTGACATGGGTTGTTACCAGTGTTGTTACCGCGAGAGTGGGGGCCTCAGCGCGTCGCGCGCGCTGAGCGCGTATTGTAGCCACGCACTTGCGGGATTGCGCGCGGCCCAAGGTCGAAAACTTCGATGAATTGATCTGCGACTTCACTCGGTGTCAGCGATTCGTTCGCCCGATACCAGTGACCAATCCAGTTGAGAGCGCCCGCGAGCGCGAATGCCATCATCTTGGGATCGCATTGCCGGATCGAGCCGTCCTCAATGCCGAGGCGCACCAGCCGCCGCAAACCTTGGTCGATCTCGGACTTGAGCGCCTTGATGCGCTTGCCCATGGCAGGGCTCAAGTCCTGGTCTTCTGCGCGCACCATGCACCAACCAAAGTCGGAGGCGATGGCTTCGGCGTAGCGACGCACGACGACGCGCAAGCGCTCGCGTGCCGCGCCCTTCATGGAATCCGCTTCGGCGAAGCCGGCGCGAATTTCATCGAGCCCCGTGCGGAAGCACTCGAACAAGATTTCCTCTTTGTTTGCGACGTAGTGATACAGCGTCGGCTTGGTGACGCGCAGAATCGCCGCGAGGTCGTCGAGCGACGTGTTGTGATAGCCGCGCTGTTGAAACGCGCGAGCAGCGGCCAGGATCACGGCCTCCCGTTTCACTTGCCGACCGCGTGCGCGGTGCTCGCGTGCGGCCCAAGGCGATTCGGCCGCAGTCGGCGCTTCCGTCCGGCGGCTCGATTCGGCACGTGTTTTGCGGGCTTTCTCGAACATATGGCGCAAACTTTGACAACCGGCGCGGCGCCGGGAATACTCAGCGGTAACTATCTTACCACTCGGTAACATCGAGAGCCAGTGCGGCACTCGACGAGCACCGGAGAATGCCATGTCTAAGTTAAATGCCGAGGCCACGCGCGATGTGAGCGCGAGCGAAGAGTCCGCCACCGCGCCGCCCTTGCGGTTCGTGTCGGCCGCTTCTTTGTTCGACGGTCATGATGCCGCGATCAACATGATTCGCCGGCTGCTGCAGTCGGGCGGGGCGGAGGTCGTGCACTTGGGGCACAACCGCAGTGTCGCCGACATCGTGCGCGCCGCGATTCAAGAAGACGCCGATGGCATCGCCGTGAGTTCGTATCAAGGCGGGCACAACGAGTACTTCAAGTACATGGTGGACATGCTGCGCGAGTTGGGCAGTAGTCATATTCGCGTGGTCGTCGGTGGCGGCGGCACGATCGCGCCCGACGAAATCGCGATGCTCGAAGCGCACGGCATCGAGAAGATCTATACACCGGAAGACGGACGCAAGCTCGGGCTTACGGGCATGATCGACGATGTCTTTACGCGCGTGCGCGCGGTCACCAAGCCCGGGTATGAATTCGGGCCGCTGAACCCGCGCGATCATCGGCATATCGCGCGGACGATCACCGCGCTCGAGGACTTGCCGGACGGCGATCCGACCCGCGAGTCCATTCGGCGCGCCGTGGCCAAATACAAGGCGAATCCGCAGCGCCGCGAAGTGCCGGTGATCGGTCTCACGGGTACCGGCGGCGCTGGTAAGTCGAGCCTCAACGACGAACTACTGCAGCGACTCGTTCGCTTCTACCCCGACCGCCAGATCGCCGTCGTCGCCGTCGATCCGACGCGGCGTCGCTCGGGTGGCGCGTTGTTAGGCGATCGCATCCGCATGAATTCGCTGGCTGCGGAGAATCTATTCATGCGTTCGCTCGCCACGCGACGCCAGAACTTGGCGACGAGCGCGGCGCTCGCCGACGTCATCGAGCTGTACAAACTCGCGGGCTTCGATTTGATCGTCGTGGAAACGGCCGGTATCGGCCAGAGCGACACCGAGATCGTCGACCTCGTCGATCTGTCGATCTATGTGATGACCAACGAGTACGGCGCGGCGAGCCAGCTGGAGAAGATCGACATGCTCGACTTCGCCGACATGGTCGTGCTCAACAAGTTTGAGAAACGCGGTGCGGAAGACAGCTTGCGTGACGTGCGCAAGCAATGGCGCCGTAACCACCCCGATCGGATGCGTATCGCCGACGCGGACGTGCCCGTGTTCCCGACGATTGCGAGTCGCTTTAATGATCCCGGTGTGAATCGTTTGTTTGCCGCGATCTGCAAACAACTCGATGCCAAAGCGATTGGTGGGCACAAGTGGTTCGAGCGCGACGGGAAGCCGCTCGATGTTGGCCCGACGGAGTTCAAGACGCGAGAACCGTTGATTCCCGGGACGCGCAGCCGCTATTTGGCGGACATCGCGCAAAGCGGGCGTGCGACAGCCGCGCGCATTGAGCAACAAGTGGCCGCAGCGCATCGCGCATTTGGCTTGTATGAATCGCTGCGTGCGCTGCACGACCCGGCGTTGCCAGCGCCTCTCGATCGCTATCCCGATGCGGCATTGGCCACGTCAGGCGCGGCCGCCGATGGCACACGCATTGCGTTGCGTAGTGCCTACAACGCAGCGCTCGATGAGATGGGGCCGGAGGCAGTCGGCGAGTTGAAGGCGTGGCCCAAGCGCGTGCAGGGCGTTTCTGATCCGGAGTTCAGCTATCGCGTCCGTGACCGCGAAGTGCGCGGCGCTAACTACTCCGAAACGCTGAGCCGCAATCAGGTGGCCAAGATCGCGACACCGAAGTATCGCGATTGGGGCGAGATTCTGCGCTTCGTCTCCACCGAGAACCTGCCGGGGTTTTATCCGTACACCGGCGGCGTCTATCCGTATCGTCGTGAAGCCGAGGATCCGACGCGGATGTTCGCAGGCGAGGGCGCTCCCGAGCGCACCAATCGTCGTTTTCACTACCTCGCGAAAGCGAGTCCGGCCAAACGGCTGTCGACAGCGTTCGACTCCACCACGCTCTATGGCGAGGATCCGGATTTCCGACCTGACATCTACGGGCGCACGGGTAACTCGGGCGTTTCGATCGCGACGCTCGATGACATGAAGAAGTTGTACTCGGGCTTCGATCTGTGCGCGCCGACCACGTCCGTGTCGATGACCATCAACGGTCCCGCGCCGATGCTACTGGCGATGTTCATGAACACCGCCATCGATCAGCACATCGAGAAGTTTCTCCGTTCGCAGGGTCGGTGGTCACGTGCCGAGGCACGCATTGCGGAGTTGCATGCCGCCATCCGCGCGCGTGGCGCGCAGGTTCCCCGATACAAAGGCGAGCTGCCGGAAGGTCACGACGGCTTTGGACTCGCGTTGTTAGGCGTGTCCGGCGAGCAGCTGATCGCGCCGGGGATACTCACCGCCGAGGAGTATGCCAAGTTGCGCGCCGAGGCGATGTCGCTGGTGCGTGGCACCGTGCAGGCCGACATCCTGAAAGAAGACCAAGCGCAGAATACCTGCATCTTCTCGACCGAGTTTGCGTTGCGCATGATGGGCGACGTGCAGCAGTTCTTCACCGA
>CAYUIT010000031.1:0-44373 GCA_964444835.1 uncultured Steroidobacteraceae bacterium
CACCCAGACCCATGGCTCGGGAGCGTACGATACTTCGAGAACGCGTCGGGCGATGAAGAAGCCCGCGACCGATGCGCCGAGGGCTGCGAGTATTCCGGAGAGGGCGCCGAGTGTCAGGAACTCGGCGAGCACGCCGTTGCGAACTGTCGCGCGGTCCGCACCCAGTGTGCGCAACATCGCGCTCTCGTAGCGCCGTTCATCGCGACTGGCTTGCACTGCTGCGAGCAGCACCACGAAGCCCGCAAACAACGTAAACAGGAATACGCTTTGCACGGCGAGCGCGGCTTTATCGATGACGCTGCGCACTTGTTGCAACAGATCATCGAGATCGAACACGGACACACTCGGGAAGCGTCGCACCAATTCGCCGAGCGCGCGCGAATCGGCTGGCTGGAAGTACGCGCTCGTCATCCACGTGCCAGCCGTGCCATCCAATAGCCCGGGCGGAAACATCAAAAAGAAATTGGGCTGGAAGCTATCCCACTTTACTTTCCGGACACTCACTATGCGCGCGTCGAACTGCTCGCCCGCAACATCGAACGCGAGACGATCGCCGAGTTTGAGGCCGAGCGCCTCCTGGAATTCCGTTGAGATCGACACCACGGGCTGCCCGGCATCTTGCGGCGTGAACCACTCCCCTTCGATGACGCGATTGTCGGCGCCCAACGCTGCGGCCCAGGTGATGTTCTGATCGCGCGTGGCAAAGCCCTGACCGCGGGGACTTGCAAACGCCAGGTCTTCGATCGGGCGCTCGTTGATCTGCGTGAGCCGCGCCCGCACCATCGGCAGCGTGCGCGAGCTGCGCGCACCCTTGTCTGCCAAGAACTCCACGAAAGCGTCGCGCTCATCCGGCGGAATATTGATGAAGAAATAGTTCGGGATGTCGGCCGGCAGACTGCGCCGCCAGTCATTCAACAAGTCGTTGCGTACAACGGCGAGTAACAAGAGCACCATGATGCCGCAGCCAAACGCCGTGAGCTGCACCACGCTCTCGGTGCGCCGCCGCCCCAAGTTCGCAATGCCGTAGCGCCACGCCACACCCACACCGCCGCGGAGCCGTCCTGCTACCTTCACTAACAACCATCCAGCGAGCGCCAGCACAAGCAGGAATGCGGCAAGGCCGACGACGAACGCGACGAAGATGGCGAGATCGCGCACCACCCAGTAGATGAGAAAAACGACCGCCGCCACGGCCGGCCCGAATGCCAGTACGACGATGGGCGCTGGTGGCCCTACGTCTCGCCGCAGCACGCGCAACGCGGGCGTGCGCGACAACTGCAGCAACGGCGGCAACGCAAACCCGGCCAGCACGGCGATTGAGGTGAGAAACCCGATACCGACCGGCGCCCACGTCGGCGGCGGCAGCGCGCCCTGCAGCAAATCGCGCAACGCCACCACCAGCCACGCTTGCGCTACGTAGCCCAGAATCGAGCCGACGATCGCAGCGGCCACGCCAATCAGCGCAAGCTGCAGCAGACTCACAATAAGCGCGAACGCGCGCGACGCGCCCAAAGTTTTTAGCAAAGCCACCGAGTCGAGGTGCCGTTGTACATAGCGACGCGCCGACATCGCCACTGCGATGGCGCACAACAACACCGCAACGAGACTCGCGAGGCTCAAGAAGCGGCCCGAGCGATCGATCGCCGTGCGAATTTGCGGTGTCGTCTCCGTGATGTCGAGCAAGCGCTCGCCGGTACCTTTATTGCGATCGAGCCAGTCTTTGAAGGCCGCAATCTCGGCGCGGCCACCCGCAAACAGCAACGCATAGCTGATGCGGCTGCCGGGCTGGATGAGTTGTGTGCTGGGCAGGTCGGCGGCGTTGATGAGTATGCTGGGGGCCAGATCGGCGAATGTCGCGCCTTGATCCGGGCGCGCGATCAGCACCCGCGTGACGCGGAAGCTCGCAGCGCCGATCGATAACTCATCGCCTACCTTAGCGCCAATCGCCGCTAACAACTTGGATTCCGGCCAGGCCTCGCCCGGCCCCGGAACGCCACTCGCAACGCGCGCTGTGCCAAACGGCTCGTCGGCCACCATGATCTTGCCGCGCAACGGATAGCGACTCGTGACCGCGCGCAGGTTCGATAACTGGTTCTCGTCGCCGCGAAACACGACTGACAACAGCCCGGTAGTCGCCGCGGTCGTCATGCCTCGCAGTTGGGCTTCGCGCGCGAATTTCTCGTCTATCGGCCGGGTCGACTCGAGCCGCACATCCGCCGCCAACACCTCGTTAGCCTGCAGATCGACGGCCGTCGCAATTCTGGATACCAGGAATCCCACGCCAGTGAGCGCAGAAACGGCCACCGTCAAAGCCAACAGGACGATCGCGAGTTCGCCCGAGCGCCACTCGCGCGCGAGCGTGCGCAATGCCAAGGGAATGGCGCGGCTGATCACGACACACGCTCGTCGCTGACGATGGTGCCCGCTTCCATTTGCAGCACGCGACCGCAGCGTGACGCAAGCGCGCGATCGTGCGTCACCAATACCAATGTGGCGTTCGAGGTGGCATTGAGCTCGAATAGCAATGCGATGATGCGCTCGCCCGTCGCCGTGTCGAGGTTGCCGGTGGGTTCATCTGCAAACAGCACGGCGGGTCGAGTGACGAACGCTCGCGCAATCGCAACCCGTTGCTGCTCACCGCCAGACAACTGGCGCGGGTAGTGTCCAGTACGCTTGCCTAGCCCGACCCGCTCGCATGCTTCAAGAGCGGCGCGGCGCGCATCGGCACGCCCCGCAAGTTCGAGCGGCAGCATCACGTTCTCGAGCGCGGTGAGCGACGGCACCAAATGAAACGACTGAAACACGAAGCCGACCCGATCGGCACGCAACTTTGCGCGGCCATCTTCGTCCAATGCAGTGAGATCGTTGCCGTCGAGCAGTACGCGGCCCGCCGTCGGCGTATCGAGACCGGCCAATAACGCTAACAGCGTGGACTTGCCTGCGCCCGAGGCACCGACGATCGCGATCGACTCGCCGGCGCGAACATCGAACGAAACGTCGCGCAAAATAGTCAGCGCACCTTCAGGACTGGTAACCTGCTTCGAGAGGTTTTCCGCTTTGAGAACGACATTGCCACTCATGCATACACCGAAATGGGGTCTCTGGGCCTGCTTCGCAATGGTGCTCGTGCTCGTGTGGGCTAGCGTGGCTCACGCGGCGCCCGCTGCACCACGCACGATTCTCGTGTTGGGCGACAGCATCAGCGCCGGATACGGCATCAAGGTCGAGGAAGGCTGGGTTTCGCTGCTTACGCAGCGGCTCAAGACCAAAGGGTACGGTTACCGTGTCGTGAACGCCAGCGTTAGCGGCGAAACGACGAGCGGCGGCGTCAATCGGCTGCCACGCGCCTTGGCACTGCACAAGCCCGCCATCGTCATCTTGGAGCTGGGTGGCAATGACGGTTTGCGCGGGCTTCCCATCACAACGAGCCGCGCGAACCTCACGCGGATGGTGGAACTGTCGCAGAAATCAGGTGCGCGCGTCTTGATGGTCGGCATGAAGATTCCGCCCAATTACGGCCCTCGCTATAGCGGCGAATTCGAGCGCATGTTCTCCGATCTGGCAAAGCGCTACCAACTGCCACTCGTACCATTCTTTCTGGATTTTGTTGCGCTCGATGCCGCGCTGATGCAGGCGGACGGCATCCACCCCAACGCCAAAGGCCAGCCACGGCTACTCGACAATTTGTGGCCCAAACTAGAGCCGATGCTGACAAAACCTCAGCGTTAGCCGAAGTTGCAACCGAAGAGCGACTCACGCTAGCCTCGCCGGGCGAGGTTCGGGGCTCACGGGGCTCCATCCAATAACGACATACGACTAACGAGAATCCGCGTGGAAAAGCACTGGCTGAAGTCCTACCCCCCTGGCGTCAAGCCGGAAATCGACCTGAACGAGTATTCCTCGTTGAAGGCGTTGATAGAGCTGTCACTACGCGAGCACGCGTCCCACGACGCCTATGTGCAGATGGGGAAGACCCTCACCTACGCCGAACTCGATCAAGCCTCGGCGGCGTTTGCCGCGTGGCTGCAACAAACCGCGGGGCTCAAGAAAGGCGACCGTGTCGCCGTCATGATGCCGAATTTGCTGCAGTACCCGATTGCCATTTGCGGCATCCTGCGGGCCGGCTGCACCGTCGTGAACACCAACCCGCTCTACACGACGCGCGAACTCGAGCACCAGTTGAATGACTCGGGGGCGCAAGTCATCGTCATTCTCGAAAACTTCGCGCACGTGCTGCAAGAAGTGATCGCACACACGCAGGTGAAGCACGTGCTCGTCACGAGTGTCGGCGAGATGCTCGGCTTCCTCAAAGGCACGATCGTCAATTACGTCGTGCGGCACAAGCGTAAGCAAGTGCCGCCGTACAGCTTGCCGGGTGCTATTACCTTCAAGCAGGCGCTCGCTGCCGGGCGTGGACAGGCGATTGCCGACGTGCCGCTGAATCACGCCGACATCGCCTTCCTCCAGTACACCGGTGGCACCACGGGCGTGTCCAAGGGTGCGATGCTCACGCACGGCAATATGGTCGCGAACGTGCTGCAGTCGAACGAGTGGATCAGCGCGTTCTTCCCGAAAGATCGCGCCACGGTGATTACTCCGCTGCCGCTGTATCACATTTTTGCACTAACAGCTAACTGCTTGCTGTTTTTGCGTCTCGGCTGGCGCAATATTCTGATCGTCAACCCACGCGACTTCCCGGGGTTCGTGGCCGAGCTCAAGAAGTATCCGTTCACGTTCATCAGTGGCGTGAACACGCTGTTCAACGCACTGCTCAACACACCGGGATTCGAATCGGTCGATTTCAGCAAGCTGCGCGTGGCGCTCGGCGGCGGCATGGCGGTACAAGAAGCCGTCGCGAAGCGCTGGCGCCAAGTGACCGGCCGCGTGTTGACGCAGGCGTGGGGCCTCACCGAGACATCACCCGCCGCGTGCATCAATCCAGCGACAGAAGAGTTCAATGGTTCGATCGGCCTGCCGATTTCCTCGACCGAGATCTCGATTCGCGACGACGCCGGTAAGCCGCTCGGCATCAACGAGGTCGGCGAGATTTGCGTGCGTGGCCCGCAAGTGATGGCCGGCTATTGGAATCGCCCCGACGAAACCGCCAAGGTGATGCTCGAGGGGGGTTGGCTGCGCACCGGCGACATCGGTCGCATCGACGACCGCGGCTACGTGTTCATCGAGGACCGCAAGAAGGACATGATTCTCGTATCGGGCTTCAATGTGTATCCGAACGAGGTCGAGGGTGTCGCGGTGACCCACCCTGGTGTGCTCGAAGCGGCCGCCATCGCACAGCCCGACGAGAAGTCAGGCGAGGTCGTGGCGCTGTTCATCGTGCGCAAGGATCCGGCGCTCACCGAAAAAGACATCATTGAGCATTGCCGCAAATCGCTGACGGGCTACAAGGTCCCGAAAGCGGTGTACTTCCGCAGCGAACTCCCCAAGACCAACGTCGGCAAGATCTTGCGCCGCGCGTTACGCGACGAACTCCCGAAGCATTGAGGCCGAATCACCGGGGATTGTTAGGCCCCGGATTGTTCGTCCGTATCGTCCACCTGGGCAATGACGGCGACGCCGATGGCCAGCCTACCGGACGTGCGCCCTCGCCGCACGATGGGCCCAGGTGCTTTCAGCAGCGCGTCTCGACGGCGCAATACACGCTGCAGCGCGACTAACAACTCGCGTTCGCTCGCCCAGCGCGTCTCCGACCACCGTAAGCTCGCATGCGGTTGGCGCGCGTTGCGCGCAGCCGGGGCAGTTACCGCCTTTAGCCACGGTGTTGCCGACCGGAGCGCCTCAATCGCTGCAATCGATTCGCGCTTGGGCTGCGCTCGCAGCACGATTCGGCCGTCTTGCGTGAGTCGCGCCAAGCCACTGCGCAGCAGTTCGCGCTGCATCGCACGCGGTGGAACGTCGACACCTGCCCGCCGGACCAAATCGTTGAACGAGGGCGTCGCAGGCGCCACACCGCGGCGATCGACCGACAGCGCCGCGCCCGACAACTCGGGGTGATTCCGCCACACGTCGGCGAACCGTTGTGCTCGCGTGAGGCGCTTGCGAGGAACTACCGTAGCCACTGTCGCATCCAGATGGCGCGCCACGTCCTGGCGCGTCAAGCCAGTCGCCGCTGCGATCGCCGAACGTGTCACGCGCTCCCCGCTCGCGCGCAGCTCCTTGGCAACGGCTCGGACAAAGGCGCCGCGCGCAATGTCTGCGAATTCACCGAAGCCGAGGCCGGCGGCGACTAACAAGCGCGCCAGTTCGTCAACTGCGTCTTGAGTGGCGCTGCGAACGTCAGGCTTGGCCCGTGACACGCGCGTGCTCTTGGTAGGCGAAGCGGTCCGTCATTCCCGCCACGTAGTCGGCGACCACACGCGCACGACCCGCCGCGCCGCGCTCGCGTTCCGCGCGCTCCGCTGCCACGCGATGCTCTGCGGGCAAGCGGTGCAAGTCGGTGAAGAGCGCCGCAAAGACTTCGCGCAGAATCTGCTGCGCTTCTTTCATCACACCGGCGACGCGCGGATGCCGATACACCGCTCGGTTCAGGAACTGCTTCAGCTCGAGATGCTCGGCGTAACGTTCGGCGCTCAGCGCAACGAGCACGCGACCGCAGCGTCGAACCTCGTCGACTGATCCGACTGCCGTTGTCGTAATCGCTTGCTCGGTCGAGCGAATCAAATCGACCACGAGCTGATTGATCATCGACCGAATCGTCTCGTGTAACTGGCGGCGCGGCGTGGTGTCGGGGTAGCGAGTCAGCACCGCACTATGATGCCGCTCGAACAACTTCACCGCGCGCAGTTCCTCCACCGTAATCAGGCCTGCACGTACACCATCGTCGACATCGTGGTTGTTATAGGCGATTGCATCGGCGAGATTGGCGAGTTGCGCTTCGAGGCTCGGCTGCTCACGCTTCAAGAAGCGCTCGCCCACATCGCCCAAGAGGCGGGCGTTCTGCACCGAGCAGTGCTTCAGAATGCCCTCGCGACACTCGAACGTGAGATTGAGCCCGGTGAACTCCGCATAGCGCTCTTCGAGTTCATCGACGACGCGTAACGACTGCAAGTTGTGCTCGAAGCCGCCGTACTCGCGCATGCAATCGTTGAGCGCGTCCTGGCCAGCGTGACCAAATGGCGTGTGACCGAGATCGTGGGCGAGGCAAATCGCCTCCGTCAGTGTTTCGTTCAGGCCGAGTGCGCGCGCAACAGTGCGCCCGATCTGCGCCACTTCGAGCGAGTGCGTGACGCGCGTGCGGTACAGATCGCCCTCGTGATTGACGAACACTTGCGTCTTATACGTCAAGCGCCGAAACGCATTGCAGTGGATGATGCGGTCGCGATCGCGCTGGAACTCGCTGCGATACTGCGGCGGCGGTTCGGGGTGGCGCCGCCCGCGAGTGGCTTCGTCGTGCGCCGCATAGGGCGCCAGCGGCGCCGCAGATCCCATGCTCACGCCACGCCTGCCTCAAGTGTGGCGGCCAGGGTCGCATCGGCATAATCGCCCGTGAGCGTCGCGGCCCCAATCGCACGGAGCAGCACGAGACGCACGCGCCCTGCCGCCACCTTCTTGTCGATTTGCATGTGCTCGCGCATTTGCGTCGCCGTCAGGCCCATTGGCCGCGTTGGCAAACCGGCACGCTCGATCAAGCGGCGAGCGCGCGCGGCGTCGCTCGCCGACAACCAGCCCAAGCGCGCGGACATGTCTGCCGCGAAAACCATGCCGATCCCCACGGCTTCACCGTGCAGCCACTGCTGATAGTCGGTGGCCGACTCGATCGCATGGCCAAACGTATGTCCGAGATTGAGCAACGCTCGCTCACCCTGCTCGCGCTCATCGCGCGCGACGATCGCGGCTTTGAGTTCGCACGAGCGTCGAATCGCGTGCACCAACGCGCCAGGATCGCGTGCTAACAGCGCGTCGATGTTCTGCTCGAGCCAGGCAAAGAACGGCGCATCTTGAATGAGCCCGTACTTGATCACCTCGGCGAGCCCAGCGCGCAGTTCCCGATCGGGCAGCGTGCGCAACGTGTCCGTATCGGCCACGACACCGATCGGCTGATGGAAGGCACCGATGAGATTCTTCCCGCCCGGATGGTTGACACCGGTTTTCCCGCCGACCGATGAATCCACTTGGGCAAGCAGTGTCGTGGGCACCTGCACGAATGCGATACCCCGTTGGTAGCACGCGGCGACGAATCCACAGATGTCTCCGACCACGCCACCGCCAAGCGCGACGACCACCGCATCGCGCGCGATGCGATTGGCCACCATGACATCGAGAATGCGGCTCGCAGTCGCGAGTGTCTTGTGGCTTTCGCCGTCAGGCAGATCGATCTCGAGCACCTGGCGTGGCGCGAGCGCGGCGCTCACCGACGCGGCGTACAAAGGTGCCACGGTCACATTGCTAACGAGTACCACCTTGCGCTGCGGCACCATGCTTGCCCACACCGCCGAATCCGCTAACAACCCCGAGCCAATGTGAATCGGATAGGTGCGTTCGCCCAGTGCGACAGTTAGAGTTGAGTGCGAGGCCATAGGCTCGTAAAACCGCGTAGTCGCAACAGTATACGTGCTTTACGACGATGTCCGCGGCATGGGTGCTGTATCGAGCGACGGCATCGCGGCCTTGATCGCATCGGCAACCGCTTGAACCCGGCGGCCGTCCGTATCCACTCGCAGATCCGCGATCGATTCGTACAGCGGCGAACGAATCGCAAACAACTCGCGCAGCTTCGTCTCCGGATCCACATCATGCAGCAACGGGCGATTGCGGCTCTGGCGTACACGCAGCACTTGCTGCTCGACGGCGGTGGCGAGGTACACCACGAAACCGCGCTCTGCGAGCACGCGCCGATTGTCTTCCCGCAACACGGCGCCGCCGCCCGTCGCGAGCACGATCGGATCGCGCAGCGTCAGGTCGTCGATCACCTCGCGTTCGCGCTCGCGAAACCCCGCCTCGCCCTCTTTCTCAAAGATGTAAGTGATGTCGACGCCCGTGCGGCGCTCGATCTCGGCATCGCTGTCGATGAATGGCGCACGTAAGAGCTTCGCGAGTTGCTTGCCCACGGCAGTCTTGCCTGAGCCCATTGGGCCTATGAGGAATACGCGTGTCGGGTTGGCAGCCATGCTAGGGGCAAGGATACCGCGTCGCCGCGCGGCTGAGTCGGCGTACAACGGCCGCCCAAAAGAAGAAGGGCCAGCAAAGCTGGCCCTTCCACACAGACACTACAGAATGCCACGTTAGTTGACGCTGACACCCTCGCGCAAGATCTTCGGGGTGACGAAGATCAGCAACTCATCTTTGTTGTTTGAGTTGAGGGTGGTCTTGAACAGGCGACCGATCACCGGCACGTCGCCGATCAAAGGTACTTTGCGTACCGTATCGCGCTTCTCCGTTTCGAAGATACCGCCGAGGACGATCGTCTGCCCGTCGTTGACGAGAACCTGCGTCGTTACCTCGCGCGTATCGATCGACGGTACGTTAACGCCGCCCGAGCTAACAACGACCTGACCAACCGAGTCCTTCTTGACGTTCAAGTCGAGAATGATGCGGTTGTCCGGCGTAATTTGCGGCGTCACCTTCAAAGACAACACAGCTTTCTTGAACGAAATCGTGGCCGCGCCCGAAGACGCCGCTTCCTGATACGGGATTTCGACGCCCTGCTCAATGCTCGCCTCGCGCTGGTTCGACGTGATGACGCGCGGCGAGGAGACGATTTCGCCACGACCCTCTGCCTGCGCGGCGGAAAGCTCCAAGTCGACGATGAAGTCAGAGCTCAAGATCATCGTAGCCAAACGGCCCGCTGGGTTGGCAACCGGGAGGTTCACGTTGTAGCGCTGCGGCGCGCCGCCCGTACCCGTTGGAATCTCCGTCGGAAACACCGTCCCGTTGCTCTGCAAGCTGTCCAGCGAGCCGGCGAGAATCGTGTCTGTCGCCTGAGCACTACCTGAGATGGCGTAGATCTCACGGTTGGTCGTGCTCGAATCATAGCCCGTTACGCCCGCACGCACGCCCAGCTCCCGCGAGAAGTCGTCATTCACGATGACGATGCGGGCTTCGATCAAAACTTGGCGCACCGGAATGTCGAGCGTACCAACGAGACGGCGAACGTCCGCGAGACGATCGACCGTATCTTGCAGCAAGAGCGTGTTCGTACGTTCATCGACTGCGACGCCGCCGCGACCCGACAACAGCGAACCGCCCTGCGACTTGATCAGCTCTGCCAAGTCAGAGGCCTTCGCGTAGTTCACTTGCAGGTACTCGGAGCGTAACGGCGCGAGCTCCTGAATGTCCTTCTTCGCCGCGAGATCGGCCTTCTCGCGCGCCGCCAGCTCATCCGCTGGCGCCACGATGATGACGTTGCCGTCGCGACGCTTGTCGAGGCCCTTGGTGCGCAGCACGATATCGAGGGCTTGATCCCACGGCACGTTCTGTAAGCGCAACGTGACACTACCTTGCACGCTGTCAGCCACCACGATGTTCTGACCGCTGGCGTCTGCTAACAACTGCAGCACCGCGCGCGATTCGATGTCTTGGAAGTTGAGGGTCAAGCGCTCGCCCGTGTACTCACGCTTCGCCTCGGCTTGTTGGGCCGCGCGGCGCAGCGGCTGCACTTCGACAACATACTGATCGTCGGTTTGGTAGGCTAACTGCTCGAACTCACCGTTCGCGCTGATCGCGATGCGAGCGCCATCGCCGACGCGCACCACATCAAAGCTCGTGACAGGCGTGGCAAAATCGGTTGCGTCAAAGCGGCGCGCAAGATTACTGGGCACCTCAGCGCCCGCAAAATCCACGACCACTTGGTTGCCCAGCTGGCGCAGGCTGATTGGCGTACGCGGATCGGACAAGCGCACGACGACGCGGCCCGTGCCGTCGGTACCGCGGCGAAAATCGATCGCACGAATGGCGCGTGGCGCATTGGCAGCACTACTTGAACGCGAGCTACTGCTGGAACCCGCCGAAGCAGCGGCAACGGGCGCCGAATCGGCCACCGCGCTCCCAAGCTTGACGACGATCGTGTTGCCTGACACCGCCGTTTGATACGGCACCAGACGATCGAGATTGAGAACGAGGCGAGTACGACCGGCTGCTTCGGCCGCCAAGATCGTATCGAGGCCTGCGGCTCGGACGTCGATGCGACGTGACGGCAACGCGAGCACCGTGTTCGCCAAGTCGAAGGAAATGCGCGCCGGGTTATCGATCGTGAACGACAGCGGCTCCGCAGCCGGCCCCGACAACTTCATGGTCAGCTGAATCTGCTGACCCGGCAGCGGCGTCACATCGATCGCCTCTAGCTTATTGGCAGCAGCTTGCGCATGCGCTTGCGGCGCAGTGGCCAATCCAACCAGTGCGGCAGCCAGCCACGCGAACGCGGTGGCAACCAAGTGGTGGGCGTTGAGCTTCTTCATTCGAACCATCTCCCTGTCGCGGCCGATTAATTGTTCAAGGCGAGCGAGGCCGGCCGTTCCATGAAGCCGCCCAAGCCGTCCGGAACGATTTCCACGACGCTAATTTTCGAGGCTGATACATCGACGACCTTGCCATCGCTCTGGCCAAGGTAATTGCCCGGCAATACGCGATGCACGAGCCCATCTTTCGTTTGCACTAGGCCGTACACGCGCGAATCGATGCGCAGCGTGCCAACCATTTTCAACGTGTCGAGCGAGAACTGCTCGAGAAACTCGCGATTGCGCCGCTGATCCGGCCGTACTGACGGACCACCCGGATTGCCGCCGCTCGCACCGCCCGGGAAGAACGGCGAGCGCACGGTCTGCGCCGAGTACACAAACGTTTCGTACGGCTTCAATTCCGGCAGCGGATCGACCTTGCCACCGGCTTGCTGACGCGTCTCGTCGATAAAGCGTCGCAGATCAGAATCGCGGCCCGAGCATCCGGCTAGCACCGTCGCAGCAGCGACGATCGCGAAGCAGTGGACCGTGAATCGTTGAGAGACCCTGAGCATGCGTTTCACCTCGGCGTGTGCTATTGCACTACGCCTTGTCCTTTCCCTTGGATTTGTTGCGGCGCTTCGACTTGCTGCTCTGCGCCTCTTGCGCCTTTGCTTCTATCGCCGCGAGCTCATCCTCGTCGAGATAACGATAAGTCTTGCCCGTCAAGTCCATCACCAATTGATCGAAGCCCGCGTCCTTCGACTCGGTCTTCACTTGGATGTCGTGCAAGGTCACGATGCGCGGCAGGGCCGCGATACCGCTGACGAACTCACCGAACTGATGGTAACTACCCGTAAGACGAATCTTGATGGGCAGCTCGGCGTAGAAGTCTTTCTTCGACTCCGACGCTGGCTGAAACAGTTTCTCTTGCAAACCGGCAGCGACGCCCACTTGCGAAATGTCGACGAGCAAGTTGGGCACTTCGGTCTTACCGGGTAACTGGCGCAGCAACGCGCCGAACGACTTCTCAATATCGACGAGCTGCTGCTCGTAGATCGCAAGATTGGCAGCTTTGCTGTGCTTGGTCGTGAATTCCGTGCGAAGCGTGCGTTCCTCGGCTTCCACTTTCGTGAGCACCGGGTTCTGCTTCGACCACACGAGGAAATAGAACAACACGCCGGTGAGCACGACGAACGCCACGACGACGGCGCCGAGCCGTACTGGCAGCGGCCAACGGCCTGGGTCGTTAGGATCGAGTGCTTTCAGATCGTCTAAGACGCTCATGGCTTACTTGTCTCCGCCCGTCTGCGCCGTGCGCCGATTGCGCGCCTTCTTATCCTTCGGATCTGCAGATTTCTCAGCCGCTGCCGCCGCGTCGTCTTGCACCAGCGAGACTTGATCGGCGAACAACACGAACGAAGCGCCGAGCGGCCCCTTCTCCTTCGTCTCGATCACTTCGAGTTCCGGATTCTTGAGCCACGACGACTCGTCGATCCGACGCATGAAGGTCGATACACGCGTAGACGACTGCGCCACGCCTTCGATCTTCAGACGCTTGTCGGTCTGCGTAACGGCCGTGAGATACGTGCCATCGGGCACGGTCTTCGCGAGTTCATCAAACAGATGCACGATCTCGGGACGCGATCGCTGCAGTTTTTCGATGATTTCCATGCGCGCAATGAAGCGAGCCTTCTCGCGCTCAAGGCTGTTGATCTTCTCGATTTGCTTGTCGAGCTGGACGATCTCCTTGCGCAGCAAGTTATTGCGCGCCTCTTGCTTGGAGATCATGCGCTCGAAGGCGAGATAGCTCGCGCCCGAGACCGCCGCCGCCGCGACCGCCGCGCCACCGAGCGCGACGAGGAATTTGGCTTTGCGTTCCTTGCGCTGTTGTTGGCGCCAAGGGAGTAGGTTTATGCGAGGCATTATTCGTCGAAGCTCCGCAATGCGAGACCGCAGGCCGTCAAAAGCGCAGTGGCGTCACGCGACACGGCTTGCGCCTTGGCACGCGACGACACCTTCATTTGTCCCAGGGGATCGCCGCGTTCGGACGAAATGCCGACGCGGCTCGCGATGACGTCGGCCACGCCCGAAATGTTGGCGCAACCGCCGCAAACGAGAATCTTCTCCGGCTGCTCACGCCCGGAACCCGACGCCAAATAGAACTGCAGCGAGCGGCTGACCTGCTGCGTCATGTCGTCGATGAACGGATCGAGCACTTCGGCTTGGTAGTTACCTGGCAAGCCGCCTTCTTTCTTGGCGCGGCCGGCTTCTTCCATCGACAAGCCGTACGTGCGCATGATTTCCTCGGTGAGCTGCTGCCCGCCGAACGCGAAATCACGCGTGTAGATGACCTTCATGTTGCGCAACACCGAGAACGTGGTGCTGCTCGCGCCGAAATCGACCACGGCGATGGTGCGATCGATGCCGCCATCGGGCATCTGATGCACCATCAACTTACAAGCGTTCTCGAGTGCAAACGCTTCGACATCGACGATGCGCGCCGTGAGGCCCGCCGCCGTGACGGCCGCCTGCCGCTGCTCGACGTTTTCCGTGCGAGTGGCGACTAACAACACGTCGTTGTTCTCGGGATCTTTCTCCGACGGACCGAGTACTTCGAAGTCGTAGCTCACTTCGTCCATCGGGAACGGGATGTATTGGTCGGCCTGCATCTCGACTTGTGCTTCGAGATCGCGCTCGCGCAAGTTGCGCGGCATCTGGATGACCTTGGTAATAGCAGCATCGCCCGAAATCGCGATGGCGACCTCGCGACTCTTGGCACCCGCGCGCTTAACGGCGCGACGAATGGCCTCGCCGACCGCCTCAGCGTCGACGATCGCCTTTTCGTTCATGGCGTTCTGCGGAGTGGGCTCGGCAGCATAGGACTCGACACGAAACGCGCCGCCAGACCGCGCGAGCTCGATGAGCTTCACGGACGAGGTGGTTATGTCAAGGCCAAGGAGTGCCCGCTCCTTGCGCATTAGGAACATCACTTTGGCATACCTTTCAGTGAGTTACGCCCCGATTCGCGCGCGTACGTTAGAATGCCGCCACTATATATCAGCATGAAGTTAAATAGAACGAGACGTTCCTCACGAAAGACGAGCATAAGGCAACCCTCCCGGCGGAACCGTGATGGACGGCTCGAAAGCTGCTAGCCAGTAAGGTTTTGGCGCGAAACCACGAACGTGGGGGTCGCGGCTGGCGGGCCTGGCGCCCGGCAGGCAACCCCGCTGTCGTAGCCCATCCGCGATGAGGCCTTAGACCGGAAGCTTTGCGTCCTCACCTTTCGGTGAGTTTGCCGTACAAGTTTATTTACTATGCACATGCGACAGAATCGACGCAACCGAGTACCGAGCCCGTGAACCGAAAAGCCACCCGTATTGGCCTTGCTTTTGTCTTCTGTGTGATTGGCCTCACAGTTTCGGTCGCGTACGCGGTGGCCTGCAGCTACATCTTCGTCGAGCCGTCCCTCCCGTCGGTCGAATCGATGAAACGCACCGAGTTGCAGGTGCCGCTGCGGGTGTATTCGCGCGAGGGCAAGCTCATCGCGCAGATCGGCGAGCAGCGGCGCAACCCCGTCAAATACGAAGACATCCCGGTGATGGTGCGCAACGCGTTCATCGCGGCCGAGGACGATCGATTCTTCGAACATCGTGGCTTCGACTGGCAAGGCGTTGCGCGCGCGTTGTTAGTCAACGTGGTCTCGGCCGACTTCAGCCAAGGCGCGAGCACGATCACGATGCAAGCGGCGCGCAATTTGTTTTTGACGCAAGACCAAACGATTCGTCGCAAATTGCAAGAGGTGTTCCTAACACATCGTTTGGAGCGCGAATTCACCAAAGAAGAGATCCTCGGCCTCTATCTCAACGTCATCTTCTTCGGGCAGCGCTCGTTCGGCGTGGCGGCCGCCGCGGAAACGTATTTCGGCAAGCCGCTCGATCAACTCACGCTCTCGGAAGCGGCCACGCTCGCGCGCGTGCCGCAAAGCCCGTCGACGCAGAACCCGATCACAAACCCGAAAGGCGCGGCCGAGCGTCGCGCCTATGTGCTGCGTCGCATGCGCGAGCTCAACTTCATCACGCAGGCGGAAGCCGACACTGCGATGAACGAGCCGCTGCGCGCCCGCACGCATCGCCCACTTGCGGAGGTCGAAGCGCCGTATGTGGCCGAGATGGTGCGCCTCGAGATCAAGAAGCGCTTCGGCGATGCGGCGCAAGATGCCGGTTACAAGGTGTACACGACGATCGACGGACGTTTGCAGACAGCGGCGAACTTCGCGCTGCGCAAAGGGCTCGTCGATTACGACCGTCGCCATGGCTGGCGCGGGGCGAAACTGAAGGCTGAGCTCGTCGATGCTGAAACGCCGGAAAAGCTGGATTTACTGCTCGACGAGTACACCAAGGTGGGCATCTTGTGGCCCTCGATTGTGGTCTCGGTCGCGGAGAAATCGGCGCGGGTGTACGTGAAAGAAACCGGCTTCCGCTCGATCGAGTGGGCCGGGATGTCTTGGGCGCGCAAGTACGAATCGGAGACGTTGTTAGGCCCCGAGCCGAAGCAAGCAGCGGAACTGCTCGCACGCGGCGATATTGTGTATGTGGTGCCGCAAGCGAAAGGCGAGACCGCCGAGCTTGCGCAAGTGCCCGAGGCGGAAGGCGCGCTCGTTGCGGTGGACCCGAACGATGGCGCAATCATCTCGCTCGTCGGCGGCTTCGATTACTTCGACCAGGGGCGCGGCAAGTTCAACCGTGTCACGCAAGCGTCGCGTCAGCCCGGCTCCGGCTTCAAGCCGTTCTTGTATGCTGCGGCACTCGCTGACAACTTCACGGCGTCGTCCATCATCGTCGATGCGCCGATCGTGATCGAATCGTCAGGCGAGGAAGACACCTGGCGGCCCGAGAATTCGAGCGGCACTTTTGGCGGCCCCACGCGCTTGCGCGAAGCGCTCGTGAAGTCGCGCAATCTCGTCTCGATTCGGTTGTTACAGGAACTCGGCGTACAGAAAGCGATCGACTACGCGACGAACTTTGGCTTCGAGAAGAAGGCCATTCCGCGCAATCTCACGCTGGCGCTCGGCACGATGCAAGCAACGCCGCTCGAAGTCGCGCGCGGTTTTTCCGTATTCGCGAACGGCGGGTTTTTGGTCGAGCCCTATTTCATCGAGCGCATCGAAGCGCCGAATGGCGAAACGGTGTATCAAGCCGAACCGATCGTCGCGTGTGCGGAATGTGAGGGTGGTGGCCGGCCCAAACCCGTCACGAACACGAGCGGCCGCAACCGCCCGCTCGGCTTCGGCAAGCACGACCTCAGCAAGATTCCCGCGGAGCGTTTAGCCAAACGCACCATCTCCCCACAAGTGGCCTTCATCACCGAAGACATCATGGCCGACGTCATCACGCGCGGCACCGGTCGGCGCGCCCTTGCGCTCAACCGCCGCGACCTGCACGGCAAGACCGGCACGACTAACGACTCGATGGACACGTGGTTCAACGGCTTCACGCAAGATCTCGTTGCCACCGTGTGGGTGGGCTTCGATCAGATCCGCTCACTCGGCGAGTCCGAGGAAGGCAGCCGCACGGCCGTTCCGATTTGGGTCGATTACATGGCCGAAGCGCTCAAGGGCATCCCAGAGCGCACACGGCCGATGCCCGAGGGCGTCTTGCAAATGGCGATCTCCCCCAACGACGGTGGGCCACTGAGCCAAGACGAGGGCGGTATCTTCGAGTACTTCCGAGCCGATCGTTTACCCACGAGCGGCATCATCGGCGACTGGCCGGCCGGCGGCTTGCCCGCCGATCCCAACGCCGCCACCGACCCGATGGACGGCTCGCAGCCGCCCCCGGCCAACGATCAGATTTTCTGAGGCGGGCCAAAGCGCGCTATCCTCTTTTCGTCATGCACAAGAAGACACCGCCGCGCGCCGAGAACTTGCGGCGCGCGTTGGCGCAAGAAGCCGCTCGGCTGATGGCCGAGCACGGAATCCGCGACTTCCTCACCGCGAAGCGTAAGGCCGCCGAGCGTTTCGGTGTGTTCGACGGCGGCATGCTGCCGAAGAACACCGAAATCCAAGAGGCGCTGATCGAGTATCAGCGCCTGTTCGGCGGCGACGAACACGCGCAACAGTTGTCGGCACAACGCCAAGCTGCGCTCGCAGCGATGGACTTGTTAGGCGAGTTCAACCCACGCCTTGTCGGCGCGGTGTTGCACGGCACCGCCACCGAGCACAACGACATCCAGCTACACGTATTCGCCGATCGCGCCGAGACCGTCGGGCTCATGCTGATGGATCGCGCCATTCCACACGAGTTCTTCGAGCGCCGATTGAAGTACGGCTCCGGGCGACAAGTGAATCAACCCGGCGTGCGTTTCGAGATCGAAGAGCACGGCGTCGATGCGCTTGTGTTCACCGAAGATGGTATTCGCCAAGCACCTGTTAGCCCGGTGGATGGGAAGCCCATGCGGCGCGCGAGTGCCGATGAAGTGCGAACGCTGGTGGAGCTGGAGCAGACGAACTTGAGTTCGTGATGCGGTGAAGAGCCACTTCGCGCGGCTCACCGACCGGCTTGGACTCTGTAAAGATCGCCGCAGGGCGAATGCGGCGCGCTCCTGTGCCGGCTTCGATGCGACTACTTCGCCAGGGGGAAGATGCGCGCCGCATTTGCCCAAGGGCACGCAAGTTCGAAGCACCGCTTCGAACGCAGCGCGATCGTCCAGAGTCCAACGGGGTCGGTGAGCTGCGCCCGTGGCACTCGACCACGTTGCTAACTACCGCTGCTCTCGCCTCTTCTCGATCGCAGCTCGCACGAACTCCGCATACGCTCGCGTGAACACGGCGGCATCCGCGCGCGAAAGATGTGACTCTTCGACGCACACGAGATCGCGTGTCGTCGCGTAATCGGCATAGTGAAAACCAACGGACTTCGTTTCGGCGAGTAATCGGTCCCAAGCTTGCGCCCGCGGAAACTTCGCCTCCTCGATTCGGATCAACTCGCCGGTCGAGGGCGGCCGCACAAACACGACATCACCGCCACGAGCGCGAATTGCTTCCACGCTACGTCGAGCATCGGCAATCGAAGCTTCGATGTCTTTTGAATTGTCGTCCGGTAGGCGCCCCTCGTTGGCACGCCACAAGTCGATGGCGTGCTGACGCAATCGCTCATCGCGTTCCAACCGACCCCAGGTGAAGGTTTGGCGCTGCTCGAAAGTCTCCGCAAATTTCCACGGCGTGAAGTATGGCCCCGCAACGCCCTTACGTTCGGGCAAGCGAATCTCGCGCTCCACCAACCTGCGCAATCGATAGTCGGTGTCGAGGTAGGCCAAGTGGCGCTGCAGATGCTGCTCCAACCAATGATCGGAGCGCTGCGACAGCGATTGATTGCGAAAGAACTCGAGCGTGTCATCAAAAAGCCCACCGCCGAAGCGAAAGAATGCCGGTGGTGTCGCGTCGATGATCAGCAGGCCTTTGAAGTTCGGGTTGGCGGCGATGTCGGCGAGGTACATGCGAGGACTCGAACCTTGCAGTGCAAGCTGCACCGGGCGCACGCCAGCCACTTCAGTCAGCACGTCGAGATCGGTGCCAAACAAGATCCGCGACGTGCCGACGATCGCGAGCGGTACCTCTTCTGAATCGATTCGGCGGCGCTCAACAGCCCACGCCCCGCGTGCCGGACCGAGATCGCCAGCACGCAGTTCGAGCGAACGCATGCGCCATTCCCAAGCGCTCATCGCGCAAACGAAAAGCATGAGCGCCACCACCGCAGCCTTAGGCCACGCGACCTGCGGCACACGCCGCTCCGGGAGCGGCTTTACCCAGTAGTCGCCATGAGCTGCTGGGTCAGAACTGGAAGTAGATGAATGCATTTCCCGACCCTTGTGCGATCGCAATCGCAAACGCCATCGTTCCCCACAGCACACCTAACAACCACGCCGGGGTCGCCTCGACGACATCCTCGAGCCGTCTCTCGCGCATGCGCCAGTGGATTGCGAACATGCACGTGATCACGACGGCGACGATGACGAGCTGAATGCTCCAGAGCTTGGGCACCGTATTCCCATACGTACCAAACATCGAGCCCAGCATGAGTTGCGCAGCAGCAAAGTCCTGCGCGCGAAAGAACACCCACGTGATGAGCACTAACACGTACGTACCGAGCGCCAGCGAGACGCCCGTGATCGGGCGCGGTGCTTCATTGAGACGCGGAAATGCACTGCGAGCCCAACGCTCGATCGCGAGATAGGCGCCGTGCAGGCCGCCCCATACGACGAACGTCCAACTCGCTCCGTGCCACAAGCCGCCAAGCAGCATCGTCAACATTAGATTGACGTAAGTGCGACTGGGGCCACGACGATTGCCGCCCAACGGAATGTACAAGTAGTCACGCAGCCACGTGGACAGCGAGATGTGCCAGCGCTGCCAGAAATCGGAGAAGCCGATCGCCGCGTACGGAAAACGAAAGTTGTCAGGCAGCGACCAGCCGAAGCACATCGATGCGCCGATGGCAGCGGTGGAATAGCCCGCGAAGTCGCAGAAGATCTGGCCCGAGAACGCCATGACGGCGGCCCACGCATCGATCATCGGCAACGGCGTCTTCGCGCCGAAGCCCACTTCCGCGATCGGTGCCAGCGCTTCGTCGGCAATCACGATCTTCGAAAACAAGCCCAGCGTGATGAGCGCGAGACCCCACAGCAGCTGCGACGAAGTCGCTTGGCGAGGCTGCGAGAACTGCGGCACGAGATCGAGCGGGCGCACGATCGGGCCTGCTACCAACTGTGGGAAGAACGTGACGAACAGTGCGAAGTCCAGGAACGACTTCGTCGGCGCCGCTCGCTTCAAGTAGACGTCGAGCGTGTAGGCGAGGGTTTGGAAGGTGTAGAACGAGATGCCCACGGGCAGCACGATGTCCCAATCGGGCGGCTGCCACGTCACCCCGAAGATTCCCACGAACTGCTGCCAATTCGCGAGCAGGAACTCCCCGTACTTGAAGTAGCCGAGCATGCCGAGGTTGAGCACCAATGACACAATCAGCAACAGGCGTCGCCGCGCCTGACGCGACTCGCGATCGATGAGCCGGGCCATCTGAAAATCGACGATGGTCGACAGCCACAGCAAGATCACGAACGGCGGATTCCACGCCGCGTAGAAGACGTAGCTCGCGACGAGCAGGTTCGCCTTCTTCGTCGTCCAGGGGAACGGCAGGCGATGCAGGAACAAGACGATCGCAAAGAACACTGCGAACGTCAGCGAATTGAAGACCATGAGCTTCGCCTACCGCTGTCGGCTTACGACAGGTTCGGAAGCCGCACAGCCTGCGGCGAGCGCATCTAGTGACAATCGCCACTGCACTCTAAATTGCGCAACTACAGCTTTGCACCACCTGCGCGAGGGGTTGATCTAGCCGTTCGAGTGAGAGTAGAGACCGGTGAATCGCGATAACCGGTAGGACGGCAGCTCCTCGCGCGAGCCGATACGCCTCGTATCGACTCTGGACGATCGCGCTGCGTTCGAAGCGCTGCTTCGAACTTGCGTGCCCTTGGGCAAATGCGGCGCGCATCTTCCCCCTGGCGAAGTAGTCGCATCGAAGCCGGCACAGGAGCGCGCCGCATTCGCCCTGCGGCGATCTTTACAGAGTCGATACGAGGCGTATCGGCTCGCGCGACAAACCGCCGCGCGCTACCGCTTCGCGATGTCCGTGTACGTGCGCTGCGTCGGCCCCGTGTAGAGCTGCCGCGGCCGCCCGATACGCATGGCCGGATCGCTGATCATCTCCTGCCAATGCGCCACCCAACCCACCGTACGCGCGATCGCGAACATCACGGTGAACATCGAGCGCGGAATACCGAGCGCGCTGTAGATGATGCCGGAATAGAAGTCGACGTTCGGGTAGAGCTTACGCGCCACGAAGTACTCGTCCTTCAACGCCACTTCTTCGAGGCGCAGCGCGAGCTCGAACAGCGGGTTGTTAGTGCTACCGAGTTGCGCGAGCACCTTGTGGCACATCGCACGAATGATCTTGGCGCGCGGGTCGAAGTTCTTGTAGACGCGATGGCCGAAGCCCATCAGGCGCACGTTGCTCGTCTTGTCCTTCACTTGCGCGAGGAACTTCGGGATGTGATCGGCGCTGCCAATCTCCTCGAGCATCGACAGCACGGCCTCGTTAGCACCGCCATGCGCGGGCCCCCACAGCGCCGAGACACCCGCCGAAATGGCGGCGTACGGATTCGCGCCGGTGGAACCGGCGAGACGCACGGTGGACGTGCTCGCGTTCTGCTCGTGATCGGCGTGCAGGATGAACAACAGATCGAGCGCCTGAGCCATCGTCGGCTTGACGTTATACGGCTCGCACGGCACGGCGAAGAACATGTGCAGCATGTTGCTGCAATAGTCGAGATCGTTACGCGGATAGATGAACGGCTGGCCGAGCGAATGCTTGTACGCCGCTGCGGCAATCGTCGGAATCTTGGCCACGATGCGATGCGCGAAAATCTCGCGATGCCGCGGGTTATAGATGTCCATCGAGTCGTGATAGAACGCCGACATCGAGGCCACCACCGCCGACACCATCGCCATCGGGTGCGCGTTGTGATGGAACCCGCCAAAGAAGCGCAGCAGCGATTCGTTGATCATCGTGTGATGACGAATGCTGTGAATGAACTCTTCCAATTGCGCCTTGGTCGGCAGCTCGCCGTACAGCAGGAGGTATGACACCTCCATGAAGGTGCTCTTTTCGGCCAACTGTTCGATCGGGTAACCGCGGTGCATCAGCACGCCGGCATCGCCGTCGATGTACGTGATCTTGCTCTCTGTCGAGGCGGTGACACCAAACCCCGGGTCGAAGGTGAATACGCCGTGGTCTTTGTTGATCGCGGCAATATCGACGACGGACGGCCCTACCGTGCCCGTTCGCACTGGTAGCTGCGACTTCTTGCCCGTGGCGGAATCGATCAGTTCAAAATTCTTGTCGGCCATAACTTTCAGATCGGATGTGAAAACGTGCACCTGCACGCCGAGTGGTTGTTGTTCCACTAACGAGCGTGACAGGCTCGGCCGATGAATTCAAGGAACCGGCGCTGACTCGCCCGTTGCGAAGCCAGCGCGATGGGCCCGGGCGTTACGAGCTCACTCGATGACTTTGAACAGCTGCCCTGGGCTCAGGGTCTTGCTGGGATACAACCCATTGATGAGTTCGAGTGTCTCGCGGCGGTATTTATCCTCGGGGACGTCTTTCACGTAATCGTCCAACCGCGTTTTTTCTGTAGCCTTCACCATCTTCAACCGGTACGGCTCGGCCAGCGGAAACTCAGACGGCTTTAGCGACCGCAAGGTCTGCGCCACGCTCGTGATCAGCCCATCCGCCTCAGGAATCCCCCGAGAAGACGACCGGCTCGCGCCTGCGAACACGTACGCACTCTTATTGTGATACACGACCGCCCATCGCACCGGGCCCGCACCGCCGTCAAGCGGCGAGCCGCTGCGTGTCAGCACCATGTAGCCCTCGTTGCCGTTTGCGGTAAACGCTTCACCGCCCTCGATCGAGTTGCCACGCAGCCGCTGCAGCAAAAATTCCCGTGGCGCTTGGTTCGGCGGCCGCGCATCGACCGTGATCTGCATGATCGAGTCTTTGGCCGGTGTGTACGCTAACAACCGGTCGCGCTCATTTTCGATGGTCCAGCCGCGCGGAAACGCGAGCGTGATGCCCATATCGGCGTGGTAGAACCGGTTGTCGCGCACGATGCCCTGGGCCTTGCTGGTGCCGTAAGCAATGCCCTCGATGCGCTGCAAATAAGCATCGCGGTTGGTAATCCAGCCGCCGGCGGGCGTTTCGGCCACGTTGGCAGCACCCTTTGCGGCTTGAACGGCGCGCGCGTCGGGTGAAGGATGGCTCGAGAACACGCCGTGGTACAGGCGCGGCTCGCGACCTTCGATGCGCGCGCGATCGCGCTCGAAACGCTCACCCGCTTTGAATAGTTCGAATACGCGGCCCATGGCTTCCGGCTCATAGCCAGCGCGAACGGAATACTCGAGCCCGAGGCGGTCGGCCTCCATCTCGTTCTCGCGCCCGTAGCCTTGGATCCAAGCGGCAGCACCGAGGTTGGCGAGTTCGCCGACGGCGTTCGAGCCAGTGAGCACTGCGGCGGCCACTGTGCCCAATTGCGCCAGCACGCCGCGCGTTTGTCGGCGCGCCGGATGACGGGCGGTGACATGCCCCACTTCGTGCCCTAGCACCGAAATCAACTCAGCTTCCGAATTGAGATTCACGAGCAGGCCGCGGTTCACGTACACATTGCAGCACCCGGTGGTGAACGCGTTGATGCCGCCATCGTCGATCACATAGAACTTGAACTCTTCGTTCGGCAGATGACTGACGCGCGCGACCTTCTGACCGAGTTCGTTGACGTATTCCTGAATCGCTTGGTTATCGTAGAGACCGAGCTGCTTGATGATTTCGTCGTGAGTCTTGCGGACGCGCTCGCGCTCGCCGGCCATCGAGCCCATGACGACGTTCTGCCTGCCCGACACGGGATTGGTGGCACAGCCAGGCAAAGTCGCGGCTGCGACCGCCACCAAAACGAAACTCCAAAGCGTGTTCTTCATGCATCCCTCAATTGGCCACGAGAATCGGCACGCGCGCAGAGCGCCGAACGAGTGTGGCGCTTATAGCTACGATTCTGAGCCGCGACAAGAAGTTCCGAACTTGCGCGCGCCGAAACGCAATCAGGCGCCCGTGGCGCCTGATTGGAGAACACAACGGAGAATCGATCCGCGGTTAGCGGCTGCCGGCCGCCGCGTACTTCTTGCGGAACTTGTCGACGCGACCCGCAGTGTCGACGATCTTCTGCTTGCCCGTGTAGAACGGGTGGCAGTTCGAGCAAACTTCGACTTGGAGGTCGTGGCCGAGCGTCGAGCGCGTCTTGAACGTGTTGCCACACGTGCAGGAGACGTTGATTTCGGTGTAATTCGGGTGCGTATCGGCCTTCATGAGATTCTGCCTTCCAGTGTTTCGCACGGGCACCGCCGCGCGGGCCCTATGCAAAAAGGGCGCGCAGTCTAGCCGGGCTGGCCACCGATCTCAACAGGGTGCCGGTCGTTATCCACAGAAACTGTGGATAAGTCTGTGAGTACAAAGGCCCCAGGCGCACGTAAGTGACGGTATGTGGAAGAAACTATTAACTTGCTCAAATAATGACCAAAACGTTAAAGGTAATTAAATCAATATCTTACGTAACTAATGTCGCATGCCGCCGCCGGTATCGAGCGTAATGCGCTATTTCTCGGTTACGGGGCCCTTCCCTGTGAATAAAGCTAGCGTCAATCCGGCAGAAACGTCACCAAGGCCTCGTTTAGAAAGCGAATTCCGCGCTCGGTAGGGTGCCAACGAGAGCCGGTTTGGGCGAGCAGATCCCGAGCTCGCAGCTTCTCGAGCACCGGCCCGATGGTGCCGATCGGCAGCCCGGTGCGCGTTTCGAACAGGGCCTCGTCGAAGCCGTCGAGGCAGCGCAGCGCGTTCAGCATGAACTCGAACGGTAGCTGGTCCGCGGCCACGATCGCCGCGGCGGGTACTGCGGGAATTTGCGCGAGGTAACGTCGCGGCTCGCGCTGGTGCGTCGTGCGCACGATCGTCGCAGACTCGAGCTGCGTGAGCTTGCCGTGTGCGCCGGCTCCCACGCCCAGGTAGTCGCCGAAGGACCAGTAATTGAGGTTGTGACGGCTCTCGCGCCCAGCGCGCGCATACGCCGACACTTCGTAACGGCGAAAGCCGGCACTGGCGAGCCGCGCCGTGCACCGCGCCAGCACCTCCTCGGCGATGTCATCGCCGGGTAGTGGCGGTGGCGCACCGGCGAATACCGTGCCGGGCTCGATCGTGAGTTGGTAGTGCGAGATATGCTGCGGCTCGAGCGCCAACGCGCGTCCTAAATCTGCCTCGGCCTCCTCCGGTGTCTGCCCGGGCAAGGCATACATCAAATCGAGGTTGAAGTTCACAAGGCCTGCGGCATGCAGCTCCTCGGCCGCGCGCTCGGTTTCACCCGGCGTGTGGATTCTCCCTAACAACTTGAGCTGAGACTCTGAAAAACTCTGTGCACCGAGCGAGACGCGCGTGACCCCGGCGGCGCGATACTCGGCAAAGCGCCCGCGCTCGATCGTCCCCGGATTCGCCTCGAGTGTCACTTCGAGATCGGCCACGCAGCGAAATCGCGCCTGCACGTCGGCGAGTAAGCGGCCAATCGCTGCGGGCGAGAACAAGCTCGGCGTGCCACCGCCGAGGAACACACTCACGAGCTGACGGTCGCCTAGCGTGGCGTGCTGCGCATGCAAATCGGCTAACAACGCGTCGAGGTAGCGTTGCTCGGGCAAAGTCTCGCGCAAGGTGTAGGAATTGAAATCGCAGTACGGGCACTTCTGCACGCACCACGGGAAATGCACATAGAGCGCCAGCGGCGGGAGCTGCAATGCCGTGCTCACGCGTGGGCCGTGAAGTGCGCGAGCAGCGCGCGCAGCGCTTGCGCGCGATGGCTGAGCGCGTTCTTGCGCGTCGCGGGAAGCTCGGCGACGGTGTGGGTCTCGCCCACGGGCACAAAGACGGGATCGTAGCCAAAGCCACCGTCGCCCCGCGGCGTATCGATGAGCCGCCCTTCCCAAACACCCTGCGTCATTACCGGTGGTGAGTCGGCGCCGTCGAGCACGTAGGCAATGACACAGCGATAGCGCGCGCCGCGGCGCGCCGCGGGCTCGCCGCGAATCGCCGTGAGCAATTTCGCCAGATTGTCGGCATCGGTCGCGTGCTCGCCTGCGTAGCGTGCCGAATAGACGCCTGGCGCTCCACCCAAGGCGTCGACTTCGATACCCGAGTCATCAGCGATCGCAGGCAGACCCGACAGGCGCGCAGCATTGCGCGCCTTGAGCAAGGCGTTTTGCTCGAAAGTCGTACCCGTTTCCGGCGGCGGCTCGATCCCAAATTCGGATTGCGGCAGGACGACAGCCCCGAGCGCTGCTAACAACTCGGCGAACTCGCGCAATTTGCCACGATTACCCGTCGCGAGCACGATGCGCGCTGGCAGGCCGCGAGCGATCATGGTTGTTACGCGCCCGAGCGCGCTTGCGCTTGCAATTGGAACAGCTGGCCGAGGCCGCTCGCCGCGAGATTGAGCATCTCGTCGAGCTCATGGCGACGGAACGCATGCCCTTCGGCGGTGCCCTGGATTTCGATGAAGCCGCCGCCGTTGTTCATCACGACGTTCATGTCGGTCTCGGCCTGAGAATCCTCGGCGTAGTCGAGATCGATCACCGGCACGCCACCCACGACGCCCACTGAAATGGCGGCGACTTGGCCGTGCAGCGGCGGCACGGCAAATGCGCCGCGCCGAACCAAGCGATCGCAGGCATCGGCCAGCGCGACATAGCTGCCCGTAATGGCTGCCGTCCGCGTGCCGCCGTCGGCTTGCAACACGTCGCAATCGAGTGTGATGGTGCGCTCGCCCAAGCCCGCAAGATCGACGACGGCGCGCAAACTGCGACCGATCAAGCGTTGGATCTCTTGCGTGCGCCCGGTCTGCTTGCCTTTGGCTGCTTCGCGCGGCGAACGCGTATGCGTGGCACGCGGCAGCATGCCGTACTCGGCGGTGACCCAGCCTTGACCTTTACCCCGCAAGAACGGCGGTACGGATTCGTCGATGCTGGCGGTGCAGAGCACGCGCGTATCGCCAAACTCCACGAGCACCGACCCTTCGGCATGACGGGTGAAATCGCGCGTGAAGCGCACCGCACGCAGTTGATCCGGCGCACGGCCGCTGGGACGCGCCATCAGGCGTTACCAATCCAACGGGCCACGGCGACAGTGGTGTTGTCGGAGGCACTACCGAGCATCGAGATCGACTGCTCTGCGAGCCGCGTGATTTCGTTGCGTAGCGGTGGCCCGCCAAGCGGAAAGGCCGTCTCGAAATCGCGGTCGACGAGCCCACCCCACAAGCCATCACTGCAGACGAGTAGTAAGTCGTTAGGCTCGAGCGCGATTCGACCCGTGATGGTCATCTCCGGAAGGTACGCCTCACCACCGACGCAGCACTCGACGAAGTTGCGCATCGGATGCCCCTGCGCCTGCTCCGGCGTGATCACACCTTCGCGCAGCAGAAACTCGACGTGACTGTGATCGCGCGTCCGGCGTTGAATCGCGCCGCGACGCATCAGATAGATTCGGCTGTCGCCCACATGGCCCCAGTAAGCCGACCCTTGTTGGATCAGGCACACCGCACACGTGGCGCGCGGCCGATGCTCCATGGGTACATTCGCACCGAGCTTGACGACCTCGTCGTGCGCGGCGCCGATCGTTAGGTGCAAAAAACCCATCGGGTCGATGAGCGGCTGGGGGGTGTGCCAGAACTTCTCGACCAGTACTTTGAGCGCCGTTTCGGCGGCTCGCGCCCCGTCGGAATGCCCCCCCATGCCGTCCATCACGACGAGCAGAGCGGAATGCTCCGACACGGCCACCGCGACTCTGTCCTGATTGTCGCTGCGACCGCCAGTAAGGCTGATTTCTGCGTAGTCGATTCGCAAGGCTCGAAGGGCCGTCTGTTAGACTGCCGACGAGTTTACCCGAGCATCGGCCACACGAGAGAGCTTTCCCACCATGATCGCGAGCATGACCGGCTTTGCAAGACGCGAAGCCGTGGGACCCTGGGGCAGCCTGACGTGTGAAATTCGCAGCGTGAACCACCGCTTTCTCGAACCCGGGTTTCGCTTACCCGAAGAATTGCGCCCGACGGAAGCCGCCTTGCGCGAACTCGTCAGCAAGCGACTGAAGCGCGGCAAGGTCGATTGTACGATTCACTTTCGCGCCACCGCGGGTGCGGCAGCCGAACTCGATGTCGATGAGCAAGCACTGGGTCGCGTGGTGCAGCGTGTGAAGCAAGTGATGCGCGCGCTACCCGAAAATGCGCAGGTCGACGCCGTCGAAGTGCTGCGCTGGCCGGGTGTCATCAAGGCCGCCGAGACGGATACGCAAGCGCTTGCGGCGCAGTGTCTGCAGTTGTTTCAGGCCACACTTGCGGACCTTGTCACGACCCGCGAGCGCGAAGGCGCGCGCCTTCGGGAGTTGATCGAACAACGCTGCGAATCGCTGCAGCAGCATGTCACGCAAGTCCGAGCGCGCTTGCCGGAGATTGCGGCGCGCGTACGCACGCGGCTCACCGAACGCATCGCAGAACTCGGTACGAGCGTCGACAGCGAGCGGCTCGAACAAGAAATCGTGTTGCTGTTGCAGCGGCTCGATGTGGCCGAGGAACTCGATCGGCTCACTGGGCACATCACCGAAACGCAGCGAGTCGTTAGTGGTGGCGAGGCCGCCGGCCGACGCCTCGATTTCCTGATGCAGGAACTCAATCGCGAAGCCAATACGCTTGCATCCAAATCGCAAGACATCGATACCACGCGTATCTCCGTCGACATGAAGGTGTTGATCGAGCAAATGCGCGAGCAGGTTCAAAACGTCGAATGAGCGCGAATGTGGGCAAGGCGCGCGGCGACTTGTTCGTCATCGCCGCGCCATCGGGCGCCGGCAAGACGAGCCTAGTGAAAGAGGTGCTACAGCGCGACCCGCAGCTGCGCGTGTCGATCTCGCACACCACTCGCGCCATGCGCCCGACAGAACAGCAAGGCCGTGACTACCACTTCGTCACCGTGCCGGAATTCGAAGCGCTGGTCGCGCGCAATGAGTTTCTCGAGCACGCACGTGTCTTTGACAATTACTACGGCACCGGGCGCAGCCAGGTTGAAGCGCTGCGCGCAGCGGGCCATGACGTCATCCTCGAAATCGATTGGCAAGGCGCGCAACAAGTACGCAAAGCGCAGGCAGATTGTCGCAGCGTGTTCATCCTGCCGCCGTCGCGCCAAGCGCTCGAACAGCGTCTGCGCTCGCGACGCACCGACAGCGCGGAAGTGATCGCACGTCGGCTGCGCGACGCGGTGACCGACATGAAGCATCACGACGAGTTTGACTACGTGATCGTCAACGACGATTTCGATGCGGCGGCCAACGAATTGTTAGCCGTGTTGCGCGGCCACGGCGAGGGCCTGCGCGCCAACCGAGCCGAGCTGCAACCCCTGTTGGCAGAGCTGCTGGCCTAACGGAGCCGAGCGGCCGGCTAGCGGCGCCCATCCGCCCAGGCGTGGGGGCCAAAACGACCTGAAATCAGCAGTTTGCCGGCAGATTTTGCGTACGCGGTTCCTCTTTCGACGCGGTTTCCTTTATGCTTATCGACCCCGTGGCCGGCAATGCCGGTCCACCCCTTGTCGGTTGCACTCGCTGGGCTTGTTGCCCAGGGGTCGGAAATTGGGCAGAAACGCCCTAAGGTTTTGATATGGCTCGCATTACAGTCGAAGATTGCCTCCCGAACGTCGACAACATTTTCCAGCTCGTGCTGCTCGCCGCTGCGCGCGCCCGCCGCTTGGCCAATGGTGCCGAGGCCACTGTGCCCTGGGAAAACGACAAGCCGACGGTCGTCGCGTTGCGCGAGATTGCCGAGGGCAACATCACGCCGGAAATGCTGCGCGAGCCGGAGCCGCCGCCGCCGGATCCGATGATGCCGGATGGCGATGCGAGCTCGATGTTCCGTGCGCCGCAGTTTGGCTTGATTCGCGACAGCGACTTGGGCGAGCGCGATTTCGGTGCCGACGATTTCGGCAAGCCGGATCCGGACGAAATCGAGGGCGGCGAAGCCGACGGCGCCAAGCCGCAGGCCGATGGCGATGCAGCCAAGGAAGAAGAATAGCGGCCGCGCCTCGATGTGTACGCCGCTGGTTAGTCGTTAGCGATCACCCGGTGAACTGAGCGACGCCGCCATGGACTACGCGTCGTCGCTACTGAATCTGCTGCCGAGTGCGCGCCGCACCCCGGGCCTGCGCGATCTCATCAGCCTCCTCGACAGCTACCTGCCTGCCGATCAAGTCGGTCGCGTGCGGGGAGCGGTCGAGTTCGGCGCCCACGCGCACGAGGGCCAAAAGCGCCAATCCGGCGAGCCCTACATCGCGCATCCGCTCGCTGCTGCGACCATCCTTGCCGAGCTCCATCTCGACCCCGACACGATCATTGCGGCGATCCTGCACGATGTCATCGAAGACACGCCGATCTCGAAGGTTGAGATTGCCGAGAAATTCGGCGCCACGGTCGCCGAGATCGTCGACGGCGTAACGAAGCTCGACCAAATTCACTTCAAGTCGCGCGAAGAAGCGCAAGCCGAATCGTTTCGCAAGATGTTGCTGGCGATGGTGCGCGACTTGCGCGTGATCCTCGTCAAGCTCGCCGACCGGACGCACAACATGCGCACGCTCGAAGCGAAGGCGCCAGCGCGGCGCCGCGCGATCGCACGCGAAACGCTAGAGATTTACGCGCCGATCGCAGAGCGTCTCGGGCTCTACACGCTCAAGCTCGAACTCGAGGATCTCGGTTTCAAGTCGCTGTACCCGCAGCGGTACCGCGTGCTGGAGCGTGCGCTAAAGCGCGCGCGCGGCAACCAGAAGCAGTTCCTCGGCAAGATCGCGGCAACTCTACGTACGAATCTCGAGAAGGTGTCGATCGCGGCACAAGTCGAAACGCGCGAGAAGCATCTCTATAGCATCTACAAGAAGATGCTACGCAAAGGCTCGTCGCTGTCCGAGATCGTCGATGTGTACGGGCTGCGCGTGGTCGTCGCCGACGCCGACACGTGCTACCGCGCGCTCGGCGTGGTGCATGGCTCGTTCAAGCCGATGCCCGGACGATTCAAAGACTACATCGCAATCCCACGCATCAACGGCTACCAATCCTTGCACACCACGTTGTTCGGGCCGAACGGCGTGCCGATCGAGGTGCAGATTCGCACCGCCGAGATGCATCACGTGGCCGAGTCGGGCATTGCAGCTCATTGGAAGTACAAGAGCGGCGATGCACTCGATTCCGCGCAGCAAGAGCGCGCGCGCGAGTGGCTCACGAACTTGATGCTGATGCAGGAAACCGGGAACTCCGAGGAATTCCTCGAGAGCGTGAAGCTCGACTTGTTCCCCGACAAAACCTACGTGTTCACGCCGAAGGGCGAAATCCTGCGGTTGCCCCGCGGCGCCACCATCGTCGACTTTGCGTATGCGGTGCACACAGACGTCGGCAATCGCTGCGTCGCCGCCAAGGTTGATCGGCGCCTCACGCCGCTGCGCACGCCGCTACGGAATGGGCAAACGGTCGAGATCATCACGGCGAAAGGCGCGATGCCGAATCCGTCGTGGGTGAACTTCGTCGTGACGGCCAAAGCACGCGCGGCCATTCGTCACTACCTGAAGGGCTTGCGCCGTTCGGAAGCGATCGAACTCGGTGCGCGGCTCATCGATCAGGCGCTCGCGGAGTTCAAGCTGTCGCTCGATGAGGTGAATCCGGAGTTGATTTCGGCCGCCGTCGGCGAGCTCGGCATGAAGGATCGCGACGATCTGTACGAAAAAGTGGGGCTCGGTGAGCGCCTGGCGCCGCTGGTCGCGCGCCGTCTGCTGCCAACCACGACGAGCGACGAATCGTTCTCGAGTGCGCCGCAACCGCTCGCGATTGCCGGCACCGAAGGCCTACTCGTAACGTACGCGCGCTGTTGCTTCCCCATTCCGGACGATCCGATCTATGCGTTCTTGTCGGCGGGCCGGGGCGTCGTCGTGCACCGCGAAACCTGCGCCAACGTCGAGGACTATCGCAAACATCCCGAGAACTGGCTGCCCGTGGCATGGCACGCGGAGCCGAATCGCTTGTTCTCCTGCGAGATTCGCGTGGATGTGGCTAACAAGATGGGGGTGCTGGCGGCAGTGGCCTCGGCGATCGCCGGCAACGACACCAATATCGAGCGCGTGTCGGTCGAAGAGCGCGATTCGGAGACGTCCGCGCTCGTATTCGAGTTGCGCGTCCACAATCGCAAGCATCTCGCGCGCATCGTCCGCGTGATTCGGCGCATGCCCGAAGTGCTGCGCGTATCCCGTACAATTGCCGCACACGGCCGCCAAGACGACTAGAGGAACTCGTGATGACCACGCGCAGCGCCATTCACACGCCACAAGCCCCGAAAGCGATCGGCACTTACTCCCAAGCGATTCGAGTCGGGAACACGGTGTATTTGTCGGGCCAGATTCCGCTCGATCCGGCCTCGATGCAAATGGTCGAAGGCGATTTCGAAGCCGAAGCGCGCCGCGTGTTCGAGAACTTGAAGGCCGTCATTGCCGCCTCGGGTGGCACGTTTGCCCAAGTGGCCAAGGTGACGATCTTCATCACGGACTTCGCGTTGTTCCCCAAAGTGAACGAGGTGATGGCGCAGTACTTCAGCGAACCTTATCCGGCTCGCTCGACGGTGGGAGTGGCTTCTTTGCCGCGCGGTGCGCGCATCGAAGTGGAATGCATCCTGAGCCTTGCGTGAAGCGTTGCCGCAGCACGAGCCAGCGCGAACGCCTGCCGAACAACGCCCGATCACTCGGCTGCGCGGTGTCGGGCCCGCGCTCGCGGAAAAACTAAATCGCCTCGGCGTCGAGCAAGTCCAAGACTTGCTGTTCTTCCTGCCGGCGCGCTACGAGGATCGTACCCAAGTCGAGGCGATCGGCTCCCTCACAGCCGGCCGGCGCGCCGTCGTCGAGGGGGAAGTACAGCTCACCGAAGTGGCCTTTCGCCGCCGGCGCCAGTTGTTATGCCGAATCGCTGATGGCTCCGGCTTTTTGACGCTGAGATTTTTCTACTTCTCCGGCGCACAACAAGAAGGGCTCGCGCGCGGCACGCGAATTCGTGCGTACGGCGAAGTGCGTCGCGGTCCACTCGGCCTTGAGATCGTGCACCCCGAGTATCGCCGCCTGCGCGACGAGGATGCACCGCTCGACGAGGCGCTCACACCCATCTACCCGACCACGGAAGGCGTGCCGCAAGGCCGCTTGCGCGCACTCGTGGCGCAGGCCTTGGCTGAGCTCGACCGCAATGCCGTGCGCGATTGGCTACCGCCGGCTTTGCTCGAGCGGCAAGACTTGCCACCACTGCGAGAAGCGCTCGAGTTCTTGCATCGCCCGCCGAAGGACGTGCGCCTGCCCGAGCTGATGAGCGGCAAGCACCCGGCACAGCGCCGCCTCGCCTTCGAAGAGTTGTTAGCGCATCACCTAGCCTTGAAGCGCATCAAGGAGAGCGTGCAGACCGACCCGGCTTGGCCGCTGCACGACGGCGCACAACTGGCCGCGCGCTTCATCGCGGGCTTGCCGTTCAAGTTGACGGGCGCCCAAGCACGCGCGTTTGGCGAGGTGGAGCAAGACTTGTTGCGCGATCGGCCGATGGCGCGTTTGGTGCAAGGCGATGTCGGGTGCGGCAAGACGGTAGTGGCTGCAGCGGCGGCAGCGCGTTGTGTCGGCAGCGGCTTGCAAGCGGCGCTGATGGCGCCGACTGAGTTGTTAGCGGAACAGCATTGGCGAAACTTCGACGCTTGGTTTCGGCCGCTCAATCTGCCGGTCGCCTTGCTCACGGGCTCGCAAACCGCCCGCGCCCGGCGCAGCGCTTTGGCAGCGATTGCGAGCGGCGAGGTGAAGTTGGTCGTGGGCACCCATGCGCTGTTTCAACAAGGCGTGGAGTTCGCGGAGCTCGCGCTGATGATCGTCGACGAGCAGCATCGCTTCGGCGTGCAGCAACGCATGGATTTGAAGGACAAAGGCGCAAAACGCGGGCGACAACCGCACCAACTCATCATGACCGCGACCCCAATTCCGCGCACCCTCGCGATGACGGCCTACGCGGATCTCGATGTCTCGGTGATCGACGAGCTACCGCCGGGCCGCACGCCCGTCAAAACCGTGGTGATTCCGGAGAGCCGGCGCGATGAAATCGTCATGCGCATCCACGAACAAGTGAAGCACGGGCGGCAAGCCTACTGGGTGTGCCCGCTGATCGAGGAGTCGGAGGAGTTGCTAGCGCAAGCCGCCGAAGAAACGGCGCAGCAATTACAAGAGGCGCTGCCGCAGGTGAAGGTGGGCTTGGTACATGGGCGCATGCCGCCGAAAGCCAAAGACCAAGCGATGCAACGCTTCAAGTCCGGCGAGCTACAGTTGTTAGTGGCGACGACCGTCATCGAAGTGGGTGTGGATGTGCCGAATGCCACGATGATGGTCATCGAGAATGCCGAGCGCATGGGGCTTGCACAGTTGCATCAGTTGCGCGGCCGCGTCGGCCGCGGCACGCACGACAGTAGCTGCGTGTTGCTGTACCGCGCGCCGCTGTCGGAAATGGCGCGCGCACGACTGGCTGCCATTCGCGAGACCAACGATGGCTTTGTCATCGCGCAGCGCGACCTCGAGCTGCGCGGCCCCGGCGAGTTACTCGGCACCCGCCAAACGGGCCTCGCACAAATGCGCGTCGCCGACCTTGTGCGGGACGCCGCTCTGTTGCCCGATGTACAGCGCGCCGCAGACATGATGTTGCGCGCCTACCCCGACCGCGTCGCGCCGCTCGCCGCGCGTTGGATCGGCCATGCTGGTCGCTACGGCACAGTCGGCTAACATAGGCGCCCCATGAACGATTCCACACGCATGTGGCTACCGGCACACGCCCTCAACTGCTACGAGGGCGACCCGCTGCTGCGGTCGTGGCTCATGGAGCGCGCGTTGCTCACCGAGCGCCTGCGGCGTGAGTGCGGCCAAGCCTATCGATTGCACGTGATCGACGAGTCGCGCCAGGCTGCGACATTCGTCCGCACGATTGAGCTGCTCGCGGACGAACGCCCCTGGGTGTACGCCGAGACGCGCGTCCCCAACGACACACTCGCGCTGCACCCGTGGCTCGCACAACTCGGTTCGCGGCCGCTCGGCGAATGGCTGCAAGCGCGCGGTGATGTCACGCGCGCGGAGCCCGAGTTTTGTCGCGCGTATGACGATGACCCGCAGATCGGCCGCGCGTTGGCGCGCGCGCGCATCGCGCCGCAGCCGCTGTGGGTGCGGCGGACGCACCTCACCGTCGCTGGCGCGCCATTCATCCTCGATGAGATCTTCTTTCCCTACATCGGCGTGCGCAGTGCGCCGGCGCGAGCCGCGACGTCATGAGCACCGAGGGAGTGCCACGGCCCACGTGGGAGCAAACACTCGAGCTGAAGCTGCGCACAGCGGGACATTTCGCGCGCTTGCTGCGGCTGCATCGCCCGATCGGCATTTGGCTGCTGTTGTGGCCGGTGCTGTGGGCACTGTGGATGTCGTCCGATGGCAAGCCTGACCCGCTGATCTTCGTGATCTTCGTGCTAGGTGTCGTGGTGATGCGGTCGGCGGGCTGTGCTGTGAACGATCTGGCTGACCGCGATTTCGATCCGTTCGTGCGGCGCACACGCGATCGGCCGATTGCGTCGCGCTGCGTGACGCCGAGCGAAGCGCTGCTCATGTGTTTGCTGCTGATGATTCTCGCGTTCACGCTGGTGCTGCAGCTCGACCAGGCGACCGTGCTCATGTCGTTTGGCGGTGCCGTGCTCGCCCTCACCTACCCCTTCTTCAAGCGCTTCTTTCCGCTGCCGCAGTTCTACCTCGGCGTGGCATTCACGTGGGGTGTGCCGATGGCGTTCATGGCACAGCGCGGTGAAATCCCGCGCGTGGCCTGGACACTGTTCTTCGCAGGCATCATCTGGGCGGCGATTTACGACACGCTCTACGCCATGGTGGACCGCGAGGACGACCTCAAGATCGGCGTGAAGTCGAGCGCCATCATGTTCGGCGACATGGACCGCGTGATCATCGGCGCGCTCCAGGCCATGATGCTATTCGCGCTGTACTTGGCCGGCACCAGCATGCAGTTTGGTAGTTGGTATCAAGCGGGTTTGGTGGGCGCCGGTGTGTTCTTCGTCTATCAGCAGTGGCTGATCCGCAAACGTGACCCCGACGGGTGTTTCGCGGCGTTCTTGAACAACAATTACGTGGGCATGGCCGTGTTCATCGGCATCGTGCTCGAGTACACGTTTCGGGCGGCCTAGCGGCGCAGGCGGCAGCGCTCGCGCGGCCACCCAAAGATCGACGCGCCGTACGCCCGCACCGCGTAACACGCGCGCTAACTCGTCGGCGGTGCTGCCCGTGGTGACGACATCATCGACGAGCGCGACATGCTGCGCCGTGGCGAGCACGCGGGCCGCGCGCCCGGATGCCACACGAAACGCGCGACGGACATTGTCGCGGCGCTCGGCGAAGCTCAAAGTAGTTTGCGTGCGCGTGGCTAACAACCGCTCGACGCAATGAGGCGCCGATGGCACGCCGAGCTCGCTGCCGATGTGGCGCGCGATGAGAGCGGCCTGATTGAACCCACGCTCGCGCTTACGCGCGGCGTGCAGCGGCACCGGTATCAACAACTCGGGCAGCGGCGGCGGATCGAAGCGCCTCCGGGCCGCCCGTTGCGCCCAACGCTGCACGATGAGCCGCGCGAAAACTCGGGCGATGGCGGTATCGCCGCGGTACTTCAGTGCGTGCACGAGCTCATCGATTGGGAAGAGGTAGTCGAGCGCCGCATGCACCTCCGAGAGATAGCGGGCCTGGACGACCGTGGTGGCACGAGCCGCGAATGGCAGCCCGCGCTCGCAGGTGACACAGAGATCGAAGTTGGGTGGCTGGCCCGGTGCCGAGCAGAGGCAGCACGTGGGCGGAAACACCGCGCCACTCGTAAACCTGAGCAACCGCTCGAGGTTGACAATTGATGCTAGCGAATCGAACATGCCCATGGCCGCAAGCCTCCCACGAGTTGCGTCGGATTCGAGCGGCCCAATCGCGCCTCATTCGCCAGAAACTGCGCTTGCGCGCCACACGGGAATTACACCGCATGAGTTCATTGCAACGCGCCGCCGGCACGATTCGGCACGACTGGACTGTCGCAGAGATCGAGCAACTGTTCGCGCTGCCGTTCAGCGATCTGCTGTTCGAGGCGCAGGCGGTACACCGTGCGCACCATCGGCCGAACACCGTGCAGATGAGCACCTTGCTGTCGATCAAGACGGGCGCCTGCCCCGAAGACTGCGCATACTGCCCGCAGAGCGTGCGCTACGACACCGGGCTGGAGCGCGAGAAGTTGTTAGCCGTCGAGGAAGTGCGTGCAGCGGCTGAAGCCGCCCGCGCTGCCGGGGCAACCCGCTTTTGTATGGGCGCGGCCTATCGCAGCCCGAAGAAGAAGGATCTCGAGGCGATTACGGCGATGATTCGCGAAGTGCGCGCGCTCGGCCTCGAAACCTGCGCGACGCTTGGCATGGTGACGCCTGAGCAAGCCACCGAGCTCAAGCAAGCCGGCCTCGACTACTACAACCACAACCTCGACACATCGCCAGAGTTCTACGGCGACATCATCACGACGCGCACCTACCAAGATCGGCTCGATACGCTCGCAGCCGTGCGCGACGCCGGGCTCAATGTGTGCTGCGGCGGTATCGTCGGCATGGGCGAAACCGTGCGCGACCGTGCCGGCTTGTTAGCACAGCTCGCCAATCTGCCCCAGCATCCCGAGAGCGTGCCGATCAACCAACTGGTGCGCGTACCGGGCACGCCGCTCGCGGACGGCCCACCGGTCGATCCCTTCGATTTCGTACGCACGATTGCCGTCGCACGGCTCGTGATGCCGAAGGCTTATGTGCGGCTCTCAGCCGGCCGCACCGAGATGGCGGACGAGCTGCAAGCGCTGTGCTTTCTCGCCGGCGCGAACTCGATTTTCTACGGCGAGAAGTTGCTGACGACGGGCAATCCCGACGTGGCACGCGATCGCGCATTGCTCGAGCGCCTCGGCATCGAGCCCGAGTCTGGCTCCGCGCCGACCGCTGCGCGCGAGTCGGAACGCGAGGCGCCGGGGCGTGCCGCATGCGCCGCGACGCACGCGAACTGAGCGCGGCGCTCGCCGCACTCGATCAGGCCGAGCTGCGGCGCCGCCGACGCATCTTCGACCCCTCCCTCGCGCCCGCTGTACAACCGACGCGTAATTTCTGCAGTAACGACTACCTCGGTCTCGCGCGGCACCCGCAAGTCATCGCGGCGATGGTGGCTGCCACGGAGCGCTATGGCGCGGGCAGTGGCGCGTCGCATCTTGTTAGCGGCCACGGCCCGGAACACGCTGCGCTCGAACACGAACTCGCAGAATTCACGGGGCGCGAGCGTGCGCTCGTCTTCTCGACCGGTTACATGGCGAACCTGGGCGTCATCGCGGCGCTCACCGAGCGCCACGACCTGCTGATCGAAGACAAGCTCAACCACGCCTCGCTCCTCGACGCCGCGCGGCTCGCTGGCGCGAAGTTGCAGCGCTACGCCCACGCCGATGCGGCCGCGGCGGCCGAGTTGTTAGGCAAAGCCACGGGGAACGCGCTCGTCGTCACCGATGGCGTGTTCAGCATGGACGGCGATCTCGCGCCATTGCCCGCCCTGGCAGCGGCCACCCATGCCGCGAACGCCTGGTTGATCGTCGACGACGCCCACGGCCTTGGCGTCGTTGGGGCGAGCGGCCGCGGCACGCTCGAACACTTCGGGTTGTCGGGCGATGCGGTGCCCGTGTTGATCGGCACCTTCGGTAAGGCGTTGGGTACTTTCGGCGCGTTTGTGGCGGCGCGCGCGGATGTGATCGAGTACCTCGTGCAGACGGCCCGCACCTACATCTACACGACTGCGCTCCCGCCGGGCGTCGCCGCAGCCACTCGGGCGGCGCTCGCTGTCGTCACGAATGAAGCCTGGCGGCGCGAGAAGGTCCTCGCGCATACGGCTCGATTCCGCGAGCGAGCGACGGCCCGCGGCATTCCACTGCTCGCCTCCCCGACGCCCATCCAACCGGTGCTCGTTGGCTCCGCAGCGCGCGCGCTCGCCGTGAGCCGCCATGTGGAACAAGCAGGATTTCTCGTCACCGCGATTCGTCCACCCACGGTGCCGCAAGGGGCATCGCGGTTGCGCGTGACACTGTCGGCCGCTCACGAAGACGCCGAGATCGACGCACTCGTGATCGCATTGGCACATGCACTCGAGGCGACACCGACCGATTCATGACGGCCCACCTCGTACACGTCGAACGCGTCGCGCGCGCGAGCCACTCAGCGCAGCAGCATCCCCTCGTGCTGCTGCACGGCTGGGGCTTGAATTGCAGGGTTTTCGACGCACTCGCGGCGAGCTTTGGGTCGACACGTGACGTCTTCGCGGCGGATCTGCCGGGGCACGGGGCGAGTGCGTTCATCCCCTGGGACGACTATCGCGCGGCGCTGCTCGCGGCATTACCAGCGCGCTTCGACTTGTTAGGCTGGTCGCTCGGCGGTCAGCTCGCACTCGAACTCGCCGCGCAGGCGCCGACGCGAGTCGCTCGGCTCGTGCTGATCGCCACGACGCCCAAGTTCGTCGCGAGTGCGGATTGGCCGCATGGGATGCGCCCGGACGTGCTCGCGCACTTTGCGACGCAACTGGCACAGGACTATCGACGCACCGTCACGGATTTCCTGGAACTGCAGGTGCGCGGTAGTCAGGACGCCGAGGCCACGCTCGCGGCCTTGCGTGCCGCATTGCTTGCGCACGGCGAGGCGCAACCGCCCGCGCTCGCGGCCGGGCTCACGTGGCTGCGCGAGACCGACCTGCGCGACCGCTGCCCGCAGGTGCTCCAGCCCACGCTCGCAATCAGCGGGCAGTACGACCGCGTCACGCAGTCGGCAGCGCTCCGCGCGTTGGCGGCTAGCCTGCCGCAGGCGCGCTTTGTCGAACTGCGGCGCGCAGGGCATGCCCCGTTCCTCTCGCACCGCGCCGAGTGTGTCGCGGCGATCGAGGCTTGGCTCACGGCGGTGGCGACATGAGCGACGACCCGTTCGCCGTCGATCCGCGGCAAGTCGCGCGCTCCTTCAGCGCCGCGAGCTCGCGCTATGACGCGGCCGCCGTGCTGCAACGCGAGGTTCGCGAACGACTCCTCGAGCGGCTCGACGAGCTCGCGCTCACGCCCGAACGCGTCCTCGATCTGGGCGCAGGTACCGGCGCTGGAACACGCGAGCTGCGGCGTCGATTTCCAAAGGCCACCGTCGTCGCGGCAGATATCTCGCTCGGGATGCTCCAGGCGGCTGCGCGTCACCAGCCATGGCTGCGAAAGTTCAGTCGAGTGGCGGCCGATGCCTACCGGCTACCGTTCCAAAAAGATAGCTTTGATGTGGTTTTCAGCAATTTAATGTATCAATGGTGTGACGATATGGCCTCTGCGATGGCCGAGGCGCAGCGCGTCTTGCGGCCGGGCGGACGCCTGCTGTTCACGACATTTGGGCCCGACACGCTGTACGAGTTGCGCGAATCCTGGGCCGCGGCGGACCCCCAGTCGAACCACGTCAATCGCTTCTTGGATATCCACGATATCGGTACGGCGGTAAGCCAAGCGGGGCTCGCGGAGCCCGTGCTCGACGTCGATCGCATCGTGCGTGAGTACGCCGATGCGCGTGAGTTGATGCGCGAGTTGAAAGCCATCGGCGCGCACAACCTGACGGCGGGTCGGTCGCGCGGCTTGACGGGCCCGAAGCGCTTCCAAGCCATGCTCGACCATTACGAAACATTCCGGCGCCGTGGACAGCTTCCGGCGAGCTATGAGGTCGTGTTCGTGAGCGCGTGGGGACGCGAGCCCACGGCACCCTCGAGCGGCCGCGACGGCGAGATTTTGATCTCCCCAAGCTCAATCAAGCGCCGAAGCTGATTGATTGGCGCACCAATGATACGAATAGGACTGATGTCATGACGCGTTCGTTGTTCGTTACCGGCACCGACACCGAGATCGGCAAGACGTGGGTGGCGACGCGCCTCGTGCGCGGGCTCGTCGCTCTCGGTTGGCGGGTTGCGGTGATGAAGCCGATCGCGGCAGGGTGTGAGCGCACAGCCGCCGGACCGCGCAACGCCGACGCGCTCGCGTTGATCGAAGCGAGCAATGTGACCGCGCCGTACGAACTCGTGAACCCATACGCCCTCGAGCTCGCGGTGTCGCCGCACCTCGCAGCGCGAGCCGAGTCGCGCACGATCGAGCTCGAACACATTCGACGCTGCCACGCGGAACTTGCGCGACTCGCCGATTGCGTCGTCGTTGAAGGCGCGGGCGGCTGGTTCGCGCCCATCAGCGACCACGAGACCATTGCGGATGTTGCACGCGCTTTGGATACCGCTGTCGTGCTCGTGGTGGGCGTGCGGTTGGGCTGTCTCAATCATGCATTGCTCACCGATGACGCGATTGCGCGCGGCGGTTGCGTGCGTGCGGGATGGATTGCGAATCATGTCGATCCGGCGATGGCGTTGGCTGCTGAGAATGTTGCGACGCTGACGCAGCGCTTGAGTGAGCCGCCCCTTGCTATTTCGCCCTATACGAACGCTGCGCAAGATGCGCAAAAACCCGCCTTGATTTGGACAAATGCTGCGCAATCGCTCGCGCAGCGGATACGCCTCGAGCGCAGTCCGTCGCACACCTGAGTTTTTCGCGTTAAGTAACTGACGCGCGAGGAAATACCCCGCTATAATTTCACACGTGTCGGGGTCGTCACATCGCATCGTCCTGGCGCCGCATTGCTCACTCACGACGCGCGGCGCGTGGTTGTTCTTTGGGATCGTGGCCTGCGGCACGTTAGCGGTATCCGGATTCGTGGCAGCGCAGGGCTTTTGGCCCGTGCTGCCGTTCGCCGGGCTGGAACTCGGATTGTTAGGCTGGGCGCTCGTCCATAGCATGCGACGGCGCCACGAGCGGCAGACGGTCGTCGTTTCCGACAGCGACGTCGTCGTGGCGGAAGGAGTCGCGGAGATCCCGACGGCGCGCTTCTCGCGGCACTGGGCCCGAGTGAACGTCCGACGCGCAGCCTCCCAGCTGCATCCCAGCCGCTTGCTGATCGAGTCGCAGGGCCAGGCGTGTGAGGTGGGGCGCTTTCTCACGGAAGACGAGCGGCACCGTACGGCCGCGCGGCTCGCGACACTGATCGGTCGGATGAATGAATCGCCGGCGTTGCCGGCCAGGGAAGGGTCTGCGTAGAACGCAGGCAGTGAATTTACGAGCGCGCCGAGCCGCAAGGTTGTTAGGCGCCAGGCAATCGAGGTCTATTGACGATGAAGAACGTTCGCGCTGTCCATCCCGCTGCCTTTGCTGTTGCCGCGGCTGCCATGAGCCCTCTCGCCCGCGCCGATTGGAGCGGGCTCAACATGCCCGAAGGCGTCACGATCCTGAGCCGCGAAATCTACAGCCTGCACATGCTGATCCTGTGGGTGTGCGTGGCGATCGCGGTGGCCGTGTTCGGCGTGATGGTCTACGCGCTCGTGAAGTTCCGCCGCTCGCAGGGCGCGGTGGCAGATACGAAGATGACGCACAGCACGAAGGCCGAGATCATCTGGACGGCAATCCCAGTCGGCATTCTGGTCGCGATGTCGGTACCGGCAACAAGCGCATTGATGAAGATCGAAGACACGCGCAACGTTGAACTCAACATCAAGGTCACGGGCTATCAGTGGAAGTGGCAGTACGAATACCTCGACTCGGGCGTGAGCTTCTTCTCGACGCTCGATCGCGCGAGCGACGCGGCACGCCAAAGGGGCTCGGGCGTCGATCCGAACACCGTCCCTAACTACTTGCTCGAAGTCGACAATCCGCTGGTCGTGCCGGCAGGCACCAAGGTGCGCGTGCTGTTGACGGCGCAAGATGTGATCCATGCTTGGTGGGTGCCTGCCTTCGGCATGAAGAAGGATGCGATTCCCGGCTTCGTCAACGAGCTGTGGTTCCAAGTGGATACCGACAAAGTTGGCAAGTACCGCGGCCAATGCGCCGAGCTGTGCGGCCAGGATCACGGCTTCATGCCGATCGTGGTCGATGTGCGCTCGAAGGAAGACTTCGAAGCGTGGTTGAAGGCGAAGCAAGCCGAACAAGGCCAAGTGGCGAATCCGCCTGCCGAAGGCGAGCCGGCGGCGGCTCCGGCCGATGGCATGTCCGAGGACGTGCCCGCGGAAGCGGCGCCTGCCGCGGAAGCGGCGCCTGCTACGGCGCAAGTCAGCACGGCGAACACCGCCGGTTGAAGCTAACCGCCGAACGAATTCAGACGATCTCGAGAAATACGCGTTAGAGAGTGAACGAAATGGCCAGCACGACACACGCCGACACCCACGACCACCACGACCACAAGCCCCACGGCATCGGTCGCTGGTTGTACGCCACGAACCACAAGGACATCGGCACGATGTACTTGGTGTTCGCTTGCATCATGTTCTTCGTCGGCGGCGCGATGGCGCTCGTCATTCGCGCGGAGTTGTTCCAACCCGGCTTGCAATTCGTCGATCCGCAGTTCTTCAACTCGATGACGACGATGCACGCCCTCATCATGATCTTCGGCGCGGTGATGCCGGCCTGGACCGGCCTCGCGAACTGGATGATCCCGATGCAAGTCGGCGCACCCGACATGGCGCTGCCACGGTTGAACAACTTTTCGTTCTGGATCCTGCCGTTCGCCTTCACGTTGTTGCTCGCGACGCTGTTCGTGCCCGGCGGCGCACCGGCGGGTGGCTGGACGCTGTATCCGCCCTTGTCGTTACAAGCGGGCGATAGCTTCCCGCTCACGATCTTCGCAATCCACTTGATGGGTGCGTCGTCGATCCTGGGTGCGATCAACGTGGTCGTGACGATCATGAACATGCGCGCGCCGGGCGTGGGCCTGCTCAACATGTCGCTGTTCTGCTGGACGTGGTTGATCACGGCCTACCTACTCATCGCGACGATGCCGGTGCTCGCGGGCGCCGTCACCATGCTCCTCACCGATCATTTCTTCGGCACGAGCTTCTTCTCGGCTGCCGGTGGCGGCGATCCGGTGATGTTCCAGCACATCTTCTGGTTCTTCGGGCATCCAGAGGTGTACATCCTGATCCTGCCAGCATTCGGCATCGTGTCCGAGATCATTCCGGCGTTCTCGCGCAAGCCGCTGTTCGGCTACGACTCGATGGTGTACGCGTCGGCCTCGATCGCGTTCCTGTCGTTCATCGTGTGGGCGCACCACATGTTCACGGTGGGCATGCCGCTCG
>CAYUIT010000032.1:0-42884 GCA_964444835.1 uncultured Steroidobacteraceae bacterium
CGTCCGCTCATCGACCCGCCGCTCGCCGCGATTGCGCGCGTGCTAGCGCGCGCGGGTGTGAGTCCGAACGCGCTGAGTCTTTGCGGCGCGGCGGCCGGTGTGGCCGCCGGCTGCGCGATTGCCATCGAGCGGTACTCGCTTGCTCTCGGCTTGGTCGTGTTGAGTCGGTTGCTCGATGGAATCGATGGGCCGCTGGCCCGATTGCGAGGCTCTACGGCCTTCGGCGGTTATCTCGACAGCGTGTGCGACTACGTCTTCTATGCCGCCGTGCCGCTCGGCTTCGCCTTTGCGCGCCCTGAGTTCACGTTACCGGCAGCGGTGTTGTTAGCCAGCTTCCTACTCTCAGGCGCGAGTTTTCTCGCGTTTGGCGCCGTGGCGGCAGCGCGCGGGCTTAGCACAGATCGGCAAGGCCCCAAAAGCTTCTACTACTTGTCGGGCCTCGCGGAAGGGACCGAGACCATTCTCGTGTTCGCGCTTGCCATGCTGCGGCCACAGTGGTTTCCCACGCTCGCCTTCGGCTTCGCGGCGCTGTGTGTACTGACGGCCGCGTTTCGCCTCGCTCGCGCTCGAGCGCTGCTCAACAGCGCTCACTAGCGGCTGCGACCTACTCTACTTCGAGTAGATCGACCGAGCGCCAGCCGCGCGGCAGCACCGCGCCGCGTTGTGCACGCTCGCCGCGGTATTGCTTCAGATCAGCCCACGCGAGCGTCATCTTGCGCTCGCCCGAACGCACCACCAGGCTCTTGTCCTTCGGAACGACAGCGATACCGGTCACGTAATCTTCGCGCGTCGCAAACTTCTTGCTGGCAATATCAAACAGCTTATTGCCCTTGCCGCGTGGCAACTCCGGCACATCCTTGACGGGGAATACTAACAACTTGCCGTCCTTCGAAGTCACGGCCACGACGGCGTCGTCACCCGGGACGAATGCAGGAGGCATGACGGTTGCGCCGTCGGGCACGTTGATCAAGCCCTTGCCGGCCCGATTGCGTGTCAGCATCTCTTTGATGCGCACCGTGAAGCCGTAACCCGCGTCGCTGGCGACGAGCCACAGATCTTCGGCCTCGCCCATCAAGACACCGCGCCACTTCGCGCCATCCGGCGGATCGAGTCGCGACGAGAGCGGCTCGCCCAAGCCGCGCGCCGAAGGCAAGGTGTGCGCCACCAGGCTGTAGGCACGCCCGGTGGAATCGAGGAACACCGCATTCTGCACGGTGCGCCCGCGGGCCGAGTGTTGATACTCGTCACCGGATTTGTACTGCAAGCTGCGTGGATCAAGCTCGTGGCCCTTCGCAGAACGCACAAAGCCGCCTTTCGACACCACGACCGTCACCGGCTCATTCGCGATCAGCTCTGACTCGTCGATGGCTTGCGCCGCCTCACGCTCGACGATCTTCGAGCGACGCGCGTCGCCGTACTTCTCAGCATCCGACTCAATCTCGCTCGCAATGAGCTTCTTCAGCTTCGCCTTCGACTTCAACGTGCTCTCGATGTCGTCGCGTTCCGCCGCGAGCTTCTTCTGCTCTTCGCGGATCTTCATCTCTTCGAGCTTCGCCAAGTGACGCAGCTTGGTCTCCAGGATCGCCTCGGCTTGCTCGTCCGTGAGCTTGAAGCGCTTCATCAAGACGGGCTTCGGCTCATCCTCGCGGCGAATGATGCGAATCACTTCATCCAGATTGAGGTATGCGATGAGCAAGCCATCGAGGATGTGCAGACGCCGATTGATCTTGTCGAGCCGGTACTGCAAACGGCGCGTGACCGTGCGCGTGCGGAACTCGAGCCACTCGTTGAGCAAATCGCGCAGGCCCATCACCCGCGGCCGCCCATCGAGAGCGATCACGTTCATGTTCACCCGGTAATTGCGCTCGAGGTCCGTCGTGGCGAACAAGTGCGCCATGAGTTGCTCGACGTCGGCTTTCTTTTTGGGCTCGATCACGAGCCGAATCGGATTCTCATGATCCGATTCGTCGCGCAGATCATCGACCATCGGCAATTTCTTTTCGCGCATCTGCTGCGCGATTTGTTCGAGCACTTTGTTGCCGGAAACTTGGTATGGCAGTTCGGTGATGACGACGTTGCCATCCTCGAGATCGTACTTCGCGCGGGCGCGGAAGCTGCCATTGCCCGTATTGTAGAACTCCAGGAGATCGGAGCGCGGCGACACGATCTCGCCGCCCGTCGGCAGATCCGGCCCCTTCACGTACTTCATCAGCGAGCGAGTCTGCGCCTCCGGGTCATCTAACAAGTGAATACACGCCTGCGCCACTTCGCGCAGATTGTGGGGCGGAATATCGGTCGCCATACCCACGGCGATTCCCGAGGCCCCATTCAACAGCAGATTGGGCAAGCGCGCCGGCAGGAACACGGGCTCCTCGAGCGTGCCATCGAAATTGGGCTGCCAATCGACCGTGCCATCGGAAAGCTCGCCTAACAACACCTCGGCATAGCGCGTGAGCTTCGACTCCGTATAGCGCATCGCCGCGAAGCTCTTCGGGTCATCGGGCGAGCCCCAGTTACCTTGACCGTCGATCAATGGATAGCGATACGAGAACGGTTGTGCCATCAGCACCATCGCCTCGTAACACGCCGAGTCGCCGTGCGGATGGAACTTACCGATGACGTCGCCGACGGTGCGGGCCGATTTCTTGTGCTTCGAAATGGCCGACAACCCTAACTCGCTCATCGAGTAAACAATGCGCCGCTGTACCGGCTTCAAGCCGTCGGACAGCGCGGGCAAGGCACGATCCAGGATGACGTACATCGAGTAGTCGAGATACGCCTTCTCAGTGAAGGTGCGTAACGCCTGCTTCTCCAGGCCCTCGAAGTTCAGCTCGTCTTGCATGGTATGAGAATTCTCGAGTCGTTAGTCGATTGCAACGGGAGAAAGATCAAGGCACGACTTCGGCGAGGTTGCCCTTCTGCTCGAGCCACTCGCGGCGATCAGCCGCCCGCTTTTTGGCGAGCAGCATGTCCATCAGCGCATCCGCTTCATCCTTCGCGCTGATCGTGAGCTGCACCAGACGCCGCGTGCGCGGGTCCATCGTAGTTTCGCGCAGCTGGGAAGGATTCATCTCGCCCAAGCCTTTGAACCGCGTGACCATGACCTTCGTGCGCCCGCCCTCGTATTTCTTCAGGACTTTGTCGCGCTCGGCTTCATCGAGTGCGTACATCACTTCCTTGCCCGCATCGATGCGAAACAACGGCGGCATGGCGACGAACACGTGGCCATTCGTGACGAGTGGCCGGAAATGCCGCAAAAACAAGGCACAGAGCAAGGTTGCGATGTGCTGACCGTCCGAGTCGGCGTCCGCGAGAATGCACACCTTGTGGTAGCGCAGATCGGAAATGTCCGACGAGCCAGGATCGACACCGAGCGCCACCGAGATATCGTGCACCTCTTGCGACGACGAAATCTCACCGGCACTCACTTCCCACGTGTTTAGAATCTTGCCGCGCAACGGCATGATCGCTTGGAAGTCCTTGTCGCGCGCTTGTTTGGCTGAGCCGCCGGCCGAATCGCCTTCCACCAGGAACAACTCGGAGCGCCGCGGATCCTGGTTGGTGCAATCGGCGAGTTTGCCCGGCAACGCGGGGCCCGACGTCACGCGCTTGCGCTTGACGACTTGCGCCGATTTCACACGCTCTTGCGCGTTCTCGATCGCGAACTGAGCGATGCGCTCGCCGGCGTCGGGATGTTGGTTGAGCCACAGCGACAGCGAATCGTGCACGAAGCTCTCAACCATCGAGGCGGCATCGCGCGACGCGAGCCGTTCCTTCATTTGTCCCGCGAACTGCGGCTCATGAATTTTGATCGACAGCACGAAGCACGCCTTGTCGAAGATGTCTTCCGGCGTGAGTTTCAATCCGCGCGGGATCAGATTGCGAAACTCGCAGAACTCGCGCACGGCTCCGGCGACACCAGCGCGCAAACCATTGACGTGCGTGCCGCCCTCGACCGTTGGAATGAGGTTGACGTAGCTCTCGCCGATGATGCGTTCGATGTTAGGCGCCCATACCAACGCATAATCGACTGCATCATCCTTACCATCGCGTTTGCCGAGGATCGGCTCGGCAGGCATGCACTCTTCTTTGCCAATCTCGTCCTTGAGATATGCGCCGAGATCGCCCGTGAAGAACCACTCGTCTTTTTCGCCCGTTGCCTCGTTCGCAAAGGAAATCTTGAGCCCCGGACACAACACGGCTTTGGCCTTCAAGACGTGCCGCAACTGCGGCACCGAAAACTTATCCGAGTCGAAGAACTTCGGGTCCGGCCAGAAACGCACCGTCGTGCCCGTGTTGCGCTGGCCCACGCTGCCGACGACTTCGAGCTTTGAGGCGATCTTGCCGTCGCGGAAACTGATGTTGTATTCCTTGCCGCTGCGCTTGATCCAACACTCCAGGTTCTTCGACAACGCGTTGACGACCGACACGCCAACGCCGTGCAGACCACCCGAAAACTGATAGGTCTTGTCGGAGAACTTTCCGCCGGCATGTAAGCGCGTCAGGATCAGCTCGACGCCGCTCACTTTCTCTTTGGGATGGATATCGACGGGCATCCCGCGTCCGTCATCGGCCACGGACAAGGAATTGTCCTTGTGCAACGTCACGTGGATCTCTTTGCAGTGACCTGCGAGTGCCTCATCGACTGAGTTGTCGATGACCTCATGCGCCAAGTGGTTAGGACGCGTGGTGTCGGTGTACATGCCCGGGCGGCGCCGGACAGGCTCGAGTCCGGACAGGACTTCGATGTCAGAGGCGGTATACGACTGACTCATTACAGTGGGTCCAACAATGGGTAAAACGACGGGCCGCGGGTCTGTCAGTACGCGCGGCGCGCGCAGTGTAGCAAGAGCCGTTCGTACTGGACACACGGCTGCAAAACGCGACGCGCATCACGCACTGCCACTCGCGAAGCGCTGCCATGACCAACCCGTGACAGATCGCCATGCACCGATCCGCAGAATTCGCGCCCGAACCCCGATTCGCGAGACTGCTCCCATGACTCACGCTCTCGCTTGGCGCCTGCCGAGCTCCCCCACCGTTGCCGCATGCGCAGCGGCCGTTCTGGCCTTGACGACGAGCGGCATCGCAGCGGCCCAAGGTTCGAATGCGGTGGCGGAACCTGCACTCGATGAAGTCATTGTCACCGCGCGCAAAGTCGTGGAGTCCGTCGATCGCGTGTCAGCGTCGGTCGCCGTGCTATCAGCGGAACAACTCGACGCGGCCGGCGTACGGCAAGTCGCTGACGCCCTGCGACTCGTACCCGGCCTGTCCTACGAGTACGGCGGCTGGCCCACGGACCAACGCGCTTCGGTGCGTGGCTTGCAAAGTGAACGCGGTCGGCCGTCCGTCGCGATCCTGATCGATGGGCTCGACGTCTCGTCGGAAAATCTCTACGTGTTCGGCGGCGGTGCCGCGCTCAACACGCGCTTGCTCGACCTCGAGCGAGTGGAGGTCGTCAAGGGTCCGCAAACGGTGCTGTACGGTCGCAATGCATTTGGCGGTGCGATCAACTACGTGACGCGTCGCCCCGACCACGACGAGTACAACGTCGATCTGCACGGGGATTTTGGCTGGGCCGGCCTCACGGACATCGAGATGGGCGTCGGTGGTCCATTGCCAGACGAACGCTTCGCGTGGCGCGCGTTCGTTGCCTCGCACGAGTTCGACGGCTACTACCAGAACCCGTCGACGGGCGGCGCCTTGGGCGCGAGCGAGAGCCTGTCGGGAAGCCTCGCGCTGTCGTTCCAACCGAACGAAGCGTGGTCACTGCTCGCGCGCTACCAATACTCGGACGATGCCGCGACGCAAGCGCCGCAAGCCTACATCGCCCCCAATACGCGACTGCCGATTCCGGGCGCCACACTGACGCCGATGGGCGCACCCTGCCCAGTTGGCAACGTGGCCACGCCCTGCGGCCGTGGCGTGTTCGATGGCGTGATCACGGCTAACGAGTCGAACCTGCAATTGTCGCGCAATCTCGTGACGGGCGAGGATTTCCCGGGCTACAACAGCGAGCAACAGTTCGCAAGCTTGCAAGTGGACGGCGACATCGGCCTCGGTACGCTCACCGCACTCGCTGGCTGGTTCACTAACAACTCGGACACGCATATGGACGGCGACTTCGCCGACTATGCGCCGACGCTACCGCCGCCGAACGTCCAGGTCGGCTTTGCAACGCGCGAGCTGTTCGATGCGGAACACTCGAGCCAAGAGATCCGCTACGCCTGGAGCACGGAACGCTGGTCGGGTCTCGCTGGGGTGCTGCACTACGACGAGCAGTATCAACTGTTGAACTTGGATGATTTCTACCTGCTGAATCCGTTGTCGCCGTTGCGCTTCCCGTCGCCGCAGTTTCCGAACGGCATCAACGCGCGGCCACGAGCGAACCCGCCGTTTCCGCTCACTGTGACGCGCGATACGCGGCACTGGTCGGTGTTCGCTCGCTTGTCGTATCGCTTCTCCGATGCGTGGCAACTCACGATTGCAGGCCGCCACAGCGACGATCAAATCGATTACGCGCAAGACGGCTTCACGCGCCAGAATGTGGCGCTGTTCAACCAAGTCCCGGCATGCCCGGCCCCAGTGCGTGGCTCGAGCAACTGCGGCATTACGGCGAGTGTCGAAAGCTCGAAATTCACGCCGCAGATTACGCTCGAGCATTTTGCTGAGAACGCGTTTGGCGGTCGCGCAGATTCGATCGTCACCTACTTCACGTACGCCGAGGCCTTCAAGCCGGCGGGCTACAACACCAACGAGATCGTGTCTTACACGGATCAGCGCTATGAGCCCGAGAAACTCGAAGCGTTCGAACTCGGTGCACGCAGCGTATGGCTCGAGCGGCGTGTGCGGGTGAATGCGGCCCTGTTCTACCAGGACTACAGCGACCAACAGATCGGTACGCAACGATTGCCTGTGGGGGCCGTGTTCCCCGTGTCGGGCATCACCAACGCGGCTAAGGTGGAATCGTATGGTGCGGAGCTCGAATTGCTCGCGTCGCCGACTGAGCGCCTCGACGTGACCTTGAGCTACGCGTACACCCATGCCAAGTTCAAAGACTTCGTGTATGGCGCAGACGGCCGCATCGCTTCGACGCAGCAACAAGCCGAGTCGCAGACACTCGCCGGCGACTTCTCCGGGAACGACGTAGGTCGGAACACGCCGCATGCGATCAATGCGTACGTGCGCTATGCCGTGCCCGCGCCGCGGTTTCCGATCAGTGCCGCAAATGCGCGTTGGGTGGTGGAGGCCGATGCGCAATATCGGTCGCGCCGCTTTGTCGACGAGGCAAACCTCGCCGAGCTGCCGGCGTACACGCTCGCCAACCTACGACTGGGCCTCATGGCCGATCGCTGGAGCGCGTTGCTCTACGTCGACAACGTATTCGACGAGGACGCGATCCAAACGGCACAGCGCTATATCGACGTGGGCACGCCAGACAACTTCATTCCGCGTCGCAGTTACCTCGCGTTGCTGCCCGAGCCGCGCACCTACGGCGTGCGCGTGTCCTGGCGCCTACGCTGAACGAACGGTCGAGTTGTTAGAGATAGCGACGCACAAGTCCGCCGAGCGGACTCACTGTCGCGAGCCCGACGACGGCGATCACGCCGCCTAGCGCTAGCGCAGCCGGGAGTGCCATCGCACTGAATGCGGCGAGCGACGTGCTCGAGAGCACAGCGCTCACGAGCATCGCGCTGGCGCCTGCAGCGACGACGCCACCCGCCAGCCAATTGACGATCGTGAGGCGCGCGTTGCGGCGCAGCCGCTGCGATAGATCGGCTGGGCTGCGCAGTGCGGCTTGTTGTTGCTCGGCGATGCGAGCCCAAACAGCGCGATCGAATGTGCCATCGAGCCGCGGCGCACAGATGCCTCGCACCAAGGCCGCATCGAGTTTGGCGTGATGCAGGCGCCAGGCCGATTCGTGGTGTTCTCGAGGTTCAGTCATGCCAGGTCCCTCATGCACGTCAGGCGGCCGCCATTTGGCGGCGCGCGCGGAACAATAGCGATTTGATCGTGCCCACTGGAGTATCGAGCATTTCTGCGACCTCCTCGACGCTGCGCTCTTCAAGGTAGAAGAGCGTCACGACGCGCCGCTGGCCCTCCGGCAAGTCGGCTAGCAAGCGCGCCACATCGAACTCCGCCGCAGCTTGGCGTTCCGAGTCGCGTGTGTCTTCGAACTGCGTTCCCGGCGAATCGTCGTCGGACGCAAGCAGTTCATCGAGCGATACCGTGCGACCTCGCTTGCGCAGTTCCGAGAGGCAGGTATTGCGAACGATCGTGTACAACCAAGTGGACAGTGCTGCACGCCCATCGAATCGCGGCAAGGCCTGCCACGCCTTCACAAAAGCCAACTGCGCCATATCCTCCGCCAACGCACCATCCTGTACGATCGAAAGACAGAGATGCAGGGCTTTTTGTCGATACCGCGCCATCAACTCGGTCAACACCCGGTTGTAGTCGCGTTCGGCGAGCGCGCGCAGCAGGTCGGCATCGCGCACACACGCGCCCTGCCCCTCGCTCGCAATCGGCTCCACTCGGCAAACCCCTGATTGGCTCACGGGATTGAGACGCCCCAAGTGCCCGTCCGGTTGCAACACCTGCAACCGAATGGGCCCCTGCGGCGTATCAACCCTGTCCAGTAACCTTGTTGACGGAGATTCACGATGGACCCGGAAGTCATTGGTGTATTGATCCCTGTCGTTGCGATCGTCTTCGGCGTCTCGGCCGGCATGTTAGCGACATGGGCGACACATCGCCGTAAAGAGCAATTTCTGCAGCACGTGCACAAGGAGCGTATGGCAGCCATCGAACGCGGCATCCCCATTCCCGAGCTGCCCCGCGGCTTGTTCGATCAGAACGAGCAACCGACAGTGGCACGGTCCATGCGCACCGGCATCATCATGCTCCTAATCGCGGTCATCCTGTACTTCGCGATCACGACTGCGGGAGCCGCAGACATCGCGCTGTTTGGGTTGATTCCGGGCGCCGTAGGCATTGGGAATCTTTTCTACGCTTGGATGTTGCACCGACAACCCGCCGATCGGGAATCGAAGCAGCGCGCTGGCGAAGCATGAAGCTGCTCGCACTGAGCGCCGCATTAGCGGCGTTGGCGATGCCGCCTGCCTGGGGGGGCGAGGCTCCCATTGAAGTGATGGTGCTGGGCACCTACCACATGGCGAACCCTGGGCTCGACGTGAACAATATGCGCGTCGACAACGTGCTCACGCCCAAGCGTCAGCGAGAGCTCGAGGCACTCGTCAATGCGCTGGCCGAGTTCAAGCCGACCAAGATCCTGATCGAAACGCAGACGCTGGGGCCCGCATTCCATGACGCGGGCTACGCGCGCTTTACACCGGTGCAGCTAACAACCGACGCGAATGAGATTGTCCAAGTCGGCTACCGCCTCGCGCACCTGCTGAAGCACGAGCACGTGTTTGGCATCGATGAACAGCCTGGCGCGGGCGAGCCGGATTACTTTCCATTCGACGCGCTGCAGTCGTTCTTGACGAGCACGGGGCGCGCGCACGTGCTCACGCGCTTGAACGAGCCCGTACAGGCTGAAATTGCACGCTTTGAGGCAGCCCAAAAGGACAGCACTGTCGCACAACTGTTGGTTCGCATGAACGCGCCAGGGAGCATTTACACGACGATCGGCCCGTTCTACTACGAGGCGCTGCAATTCGGCGACGGCGAGCGCCAGCCCGGCGCCGATCTCAATGGCGGCTGGTATCTACGCAACGCGAAGATCTTTTCTAAGCTCACCAACGTCACGGTGCCTGGTGATCGAGTCGTCGTGCTCTTTGGCGCCGGCCACAACTATTGGCTACGACACTTTGCGCGCGAAACGCCGGGCTTCGTGCTCGTCGAGCCCAGCGCCTATCTCGAGCGAGCGAGTCGTTAGGCGAGATCGCCGATCAACGACTCACGCACAGCCTCGGGCACCGGCTCGAGGCTGTGACGGTACGCCGGGTGGTCGATGCCCGCCGAGAGTTCGGAGCCGGCGCGCAGCGACTTCACATGCTCTTCGTTGAGTTCGAAACGCAAGAAATGCACGGATGAGGTCTTCTCATCGTTCTCGCGGTCGAGATCTTCATCCGCAATCGCGAACACGGGCTCGTGGCCCCGCACGCGGACCCAACAGCGATCCTCAACGCCGCGCAAGCGCGCGAGTTCCCGTGCGCGGACCGCGGGATCAGCGTACTCGAGCAGTAGCGTCACTTTCCAATTGCGGCCGTCCGGAATGAGCGGATTGTAGGCGGCCAATTCCTCGGCGATACCTTCGGGCTCGAAAATCCGCTCCGTCCGCAGGATTTCTTGGATCTGATACTGAATGGTTAGGCGATCCTCGAACAGCCACATCGTGTGCGGCCCAATGGCCAAGCGACGATTCCGCTTGTGCGCCATCACTCGCTCGCGAAATGCGCCACGCTCGCGCGCGTATTGCTCGAGCGAGAACAAATCCTGATGGGTGAGCTTGTCCATGTCGCCCTCTTAAATGCCGTACGCCTTGCGGATGAGTGACAAGGGGTGCTCCGGCTGCGGCTTCGCGCCAGTCGCAGCATTCATCTCGAGCCCCGACTCGATCTGATGACCGGCCATCGGGCAATCGCTGGAATAATGGTCAGCCTGCGCTTGGGCCACTTTGCTGATGACCGGACGCCCGATCTTTAGCGAGGCGGCGCGAAACTCTTGCTTCACGGCATATGTGCCATTGTGGCCCGAGCAACGCTCGATCACCTCGACGGTCGTGTCGGGCACGAGCTTCAGCACGTCGCGCGTCTTGAGCCCGATGTTCTGCACGCGCAGATGGCAGGCCACGTGATAGCTCACTTTGCCGAGCTTTTCCTTGAAATCGATGCGCAATGCCCCGCCCTTGTGTCGCAGCATCAAATACTCGAACGGATCGAAGATACGCGCCTTCACCGCCTGCACGTCGGAGTCGTTAGGAAACATCAACGGCAGCTCCTGCTTGAACATCAACACGCACGAAGGAATCGGCGCGACGATGTCGAAGCCCTCGTCGACGAGACGCTTGAGCTGCGGAATGTTGAACTCTTTGTACTTGGCCACGGTTTCGAGATCGCCGAGTTCGAGTTTCGGCATGCCGCAGCATTTCTCTTTCTCAACCACCGTCACGGGAATACCGTTGTGCTCGAAAATCGCCGCGAGGTCCTCGGGCAGGTGCGGCTCGTTGCGATGCCCATAACACGTGACGAATAGCGCCACCTTACCGCGGGTGCCCTCGACCGGCTTCACCTCACGCGCCTGGCCCGCCATGCGCTGCGCGCGCTTCGTACCCGTATTCGAGTAGTAGTTAGGCACGGGCGCGGTGGGATCGACACCGAGCGTCGCTTGCAACAACTTGCGGCCGAGACTCGAGTGATTGACAGCGTTGACGATCTCCGCCACGACCGGAATTCCCGCAAGATTTCCCACGCCACGCGTGCTCGACAGCACTTTGTCCCGCAACGTGTGCTCGCCCTTACGGTGCTTGATGGCCTTGGCGCGCAGCATCAAATGTGGAAAATCGAGATTCCACGCATGCGGCGGCACGTACGGGCACTTCGTCATGAAGCACATGTCGCAGAGATAACAGTGGTCGACGACGTCCCAGTAGGCCTTTTTGTCGACGCCATCGAGCTCGCCAGTGGGCGACGCATCGACCGCATCGAACAGAGTCGGGAAAGAATTGCACAAACTGAAACAACGTCGGCAGCCGTGGCAAATGTCGAACACGCGCTCGAGTTCTTTGTCGAGCGCCGCCTCGTCGTAGAACGCGGGATTCTGCCAATCGAGCGGATGGCGGGTCGGCGCTTCGAGACTGCCCTCGCGCCCACTCGTAATCGGACCACTCATGAAGTCATCCTTACTCTCGCGAACGCAACCAAAGAAAATGCGGCTCGGCCGGAGGTTCTAGCCACCGACCGGCCGCATCGATGTGTCGAGCAACGACAGCGGGTTAGATGCTGTCGAGCGCTTTCTGGAAGCGGTTTGCGTGCGAACGCTCGGCCTTCGCGAGCGTTTCGAACCAGTCGGCAATCTCCGCGAAGCCTTCTTCGCGCGCCGTCTTGGCCATGCCCGGGTACATGTCGGTGTACTCGTGCGTTTCGCCTGCAATCGCAGCCTTCAAATTGTCCTTCGTGGCGCCAATCGGCAAGCCGGTCGCTGGGTCGCCCACCGCCTCGAGGTACTCGAGGTGGCCGTGCGCGTGGCCGGTTTCGCCTTCCGCCGTGGAACGAAACACCGCCGACACGTCGTTGAAACCCTCTACGTCGGCCTTGGCTGCGAAGTAGAGATAGCGACGATTGGCCTGCGATTCGCCAGCAAATGCGTCCTTCAAATTCTTTTCGGTCTTGCTGCCTTTGAGGTTCATCTCGGGTCTCCGTGTGGCGTCAATTGCGAATCAATCTCACATAGACTTGGTCTAAGTGCCGCGCTGGACTGTAGTATTTGAGGTGGAGCGCGTCAATGCGCGTTGACCCCTAGTGCATCGCGCGTTTACCTTGCCGACCTCGATCGAGCCCGAACCTCTAACGAAGTTGCTATACCGTGTCGAAGAAAGTCGCAGCCGTCGCGTTTGAAAAATCCATCGGTGAGCTCGAGGCGCTCGTGGCGAAACTCGAGAGTGGCGATGTTCCGCTCGAAGAAGCGTTGAAGACGTTCGAACGCGGTGTGGCCCTCACGCGCGAATGCCAAACGGCACTCAAGTCCGCGCAACAGCGCGTCGAGATTTTGCTCAAGAAGAATGGCGAATCGCAGCTCGAACCGTTCGCAACCGAAACGGACGACACAGCGATCGACGAGGACGATGACGACAACAGCTGACGCCGCCACGCCTGCGCGGATGACCCGATATCAAGAACGCATCGAGAAGGTGCTCGCGGCATATTTGGAACTCCCGGGCGGGAGCACGCCGCGGCTCATCGAGGCGATGCGCTACAGCACCTTAGCCGGCGGCAAGCGCTTGCGACCGGTGCTCGTCTACACGACGGGCGAGGCGCTCGGTTGCCCCCTGAGCGCGCTCGATGCGCCCGCCGCTGCTGTCGAGCTCATTCACGTCTACAGCCTCGTGCATGACGATCTGCCGGCCATGGACAATGACGACCTGCGCCGCGGGCGCCCCACGTGTCATCGCGCGTTCGATGAAGCAACGGCCATCCTCGTGGGCGATGCGCTGCAGGCGCTCGCATTTGAAGTGCTGGCTCAAGATGCGCCTGGTGCGGCTTCTCCAACGACGCGCCTCGAAATGCTGCAACTGTTGTCGAAAGCCATCGGCACGAGCGGCATGGCCGGTGGTCAAGCGATCGATTTGGCGGCGGTCGGCCACTCGCTCGATGCACCGTCGCTGGAAAAAATGCACCGGCTGAAAACCGGCGCGCTGATTCATGCGAGCGTGATGCTTGGCACGATCGGTGCGGGCGTTACGACTGCGGAGCGCGAGTGCTTGAGTGCCTATGGTCGCGAGCTCGGTCTCGCGTTCCAGATTCAAGACGACATTCTCGATGTTGAAGGCAGCACCGAAGCGCTCGGCAAGCGCGCGGGTGCCGACGCCGGCTTGTCCAAGCCCACTTACCCGTCGATTTTCGGCCTCGAAGCGTCGCACTCCATGGCGAATGCCGCGCACGACCGCGCAATTGCGGCGCTGGCGCCGCTTGGGGCCCGCAGCATTCCGCTCAAGCAACTCGCTGATTTCGTCGTCGCGCGCGCCAGCTAGGGCGCACCGCACGACGGGTGTAAACTGGCAGCGATGGCCGAAGACCCCGTTGCGCCCCCCGAATTGCTTGCCAACATCAACACCCCGGCAGACCTCCGAGCACTGCCCGAGGGGAAGATTCCGGCCGTCTGCGACGAACTGCGGCAGTACCTCATTCAGTCCGTCGCGACGCGCGGCGGCCATTTCGCGGCCGGGCTGGGTACCGTCGAACTCACCGTGGCGCTGCATTACGTTTACGACACACCGCAAGATCGGCTGGTGTGGGACGTTGGCCACCAAGCTTATCCGCACAAAGTGCTCACGGGCCGCCGTGATCGTCTGCACACGATCAAGCAATTCGAAGGCCTCGCGCCGTTCCCCTCGCGCGCCGAAAGCGAATACGACACGTTTGGCGTAGGACACTCGAGCACGTCGATCAGCGCCGCTCTCGGCATGGCGGTTGCCGCACAGCAGCGCGGCGAGGACCGTAAAGTCGTAGCCATCATCGGCGATGGCGCGATGACGGCGGGCATGGCGTTCGAGGCGCTCAATCATGCGGGCTCGCTCACGGCCGACTTGTTAGTAATCTTGAACGATAACGACATGTCGATCTCCGAAAACGTCGGCGCGATGTCGAATTACTTCGCGCGGCTGCTGTCGGGGCGCACCTACTCGGCGCTGCGTGCAGGCGGCAAGAAGATCCTGAAGCAAATGCCGACGGCATGGGAACTGGCGCGCCGCTCGGAAGAACACATGAAAGGCATGGTGTTGCCTGGCACGTTGTTCGAAGAATTGGGCTTCAACTACATCGGCCCGATCGACGGGCACGATGTGCAAGCGCTCGTCAAGACGCTACAGAATCTGCGCAAACTGCGCGGCCCGCAGTTCTTGCACGTCGTTACTCGCAAAGGCAAAGGCTACGCGCCGGCGGAAGCCGATCCGATCAAGTGGCATGGCCCTGGTCCATTCGACCCGGCGAGCGGCACCATCTTCAAAGAGAAAGCGGCAGGGCCTAACTACTCGCAGATCTTCGGCCAGTGGCTGTGCGACATGGCCGAGCGCGACGAGCGCATCATCGGCATTACGCCGGCGATGCGCGAAGGTTCGGGCTTGGTCGAATTCTCCAAGCGTTTCCCGCAGCGGTACTTCGACGTGGCGATTGCGGAACAGCACGCCGTCACGTTTGCCGCTGGGCTCGCCTGCGAGGGGATGAAGCCCGTCGTGGCGATCTACTCCACTTTCTTGCAGCGCGCATACGATCAGTTGATTCACGATGTCGCGCTGCAGAATCTCCCCGTGGTGTTCGCGCTCGATCGCGCGGGCTTGGTCGGCGGCGACGGCGCGACCCATCAAGGCAGCTACGATTATTCGTTCCTGCGGTGTATTCCGAATATGGTTGTGATGGCGCCTGCCGACGAAAACGAATGTCGGCAGATGCTCTACACCGGCACCACACTCGCGGGCCCTTCCGCCGTGCGCTACCCGCGCGGGACAGGCCCCGGCGTACCGTTGCAAACGGAAATGACGGCCGTGCCGATCGGTAAGGCGGAGTTGCGGCGTGAAGGCAAGAGCGGGCTCTTGTTGTTAGCGTTCGGCGCGCTCGTCGATTCAGCGCAGCGCATCGGCGAGCGGCTCGATGCCACTGTCGTGAATATGCGCTTCGTGAAGCCGCTCGATGAGGCGCTAGTCCTCACACTCAGTGCGCGGCATTCGGCTGTCATAACGCTCGAAGAGAATGCCGTGTTGGGCGGCGCAGGGTCGGCAGTTGCCGAGCTGCTCGCGACCGCAGGTGGCGCCCAACGGCCGCTGTTGACGATCGGCATTCCAGACCGCTTTATCGAACACGGCTCGCGTGAGGACTGTCTGCGCGCTGCGGGGCTCGATTTCGCGAGCTTGAGTGCATCGGTCGATCGCTGGTGGCAGTCACTCGACATGTCCAGGACGAGATCATTCGGTACCGTCTAGCGGAAATCGTCTGTGTACACCTTCTGTACAGGTTGCGCTTGGACAATCAGTCGCCATATCGTGCGAACCATAACGGCCAGTAGCCATTTCGGCGTAAGGAATTTGCGATGAGCACTGTATTGGCGCCCAAGCCGAAAGTGACGTTGGTTGAAGATGTGCAGAACCGCGCGGACACGCGCCAGATCCCGATCAACCGCGTGGGGATCAAGGACATCAACCACCCGGTGAAGTTGAAAGACCGCTCCGCTGGCGAACAGCACACGGTCGCGAACTTCAACATGTACGTGAACCTGCCGCACAACTTCAAAGGCACGCACATGTCGCGCTTCGTCGAGATCTTGCATCGCGAGCGCGAGATCTCGGTGGAATCGTTCGGTGCGATGCTGGCCGAGATGACCGAGCGCCTCGAGGCCGAGGCAGGTCATATCGAAATGACGTTCCCCTTCTTCGTGATGAAGAAGGCGCCGGTGTCGGGCGTCGAGAGTTACATGGATTACCGCACCAGCCTCATCGGCGAAATCAAGAATGGCAAAATCGAGATGTGGGTCAAGGTCGTCGTGCCTGTGACGAGCCTGTGCCCGTGCTCGAAGAAGATCTCCGATTATGGTGCTCACAACCAGCGCTCGCACGTGACGATCAAGGCCAAGCTGCGCGAGCACATGTGGATCGAGGAGCTGATCGAAGTTGCCGAGAAGGAAGCCTCATGCGAGTTGTGGGGCATCTTGAAGCGCCCTGACGAGAAGTACGTGACCGAGCGCGCCTACGACAATCCGAAATTCGTCGAGGACATGGTCCGTGACGTCGCCGTGCGCATGAACGAGGAGCCGCGTGTAGCAGCCTATGTGGTCGAGTCCGAGAACTTCGAGTCGATCCACAATCACTCGGCCTATGCGCTGATCGAGCGCGACAAAGACGTCGACCCGGTTGCCACGCAGTCCTAACATGGCGCACGGTGCGCAGCGCTCGACTTGGTGCGCGGCACTCGTAGCAACGCTGCTGTCGCCCTGCACACTCGCTGCAGATGCGGCGCTCGAACGAGCTAATCGCGTCTTGGCAAAGACGATCCTCGTCGATGGTCATAACGACTTGCCGATCGCAATTCGCGAGTACGAGGCGGCACCGAGCGATATCGACGCGTACGACCTGCGCAAGACGGCTCCCGGGCACACGGACATCGCGCGCTTGCGTGCGGGCCACGTCGGCGCGCAGTTTTGGTCGGTCTACATTCCGAGTGAGGGCCGTGGGCCATTCGCGGCCACGCAGCTCGAACAGATCGAGCTCACGCGCCGCCTCATCGCCAAATACCCGGACACGTTTCGCCTCGCGGGTACGGTCGCGGAAATTCGTGCGGCCCACCGTGCCGGGCGTATCGCCTCGATGCTCGGCATCGAAGGCGGCCATTCGATCGAGAACTCGTTAGGCGCTTTGCGCGCCTACTACGATTTGGGAGTGCGCTATATGACGCTCACTCACAACTCGCATACGGATTGGGCGGATTCCGCACAGCAGGTGCCACCACGCCATGGCGGCCTCACGCCTTTCGGCGAGGAAGTCGTCCGCGAGATGAATCGCCTCGGCATGCTAGTCGATCTCGCGCACACGTCGCCCGAGACGATGATGGATGCCTTGCGCGTCACTGCTGCGCCGGTGATTTGGTCGCATGCCGCTGCGCGTGGTGTGTGCGATGTGCCGCGTAACGTGCCCGATGATGTCCTGCGCGAATTGCCACGCAACGGCGGCGTGGTAATGGTGACGTTCGTGGCGGGCTTCATCGATTGCGAAGTAGCGCGCGTCACTCAACCCCACATCATGCAAGTGATCATGCGCGCGCGTGCGGCAGCCACTCCCGAGGAGCGCAAGCAAATCTACGCCGAGGGCATGAAGTCGTTGCAGGTTCCGCCGACAACGATCGCACAAGTGGCGAATCACATCGACTACATCCGCAAAGTGGCAGGCGTCGATCACATTGGTATCGGCGGCGACTTCGATGGCAATACGTGGTGGCCGACGGGCCTCAGCGATGTCTCGATGTATCCGAATTTGTTTGCTGAGTTGATTCGCCGTGGCTGGACCGATGCGGAACTGAAGAAGATCGCGGGCGAGAACGTGCTGCGCGCCATGGCGGAAGCCGAGCGCGTGGCGTCACGATTGCAACGTGAGCGGCCAGCATCGACCGCCGTACTGAAGAGCAGCCCTAACTAGCTGGCGTGCTGGGTGTCGGCGCCCTGCAGGCGGCCGATCAAGGTGCGCAAAAACACCCGATTGAAACGCAGCTGGCAAGCCGCAGAGACTTGCTCGAGCAGCGTCGAACTCACTTTGAGCACGCTGACGGCGCCGTCCGCGCGAATGGTGGCCGTGCGGCGCGCGCCGCGCACGTAGCTCGTCTCACCGAAGCAATCGCCCGTGTCGATGCGACCGAGCGACTTGCCATGCCGCTCGACATGACACTGGCCCGACACCAAGATGTAGAACCGATCGTCCATCTCGCCTTCCTTGACGATCTCCTCGCCCGTCGCGTACGTCTGGATTGTGCTGGCTCGCAGCACTTCCCAGATCTCCTGATGCGAGAACTCGTGGAAAAAGCGTAAGCGACGCAAGACGGAAAACTGCTCTTGCTGGTCGATCCGGTTGTTCTGCTCGCGCAGTTGCTGGTGCACGCGTGTGAGCTCAGCCGCGAAGTCGGCGCCGGAGCGGAACCGCTTCGCGGGGGCTTTCTGCATTGCCGTCGCGACCACCGCTTCGAGCTCCGTCGGGATGTCCTTGCGCAGCGTGTGAATCGGCGGCGGCGTCGCGTACACGATCTGATGCAATAGCTTGACGAGATTGCCAGCGCGGAACGGACGCGTGCCCGTCAGCAACTCATACATCACGGCGCCGAGTGAGTACAAATCCGAGACGTTGGTGAGATCGAGGCTCTGCACCTGCTCGGGCGACATGTACGACGGGCTGCCCGCAATACCTTCGATGCGCGACACGTCCGAATCGGCGACCAGCGCAATGCCAAAATCGATGATGCGAACATCGCTGTCTTGCGTGAGCATGATGTTCGACGGCTTGATGTCGCGGTGAATCACGCCGCGCGTGTGCGCGTAGTGCAGCGCCTTGGCGCACTTGTAAATGATCTCGACGACATCGTCGACACGCAGCAGGTTGTCAGGCTTGCAATACGCCGCGAGCGTGCGCGCGCCGTGCACGTGCTCTGTGACGATATAGCAGCGGCCCTCTTCTTCACCCGCGTCGTAGATCGGCAGAATGTGTGGATGCTGCAGCATGCCGACCATGTGCGCTTCCGACAGGAACATTTTTCTCGCGATGCGCGCGCGCTCTTCATCGCCGCCCGCATCCATGTTGTAAACCTTGATCGCGACGTCGCGCCCGTAATAGGGGTCATGCGACAGATACACCGTGCCCGTCGAACCGCGCCCGACTTCGTTGATGATGACGTACTTGCCAATACGATCGGGAACCGCTCGTTCGAGCAGTTTTTGCGTTTCGGCGGACGGCAGAGTCTTCGGTGTTGCTTCGGCTGACATGGACTGGCGCGCGAAAACCGCCCGGGCAACGACGCGACGCCGAACGATTCGGCCGCGCGCAATCGGGCATGTTTCCCGGCACAGGATACGAACCGGCCCCTTTCTACACTGTGATGCGGCTCCCGGATCGCCGGACAGCGAATTCAGGGCTCTGTTTGGAAGTGATCGAAGCCGCGATGCGAGAACTGGGTCACATTCGCACCGGTCCGCACCCAGACCCCGGACCGCGCAGTGAGGGTCCCAACGCGGGTGATCGAGTGGCCACCGTGCGTGGCAAGTTGTGAGAGCGCAGCGAACTTCGCAGGTGGCACCGCGAAGCAGAGTTCGTAGTCGTCGCCACCCGTGAGCGCAAACTCTCGTGCGCGCTGAGTACCCACGGCCTGCAGCAACGGCGATGACACCGGCAACGCAACCGCATCGATTTCCGCGCCGCAGCCGGACGCGGTGGCAAGCTTCTCGAGATCGCCCGCGAGGCCATCCGACACGTCGATACACGCGCTCGCCAGCCCACGCAACGCAACGCCGAGCGCACAGCGCGGCGTGGGATATTCGAAGCGCTCGAGCAATGCGGCGCGGGTTGCAAGGTCAGTCACTAACAAGCGGCCTTGCGCGACGGCAAGCCCTGCCGCCGCATCGCCCGGCGTGCCAGAGACCACCACGGCATCCCCGGGCGACCCGCCAGCCCGACGCAGCGCAGCCCCGCGCGGCGCGTAGCCTAACAACTGGACTGTGATCGACAAGGGGCCCGAGGTGGTATCGCCCCCCACCAACGCCACACCGTGGGCTTGCATCAGCGCACCCGCACCGGCCGCAAACTCCGCCAACCAGGCTTCATCGGCCTGCGGCAAGGTCAACGCCAACAATGCCCACGCTGGTTCAGCACCCATCGCCGCAAGATCGCTGAGATTGACTGCAAACGCTCGGTGCCCAATGGAACGCGGCGTAGCGTCGTGGGGAAAGTGCACGCCGGCGACGAGGGTGTCGACGACGGCGATGAGCTCAGCGCCAGGCTGCGGTGCGAGCACCGCGCCGTCATCGCCGACACCTAACACGACATCCAAGCGCGTGGCGCCGAGCTGCGCAAAGTACTTTCCGATCAGCTCGAACTCACCGATGGCCATTGTTGCCAGCCACCCGCCGCGCCGCGTTAGTGTTCGAGCGGCCGCAACTCACGCGCGGCACGATCGAGCACGGCATTGACGAACTTGTGGCTGTCGGTGGCACCGAATCGTTTCGCCAACCCGACGGCTTCGTTGATCGCGACCCGAAAAGGAACGTCGGGCGCAGCGCGCAGTTCGTGGGTTCCGATCCACAACACGGCGCGCTCGATCGGATCGAGCTCTGTAACCTTGCGATCCATCCAGCCGCCAAGCGCGGCATCGAGCGATTCCGCCGCATTGCAGACGCCCGCGATGAGCGTGCGAAAGTACTGCGCATCGGCCTTGACCATGTCCTCAGCGTCGCCGTACTGCTTGACGAGGTCTTGCCACGGTTCTTGGTTGATCTGCCAACCGTACAGCGCTTGCAGCGCAAGCTTGCGCGCCATCGAGCGCGCATTCGCCGCCAACCGCTCGGGAGACACGCGCGTCATCGTCAGCCGACCCGCCGAAACAACTCGGCCATCTCGAGCGCGGCTTCCATCGACTCGCCACCTTTATTCATGCCCCGCACGTCGGCGCGGACGCGCGCTTGCTCGACCGTCTCAGTGGTTAGCACACCGAAGATGACGGGCACACCGGAGTCGAGCCCAGCGTGCATCAAACCGCGCGCGCATTCGCCGGCAACGTAATCGAAATGCGGCGTATCGCCGCGAATGACACAGCCGAGCGCCACGACCGCTGCATAGCGACCGCTCTTGGCGAGCTTGTGGGCCGCCGCCGGCAACTCGAATGCACCGGGCACGCGATGGACGTCGAGATGCTGATCCGTTCCGCCGTGCTTGCGGTGGGCCGCAATCGCACCGTCGAGCAGCGGCGCCACGATGAAATCGTTGAAGCGCGCGGCCACGATTGCGATGCGGTAGTCGGCAGCAGAGTAGCTGCCCGTGTAGGTAGCGGAACCGGTCATGTTAAAGAGCGCTGCGCGGGATGCAGCCCGAAGTATACCGCGTTCGCCCGCCTACTCTGCGACGTACTCGGTGACTTCGAGTCCAAACGCCGACAAACCATGCATTTGTTTCGGCGCCGAGAGCACTTGCATGCGCCGTACGCCGAGGTCCTTCAGAATTTGCGCGCCGATACCGTAGGTTCGCAGCACTTGTCGGTCGCCCTGTGGCAACCGATCCACTTTCTCGTGCACGCCGAGATTGCGCACCGCATCGGCCAATTCTCGCGGCGACTCCTGCTCGCGCAGGATGATGACGCAACCGCTACCATGCGCCGCCACGCGCGCTAAGGCCGAGCGCAACGTCCACGCTCGCCGATCGGATTGCACACCGAGTAGATCGCGTAGCGTGTCAGTGAGATGGACGCGCACGAGCGGCGGCTCAGCACCTTCCAAGTTGCCATGCACCAAGGCTAGGTGCACGTCGCGATTCACATGGTCTTGGTAGGCCATCAGCCGAAAATCGCCAAACTCGGTGTGCACATTCTGCTCAGCGATTCGCTCGACGGAGCGCTCGGCCTTCAGCCGATAACGGATGAGATCGGCGATCGTGCCAATTTTGATGCCGTGCTGCCGCGCAAACACCTCGAGCTGCGGCCGCCGCGCCATCGTGCCATCGTCGTTCATGATCTCAACGATCAACGCGGCCGGTTCAAGACCCGCGAGCCGCGCTAGATCGCAGCCCGCCTCGGTATGGCCCGCGCGCGTGAGCACACCGCCGGGTTGCGACATGATCGGGAAGATGTGCCCAGGTTGTCGCAGATCTTCCGGCTTCGCGTCGGGCTTTACGGCAGTGAGCACGGTATGGGCGCGATCGTGCGCCGAGATACCTGTGGTCACACCCTCCGCCGCTTCGATCGAGAGCGTGAAATTCGTGCGGTGATCGCGATTGGTTTCGCTCACCATGAGGGGCAAGCGCAGTTGCCGACAACGGTCGGGCGTCAGCGTGAGACAAATCAGGCCGCGCCCAAAACGCGCCATGAAGTTCACGTCCTCGGCACGCACGAGCGAGGCTGCCATGAGCAAATCGCCTTCGTTCTCGCGATCCTCATCGTCCATCAAAATCACCATCTTGCCCGCCGCAAAATCGGCCAAGATTTCCTCGACCGTATTGAGGCCGGCAGACGCGCGTGAGTCGGAATTGGCAGAAACGATACGCATGCTCAGTTACCTTTGCCCTCGTCTGCGCCCAGTAGCCTTTCAGCGTACCGAGCCATCTGGTCGATTTCGATGTTGACGCGATCGCCGATCGCGAGCTGCCCGAGCGTCGTCACTTCTTGCGTATGCGGAATCAAGTTGACGCCAAACTCGTCGCCGCTGACATCATTCACGGTTAGGCTCACGCCGTCCACCGTGACGGAGCCTTTACGCGCGATGTAGCGCGATAGCTCGCGTGGCACGCGAAATCTCAACCGCAGCGACCGCGCGTCGGCCGCAGCGCCGACCACCTGTCCTAGACCATCGACGTGGCCGGAGACCAAATGGCCGCCTAACGGATCACCCGCGCGGAGCGCAGCCTCGAGATTGACGGGCGATCCAATCGCCAGCGAACCCAACGTCGTGAGCTGCAACGTCTCGCGCGAGACATCAGCGGCAAACGTGTGCGCCGTCAATTCGGTCGCCGTCAGACAAACCCCTGCGACCGCGATACTGTCGCCGAGCGTCATTCTGGCGAGTGGCAAGCGCGTGACGCCGACGACCAGGCGCACATCGCCGCCGCGTGGCTCCAGCGCTGCGATGCGCCCGATGTCAGTGACGATTCCGGTAAACATTGTGTGTTGTTAGCCTCGTCGCGGCACGAGCCGCATTCGCACATCGTCGCCCACCTTGAGCGTTTCGATGTTTTCAAAGCGCAGTGCCTGCGCCAGTTCCAACGGTGACGTGACAGCCGCGAGCGGGCGCGCGCTCGTGCCGAGCAGCATCGGCGCCACATACAACAGCCACTCGTCGACCCAGCCTTGCGACAAGAATGCGCCGCTCAGCGTGGGGCCGGCCTCGACGAGCACTTCATTCACTTGGCGGCGCGCGAGCACATCGAGCACCGCCGCGAGGTCCACGCCGACCGCGCCCGCCGGGACGAGCTCGACATCGATACCGCGCGCGCGCAGCCGTTCAGCTTGTGCCGCGGCATCGACAGCGCCAATGACGAGCACTTGGCCCGGCCCCGCAAACACTCGGCGCGCCGAATCCAACTCGAGTTTCGATTGCAACACGACGCGCAGCGGTTGACGCTCCGCACTGGGCAAGCGCACCGTGAGCGCCGGATCGTCAACCGCGATCGTGCCGGCGCCGGTCAAGATCGCAGAACTGCGCGCACGCCAATGTTGCACATCCGCACGCGCAGCCTCGCTCGTGATCCAGCGACTCGCGCCGCTCGCGAGCGCAACGCGGCCATCGAGACTTGCGCCCGTCTTCAGTCGCACGAACGGCCGACCGTGTCGCATCCGCTTGAGGAATCCAGGATTCAGCGCGCTCGCTTCGCGCTCGAGCAAGCCAACTTCGACTCGCACACCGGCGGCTTCGAGCCGCGCTGCGCCCGTACCATTGACGCGCGGGTTCGGATCGCGAACCGCAAACACGACGCGTGCGATTCGCGCGGCTAACAACGCGTCGACACACGGCGGGGTACGCCCGTGATGATTGCAAGGCTCGAGTGTCACGTAAGCCGTCGCACCTTGCGCACGGTCGCCTGCAGCGCGTAGCGCAAACACTTCGGCGTGCGGCTCCCCGGCCCGCTCATGCCAACCCTCACCGACGATCTCAGTGCCGCGTGCAATCACGCAGCCCACGCGCGGATTGGGGTCGGTCGTGTTGAGCGCTCGCTCGGCCAGCTCGAGCGCGCGCCGCATGGCGGCACTGTCAAACTCGCTCCAGCTCATTTGCGCGCCTTCGGCGACTCGCTGTCCGCGGGCAACAGCGACAACTGATCGCGACTCGTACCACGACCTCGGCGCCGCTTGAGGCTCTCCACCTCGTCGCGAAAAGCGTCGGCATCCTGAAAATGCCGGTACACCGACGCGAACCGCACGTATGCCACCTCATCGAGCACGCGCAGCTCTTCCATCACAAGCTCGCCGATCTGCCGCGAGGACACCTCACGCTCGCCCAGTGCCCGCAGCTTACGCGTGATGTGGCTCACCGCATCCTCAACCGATTCCCGTGCCACGGGCCGCTTTTCGAGCGCCTTCATCAAGCCACTGCGGAGCTTGGCCTCGTCGAACGGCACGCGCGTTCGATCGTTCTTGACGACCAGCGGCATGACGAGTTCGGCCGTTTCAAAGGTGGTGAAGCGCTCGCCGCACGACAAACACTCGCGCCGCCGCCGAATCTGCGCACCTTCGGCAGCGAGTCGCGAGTCGTTCACTTTGGTATCGGGATGCCCACAAAAGGGACAGTGCATGGCACGCCCCTAACGACTAACGCTCAGGGCCCGTAAACCGGGAAACGCTTGCAGAGTGCACTGACCTCGCCGCGAACGCGTGTAATGACGGCCTCGTCGCCGTTCGCATCGAGCACGTCAGCGATCCACTCCGCCACTTGTTCGAACTCGCGCTCCTTGAAGCCGCGCGTGGTGCCTGCAGGCGTGCCAATGCGGATACCGCTCGTGACCGCTGGCGGCCGCGGATCGTTGGGCACCGCGTTCTTGTTGACCGTGATGTGCGAGCGGCCGAGGGCGGCGTCAGCGTCTTTACCCGTGATTTGCTTGTCCGACAGATCGAGCAAGAACAAGTGATTGTCCGTGCCGCCGGAGACGATACGGTAATTGCGCTTCTGCAAGCGCGCGCACATCGCGCGCGCGTTTGCCACGACCTGCTTTTGGTAGTCCTTGAACTCGGGCTGCAACGCTTCCAAGAACGCCACCGCTTTTGCGGCAATCACGTGCATCAACGGTCCGCCTTGCGTCCCCGGAAACACCAGCGAATTGAATTTCTTCGTGAGCGCTTCATTCTCGCGCGCGAGAATGAGGCCGCCGCGCGGACCGCGCAGCGTTTTGTGCGTCGTGGTCGTGACGACATCCGCATACGGCAGCGGGTTGGGATACACGCCCGCTGCAACGAGGCCTGCGACGTGCGCCATATCGACCATCAAATACGCGCCCACCTTGTCAGCGATCGCGCGAAAACGGGGAAAGTCGAGAAAGCGCGAATACGCCGAGAATCCGGCGATGATCATCTTCGGCTTCTCCGCGACTGCTTGCGCCTCGAGCGCGTCGTAATCGATCTCGCCGTTGTCGTTGCGAATCCCGTACTGCACCGCGCGAAACAACTTGCCGGAGAAGTTCACCTTGGCGCCGTGCGTCAAATGGCCGCCGTGGTCCAAGCTCATGCCCAGCACGGTATCGCCCGGTTGCAACAGCGCAAGATAAACGGCTGCGTTCGCTTGCGAACCGGAATGCGGTTGCACGTTGGCATAGGCCGCGCCAAACAACTGCTTGGCGCGGTCGATGGCAAGCTGCTCGGCGATGTCGACGAATTCGCAGCCGCCGTAGTAGCGCTTGCCGGGGTAGCCCTCGGCATACTTGTTAGTGAGCACGGAGCCTTGCGCTTCGAGTACGCGCGGGCTCGCATAGTTCTCCGACGCGATCAGCTCGATGTGGTCCTCCTGCCGCTGACGCTCGGCCGCGATGGCGCGGTGCAATTCAGGGTCGAAACCATCGATCGTCATGGCCGTGCGAAACATGCGGGATCCTTCAAGCGCTGGAGGGGGTGCAAGCAGCCCGAAATTGTAACGGAATCAGGTGCCGCCAGCCCACGCACCGCGAGCTCGAAACGACCCGAGGTTGGCGTTTATGGAGTCTTTAAAATCAATAGCCTACAAATCATTTTTCAGGTCGTACAGGATAGTGCCAATACCATGATCACGGCACGGCCAACATACCCTCGACCACCCCATTCCAAGTGCGCGCGATGTTGATTCGGTTATAGCCGCCGCCGCCCGTGGCGAGCACGCGCCCGTGACCGAGCGCTTCGGCAAGCTGTACGAGATCGGCGGCCGCCCGACGGTGCGCGTCCGGCGTGAACTTGAGGTGCGTGATGGGATCGCCCGCCACGCTGTCGGCGCCGCACTGCATGACGATGAAGTCAGGCTCGAACTTGCGCAGATGCGCCATCACGCGCGGCCACGTGGCATTGAAAATGAGGTCGTCGGCACCTGGTGGCACTGGCAAATTCAGCTTCGTACCGAGCGCGTCGCCCAGCCCCGTTTCGTGCTCGTCGCCAGTGCCCGGATAGAGATAACGCCCATCCTCGTGGATGTCGGCGAAGATGAGGTTCGGATCGGATTCGAACGCGTAATACACGCCGTCGCCATGGTGCGCATCGATATCGACATAGGCCACGCGCTGGATGCCGTAGCGCTTGCGCAAGATTTCGATCGCAACGCCGCAGTCATTGAAGACGCAAAAGCCCGCAGCCGCGCCACGCGCGGCATGGTGTAGCCCAGCGATCGGCACGAATGCGCGTCGCGCAGCGCCTTGCATGATGGCTTCGGTTGCCACCAACGTGGCGCCCACGACATCCGCCGCAGCCTCGTACACGCCACGCCACGCCGGCGTATCGCCAGCGTCAAGATAGCCCTGCCCCGCGAGCGAACGCTCGCGCACGAGATCGACGTACTGACTGGTGTGGAAGGACTCGAGTTCCTCGCGTGTAGCAGCGCGCGCTTCGGCAACCCGAACGCGGTTGTCGAGCCCCCGGGCAGCGAACTCGCCCATGAAGGCCGCGTGGCGATCGGGACCAAATGGATGACCGTCACCGAAACCGTAGCGCGCGACCCGCTCGCCGGCCACCACCAGCATGTTTTGTCTTGGAAAGATCAAATACCGTGTCCAGGCCACGCCGCGTGTACGGCTGTTGCGGAGCGCGAGCGTAGCACACGCGCCGGGCGCGCCGCGGAGGCGGCAAAGCGGCGCGGAATCCCCTAGAATTCCTGCCCTTTTCGGGCACGCCCGTCACCTGTCGTAGGCACCATGGCTCAATACATCTACACGATGAATCGCGTCGGCAAAGTCGTTCCGCCGAAGCGCGTCATCCTGCGCGATATCAGCTTGTCCTTCTTCCCCGGCGCCAAGATCGGCGTGCTCGGCCTGAACGGCTCCGGTAAGTCGTCGTTGCTCAAGATCATGGGTGGCGTCGACAAGAATTTCGACGGTGAAGCGCGGCCGCAGCCAGGGATCAAAGTGGGCTACCTCCCGCAGGAGCCCGAACTCGATGCTAACAAGGCAGTCCGCGAGGTTGTCATGGAAGGCCTTGGCGGCACGTTTGCGCAGGTGGCTCGCTTCAACGAAATCAGCGAGAAATTTGCCGAGCCGATGTCGGACGACGAGATGAACAAGCTGCTCGAAGAGCAAGCCAAACTGCAGGATGCGATCGACGCGGCGGGCGGCTGGGAGCTCGAGCGCAAACTCGAAATCGCGGCCGATGCGCTGCGTCTACCCGCGTGGGACACAAAGATCGCGACGCTCTCGGGCGGTGAGAAGCGTCGCGTCGCGCTGTGCCGTTTGCTGCTTTCGGCGCCCGATATGCTGCTGCTCGATGAGCCCACTAACCACTTGGACGCCGAATCCATTTCGTGGCTCGAGAAGTATTTGGAGGAATACCCCTCCACCGTGATTGCGGTGACGCACGATCGCTACTTCCTCGACAACGTCGCCGAGTGGATTCTCGAGCTTGATCGTGGCCATGGCATTCCGTGGAAGGGCAATTATTCTTCCTGGCTCGATCAAAAGGAAAAGCGTCTCGCGCAGGAGGAGAAGGAACAAAGCGCGTTGCGCAAAACGCTCGAAAAGGAACTCGAGTGGGTGCGCCAGAATCCCAAAGCACGCCAAGCGAAGAGCAAGGCACGTCTTGCACGCTTCGAAGAATTGCAATCGCGCGAATTCCAAGAGCGCAATGAAACCAACGAAATCTACATTCCGCCGGGCGAGCGACTCGGCGACTTGGTGGTCGAAGCCAAAGGCTTGCGCAAAGCGTTCGGCGACCGATTGCTGATCGACAACCTCAATTTCAATCTGCCGCGCGGCGGCATCGTCGGCATCATTGGGCCGAACGGCGCGGGTAAAACCACACTCTTTCGCATGCTGACCGGTGTCGAGAAACCGGACGCCGGCGAAATTCGTATCGGGCCCAGCGTCAAGCTCGCGTATGTCGATCAATCTCGGCAAGCGCTGAACGACAAAAACACCGTGTGGCAGGAAATCTCGGGCGGCCTCGACATGATCAAAGTCGGCAATTACGAAACGCCGTCGCGCGGATATGTCGGGCGCTTCAACTTCAAAGGCACGCAACAACAGCAGACGATTGGCGAGTTGTCAGGCGGTGAGCGCAACCGCGTGCACCTCGCCAAGGTGCTGAAATCTGGCGGCAATGTCCTACTGCTCGACGAGCCGACCAACGACCTCGACGTTGAAACTCTGCGCGCGCTCGAAGAAGGCTTGCTCGCCTTCCCAGGCTGCGCCGTCGTGATTTCGCACGATCGCTGGTTCTTGGACCGCATCGCCACCCACATTCTCGCGTTCGAAGGCAACTCCGAAGTGGTATGGTTCGAAGGCAATTTCCAGGATTACATGGAAGACTTGAAACGCCGCAAGGGTGAGGAAGCTGCGCAACCGCATCGCATCAAGTACAAGCCGCTGACGCGCTAACAGGAGTCCTCATGGCCACGCGTAAACGTTCGAAGCCTGCACCGGCACCCGTCTCGCGTGAATCGGCGGAGTCCGCTGTCCGCACGCTGCTGCGATGGGCTGGCGAAGATCCCGAGCGCGAGGGCCTACTCGACACACCGAAACGAGTGGTCAACGCGTATCGCGACTGGTTCAGCGGCTATGCGATCGATCCGGCGGAGTATCTGCGCCGCACGTTCGAGGAAGTCGCGGGATACGATGAGATGATCATCTTGCGCGACATCGAATTCGAATCATTCTGCGAGCACCACATGGCGCCGATTATTGGCAAAGCCCACGTGGGGTACTTGCCGACTAACAAGGTCGTCGGTATCAGCAAGCTTGCACGGGTGGTCGAGGCGTACTCGCGTCGCTTTCAAGTGCAGGAAAAACTCACGGCACAGATTGCCGGTTGCATCCAAGACGTGCTGAAGCCGCGTGGCGTGGCGGTGGTCGTCGATGCGCAGCACCAGTGCATGACGACGCGCGGCGTTCACAAGACAGGCGTGTCGATGATTACGAGCACAATGTTGGGGACCTTCCGCAGCGATGCACGCACGCGCACCGAGTTCCTCAGCATGATCAACGCGCAGCGTAGTCGTTAGGCCCAGCCGTCCCACAGTCGAGTCGCGCTTCGATCAGCTCTGACACGTCGCGCTGCCCGGCCAATCTCGCACGCTCGGACTGGTCGCTGGCGCGGCGAATCCAGATGCCACGGATCCGATGCGGATGTCGGCGCGCCATCTCGGCGTAGATTTCGGGGTCCGCCTCGGCGTCGTCACCCAGCAACGTGAAGTTCACGTGCGGTAGGCGAGCGAAGATGTCCTCGAGCCGACCCAACTTGTAACGTTGATGATCGCGCAGGCCCTCACTCGTGGAGTCGCCGGTGATGCGTTTGGTGATCAACACGCCGCGCGGAAACTCGTGATGCTCGAGGAACGCTTGCACGGAGCTGTGCAGTTGCTTCGGCGTGCTCGACAGATAGATCACGCAGCACGTGTGGGGCGCGTCAGACGCCACCAACGTGCGCAGCAAGTGCGGCATACGGTCAACAGGCTTGCGCTGCGTCGGATTCAACAGCAGCGAGTTCTTGAGCAACCGCCGCTTGCTCGTCACGCCCGTGACGAGCAACGTATCGTCGACGTCAGAGATGACGACCTCCGTGGCGCTTGCTGGCACCAGCAACACCGTGCCGATGCCGTGGTAGCCGCGCGCTTCGACCGCTGTGCTATGCCATCCCGCGTCGATCGCGTGCGCACCCGGCATGACGACTCGAAAGTAGCCTTCGTCGTCCGTCACCGCTTGTTCCCGTCGCGTCCCGAAAGTCACCTCGACCGCGACATCGGCCACCTCGCGATTGACGAGCAGCTTCAAGTGCCGCTTCAAGTTGCGCCGCTTACCATCGGTTGGCCTCATCTCCGAGCGTTCCTTGCGCTCGATGATGCGGCCCTCGATAACCAAGTCCGTCTGCGCGCTCGCGAAGGCGGGATAGACGATCACTTCGAGTGGCGCTGGGCTCAGCATTGCACCGCCGCGAGTACGCGCGCCGCCGCATCCACCTTGCCAACGCGCAGTGCATTTGCTCGCATCGCTGCCAAGCGCGTGGGATCAGACAACAAGGCTTGCAGCTTGAACACGAGCGCGCCAGCGTCGACAGCCTTGACGGCTGCGCCCGCTTCGAGCAGATAGTCCGCGTTGCGCTCCTCTTGGCCGGGGATGGGCGATACGACGATCATCGGCAGGCCGAGTGCTAGACACTCCGAGCTCGTGAGGCCGCCAGGCTTCGTGATCGCGATGTCGGCTGCGGCCATGAAGCGCTCGATGGTGCTGGTAAAGCCTTGCGGGAATACCTGACCCGGGTGGCGCGCCGCGATGGCTTCCAATGCCGCTAACAACTCGGCGTTCTTGCCGGCGAGTGCGATCACCTGACAGTTCACCGGGCTTGCCAAGATCTTTTCGACCAGTGATGCGATATCCCCGACGCCCGCCCCGCCCGACATCATCAGCGCGACGGGACGATCGGCGGACACGCCAATCTCATGACGAGCGGCCGCACGGGTCGGCGCAGCAGCAAACGCCGGCGCAATTGGAATACCGGTCACCTTCACACGCGACGCCGCAATTCCACGCGCGACGATTCGCGCGGCCACTTCCTCGTTCGCCACGCAATACCCCGTCATATGCTCGTGAATCCACAGCCCGTGGACATCGAAGTCGGTCACTTGCACCCACACGGGCGGCGTCGGCCGGCCTTTGCGGATCCGGCGCGACAGCAGCTCGGCCGGCAAGAAATGCGTACAGATGATGGCGTCCGGCTTGCGACGCTCGATTTCGGCGATCACTTTGCGAGTATTCAAGCGCTCGACGCCGCGCCGCAGCGTGTCGAGCTTTGAATCGGTTCGACGCTGGTCCGTACGCGCATAGAGATGGGCCCACAGGAGCGGCGCGCGTTCGATCAGGCGGATGTAGGACTCGGCGTACGCTTTGCGGAACGTGCTCGGAACGTGCTCCATCACGTCGAGATGTTCCGCCGCGAAGTCGCCCGAGGCATTCGCCGCCGCCACAAGCGCTTGTGCAGCGCGGACATGGCCCGCACCGGCGGAAACGCTCAATACCAAGAGCCGTCGCTGTCGCTTGTTAGTCATGGTCTGGCATCTTGCCCGTGTTGCATGATTTTGCCCGGATTGTTGGCCATTATGTGAAGCGCGACAGCAGTGTGCCGAATACGCACCCCCTTGCGGTACACTGCTGCGACCGGAGTCCCTGGACCCTCGCTGCCCGCCCGAGTATGGCCAATTACATCGACGCTGCTGGCATCGTGCATTTTCACGAAGACCGTGAACTCTCGCTCACGTGTCCGCATTGCTCTGCGTTCTCGCGGATGTCCGTGTCGGCGGCCCCAGCCTTCGACGACTTGCTGATGAACAAGCCGCGGTACGTCGGCTTTGTGCTGCGCTGCCATGCATGCAACTCACCCGTGTTTCTGCGATTTGCCGCCAAGCTCTACGGCGGCCAGCGGATCGATCTCGCGCCCCAGTACGCCGAAGTAGAACGGCCGAAAGAGAAGTACGCGTTCAACTACGTTCCGGAAGCGGTTGAGCTGTTGTTCCGCGAAGCGCTGAGTTGTTACTCCAATGGCTTGTACAACGCGTTTGCGTCGATGTGTCAGCGCACCGCCGCCGCCACCTTTGCCGATCTCGGCGAAGCCAACAAGCTCCGGCTCTTCGATCAAATCAACGACGTGCGCGACATCGCCGAAATCGACACCGAGACTTTCAATCGCGTCATGCAAGTGATTTCCGGTACCGACGCGGAGTCGTTAGCGAACACACCTCGCCTCGACACGTACCAGGCGGCCGTATTGCTCGAAGTGATGAAAGACTTTTTGTATCAGGCATACGTGCGCAAGGGCCGTTTGCAGCACGCGATGAAAGTGCGCCGCTTCTTCGTCGAGGAGTCGATCGCGCAGAGCGGCCGCCACCGGCAGTTGCAGCTCGACCCAGACGGGGCAGTCGCCGACTCGGCTTGAATGGCGCGCCCCTGTGCGAGCCTGAACGCGCACGATTGGGTTGCCCGACAACGCGCAGCGGTTGAGCTCGTGTTAAGGGCGCCGCAGCCGGCGCACGGCGCGCTCCTGACTCGATTGATTGCTCGCTGTGACGCCATGGGAAAGATGCGCGCTGTGCGTCGGCAAGGGAATGGCGAAAAGTCGCGTGAGTCCGCGAGCGCGATTTTTCGATCCACGCCCGCCCACGAGCTCAACCGCTGCGCGTTGTCGGGCAACTGCTTCGCCGTGAGCGTTCACGCTCGCGCGAGCGCGTCAGCCGAGCCACCGACGCGCATTCTCGAACATGCGCTGCCAACCACTAGCCTCGCCCGCACCATCCGGCCGCCAGGAGTTCTGCACATAGCGGAACACTCGCTCAGGGTGCGGCATGGTGATCGTGATGCGTCCATCCGCATTGCACAGCGCGGCGATGCCATGTGGTGAGCCGTTCGGATTGGCGGGATAGTGGGTTGCCAGCGACCGATCGCCATTCACGAAGCGCATGGCCACGAGCCCACTCGCTATGAATCGATCACTCGCCTCGATCGACGCAAACTCTGCGCGACCCTCGCCGTGCGCAACCGCGATGGGCAGCACGGAGCCGGCCATGCCGTCGAAGAACAATGACGGCGAGCGCACTAGCTCCACCAGCGAAAAGCGCGCTTCGAATTGCTCGACGCGATTGCGCACGAACCGCGGCCAGTGCTCTGCGCCCGGTACGAGTTCGCGCAACGCCGCAAACATTTGGCAGCCGTTGCAGACGCCCAAGGAAAACGTGTCGAGGCGCCGGAAAAAAGCCTCGAACTGATCGCGTGCGCGCGCGTTGAACAGGATGGACTTAGCCCACCCTTCTCCGGCTCCTAACACGTCACCGTACGAAAAGCCGCCGCACGCCACGAGCCCCTTGAACTCGCCGAGACCACGTGCGCCGCTCAACACATCGGTCATATGAAGGTCGTGCGGCTCAAATCCTGCACGCGCAAACACGGCCGCCATTTCCACTTGGCTATTGACGCCCTGCTCACGCAGCACAGCTACTTTCGGCTTCGCACCCACATTGAGAAACGGTGCAGCGATATTGCTTGCCGGGTCGTAGGTCAGCGCCACTTGCAGTCCGCGGTCGTGAACGTCCAGCGTGTGTGCGAATTCCTCCTGCGCGCACATCGGATCGTCGCGCAACTCCCGCATCCGGAATGACGTTTCAGACCAGGCGCGCCGCAAATCAACCCACGATTCGTCGCAACGCCATTCACCACACACGATGCGCACCCGCATGTCGCGGGTCGGCGAACCGATGGCATGTGTGATCGCGCCCAACCCGTGCCGTACCAGCACCGACTGCACGTGCGCGGCATCCGCCTCGCGCACTTGCAGAACAGCGCCGAGTTCTTCGGTAAACAACGCGCCTGCGACGCCGTTCTCGCCGATCGGTAAACGAAGATCGAGACCGCAATGGCCAGCAAACGCCATTTCCACCAGCGTCGCAAACAGCCCACCGTCGGATCGGTCGTGGTAGGCCAATACTTGCCGTGCCGCCCGCAATTCCGCCAGTGCCGCAGTGAGTTGCACCAAGCGACTCGCGTCATCGACATCCGGGCACACGTCGCCCATCTGCGCGTGCACTTGCGCCAACACCGAACCGCCCAAGCGGTCGCGGCCCGCACCGAGATCGACTAACAACAGGACCGTCGCACCGATGTCGGTGCGCAACTGCGGTGTCCACGTTTGGCGCACGTCACGTACGGGCGCGAATGCCGAAACGATGAGCGACACAGGCGCGACGACGGCTTTACTCACCCCTTGCTCTCGCCAAGAGGTTCGCATCGACAACGAATCCTTGCCGACGGGAATCGCAATGCCGAGCGCGGGACATAACTCCTCGCCTACGGCGCGCACAGTGGCATAGAGCGCGGCGTCTTCACCAGGCTCGCCGCAAGCCGCCATCCAATTCGCGGATAGCCGCACATCGTTCAATCGAGCGATGTCGCTCGCGAGAAGATTCGTCAGCGCTTCGCCGATCGCCATGCGCCCTGATGCTGCTGCATTCAACACGGCGAGCGGCGTGCGCTCCCCCATGGACATCGCTTCGCCGGCATAACCTTGATAGTCCGCTACCGTGACAGCGCAGTCGGCGACCGGCACCTGCCACGGCCCGACCATTTGATCGCGGCTGATCATCCCGCCGACCGTGCGATCGCCGATCGTAATCAAGAACGTCTTGTCGGCAACTGCGGGGAAACGCAACACGCGATACGCAGCCTCGCGCAAATCGCCAATCTCAAGCGGTGCGGTCTGCGCTGCGACCGTAGTGACGTCGCGCGTCATGCGCGGCGGCTTTCCGAGTAGCGTTTCGAGCGGCATATCGACCGGCGTATCGCCTAACAAGGCGTCGTTGACGAGCAAGCGTCCGGAATCGTCGATCGTTCCGATCACCGCAAACGGGCAGCGTTCGCGCTGCGCAATCCGTGTGAACTCAGCGAGTTGCTCGGCATTCACGACGAGCACGTAGCGCTCCTGTGATTCGTTGCACCACAGTTCCATCGGCGACATGCCGGGCTCGTCATTCAAGACAGCGCGCAGATCGACGCGCGCACCGCGACCGGCCGTATGCGCGACCGCTTCGGGCACCGCATTCGAGAGCCCGCCAGCCCCGACATCGTGAATCAACAAGATGGGGTTGTTAGCGCCACGCGCCCAACAGCGGTCGATGACCTCCTGAGCGCGACGCTGCATTTCCGGGTTGCCGCGCTGCACCGACGCAAAATCGAGATCGGCGGTGCTGGCACCACTGCCCATCGATGAGGCCGCACCGCCGCCAAGTCCGATCAACATCGCGGGGCCGCCCAAGATCACGATCTTGGCGCCAACCGGAACGTCACACTTCTCGACATGCTCGCGCCGCACGTTACCGAGTCCACCCGCGATCATGATGGGCTTGTGATAGCCGCGGATGCGCGTCGCGGGATCGCCCGCGGCGGCTTGTTCGAAGGTTCGAAAATAGCCGCAGACGTTGGGCCGCCCGAATTCGTTGTTGAATGCTGCACCGCCGAGCGGGCCTTCGATCATGATTTCGAGCGCAGAGGCAATCCGATCGGGCTTCCCGAACGCCACTTCCCACGGTTGGGCGAAACCCGGCAAGCGCAAGTGCGACACGGAAAAGCCCGTGAGCCCGGCCTTCGGCTTCGCGCCACGACCCGTGGCACCCTCGTCACGAATCTCACCGCCAGAGCCCGTGGATGCGCCAGGGAACGGCGAAATAGCCGTCGGGTGATTGTGTGTCTCGACTTTCATCAGGATGTCGATCGACTCGCGGTGCTCACCGTACACACCCGTCACCGGATCGGGGAAATAGCGCGCGCCCTGCGCCCCTTCGATCACCGCGGCGTTGTCGCGATACGCTGATAGCACGCCCTGCGGATGACGCGCATGCGTGTTGCGAATCATCGCGAACAACGACTTAGGCTGCTTCGCGCCGTCGATGACGAAATCTGCGTTGAATATCTTGTGACGGCAATGCTCCGAATTCGCTTGCGCGAACATCATGAGCTCGGCATCCGTCGGATCTCGGCCCGCTTGGCGGAAGGCAGCAAGTAGGTAGTCGATCTCGTCGTCGGAGAGCGCTAGCCCGAGTTCGCGATTCGCCCGGACGAGCGCCTCGCGCCCATCCGTCAGGGCAATTCGGTGCAAGGCGCGCGGGGCATGCTCCTCGAACAACCTCGCGGCGTGCTCCGCAGAGAACAGCGGCGCCTCGACCATTCGATCTAACAACTCGGCAGCGAGGGATTCGAGCAGCTTGGCATCGGCCGCGCCTGCCAGTGTTAGGCGGTACTCAATGCCGCGCTCGATGCGCTGTACGGCGTCGAGCCCGCAAACGTGCGCGATGTCGGTGGCCTTGGTAGACCACGGTGAAATTGTGCCGGGCCGTGGCACGACCCAAACGGAGGCATCCCCCGCAGGTTGCACGGCTCCCGCATCACGCGGACCATAGGTCAACAGTCGCGCGAGCAACTGCGACTCCGCGTTCGACAGTTCACGCCGCACTGCAACGAAATGGACGAAGCGCGCGCTCACGGCGCGGACGCCCGCGTGACGCGCTCGCAACCGAGCCAACAATTTCGCGATGCGGAAGTCCGAGAGCGCCGTGGCACCGGCGAGTTGCACAACTTTCAACGAAATCCCCTACAGCGGCCCACAAACCGCCGCGCGATACCGATCAATTCTTCTTCGGGCCGCCGTCCCCGTTCGAAGGCGAGTACATCGGAATGCCTGGAAATGGCGACACATTCGACCCTTCGAGCGCAGTGATCTTGCTGACGCCTTGCTTTTTCACCTCATCGATCCGCAGCACGGAGTGCATCGGCAAATAGGTGCGTTTGACGCCCGCAAACTCGCTCTTGATGCGCTCCTCCCCGGGGTCGAGCACCACGGTCGAGCGCTCCCCGAACACGAGCTCCTCGACCTCGATGAAGCCGAAAAGGCTACCGTGCGCCACTTTCCGGGCATAAATCTCGTAAACCTTGCCCTGGTTGACGAACATGATCTTGAAAATGTGACTGACTGCCATTGGCCTTGGGGGGTCTGGTTGTACCTTGTGACCCGTATTATACGGATCGGCCCGGGGAAGCTTATGGGCCAGAGAGGAAGTATTTCATGGCGCTGCGACTGAGGGTCGTCAGTGATCATCGCCGCTGGCTCGGGGGCAAGAGCACGATCGTTTTTGGTGTCGCAGGCGGCAGTATCGGCCGTTCGGCCGAAAATGACTGGGTTCTCCCGGACCCGCAGCGCTATGTCTCGGGCCGCCACGCGCGGATCCTGTTCCGTCAGGGCGCCTATTACCTGGAAGACACCAGTACGAACGGCACCTTCGTCAACGAGGCGGAGTCGCCGATTGGACCGCGCGCCCCCTACGAACTGAAGAATGGCGACGTTTTGCGCATCGGCGAATACCACGTCGTCGTCGCACTCGACACGGCCACCGACTTTGCGCCCGACGATAGCGGCTTGCTCAATACCGACCATTCTGGGCGCCGCACACGTGTCGCCCAGAACGTCGATCTCGGTGCGTCGCTCCGCCTCGAGGCGCTGCTCGAAACGAGCCATAACAGCGCTTCGAACAGTGGACTCAAACCCGTCAACGCGTTCGGGCAGGCCGTCACGCCGACCGGCGAGCCAGCGCCGTTCGCAGCGCAGACTGACGAAGAATCCGAAGCGGTCGCGCGTCGCATCTCGCGGCTCGCAAAAGCGGCCGCCAAGCAGAACGCCGACAAGAACCCTGGCCTCTACGACGTGAGCTCCGGCCTACAGACGTTCTGCCGCGGGGCCGGCGTTGACGCAGATCAACTACCGCCAGAGGCTGCGACACGCGTGCTGCACTTGGCTGGGCAGTTACTCCGCGAGTCGTTGTTAGGCCTCAAGGACACAGCGCGGCAACACAAGACCGATCGCAACCGCTTTCGTATTGAGTATTCGCCGGCTGACGACGATCAGCGGCCCTCCTTGGTGCACGGCACCGTGGAGGAGTTGTTACTCGCTCTGCTCAAGGCGCACGAGAGCCGCACGCGCGATGGCGTGCAGTGGATTCGCGAGCGCTTCGAGGACGCGCGGCAACACGAAGCCTCGTCGCTCGAAGCGATGCGCGGTGCCTTTATCGATTTCATTGCGCGACTCGATCCCAAGGATCTCTCGGCCCGATTCGAACGCGCGAGCAATCGCAAGATCATGGGCGCGACACCGCAAAAGTGGGAACTGTACGGCGAGTTCTATCGCAACTTGACGGAAATGCCACCGAACAGCTTGCCGCACATGTTCATCGAGGCATTCGCGATTCACTACGCGCGCTCGCAGCAAGCTGCTGCAGACGCGGATGCGGAGTCGAAAGCCTCGTAACGCACCTCGTGGTGACTGACTCACTCGCACAGTGATGTGCGCGTCGATAGCTCACTTGCGACGCGCGATGCCGCGTACGAGCGGCCGCCTCAGCCCAGCTCGCTCCGTTCCTCGCGGCGCGGTCAAGCCTCTGAAAACTCGCGCCACCTGACGCCCGCTCACTTGCTCTGCCAGTCGGTATCGTCTGACGAGTTCGTGCCCAAACGGTGTCACTCGCGCACCGCCTCCTCGACGGCCGCCGGTCGCAGCGACGACCGCAGGCTCGGAAAACGAGCGGTTGATGTCATCCATCATCAGCCACGCACGTCGATAGCTGAGCCGCAGCGCCCGCGCCGCCGCTGACAAGGAACCACAAAGCGCGATTTGCTCGAGGAGCGTCACTTTGCCGGGGCCCAGGGAAGGACCTGCGGCAAAATCGATCCGAATACGCACTTGGATACCGGGCGCCGAAGCCATCCTCGCAGTGTCCCCCGACCGGCGCGCAGGCTCGCGCGCGACAACATTTCGCCGCGTTGTATCCTTATCTATATAACGTAAAGCCAGCGCCAGCACAAACTTCCGAGCCACACCATGTCATTGATGAGTATCTTGCACCGGAGCTCGCTGCTGTTGGCCGCCGCAGTTATGGTTGTTAGTAGCGAGCCGGCAAGCACTGCGGAGCCCTCCGATCGCACACCGCTCGTCTACGCCGCCGCCTCCCTCACCGAAGTGCTGCAAACGATCAACGACGATTTCGCGCGCGAGCACGGCCGCACGGTGCGATTCTCCTTCGCGAGCACGGCCACCTTGGCGCGCCAAATCGAGGCCGGCGCGCGAGCCGACGTATTCGTTTCCGCCGATCAAGAGTGGATGGACTACCTCGCGGCACGACAACTCATTCGGGCCGACAGCCGACGTAATCTCTTGCAGAACTCGTTGGTACTCGTCGCGCCCGCGGATTCGCGCGTTGCGACGGTGGATTTCACTGCGACAGCGTTTACAGCAGCGCTCGGCACCACCGGGCGCATTGCGATGGCCGATGCTGCGAGCGTGCCGGCCGGTCGCTACGCCAAGGCGGCGCTGCAGACGCTAGGGCTTTGGGATCGCTTTGCGACCCGCACCATTGCGGCAGAAAATGTCCGAGCAGCGCTGCAATTCGTCGCGCGCGGTGAAACCCCGCTCGGCATCGTGTACCTCACCGATGCGATGGCAGATTCGCGCGTGCGCATCGTCGGGCGATTCGCGCCCGGTACGCACCCTGCGATCGTCTATCCAGCAGCCCTAACTACTCGAGCCTCGCCGGCCGCGCGCGAGTTCCTCGAGTTCCTCGCGACGCCGACTGCCCAAAAGCGCTTTGAAGCAGCCGGCTTTCTATGGCTCGGCGCTACGCGCGCGTCCCTTGCGCCGGCCAAAGCGCGCCAAGCCGGTTGAAATCGCCTCGAGCGCATCGGCATAGGCGCGCTCCGGATCCGCAGCACCGACCATCAATCCGGCAACCTTGGCGTTGCTTTGAAACAAGGACCAACCCAGCGCGAAGGCCTGGATGGTCGATTGCGCGAGCCGTGCGCGCGCAGGTGCCATGCCGCCGTTGACGAGATGCTCGTTTAGTTGGTGGGTCAATTCGCGCACCGTCGCGCGCGTCGGCGAGACGAATGCGATCAAACGGGCCGAATCGCGTCTGTGGAGATGACTCGCACGCAGCGCCATGCCGAATGCGACCAGCCACTCCTTGCCGTGCAAGCGAAAGTCGACATCGGCGATCACCTCGCGCAACAGCGCCTCGGCCATCACGCCGTAAAGCTCAGCACGGTTACGCACGTGCCAGTACAGCGCGGGCGTCTTTACACCAAGCGCCGCAGCGATTTTGTGCAGGCTGAGCGCATCGAAGCCCTCGGACTGAAGGATCTCGAGTCCGGCTCGACTGATGGCGTCAAGATCGAGCGCCACGCGTTGCGGGCGGCGCTTCGCGGCCTGTCTTCGGCTGACGGTTGCCATTTTTGGCGTCAAGCGGCACTCTCCTTAACGGTATTAAAGCAGATCATGTGCCGGGTAGATCAATATGCGAATCGAACGACTCGACGTTCCCCAATGCATGGTTGGTGAAGGTCCCGTCTGGGATGTCGAATCGCAGCGGCTCTATTGGATCGACATTCTCGGCAAGACGGTGTGGCGTCTCGATCCTGTAACGAGCGCCGTACACCACTGGCGCGTCCCCGACATTGTCGGCTCAATGGCGATCACGACTGCAGGCGACGCGATCGTAGCGCTTGCGACAGGCGTTCACACGCTAGGGCTCGACACGGGCGAATGCCGACTGCTCGCCACGAGCACCGATCTCAACGCACAAGTACAGCTCGCCGACGGCAAAGTGGATCGGCACGGCCGGTTCATCGTTGGCTCGAGCGATCGCAGCATGAAGGAAGCGCGCGGCAAGCTGTACGCGCTCGATCCAGGCGCAGCGGCGTTGCGCGCGATCGATGACGATATCTTCTTGGCGAACGGTCCATGCTGGTCGCCAGACGACCGCACGTTCTACCACGCCGACAGCATTCGCAAGACGATCTACGCCTACGACTACGACCTCGACGCCGGCACCGTGTCGCGACGCCGCGTCTTCGCCAGTACCGACACACTCGGCGGGATCCCGGACGGTGCCACGGTCGATGCCGAGGGCTGCGTTTGGAGCGCGATCTGCGAGGGCGGCAAGCTCGTTCGCTTTAGGCCGGATGGCAGCATCGAGCGGATCGTCGAGATGCCCGTGAAGTTGCCGGGCAGCGTGATGTTTGGCGGCCCGGCACTCGACCGCCTCTACGTGCCCACGTTGAGCCCCGCGTTTCTTGGGCGCCAAGCCGCGCCGCTCGACGGCTCACTCTTCGTTATCGAGGGACTCGATGTGTGCGGCTTGCCGGAGAGGCGATTCGGCGCATGAAACACCCGATGCCGCTGCTGCTCGTGACGGTGTTCCTGAACATCGCGGGCTTCAGCTTGATTCTGCCGCTACTGCCGTTCTACGGCAAAGAGTTCGGCGCCTCCTCTTTTGCTGTGGCGTGCTTGTTCGCTGCGTACTCCTTTGGCAGCGTCTTCGGCGAGATCTTTTGGGGCCGAAAATCCGATACCGTTGGGCGGCGACCGATCCTCATCATCACGACGTTGGGCGCCGCCTTGAGCTACGTCGCCTTCGCGTTCGCGCCGAATCTGTTAGCGGCAATCGCGATTCGAATTGTGAGCGGATTCTTCAGTGGGACGTTTGGCGTGGTGCAGGGCGTCATCGCCGACATCACGCCCCCACAAATGCGCGCGAAAAACATGGGCTACTTCGGTGCGGCGTTCAATGTCGGCTTCGCCACCGGGCCGGCGATTGGCGGCTTGTTAGCCAACCCCGCGGCGGGGCTCGCGGGCTTCAACCCGCCGATCTTCACGTCGGCGGTGTTAGCGGCAGCGGCCTCGTTGTGGGCGTTCCTGACACTACCGGAAACTCGACCGCCGAGCGTGGGCGCTCGCCCGCCGCCGAGCTACGGCGAAGCGGTGCACTTCGTGCGACAACAGCCGTTGCTACGCCATTTGTTCTTGATTACGTTCTGCGGCATTGCAATGTTCGCCTCGATGGAGGCGGTCTTCGGCCTCTGGACTGAGCGCAACTTCAGCTGGACCGTCCACGAGGTCGGACTCACATTTCTCGCCGTCGGCTGCGCCGGGTTGTTAGTGCAGTCGCTGCTGATCGGCCCACTTGTCAGTCGCTACGGCGAGGCGCGGTTGATCGTCGCGGGGCTCATCGTTCTCGCGCTCGCCATCCTGTCGATCCCGCTATTGCGCTCGCCGATTGCCACGGTGGCGTTGATGTCCTTGCTGATGGTGGGGCATAGCCTTGCGATCCCGAATGCCGGCGCCCTCATCTCGCGCTCGACTCCGCCCGACCGCCAAGGCAGCGTGATGGGTCTCGCGATGGCCTCGAATGCGCTCTCGCGGATCGTCGCACCGCCATTGTTTGGCTGGCTCTTCGGCCTGCACATCGACCTGCCGTACTATCTGGGCGTGGTGATGATCCTGGCGTTAGTGCCCGTTGCAGGAGCCGTCGTGCGATTGCGAGACAGACAACTCTCGGAGACTTCTACATGAGCCGACCCACCGCGACCACACTCGGTACGCTCGGTTTCAGCGAGCCGATGACCGCCCGGCCGCAGTTCCATGCTAACGATACGAGTCGCGATGTCTTGAACGTCGTGCCGCGAGCGGTGCCGATCAGCGATGCGCGTCAATGGACGGCGCCGCCGTCCTTGGATGTCGAGGGCTTCAGTCTCGTCACACACCGCAGCGCCGTCACTGACTTTCGCGAGCTGGAGCGCGCTGCCGATCTCTATGCGCGCGAGATGCGCGAGCTCATCGCGAGCGTCTCCGGCGCTCACGAGGTCGTCGTGACGGGACGCGGCGTTTTGCGCTTTGCCGAGCGCGCGCGCGAATCAGGCGCGCTCGATAACTCGCGGCCCGCAAGATTCGTCCACATCGACGTCAGCGACACGA
>CAYUIT010000033.1:0-41969 GCA_964444835.1 uncultured Steroidobacteraceae bacterium
TCGCCGGCCGAGGTATGCGACCCGAGTGGCGTGCCCGATCTCGCGAGCCAAGACGACGTCTGGTGGAACGACTTCGCTCTTGAGCTCGAGCCAGACGGCGATCGCGACGACGCCGCCCAAGACGCAACCGAGCTCGCCGAGGATCCGCGCTTCATCATCGAGGCGTTGACCTACATCCCCGATTCACTCACGGCCGGACACGAAGTGCCGACCGGCCGGGACTTCTACCGCATCAGCGGCCGCAGCACCGGCGGCTCCGGCGATGCGAACGTCGTCCTGCAATCCACTTTCACGAAGCGCTTCTGAGCGCAACGTAAGACACATTCGAACTGGGAATCGTTAGTATGAAAGCCAATACAAAGTTCTACGGTCCTTGGGCAGCCTTGAGCGTCGCGGCGATTACGCTGCTGTCGCTGCGCGCGGGCGAATCGTCCGCTGCACCCGCACTCGTCAACTTGAACTTGGCAAATGCGCCATTGTTCTTGTCGGCGGATATCAAGCCCAACTTGATCATGGCCATCGACGACTCGGGCTCGATGGACTTCGAAGTCTCGCTTCCGGGTAATGACGGTGCGGCGTGGTGGCGCACCGCGGCATCGGACGGCTGCTTGGCGATCACCGCGAACAGCTTCACGGGTTGCGCCGCCGATGGCACTAACGACATCGCCGCGCCAGGTGTCCCCAACTTCAACAATGACGGTAACGCGAATCTGAACTGGTTGAAGTACGCGTATTTGTTCCCCAACGGCGTCAACGGTGCTAACAACTCGCACCAGCGTCGTTTGGGCGAGCCTGCCAGCAACGCCGGGTCTGGCGGCGGCGACCATTTCGCGATCGCGCCCCTGGCTGCCTTTGCATGGACGCGTTCGCCAGAGTGGAACCGCGCCTATTTCGACCCCACGCTTACCTACACGCGCTGGGTCGACGGCGGCGGATTCACGTTTGCCAACGCCAACCCGACAGCCACTCGCTGGGACCCCATTTTCGGCACCGGGCAGGTCATCAACCTGACACGTGACGTCGCCAGTGCAGGCCAAGTCGATATCGCGACGGCGTGCAACGCCTCGGCGGCCGCCGTCGCCGACGGCTGGACCTTCCGCGTATTCACCGGCATGGTTCTACCGGAGGGCACTTGCCTGCGCTTCCCCGGCCGCGCCTGGGAGCAAGTACGCCCTGGCCAGGTGTGCCAAGTCGGCGTAGCCAATGGTTGCCGCGTCGGCACCACACTGGCGCCCGTCAATTTCACACTCACTAACAACCGGGCCATCGCCATCCGCTATTTCCCGGCCACGTTCTACTTGCGCGCTACCGAACCGCTGCCAGCCACCTTCGGCTACACCGGCACGCCGCTGAATGGCGTCGGCCCGGGAGGCGAGGCACTGCTCGGTTACGAAATCAAGCCGGGGAATTTCGCGGATGTCGCTAACTACAACGCGATGATGCAGAACTTTGCCAACTGGTTTCAGTACTACCGCAAGCGCCATCAGTCGCTGCGCAACGGTCTCGGGCGCGCGTTTGCCGAACTCGGTGGTATGCGCGTTGCGGGCTTTCCGATCAACAGTCCTACGGTTGATGTCGTGATGGGCGATCTTGACGTGGCTACCGACAAAGATTCGCTGTTCCAAGACTTCTACGTCGACTGGGTGCGCTCGGGCGGTACGCCGAACCGCTTGGCCGTCGCCAACATCATTCGCAACTTCCGTCGCACGAATGCCGGCGCACCCGTCACTCATTCGTGCCAAAAGAACTTCGGCATGTTGTTCACTGACGGCTTCTCGAACCCGCGCACGGTTGGCGACGCCCTCGACGGAATCGCGGGGGGTAACGCGGACGGCACTGCGGGCGATCCGTATCAGGATACCACCGCTAACACCATGGCTGACGCTGTGTGGCGCGCTTACAGCACGCCGCTGCGCACGGGCGCAGGATTCCCGACTGGCCGAGTACAAGTACCGAAGGCGTGTGAGGACAGCAATCCCGACCCGCGCCTCGATTGCAACGACGATTTGCACATGAACTTCTATGCCGTGACGCTCAATACGCGCGGCTTGGAATTCGATCCCGATGCAGATCCGGCGCAGGATCCGTACGTGACCACTCCCATGTGGCCCACCGTATTCCCGCAGCGCCACCCGTCGGCAGTGGATGATATCTGGCACGCGACGATCAACGGCCGTGGTCGGCTGCTCAACGCTCGCCGGCCGAGCGAGATTGCCGATCGTTTGGGCGAAGTATTGACGAGCATTCTCGCCGCGGAAGGCTCCGCAGCGTCCGCCGCCGTGAATAGCACCTCGATCAACCAGGAAACGCAGGTCTTCCAGGCGCAGTTCGATAGCGGCGACTGGACCGGCAAGATCATCGCGCGCGGCGTCGGCCCGAGCGGTGAATTGATCGAGACGGGCCCGCGTGCCTGGGAGTCGGACGCGAGCAGCATTCGCGCACCGAACGATCGTGAGATCGTCACGATGAACCCGAATGGGGATGCCGTCCCCTTCCGCTGGAGCGAGATCGAGACCGCGCACCAAACCGCGTTGGCGGCCTTCAACGGTAACGGCGAGCGTACGCTGGAGTACCTGCGTGGCGATCAATCATGGGAAGCTGACCGTGGCATTCCGGCAAGCGGCTTCGTCTATCGCACGCGCACCGAGTTGTTAGGAGATATCGTCAACTCCTCGCCGGTGTTCGTCGGTCGCCCCGCATTCCGCTACCGCGATTCGCTCGAGAGCAAGCCGTACTCCGAGTTCAAGGCAGCGCAAAACGACCGCACCGGCGTGCTTTACGTCGGCGCGAACGACGGCATGCTGCATGCGTTCACGGCGCTGGGTGGCGAGGAAATCTTCGCCTACATCCCGGGCGCAGTCGTCAAGAACCTCGCGCAGCTGGCAGATCCGGATTACACACACCGCTACTTCGTTGACGGCTCGCCCACGGCAGGTGACGCGTTCTTCGCTGGTGACTGGCACACCGTGCTCGTCGGCGGCTTGAACAATGGCGGGCAAGCGATTTACGCACTCAACATTACGGATCCCGCGGATTTGAAGGAGAGCAGCGCGTCCAGCGTCGCGATGTGGGAGTTCACCGATGAGGATGACGCCGACCTCGGCTTCACATACAGCCGTCCCGCCATCGTCCGCCTGCGCAACGGCAAGTGGGCGGCCGTGTTCGGCAATGGCTACAACAGCACGGTCAGCGATGGCCACGCGAGCACCACGGGCAACGCCGTGTTGTTCATCGTCGACATCGAGACCGGTGACTTGATCCGCAAGATCGACACCGAGTTCGGTTACGAAGATGGCTCGACCGGTATGCCGAACGGTCTCGCGACACCGTCGCTCGTCGATCTCAATGCGGACGGCATCGTTGACATCGGTTACGCCGGCGACTTGTACGGCAACATGTGGAAGTTCGACTTACGCAGCACCGACAAGGACGACTGGGATGTCGCGCACGACGACGGTAGCGGCAATAAGGCACCGGTCTTCGTGGCACGTGACGACAGCAATGTGCGTCAGCCGATTACAGTTCGTCCGGAAGTCGTCCGCGGACCGAAGGGTCGTGGCTTGATGGTCCTGTTCGGCACCGGCAAGTACCTCGAAGGCTCTGACGAAGTGTTAGCAGGTGCGGGCGTGCAATCCTTCTACGGCATCTGGGACAAGAACTCCGGTGCCAGCACGGACATCGTCACGGGACGCAGCGTACTCACCGAGCAATCGATCGCAGCCGAAGATGAGGTCACGATCGATGGCGAGGACACGTTCATCCGCGAGACGACCAGCAACGCGCTTGGCTCGAATGTCGGCTGGTACATCGACTTGGTCTCGCCGGCTGGCTTCCAAGCTGAGAAGCAAGTCACCGACCCGGTCGTGCGTAACGGCCGAGTGATCTTCACCACGCTAGTCCCGGACGTGGACCCCTGCGTTTACGGCGGTACGAGCTGGCTGATGGCGCTCGATGCGATCAACGGCAGCGTGCCGCAACCGGCGCCGTTCGAAGTGAGCGACGACGTGTCGGGTATCCAGACCGCAGTCGGCATCACGCCGAAACCCGCGATCGTGGCGAGCGACACCAAGGAGTACGCGTTCCTGCCCGGTACGAAAGGCTCGATGCAGGTCATCGGACTTAACACCGGCCCCGGCGAGCTCGGGCGTCAATCCTGGCGGCAAGTGCGCTAGTGGCCCGTCAGCGAAAGGAGTGCACTATGCGCAAACGGAACTCAGGCATCACGCTGATGGAGCTAATGGTGGTTATGACGATCGTTGGCCTTTTGACCGCGATCGCCGTGCCGGGCTATCGGCAGTACATGGTGCGGACCAATCGCACCGACGCAAAGACGGCGCTATTGGCATTGGCCGGTAACCTGGAACGCTGCTACACGACCTTCAGCAGCTACGACCCAGACGACGGGTGTGCCGTGGATACTGAAGTGCCTACGGCTGCACCTGGCCACTACCAGATCAGCGCGACGGAACTCACGCGCACTCGGTTCGAGCTCACGGCGACGCCGCAAGGGGCTCAAGCGGACGATACGCAATGCGGGGCGTTCGTGTTGAACCAAGCGAATGAGCGCAGCGTCTCGGGCACTGCGGAGCCAGAGGACTGCTGGGGTCGTTAGGCCTCAGTGCTCTTCTAACAACCGGCCATAGCCCCACACACGGTCTGCGATCTGGTTGGCACGCAGCGCGTGCCACCAGGTCGCAGCGTTGATCGCGATCACCGGCTTCTCGAGCCAGCGTTCGGCCGCGGCGGCGAGCCGCAGCATCGAGAGATTCGTGCCCACTTGCACGATTGCCTCGACATCCGGCCCATCCAACCGCCGTAGCACCTCGCGCAGCCGCGACTCGGGCACTTGCGCTATCGCAGTCCACGACGGGCATTGCAGGCACTCATCGCGAACGACCTTGAAGCCGCTCTCTTCGAAGTAGCGGCGTACTTCCGCATTGGCCACCGGGAAATACGGCGAGAAGAAGGCGATCTTGCTGATGTTGCCGTAAGCGCGCAGCGCCGCCGTGCACGCATGCGAGCCGATCGAGATTCCAACACCGGACGCCGCGCGAATCTTTTGCTCAAACGCATCGGCACCCGCGACTCCGCCGTAGAATGTGATGGCCGACATGCCCATCACAAGGTAGTCCGGCTCGCACGTCATCACCGCGCGCACGGCCTCGAGCACGTTGTCCGCGATCGTGGTGGTGCCCGCGAGAAAAGACTCGTTGCTGATCGCTTGCGCATTGGGTGTGTAGATGCGGCTGTAGTGCGCCGTGACGCCTGGCACGGCGAGCGCGGCGAAATCCGGCTGCACAATCGTGTTAGTCGACGGCCCGAGCACACCAAACTTGCGCCGCCACGCGAGAACATCCGTTGCCATCGACCCACTCCGCTCTCGAGACAAGCCCGAGATTTTGCCTCAGTGCACCACAAATCGGGTTTGCGCTCGACCGAGGCAGCGGCGAAACTTGGCCGCCATGAAGATAGCTTTTGAGCGCCGCTCAGATGGGCCGCGCCGTCTCGCGCTGCTGGCCGGTGCTTGGTTAGGCTTCGTGGCCTGCTCCGCGGGCCCCGGCACGAGCGATGTCCGCGCCGCGAGCGCGCGCAACGACATCAAGATCGCCACATGGAACCTCGAGTGGCTGCTCACGCCCGAGGCGATGCGCCGCTTGACCCCGAGCTGCACCGGCGAGGATGCCGCTCGCCCGCGCGGCCGCTACATTCCATGCGAGGTCGCGAAAGAGCTCGCGCGAACGCGTGAAGATTTCGCGGCGCTCGCCCAATACGCCGCCACCCTCGATGCCGACGTCGTTGCCTTGCAAGAAGTGGATGGCGAGGCGGCAGCTCGCTTGGTGTTCCCGAACTATCGCTTTTGCATGACGCGACGCAACGCCGTACAAAACACGGGCTTCGCCATCCGCCCGGGTATTCCGTTTCGCTGTGAAGCGGACATCGTCGAATTGTCGTTGCGCAGCACGGTCCGCCGCGGCGCACACCTCGTGCTGTACCCCGGCACAAATCGCGAAGTGCATGTGCTCTCGGTGCACCTGAAATCGGGTTGCGGTCGCAAAGATCTCGACGACACATCAGACGCGGACTGCCGCATTCTCGCGGAGCAGGTGCCACATCTCGAACGCTGGATCGATACGCAAGCCCGCGCCGGTCGCCGCTTTGCGGTGCTCGGCGATTTCAACCGGAACCTGCTGCGCGACAAGCCACCGGCCAAGAATACGTCGGGCGGGCAACGTGCAATGTGGCCTGAGATCGACGATGGCGATCCGCCCGAGGCCGACCTCGTGAATGCTGCCGAGGGCGAGCCGTTCGTCAATTGCTCGCCGCAACAGGCGCATACGGGCTATATCGACTATGTGATCCTGAGCCGTACGCTTGGGGAGCGGCGCGTTCCGAACTCGTTTGAGAGGCTGACCTACTCCGCCACCGATGCAGCGCGGCGGAAATTGTCAGATCATTGCCCCGTTGCGGTGCGCGTTAAGTTGAGTTGACTGCACGGCGTCCACACCAAAGGCATAATGGCGCAGAGGGAAGCGATGAATACGACAGTGCCAGGGGCCCATTCAGTGGAACGACGCTTACACACGCGGCATCGAGCGCGTACCACGGTGTACATCACCACGCCTGCTGGCCGTAAGCGTCTTTGCAAAGCGATCAATCTGTCGGCCACCGGTGTGTTCATCGAAACAACCAACCTCGGTTTGCGCAAAGGCCAACAAGTCACGCTCGCATTCGCCATCAATCTCGGTGCCGTCACCAAGCTGCACCGTCGCACCGCCGTCGTCGCGCACGTCTCGCGCGGTGGCACGGGCCTCATGATGGACGCCTACACCGCCGCGCGTTGATCGCGCGCTAGCGTTTTGCTTTCCGGGCAACCTCGCCCACAATGCGCGCATGTTGCAAGTGCGCGATCTTCGTAAACGATATGGCGACCAAGAAGTCGTACGAGGCGTCTCATTCGAAGTAGCGCCCGGCGAGTGCTTTGGGTTGTTAGGCCCCAATGGCGCTGGCAAGACCACGACCTTGCGTTGCTGCCTTGGGCTCACTGCGCCGCACGCGGGCTCGATAACGGTGGCAGGCCTGCCGGTTCCACAAGCGGCGCGGGAGGCTCGGTATCGCATCGGGGTCGTACCGCAGTTCGATAATCTCGACCCCGATTTCACCGTCGCCGAGAACCTCGTCTTGTTCGGGCGGTACTTCGGGCTGCCGAGTAAGCAACTGAAGGCGCAGGTGCCCACGCTGCTCGCGTTCGCCGGGCTCGAGGAAAAGGCCAACGCAAAAATCGAGGCACTCTCGGGCGGCATGAAGCGGCGGCTCACGCTCGCGCGCGCGCTCGTCAACGACCCGCAGATTCTCTTCATGGACGAGCCCACCACCGGCCTCGACCCGCAAGCGCGCCATCTCATTTGGGATCGTTTGAAGTCGCTGCTCACGCAAGGCAAGACGCTGATCCTGACGACGCATTTCATGGACGAGGCGGAGCGACTGTGTGGGCGCGTGGCCATCATGGACCACGGCGAGATCATCGCGCTCGATACGCCGCGCGGCCTGATCCAGCGTGCGATCGAACCGCAGGTGGTCGAAGTCTTCGGCGAAGGGGCACGCGAGTGGGCACAGCAAGTGGCGCCACAATTTGCTCGCCGCGTCGAACTCGCGGGCGAGACCGCCTTCTGCTACGCCGACGATGCCACCGCACTCCTCGACTCGATCACGGCGTACCCTGCGCTGCGTGCGCTGAAGCGCGTCGCGAACCTCGAGGACGTTTTCATCAAACTCACTGGGCGCGACATCCGTGACTGAACTTGCACAGCCGGCCGTGGCAGGCATGAACACTCGCGAGGCCGGCTACGCCCGCGCGGGACACGTCGTGTACCGCAACTTCCAGGTTTGGCGGAAGCTCATGTGGCCGTCGCTCGTCGGCAACTTGGCGGATCCGTTGATCTACCTCGTGGGCCTCGGCTATGGGCTGGGCGCTTTCGTGCCGACCATGGGTGGCATGCCGTATCTGCATTTCTTGGCGGCCGGCATGATCTGCTACAGCGCGATGAACAGCGCCACATTCGAAGCGCTGTACTCCGCATACACACGCTTGGCGATCCAACGCACGTGGGAGGCGATCCTGCATGCACCGATGACGGTGCGCGATATCGTGATCGGCGAGTGGTTGTGGGCCGGCGTCAAGAGCGCGTTGTCTGGGATGGCCATCGTGGCGGTGATGTACGCGCTCGGGATCGTGCGCGGCATCGGGCCGCTCGGCGTGTTGCCCGTCGTCGTGCTCGTCGGCCTCGCGTTCGCAGGGATTGCGCTCGTGTTCACGACGCTCGCCAAGTCGTACGACTTATTCACCTACTACTTCACGCTCGTGATGACGCCGATGATGCTGATCTCGGGGGTTTTCTTCCCGATCGATCAGTTGCCGAGCGTTGTGCGAGCGGTGGCAAACTTCCTGCCGCTCGTGCACGGCACGGAACTCGCACGGGGACTGGCGCTCGGACTGCCACTGGAGCGGCCGCTCGTGAACGTTGCGGTGCTCGCGATCTACTCGCTCGTGACGATCGTGCTCGCGATTCGCATCGCCGAAAAGCGCTTGTCCCGCTGAGGGCGGTTGTTAGCGCGCGGCGGTGCCGCCGGGCAGCAGCGCCTCGAGCGGCTGCAGGGGAGCGGTCTTGTAGCTCTGAATGAAGTCGACGCCCAGCGCCGCGAGCCAGGTATGCAAATCGCCCGCATCGACGCGCTTGGCGGCCGTCTGCAAGCCGAGCACCTTCGCTGCTTGCACCAAGCCGACCGTCTTCGCTTCGAGCACGCGATCGTGCAGCGCACGAGTTGTTAGTGACGGATCGAGCTTGACGAGCCGCAACGCCGGGGAATCGAGCAGCGGCAGGTCAATACCGCTCAAGGTGAAGTTATCGATCGTGACCGGCGCACCGGCTTTCGCGAACGTAGCGAATGCGGCGGCCACCTCGGCCGGCCGCTCGCGACACACCTGCTCCTCGATTTCGAAGCCGACGAGCGCGGGTGGCAACCCCGACTTCGCGAGGCAAGCTTCCACGAAGCTCAAGAAATGCGGTTCGAGTAAGGCAGTGGCCGACAAATTAATCGAGAACGTCGGCGGATCGCGTTTCCACGCCAGCGGATTACGACGTAACCAGCCGATCAACTCGCCAAACACGCGGCGATCGATCATGGACGTGAGCCCGTGCGCGGTGGCCGTCTGCAACAGCCCGTCCGGCGACATTTCCTCGCCCTCGGCACGATGTCTTAGCAACACCTCGAAGCGACGGCTCGCCTCGGACGTCCGCAGACGAACGAGTTGTTGCACGTACAGTACGACTTGCTGTTCGCGAATCTGCGCGTAAACCTCATCGAGCGTCACGTGACGGCCCGTCGAGCTCGTCGGCGCGGGCGCCTCGGGCGCGACTTGCACGGCCGCCATTGCGATCCCGATCTCCGTTAGCGCCTCGCGCACTGTCGGGGTGAGAAACCGCGCCGCAGGATCGGCTTCATCAGCGGCCACTTCGAGTAGCCCTAACAACGCGACGCCCCGCAACATGCTGTCAGCGTCACGAATGGCCAGCAACACGGCGACGATCTTTTCGTCACAGCGCGCACTGCGCGCCTCCCCTGCAGCGCCTAACACGAACGCATCGAGCGCATCGGCCAGCACGGGCCGAAAATCAAAACCCAAATGCGCCGTGCTACTCGCCAGCACTTCGCCGCGCGCGTCATACAGCGCGAGCGCTTGGAGGCGAGCATGCGGCAAAGAGCGCGCAATGCGATCCAGCCACGCGTTGGCGCGGGCGGTGGCATCGGGCGTCGCCACGTTTGGTTGAGGCGCAGCGTTATCTGCCGCGAGAAACGACGGTGTGTGTTGCGGTACCACGGGTAAAGCGGGCTATTCCCTAGCGAAAATGCTCAGTTCGCAGGGTTACAGAATCTGTGTGTAGCGACCGTGACAGGCGTCCCGGTCCCGAATGGCGCGGGATTTGCCATATTGTCTAAGGTGGTGCCGGCTGCAGGGATCGAACCCGCGACCCCCTGATTACAAATCAGGTGCTCTACCAACTGAGCTAAGCCGGCTTGGCGCGGCGCGTCGGCGGCCGACGGCGCATACGGGGGCGGATTGTAGGACTCGCGCTGGCGCCGCGCTACGGCGCGGGAGGCGCTTCCGCGAGGGCATCGACATTGGTGGATGCGGTTGGGGTATCGACGGACCCGCCCGCCGGTGCCGCGCCGGTCTCGGCCGTCGGCTCCGGAACTGGACACGGCCGCAGCTTCAGAACCGAGCCGCCGGCCTGGAACTCCGACTCCGCGAAGCCCGGGGCGTCGGTACGCAGCTCGAAATCGAGCCAGCGCACGGTCTGGTCGCGCTCGCGCGTGGCGATTTCCGCCTCGATCCCGAGCTGGCTCGCGCGGGCGGCCTGAGCCTTGGCCCGCTCCTCCTCGCTGAACACGCCCAATGAGACACGGCGGCCTTGGATGGCATCCACAATAGGCGACACGTCCTCAACCCCGCCGCGCCGCAACCGCTGGAGCAAGCGCTGCTCGTTGCGGCCCTCGCCCGGGCTCGGGAGCGACACCCAATAGCCCTCGACCACGCGCTCGACCGCGTCGCGATCGCGGGTCGTGTAGCCCGCTTGCAGCAGAATCCGCGCGGCTTCGCTGGCCGCAGCCTCGTCAGCGAATGGCCCCACGGAGACACATTGCTTCGGTGCCGGCGGCACTTCCGCCGACAGCATCAAGCGCGGTGCGTCGGGTGTCGCGCTCGCGACGACCACGGGTGCCGGGCGGAGCCAGGCACCCCAGGCGAACGTGATCACGTTCACTAACAACAAGGCGAAAAACGCAATGCGCATGCGCAGCAGTCTAGCGATTCGCGGTTGGGCGAAGTGCGAACTGGGCCAAACCTTGCAACACAAGATCGGGGATCCATTGCCCGCCGCGCGGCAATTCACGCCGCAAACGCTGCGCTGCCCCGCCCGTTACCAACACTCGGACGGGCCGCCCCACTCGACGGGCAGCGTCATGCTGCAAGCGCTCGATCAACGCCAGCGTGGCAATCTCCGCACCCCATTCAACCCCTTGGCGCGTATTGCGACCAAAAACGTGCGTGCGCCGTCGCGGTTGCGTCATCGCGCTCGCGAGGCCGCGCGCCCGCACCCGGATCCCGCGCGTTCGCTCGAGCAGCGTGCCCACCATGAGTTCTGGCCCCGGAACGATGACGCCACCCAAGTGCTGACCGTCGCGACGGACGAGGTCCGCGGTCAGCGCCGTGCCGACATCGACGACGAGCACGTCGTGTTTGCCGCGTGTCATCGCAAACGCGCCGACCATCGCCACCCACCGGTCAGCGCCAAGGCGCCACGGCTGCTCATAGCCGATGACGAGCGGCTCGTAGGGCGTGGTCGCGCGAATGAACCGCACCGGGCAGCTCGCCACTTTGCCGAGCGCGCGAGTGACAGCGCGTTCGAGGCGCTCGCCCGCAACGCTAACGACCGTCACGCGCGTCGCGCCGCGCAAACCGGCGCGCAGCGCCCGCACGATCTGTTCGGCCGATCCGCCATGCTCGAGCGCGCACATCGCACCGAGCCGACGCCCGCGCAACGCGGCGAACTTGACGCGGCTATTACCGATGTCGACTAACAACTCGTGCATCAGTCGAACCGGTGTGAATCGGGCTCAGCCAAGCGCACGCTCACCTCGCCGGAGGCGTGCGCCGTCACCTGCCCCGCCACTTCGAGCAGCAACTGTCCGTGTGCATCGACGCCGCGCGCCACGCCTCGAACGCGCTCGGCGCCTTGCAGCAAGCTCACTTCCCGCGCGCGCAAGGCGTCGAGCGTATTCCACTCGCGATGAAATGCACTGAAGCCGGCATCGCGGAACAAGCGTAGGCCGGTGACGCATTCGTTGATGAGATGCGCGACCACCGTGTTGCGACGGATCGGCGCCGCAACTAATGAGCGCACGTCTGCCGGCACACCACCGGCCGCGATGATCTCGGCGCGAGTGGCCGCTGGCAAAGCCATGTTGATACCAATGCCCACGACCACGTACGCTGGCCCGCTCGCCTCGGCACGCAGCTCGAGCAAGATCCCGCCCACTTTTGCTTCGTGCGTCACGAGGTCGTTAGGCCACTTGAGCAAAATGCCACCTGCGCCGCTCGCGGCGAGCGCCCGCTGAGCACAGACCCCGATCGCGAGCGTGAGCGCAGACAGGTCGCGCGGCAGGTCGGTGAAGGACCACCCGAGCGACAAACAAATCGCGCCGCCCGGCGGCGCAATCCACGCACGGCCGCGACGACCGCGCCCTGCCGTCTGCTGCTCAGCGAGCAGCACTCGCACCCGATCCGGCGCGACCGGCGGGGCCGCGAGTAGCGCATCATTCGTCGACTCGATACACCACGCCACATCGAGCGCCTCGACCGCCGAGCGCACACCGTCCGCCAGCTGCGCATGAATCGTCGCGGCATCGAGCGCGTCTATGCCCGGCGGCAAACGATAGCCCTTGTTAGGCTGGGCCTCCGGCTCAACGCCGAGCTCGCGCAACTGCTCCACGGCTTTCCAAATCGCAGCGCGCGTCACGTCGAGCTCAGCGGCCAGTGCTTCGCCGGAATGGAACTCGCCATCGGAAAGGCGCTGCAAAACGCGCTGCGCCAAGGGCGCGACCGCCGCCGTGCTCATCGCCTCATCCTCCGTTCCGTCCTAACAACCACAAACGGCGCGCCCGCGGTTCGGTACCCGCGCGCATGCGCGCAATATTGCCGCGATGGGTGACGACGACCAACACGGCCACCGCGAGCGCAAATACGAGCAGCGGCTGGTTTGACGCGCCCGTCACGCCGAGATAGATCGGCAGTGCGATCGCGGCACCGATCGACGCCAAGCCGACAAAGCCGACCGCGACGACGAGCAGCAGCCAAACGACCAATACCGGCACTAACAACCAGGGCTGCAAACCGGCCAGCGCACCGACCAACGTCGCCGCACCTTTGCCGCCACGAAAGCCGTGCCACAGCGGCCAAACGTGACCGCAGATCGCAGCGAATGCACACGCCACCGGCAGCCACTCGCGCGCGCTCGGCGCAGCCGCCGCAATCCCGGGCAGCGCCAAGCTTGGCAACCACGCCGCTGCGACCCAGCCCTTGGCGATGTCGATGATCACCGTCCCGAGCGCGAAGGCCTTGCCTTGCGTGCGCAGCGCATTGGTGCCACCCGCATTGCCGCTGCCTTGAGTCCGGATATCGACACCGCGCAAGCGGCCTAACAACAGACTGCCGACGATCGAGCCGAGCAAGTACGCCAACAGTATCTTGATGAATACTTCCATGACCCTGGGAGCTCGCGCGCCTCACCCCGTGAAAACCTCGGCGATCATGCAGCGTATGCTGCCACCGCCGAGCGTTTCGATCGTGGGGATGGGGATCGCGAGCACGGAATCCACTTGTGCGGCGAGCTGCGCGAACGCCTCCGGCCGCAGCGCTCGACGCGCGGTCGCGGACAGCACGAGCACGGAACAGTCGCCCAGATTCTCGTCCCAGGCACCGAGCTCGAGCACATTGCCGCAAAACGCCTGCATCTCCGCCTGCGTCAGTGCAATCGTGACGCGGCCACTCGCAGCCAACGACTGCAACACGCGCTCGCGGTCGTTCGGCGCAAGCGCCGCCGCGACAATGACGGCGAAACGCTGACCGATACTGAGCAATACGTTGGTGTGATAGACCGGCGCACCGTCGCGGTCCGTCGCGTCAAAAACTTCTGCGCGATAGCCGCGTGCCGCACACCACTCCGCCACCACCGATTCATGTGTGCGCGACGAACGCGCGGCGTACGCGACGCGGTGAACGTGATCGAGCACCAAACTACCCGTGCCTTCGAGGTAACGCCCGTGCTGCTCGTGCGCCGTCAAATCCAACCACTGTTGCACGCGGAAGCCGCTCGCTGCGCACACCTGTTCGACCGCATCGCGACGCCGCTCTTGGCGACGCACCGGCGACTCCATCGGATATAGCACGACCGTACCGTCCGCATGGAAGCTCACCCAATTGTTCGGAAACACGGCATCGGGACAGCGCGGCACGGCACGATCCTCGACGACGCAAACACCGATGCCCTCGGAGCGCAGCGCGCGCACTGCCGCGTCGAACTCCTGGCGCGCCATGGCGACCGGATCGGCAACTGCAACATCGGCGCGCTGGAAGCGATTGCTCGCCGCGGTCTCGGGGTTGAAGCCGAAAGCGGCCGGGCGAATCATCAGTACGTTTTGCGCCGTTTGCAGGGGCACTGTCGGGCGAGGGTGCGGGCTCGGAGAGGTCATGACTTGGGCACGACTTCTACACGGCGCCCCGGGCGGGCACAATAGCGGCTGACAGCGCGCACAGACGCGCGGCAGGGCACAACACGACATGTCAGCGGTTCCCACTCTCTCGGCGCGCGACACGGGCAGCGATCGCTTTGCGACAGACATTGCAGCCGCGTATGCAGAATATGGCTTTGTAGTCATCGCCGACCACGGCCTGCCGCAGCCGTTGATCGACGGCTGTCTCGAGCGCTTTCAACGCTTCTTCGCGCTACCCGAGGCGGCCAAGCGGCGCTACCAAATCCCGGGCCAAGGCGGCGCACGCGGCTATACCCCTTTCGGGATCGAGACGGCCAAAGGCGCGGCGCACCACGACCTAAAAGAATTCTGGCACGTGGGTCGCGAGCTGCCGCCCGGCCATCGCTTCCGTCGTTACATGCCCGACAACATTTGGGTGGATGAAATCGGCGGCTTCAAGGACGCGACGCTCGAGTTGTTCGCAGCCTTCGATACGCTCGGTCGGCGTCTACTCGCCGCGATTGCGCGCTCGCTCAAGCTCCCCGAGAACTATTTCGAGGACAAGGTCAACGAGGGCAACAGCGTCCTGCGGATCATTCATTACCCGCCGATGCCGCCGCACGACACGCCGAGCGTGCGCGCCGGTGCGCACGAGGACATCAACGTGATCACGTTGCTGCTCGGCGCCGAAGAGCCCGGCTTGGAAGTGCTCGATCGCCGCGGCCAATGGCTCCCGATCAACCCGCCGCCGGGCTCGCTCGTGTGCAATGTCGGCGACATGCTGCAACGCCTCACTAACAACCGGCTACGCTCAACGACGCATCGCGTAACGAATCCGCCGCGGGCTCGCGCGAGCCACGCGCGTTTCTCGATGCCGTACTTCCTGCACTTCAACCCGGACTTCCTGATCGACACGCTGCCACAGTGCATCGACGCGCAGCACCCGAACGCCTACCCGAACCCCATCACCGCTGACGAGTACCTGCAAGAGCGTCTGCGCGAAATCAAGCTGAAATGAGCCCCGTATGAATGTGACGCTCCTGCTCCAAGCCTTGCTCGGCATCGTGGTCTTTATTGCGATCGCGATGCCGTTCAGTGCGAATCGACGCCGCATCAATTGGAAACTGGTGGCGATCGCCGTCGCGCTGCAGTTTGTGATCTGCGCGCTGCTCCTCAAGGTACCGCTCCTCTCCGAGGGGCTGTCGTACGTCAATCGTGCGGTTGGCGCGTTGAGCGATGCTACGTTGAAAGGCACGAGTTTCGTGTACGGCTACCTGGGCGGCGGTGCCACACCGTTCACCGTTACGAACCCAGGCGCGATGGTCACGTTCGCGTTTCAAGTGCTGCCGCTCGTCATCGTGATGTCGGCGCTGTCTGCGCTGCTGTGGTACTGGCGCGTGCTGCCGCTTGTGATTAAAGGCATCTCGTATGTGTTCGAGCGTTCGCTCGGCACGCGCGGCCCGGCAGGGCTCGTGGCCACGGCGAACATCTTTCTTGGCCAAGTGGAAGCGCCGCTGTTGGTACGGCCCTATCTCGCGCGCATGACACAATACGAGCTGTTGTTAGTCATGACCGCTGGCATGGCGACGATCGCGGGCTCGGTCATGGTGATTTACGCCGCCATGCTCGGCGAGGCGATGACGGGCGTACTCGGACAATTGATCACGAAGTCGATCATGTCGGTGCCGGCTGCCATTCTCTTTGCGCACATTCTGCTGCCCGAGAACAACGACAGCTCCCAAGCACTCGAAGCGCCGCCGCGCATCTACGAGAGCAGCATGGATGCTGTGACGCGCGGCACGTCCGACGGCCTCAACATCTACCTCAACATCCTGGCAATCCTCATCGTGCTCATTGCGATCGTGGCACTCATGAATGGCGTCGCTGGCATGTTCCCCAGCGTGGGCGGCGAGCCGCTGACACTCGAGCGCATCGCAGGTTGGATCTTCGCGCCGATCGCGTGGTTGATGGGCATTCCGTGGGCCGAGGCGCAAGTGGCGGGCTCGCTGCTCGGCATCAAGACCGTGCTGAACGAGTTCATCGCGTTCTTGCAATTGAAGGACATCCCCGCGAGCACGCTGTCGGATCACAGCCGCTTGATCACCACCTATGCGGTGTGCGGCTTTGCGAACCTCTCCAGCATCGGCATCCAGATCAGCGGCATCGGTGCCATGGCGCCTGAGCGTCGTGGCGATTTGTCACGACTGGCGTTTCGCGCACTGCTAGCTGCGACGCTGGCCTCGTGCATGAACGGCGCCATCGTCGGGATCATCGCCTAAGCGCTCGCGCGGCTAACAACCTAGGCAACGCACGTGGCGAAGCTGTACTTCTATTACTCGACGATGAATGCAGGCAAGTCCACCGCAATGCTGCAGGCATCTCACAACTACCACGAACGTGGCATGCGCACGCTCCTCTACACCGCCAAGCTCGACGATCGCGACGGCGGCAAGGTGCACTCGCGAATCGGCATCAGCAGCGAGGCGTTGCACTTCTTGCCGGGCCTGGATCTGCGGGCGCAGATCGCCGCGGAGAACGCCAAGGGGCCGCTCGCCTGCGTGCTCGTCGACGAGTCGCAGTTTCTCGCGCCAGAGCAGGTGCGACAGCTTGCAGCGGTGGTCGATGAGCTCAACATCCCCGTGCTGTGCTACGGCCTGCGCACGGACTTTCGTGGCGAGTTATTCGCGGGCAGCGCCCAGTTGCTCGCATGGGCCGATAACTTGGTCGAGCTCAAGACGATTTGCCATTGCGGACGCAAGGCAACGATGGTCGTACGGGTCCGCGCCGATGGCCAAGTGGAGCGCGAGGGTGCGCAAGTGGAGATTGGCGGCAACGAACGTTATGTCCCGCTTTGTCGCCGACACTTCGTCTCAGCTTTAAGGGACGGAAGTAACCCCCCGTAGCGACAGCATTTTTCCTGTCAGGTCGTCACAATCGCGGAATCCGCACGTTGCGTTTTCGCCACGAAAGGAATTTTCCGTCGCGATTTTCGGGTTGTAACTCCATTGTCATCGCATTAACGTGTACTACAAACATTGGCCGGGGCCATTGGCTCCAAGGCCTTCTTTCCTCAGGTTTTCGCAACATCTCGGAGTTACTGATGGCTCGCATTTCTATCGCGAACGCTGCGCCGTTCCCGCTTGCACCCCAGTCCGCTGTTCGCCGGTGCGTCGCCGCAACGCTTGCTATGTCGGCGGCACTGGCCGGCAACGCATTCGCGCAATCGACTGGCACGGATGTGCTCGAAGATGATCTGCAGGAAGTGACCGTTACGGCCACCCGGACCATCACGTCGATCGGTAACGTCACGGAGCAGACAGCGGCCAAGTCGCGCATCACCGTGACGGGCGAATTGCTGCAGACGCAGTCGGCCGGCCAGACGATTCTGGATGGCTTGGCTCAAGTGCCGGGCCTCAACTTCACGAACACCGATGCGTTCGGCTCCTCGGGCGGCAACATTCGCTTGCGCGGCCTAGACGGCTCGCGCGTGTCGTTGACGTTCGACGGTGTGCAATTGAACGACAGCGGTAACTACGCGGTGTTTACCAACCAGTTGCCGGATACCGAAATCATCGATCGCGTCGATGTGAACCTCGGCTCGACAGACGTCGACAGCCCGACGGCTTCGGCAACCGGTGGCACGATTGCGTTCAAGACTCGCAAGCCCGCCAAGGAATTCGGCGGCCTCGCGGTCGTCAGCGGTGGCAACGAGAGCTTCCGCCGCATGTTCGGCATGGTCGACACCGGCGAGTTCGGCCCTTGGGGCACCACCGCCTTCGTGTCGGCTTCGTACCAGAACTACGACAAGTTCAAAGGTCCGGGCGATCTCACCAAGCGCCAAGTGAATGCGCGCATCTACCAAGAATTCGACAACGGCAATTTCTTGAGCCTCGCGGGCCACTTCAACAAGAACCGCAACGCGTTTTATCGCAACGTGTCGCAGGCGCAGTTCGCACAGTTTGGCGCTGAGTTCGACAATCTCGACTCATGCACGATCGACACGCCGACCGCGGCTGTCGCGGACAACGATGCGGCCAGCACGTTACCCGGTGGCAATGAGAACCCGCTCAACCCGGCTGCCTGCACGAACTACTTCAACTTGCGTGTGAATCCGTCCGATACGGGCAACATCCGCTTCCAATCGTTGTTCAACTTGGGCGAGCAGCTCAAGCTGGCGTTCGACGCGGCGTACCAGTACACGCTGGCCAACGGCGGCGGCACGAACCTCGTGTTCGAGCGGCCGCGATTCGTCAACACAGGCGGTCGCGCGCAGTTCGATGCGCGCGTGCTGGGCGTGGGCGCGAATCCCGCGAACCAAACGCTGGGCTTGGACTTGAACGGCGACGGCGACATCCTCGACAACGTGCGCTTCTATACGCCTAACAACACGAACACGAACCGGATCGGCGGTACGGCGTCTCTCGTGTGGGATGTCAACGATGCGAATCGCGTGCGCGTCGCCTTGACGCACGAGCGTGCGCGCCATCGTCAAACCGCAGAATGGGGCCGCGTCGACTCGAACGGCAATCCGCTCAATGTGTTTGCCGGCAATGAAGGCGACCCGGTGCTCACGGCCGATGGCAGCATCGTTCGCGGCCGCGATCGGTACTCGATCGCAGAACTGAACCAAGTCGCGGCGGAATATCGCGGCGAGTTCGCCGACGAGCGTGTGATCGCCACCATCGGTGTGCGCGCGCCGCGCTTCACGCGTGAGCTGAATCAGTACTGCTACACGCAGAACGGCGGCAGCGGTAACTCCGGCGGTGTGCTTTGCACGACGCAGACGCCGTTTGCGACGCTACCGAACGGCAACGTGGTATTCAGCGGCGCGAACGGCACGACGGCTGCGCAGGACTACATTGCGCCGTATTCGGCGGAAGTGAAGTTCGACGACGTGTTGCCGAACCTCGGCTTTACGTTCAAGCCGTGGGATGAGCACATGTTCTACGTGTCGTACGCCGAAGGCATCTCAGCGCCGCGCACGGACAACTTGTACGCGGTAGCGCGTCTGGCCGATGGCTCCATCGGCCGTTCGAGCCCTGAGTCTGAGACGACGAAGCAGTACGACCTTGGCTGGCGCTTCAATGGCGAGAGCGTGCTGGCTACGGTGGCTGTGTGGCGCACCGACTACAAGAACCGCATCATCTCGGCGTTCGATGAGACCTTGGGCTTCAACGTCGACCGCAACGTCGGCGCCGTGAAGATTCAAGGTATCGATGCGCAGGCGGGCTGGCGCATCATTGAGCCGGTCACGCTCACGGGCTTCGTATCCTACAACGACAGCGAACTGCTCGACGACGTGCGCGCCTCCTCGACGACCATCATTCCGACGGCCGGCAAGGCTCAGGTGGAAACGCCGGAGTGGAGCTATGGCGCGCGGGTTGACTACAACCCGACCGAGCGTCTGCGCTTCGCCCTCGAAGCGAAGCACGTGGGCGAGCGCTTTGCGACCGACTTGAACGATGCCGTCAGCGATGCGTACACGGTGGTCGATTTGTTTGGTCGCTATCGGTTCGACATCGCGAACCTCGAAGGTCTTGAGGCGCAGATCAACGTGAAGAACCTGTTCGACGAGGAGTACTTCGGCAACATCAACACGGCGCAGAACGCGCTCCCGTTCGTAAACCTCGCCAACGGTGCGACGGTCACGACCGTGGGCACGCCGACGTTCGCGGTTGGCGCGCCGCGGACGATTACGTTCACGTTGCGAGTGCGCTTCTGATCGAGCGCATGCAATACGTTCGCGTAAACGGGGAGCTTCGGCTCCCCGTTTTTTTTGCGCTGCTCGTAATGGTTGGCTTGCCCGCAGTCGGCGGTGAACCTGAGCTCGTGCGCTTCGCCACCTACAACGCAAGTCTGAATCGCGAGGCTGCCGGGGAGCTCATCCGCGATCTGGCAACGGCTAACAACCCTCAAGCGACGGCAGTCGCGGCGATCATTCGGACCGTCCGACCCGATGTCTTGTTGCTGAACGAATTCGACTACGACGCGGAAGGCACTGCGGCAACTCTCTTTCGCCGTCACTATCTCGAAGCAACGACGCTCGCGGCAACACCGATCGTCACCGAGCCATTACGCTATCGCTACACCTACGTCGCGAAGTCGAATACGGGCATCGCAACGGGGAGCGATCTCAATCGCGACGGCCGGATTGCGGGCGCCGAGGATGCGCGTGGCTTTGGCGCGTTCGAGGGCCAGTACGGCATGGTCGTCATGAGTCGCTTCCCGATCGATAGCGCGCGTGTGCGCAGCTTCCAGAGCTTCCTATGGCGCGACCTGCCAGGCGCATTACTCCCAGACGATGTTGCGACAGCGGCTCCTAACGACTGGTACTCGCCAGCGGCACTCGCGCGACTGCCGTTGTCCTCGAAGAATCACATCGATGTACCGATTCGCATCGGTACGACTGTCGTTCACGCCCTGGCGAGCCACCCGACACCGCCCGCCTTCGACGGCCCAGAAGACCGCAACGGACGCCGTAATCACGATGAGATTCGCTTTTGGAGCGAGTACTTGAGCGGTGCGACCGCGCGTTACGCGCGCGACGACCAGGGCTCGCGTGCGCCGTTTGCCGGCGAGCACTTCGTGATTCTGGGAGACCTCAATTCCGATCCGGAAGATGCGTCGAGCCTCCATGCAGCGATCCGTGGCTTGCTGGCACATCCGCGAGTCAGCCGTGGACCCACGCCGTCGAGCGCTGGCGGCGCGGAAGCTGCCGCGTTGCAGGGCGGCGCCAACGCGACGCATCGAGGCAATCCGCGCTTTGACACCAGCGATTTCAACGATCGCGGCGCCGGCAATCTGCGGGTGGACTACGTGCTGCCTTCCCGCTCGCTGCGCGTCTGTGACAGCGGCATCTTCTGGCCGCTACGCAGTGATTCGCATGCCGTGTTGTTAGGCTCCGACGCGCAACCGACTTCCGATCATCGACTCGTGTGGGCCGATGTCAGCTTGTCGGGAAAATGTCCGGCGCGTCGTTAGCGCAGGCGCAACTCAACCCCCACCGGGCAATGATCGGATAGCTGGATTCTGCCGCTATCTTCCTCGTCGTAGGTGATGCGCGTGAAGCTGCTGCGAATTCGCGCACGCGCGAGCTCGCGACCGAGCAGCACGGTATCGATGTACTCGCGATACGGATCGGCTTTGTTGCACGTCAAGAAGCGCTCACCCGCCGTGACGTCGACGAGGTCGGCTGCTGGCGGATCGGCGTCGTCGATCTCGGGCCACATGGCCAACAAATTCCCGGCTGCATCGCGCGCCGGCCCGCGCTCGAGCGAAAAGCGGCGATTGAAGTCGCCTAACACCCCGAACCGCTTGCCACTGCGCGCTTGAGCGTCGATCCAGGCTTCAAGCGGCGCAATCTGTTTGCGGATCAAGTCGCAATCGGGCGTGGCGGCCATCAACGAGCCATCGGGACAGCCCGACTTCAGGTGCACCGACATCCACGTCATTTCCTGTGGCGAGTCAGGGAACAAAGTGACGACGACTCCGCGTCGTACGACATCGCCGAGCGACAACGGCAGATACTCCGCTTCGCACCGGAACGGCAGCCCGCGCCGAATCGCAAAGCCGTTTTTCTGAACATGCGGTCGTGTGCTGAAACAAAACTCGTAACCTGGAAAGACTCGGCGCGCAACCTCGGGACCGTCGGTCTCTTGCAGGGCCACCACGTCTGCATCGAGCCGCGCTGCGTATTTGCGCAGGGCGGCAAAATCCGCCTCGCTGCGCGCGGGGCGCCGCGCGATAGTGCATGGAATCGCACGTTGCCAGCCCATGATCCGGTCGCCCTTTTCCTCACAACTGTCGCGCAGTGCGGCGTGCGTCTCTGGCGCGATCAGATACTCCACGTTCCACGTGGCCACTCGAATGCGGTCGTGCCGCGCGCCATCGGACCAAATGCGTGTGCCGGGTAAATCCGGGAGGCGTCCGTCGACACGCAGTGCCTCGTACTTCGATTCCAAGGTGGGGAACACGCGCTCCCACGAACCGTACATCGCGTTGGGCAACGCGAACCAACGCTTGCCGAAGCGCTCGCTCAGCTCCTCACGACGTTGCGCGAATGTTCTGGCGTCGACGAAGTCGCCGAGGTCGTCACCGATCAGCATGAGGATGCGGTATTGCTGCGCAACCCAGGCGCGCCGCAGCGTTTTGGCCGATGCGGCCCACTCGGGGCGGGATCCTTGCAGCAGAAAATTGCTTGGATCCATCGCGTTCGGAAAACCCAGTGCGGCGAGATTGCGCATCGTGCCCGTCAATTGCGGGCAGGAGTCGGTCGCCTCGGCGGGCACGTTCAGGCAATCGCGATTGGTGACGTAGAACACTTTGTGGCCGCGAGCGATGGCCTCGCGCACGAACTCCAACGCACCCGGAATGGCCTCCGCCTGCGCGGCGACGACCCACTCCGACCAGCTCTTCGGTTCGAAGCTGCGTTTCTCGCGCAGCAAGCGCGCCTGATACGCAGAGTTATCGAGCACCGTTTCATCGACGTCGAGAATCACCGCGGTCGGCTTTGCCATCAACTCGGCCGCATCGCCCCCCTCTTGCTCGATCGCCGCCGTGCCCGGCGCCGTGGCGACGTGCAACCGCTCGGTTGCCAAGCGCCACGTTTGCAAGGCGTTGGCTCGATACTCTGGCGCATGCTGCATCCACAGCACGGCATTCAGCTGTTCGCGCGAAATCTCATCCTCGCTGGCGGCCACGATACTGGGCACAAGCGCCCAGGCGAGTGCGCATGTCGCCAGACGGAAAAGCTGCTGAATCATCGATCACCCTAGGAATACGATTCGTTCGCGGTAACGCGAACCTCTTGGGTCGTGAGTATTCCAAAAGCGAACCGTGATGCACACCCCTGATTGAGGTGCGAAGGCTCTTAGGTGCCTGTATCGGCGAGGGAGATCGGCGTGTTGGATTCGGCGAGCATGTCGACTTCGAGGGTGCTCAAAAAGCGCGCCGCTTCGTTCGCGGGTACGGGCCGCGCGAATAAGAATCCCTGCGCGAGGTGGCAACCCATGTTGCGCAGCAACTCGAGTTGCTGCCAACCCTCAATGCCCTCCGCGACGACCTTGATGTTCAAATTGCGCGCCATGGCGATGATTGCGCTGACGATCGCGTGGTCGGAATGATCGGTGGCAATGTCGCGGACAAAGCCGCGGTCGATTTTGAGAGTGTCGACGCGCATGCGCTTCAAGTACGACAAGCTCGAGTAGCCGGTACCGAAATCGTCGATCGCGATCTTGATGCCGATTTCGCGCAGTTGCTCGAGTGTGTCCTCGCGCGATTCACCGGTACGCTTTTCGAACAACGAGCCTTCCGTGAGCTCGACTTGGAGCAAATCGGGCGGAATATCGTGCTGCGCCAACGCGCGCTGGATCAACTCGCGTACGTTCGTGCGCTCGAGTTGCACGGCGGAAATGTTGATGGCAATCGGCGCCAGGTTCAAACCGTCGGCGCGCCACTTCGCCAAATCCTGCACCACTCGATGCAGTACGAAATGCCCGATGGGGACGATGAGCCCCGTCTCCTCGGCGATATCGATGAAGCGCGCCGGCGAAATGTAGCCGTGCGAAGGATGCTTCCAGCGCAGCAGCGCCTCCATCCCAGCCACTTTCCGCGTCGTAATGTCGAGAATCGGCTGATAGTGCACGTCGAACTGGTGCATGCGCAGCGCCGCCCGCAGATTGGCCTCGATCGCCACGCGCTCCTTGATCTTCTGGTCCATCAGCGGACTGAAGACTTGGAAGTTGTTACGACCGCGATCTTTCGCCTGATACATCGCAGTATCGCTGTGTTTCAGCAGTTCACCCATCGTGGCGCCGTCGCGGGGGAAGACGCTCACGCCGATGCTGACGGTGGCGACCAGCGGACGCGCATCGATGACCACGGGAGCACCAAGCACGTCGTTGATCCGCGCTGCTGAGGTGTTGATTTCGTCATGGGTACGTGCCGCGTGCAACACGACCACGAACTCATCGCCGCCCATGCGGACCACCACATCCTCGGGGCGCACCGCGTGACGCACGCGTTTAGCGATCTCTTGCAAGAGCTTGTCGCCGACTTCGTGTCCGCGCGAGTCGTTGATGTGCTTGAAGCGGTCGAGATCGAGGAACAACACGGCGAGCATTTGCTTGGCGGCGGCCGCTCGTTCAATCGCCTCGGGCAAGTGTGCTTGTAAGAACAGCCGATTCGGCAGGCCGGTCAACTGATCGTGGTGCGCGAGACGATCCAAATGCTTTTGTTTTGCGATCAGCTGCGATTCGGCCTTCTTACGTACACTCAAATCGCGAATGACGAGAGCATACAAATTGTTCTCCGACATCTCGACTTCGGAGCAACTCACTTCGACCGGACGGGTCGAACCATCCGCGGTCGTTAGTTCAAGTTCCTGGCCGCGCGGCGCCTTACCGTTCAGCGTGTCGGCCAAACCGCCAGACTCGCCCCCTGCGGGATTGCGCAACACATCCAGCAACGTGAGTCCGCGCAAATGCTCGATCGCGAAACCAACCAAACGCTGCATCGAGGCGTTGGCTTCCTGAATCAGCAAGGAGTTCGCATTGACGATCATCACCCCTTCGTCGGCTTGCTCGATGATCGCGCGATAGCGCGTCTCCATGGCCGCTTGATCGGCGTGTAAGCGGCGCCAGCGCCGCACCCACAGCACGGCAAAAAAGACGAACAGCCCAAACATCGTCAACAAGATAACGCCTTGCGTACGCGTCGTACTGGAGGCGCGCAGAAACGCCGTGCGCGGGAGTGTCACTTGCAAGGACCACGCGGGAGCGCCCCGCACGTCGGTGAGACCGAGAACACCGGAAGCGTGTTGCCTCGTGCCGGCAGTCAACCGTGCTACATCTTCGGCGGTCTCTTGGGAAGCCCAGCTCGAGAGTTCGTCGGGCAACGAGGCAAGCGACGCGTCCGTGACGACCAGCCCCTCGACGGGCCAGGGTGTGAACCGGCCAATCCGCTCCACCACTTCGTTCGAGAGCTCACGCGAAAACACCAGGTAGCCCGAGGGGGCGCCTGTCCCACTATTCTCGACAACGGGGCGCGCGACAAACATCCGCTTGCCACGGTTGAGCGCGATGATGCCGCGAATCGAGTCCTCCGCACGCGACAGTTGCTTGCGAACGGCTGCCGCACGAATGACCTGTAACAACGCCGCGTCCACCGGCACACGATGCTCCGTGCCACTGTGAACGACATATGACAAGCGCGTCGAGAAGTCGTTAGCCAAGACGACGAAGTCATCGACGTCGAGCCGTACGAGCGAACTTGCATCGAGTGCCTCGCCCCAAAACTCGAGACTCTCACCGCGCGCAAATTTTGCGGTCTCGGTCCAGATAGAATAATCGCCAGCGGAGCTGTAGAGATCCGCGAGCTCGGCGTCGTACCCGCGGCGCAGTTGCTCGAGCTGTGTGCGCACTTCGGAACGCTCGGCGCTCTCGATATCCTGCATCCATGCGTATTGCGACCAGCCGAAGAACGCGGCGGTTGCGATCGCAACCGCAATGCCAAGCACGAGAGCCGGTGCCCGACGGATGGGATCGACGACGACGGACAGCGCAGCCCAGCGCTTGTCGCGGCGCGCTGCATCCTTGCCGTGGCTTTGATTCAGAGGCTGAAATCCGTTCACGAGTCCCGACTGTGAGCCGGTTCACAACTCACTCTCTCCCAATAAGGAGTTTGCGCACATAAGCAGGGCATTGCCTTGCCGTCGCGCACATTCCGTGAAATTGACAGCGGGGATCGGTCGATAAGTTAAGTCGGTGCGGTGGGCAGAAAGATCGTCACCGCGGCGCCGCCGCCGTCACGATTCGCAAGCCGTATGTGACCCAGGTGCGCCTCAACGATCTCGCGACACAGTGTTAGCCCGAGGCCCGTTCCGGTGGCCTTGGTGGAAAAGAATGGCAGCAAGGCCTGATCGAGTGCCGAACTCGAAAAGCCGCTGCCGCGATCGAGTACTTCCACCATGACGCCGCCGCGGACCTCTTGCACTCGAACTTCAATGTCGTTGGCCGGGGACCCAGATTCGGCGGCGTTTCGTAGCAAATTGATTAGGACTTGCTCGATTTGCGCAGGATCGAAATAGCCCGTCGTGACCGGCGGAGCGGCCTGCAGTTGGAACGGCGCCACCGCTGCAACGCGCGCCAAGAAATCGGACCACGTGACCGCCACGGCGCGCGGCTTCGGAAGTTTAGCGAAACGCGCGTAGCCATCGACAAACCCCGCCAAATGCTGCGCGCGCTCCCCGATCGTATCGAACACGCGGTCGAGCGCTTGCGCACCTTCGAGGCTGCTGGCTAACAACTTACCCGAATGGGCCAGCGACGCGATTGGCGCGAGCGAATTGTTCAACTCGTGGGCGATCACGCGGATCACCTTCTTCCAGGTGGCAAGTTCTTGCGAATTGATCTCTCGCGTCAGCTGCTTCAGCAACAGTAGCCGATGCGGCTGCGCATTGAGCGCGAAGCGTCGCTGCGACACGTGAAACACCTGCGGCTCACCGAGCCAATCGAGCGTGACGAGGCAATCGATGTCGCGCTCGATCGCTTCGCCGAGGGCTGTTGGCGCATCCGCCAGTATCTGTGCGAACGACTCACCCTCGAAGCGTCGGCCGCCGCGAAACAAATTGCGCGCTGCGAGGTTGCTGTACACCACGGCGCCGTTCGCATTTGTAAGCACCAGCGCGAGCGGTGTCGCCTGAATCACAGTATCGAGTAACAACTCGCGCTGATACAAATTGAGCCGCTCTGTCCGCAACCGTTCGCCGAGTTCGTTATAGGCGCGCACAGCGGCACCGAGTTCATCGCGAGTGATGGCCGCAATGCTCATACTGAAATCCCGATCGCGCAGACTCGATAACGAATCGGCCAGCGCCTGTGCGCTCTGCGACCATGGGCGCACGAGCAGCCGGCCGACGTAGAGCGACAACACGACGAGCACGGCCGCCGCGATCAAGCCAACCGCGAGCGGTGGCCATCGCGGCGCTAGCGCGAACACCAGGCCCGCGACGCACGCGCCAACGATGCCGCATGCGAGTGCCACACGGCCTGCCATTGAAAAGTGCTTCAGCAACGTCATCGCAGTGACGGCGAGACTACTCCGTCCCGGTCGGGGATGTTTCGCGAATCCCCCACTTCTCCATGCGCCGATAGACGGCTTGTCGGCTCACGCCGAGCTCGCGGGCCGCGTGGGCCACGACGCCGCGCGCCTTCGCGAGTGCGGCCTCGAGGGCCGCGCGATCCAGTACGACGTCATCGCCCCCGCGCGTCGCCGCCGTTGGCAAGCGCAAATCCGGCACATGGATGACACCCGTTTGCGCCAGCAAGACCGCACGCTCGATAACGTTACGCAGCTCGCGCACGTTGCCCGGCCAACTGTGGCGCTGCAGGGCGCGTTCGGCATCGCGCGACAAGGCGGCCCTGCCCTGCAAAAACGCGTGCGCCAGTGGGATCACATCATCGATGCGCTCGACCAATGCCGGCACCGCCAACTCGATGACGTTGAGGCGATAGTACAAATCCTCGCGGAACGTGCCAGCACGGATCGCCGCTGGTAAGTCGCTATTCGTCGCCGCGATGATGCGCACATCGACACGCCGCGATTGGTTCGAGCCGAGGCGCTCGAACTCACCGGTCTGCAATACACGCAACAGCTTCGCTTGGCCCGCGAGCGGTAGATTGCCAATCTCGTCGAGAAACAGCGTACCGCCGTGTGCGGCCTCAAAGCGACCCTCGCGCACCTTCGCACCGGTGAACGCGCCCGCTTCCGTGCCGAACAACTCGGATTCAAGCAAGGTGTCCGGTAAGGCGCCCGCGTTGACGCGCACATACGGCTTCCCGCGCCGCTGCGAGTTGGCTTGCACGACGTCGGCAATCAGCTCTTTCCCCGCACCATTCGGCCCTGTGATCAAGCATGGGATATCGGCTCCCGCGATCTGGGTCGCCATGGCTACCAACGCATGCATGCTCGCACTTTCATACACGAGACCGCGCAAGTCGAATCGCTCGGCGAGGCGTCCACGCGCCTCCGCACGCTGCGTGCGTAACGTGACATTCGCTTCACGTGCGCGCCGCAAGTCGAGCAGATTGGCGACAGTCGTTAGCAGCCGCGTATCGTCCCAGGGCTTGGCCACATAGTCTGCCGCCCCTTCCTTGACGAGCTCGACCGCCGTTTCGAGATGAGTCCATGCGGTCAGCAAGATGATCGGCATGTCTGGCTCCAGCGACCGAATCTTGCGAAACAGCGCGACGCCCTCCTCACCGCTGGTGGCGTCGCGACGGAAGTTCATGTCTTGGATCACCAGATCGGGCTGACCAGTGGTCACGACGTCGACGGCATCGGCGGGTGTCTTGGCTGTCATTACGCGCAGCCCGTGCAAGGACAGCAGCACGTCGAACGCCGTTCGAACAGCGTCGTTGTCGTCGACTACGAGCACCGTGTGCTGCGCCAAGCGATCTCCCAACTTCATCGGCCCGGACCTTGTGCAGTCAGATGCAATGAAACGCGCTGGGGTTGCATACCGCTCATATAGTACGCGTCGCCATCGAGGGCGAAATACGGGCTGCACGCTGTGCTGGCTGGTAGGCCGCCATCAAGCCCAAGGCCCATACGAGCAGCACGCCGCCCACGAGGTAGTACAAATCAAGCCGTGGAAGCTCGAACTCATAACTCAGCCACACACCCACCGCCAGTGCGAGCCCACTGCCCAGCACGACACCCACTGTCGTCACGAGCCAGTTTTCCACGAGGAAGTAGCGCACGATGTCGCGGCGTCGCGCACCGATTGCGCGCCGCGTGCCGATCTGCCGCGTGCGTGTCGCCACATTGAACGCCGCCAAGCCGAAGATTCCAAGCGCACTGAACGCCAATACCAGCACGGTGACGACGATCAGCGTCATCGCCAACGTGTGATCGCTGAAGTAACTCCGCTCGCGATCGCGCGCGAGCGGCAGTGGCTTTCCGAGCATGCGACCCGCCGCGGATCGCTTGAGCAAGCTTTCAGCTTGTTGCATCGCGCTGTCCCTCATGCCTGGCGCAGTGCGCACCAGGTAGAGCGCATTGGGCCCAGCAGGCGCCGTGGGCGTCAACATCACGTGCCCGACCTTGTCCCATCCGACCCACGCGCCGTGCATCACATCGATGACGCCGACGATGCGCGCAGGATCGCCGTTGCCGGTGTACACCGTCTTATCGATTGGCTTGTCCTCTTTGAAAAGGCTCTGCGCCAGATCCCGCGTGACGATGACCTCGGAGACCCACTTGCTCGTCGGACCCGTCGGGCGTTCGATCGCATTTGGATCGAAATCGCGACCCGCGATCAACTTCACACCCAAGGTCTTGAGACCGTCCTCGGTGACCTCGAAGTAGTTAGCCGGCGAATCGACACCCTTCTCCCCTGGCTGCGTGTACACGGTCATCGAACTGCCGCCGCCGCTCAGCGGCACCGCGTTGCTGGGCGTTACCGCAATTACACCGGGGATAGAGCGCAACGCTTTCAAATCCGCTTCAAGCGTCGCGAAGAAATCAAAATCGCGGCTGAAGCCTGCGGACCGCAAACGGAAGATATTCTCGACGTCCATGCCCGTAGGCCGACTGATCTTGTCGACACGTTGCTTGACGAGGAACACTGCGTTGACGATGACAGCCAACGCAATCGCGATTTGTAACGCGACCAAGATTGCGCCGGTGCGATTTCGCAGCAGCGCGGAGGCAATCGGACGAATTTCCATCGGTGTGCTCCGGAAAGAGTGCTTAGGACTTCAAGTACATCGCAGGTGGCAAGCGTCCGATGCGCCACGCGGGATAGGCGCCTGCGCCAAACCCGGCCAGCAGCGCCAGGCCAATCGCCCACGCCACGCTCGTGTACTCAAAACGGACCAGCTGTGCGAGCGGCGACTCCGCACTCTCGTAGTACTCGCGTAGCCCGAACAAGCCGAGCGCCGCCAAGCCCACGCCAAGCGCCGCTCCTACCAGCGCGATCACACTCGCCTCGACGAGATGCTGCCAAAAGACATCCGCGCGGCTTGCACCCAAGGCGCGTCGTACGCCCGTGCTCGTCGCAGCGTTGAGGAATTTCGCTAACAACAGCCCGATGACATTGAGCAAGCAGATCGCCAGGAATGCAAACGCAAGCGCGACCATGACGCGCCGCTCATCGCCGACCACTTCGTTTACTTTGAGCCAATCGCCGACGTTCGTCAGACGATTGTTGAGCGGGCGCGGGAATCGACCCAGCTTCTTTTGGTCGCGGACATAGTTGTCGAGTCGCGTCTGGAAAGTGTCTCGTTGCGCATCGTCAGCGAACTCCGCCCACATCATCAGCCACACGCATTCGGAGTTCTTCAGTTGTGCAAACGACTCAATCGCCTCGCTCTTCCAGCAGTTGAGATTTCCCGCTAGGTCGAACTCAACGACGTCATGCCACGCGAATGGCACGAATGCGTCGTCTTGGTCGCTGAACTCGCCGTTGTTCAAGTCGTAGTAGAACGGCGTCGGCCGAAATGTGTCGATGACGCCCACCACACGAAACTCGCGGTCGCGCCACAGGATCGTCTTACCGACGCTGTTCTCACCACCGAACGCGTCCTCGTTGAGCGATTTCGACAAGACGATCTCGGGCAGCATCGTCGTATCGCCGCGCACGTCCCACGGACCGCCGTACAAGAACGGCACATCGAAGGTCGCAAAGAAATCACGAGTCGTTAGGCGTGTGATGGCGCGCGTTGGATCGAACTTACCGTCCGGACGGCTAACCACCGCCATCCCTTTGTACATCAGCACCTTGTGCTTGGCCGGTAAGTTCTGCTGAATCCAGACGCCGTCCCGATAGGTCATCAGCGACGGTGGCAATTCGGGGCGATTTTCGTTCGCTGGCCGATCCGGATCCCACGAATCGAGCGTCACCGAATAGACCGAATCGTTCTTCCACCACAGCGGATTGCTGCTCGCGATGTAGTAGGACGTCATCATCACGATGCAAAGCGCGATACCGAGTGCGATCGCAACGATCATCAGCGCGGTCAAGCCCGGGTTGCGCCGCAGACTCGCGAGCGCCAATTGCATGTAGTAGGCGAACATAGCGGATCCTCGGACGTTAGATCGCGACGGGTGTCGTTTGCGGCAGATCGTTTGGCCCCGCGATCGAGCTCACGGTCGCGAGCGGCTCATACGGCTTGAAGTCGCTGATCTGCCCGTCGACCACTTGCACGTTGCGTTGCGCCCGGCGCGCGAGCTCCGGATCGTGTGTCACCATGATGATCGTGGTACCCATCTCATTGATCTGCTCGAGCAGATCCATCACTTGCCGCGCCATCAACGAATCAAGATTGCCTGTGGGCTCGTCCGCCAGTAACAATTTCGGATCGCCCGCGATCGCGCGCGCAATCGCAACGCGCTGTTGTTGCCCACCCGAGAGTTGGGACGGCACATGCTTGGCGCGCGCACTCAAACCAACCAAATCGAGCGCGCTCTGAATACGCTGGTGCCGCTCCGCCGCTTTCATACGCCGGTAGCGCAGCGGCACGTCGACGTTGTCGTAAACGTTGAGGTCCGGCATCAAGTTGAAGTTCTGAAAGATGAAGCCGATCTTCTCGTTCCGCAGCCGCGAGCGTTGATCATCCGAGAGCTGCGTAACGTCCTCGCCCTCGAGTAGGTAGGTCCCTGAATCGTATGGCTCGAGCAGCCCCGCCACATTGAGGAAGGTTGTCTTGCCGGAACCCGACGGTCCTGTCACGGCCACAAACTCCCCGGCCTGCACTTCGAGCGATAGACGCCGCAAGGCGTGCGTCTCGATCAGATCGGTCCGAAATACCTTGCTCACTTCGCGCATCGTCAACATGGATCACCTCTGTGGACACAATCGTTAGGATCAGCGGCCCAGCGCGACGCGCGGGGCATCCTTGAACTCAGCCGTACTCGAGATCACGACTTCGTCGCCGGCCTTCAGGCCCGAAACGACCTCGACACGCTCGATGGCGGCAGCACCAAATTCGACCGGCACTCGCTCGAGCACGCCCTCGCGCACCACGTAAGCATGTCCGGCTGCACCGTCGGCAAAGTCGCCGCGCTTGAGCGTCAACACATCGGCACGCTCATCGAGCACGATGCGTACATTCGCGCGCTGGTTCTGGCGCAGGCGGGCCGGAATCTCGCCCGTAAAGCGAATACGTCCGCTCACTTGACCTTGGCGTACGTCGGGCGAAATCGACGTGACCGTGCCGACGGCCACCGTGCCATCGAGCGTGACCTCCGCCGTCATGCCAGAGCGAATATCGCTCGCATAGACCTCGGCAACCTGAAACTCGATCTCGAGCACCGACAGATCGACGACCGCAATGAGTGGCGCGTCTTGCGCGACATTCGCCCGCTCTTGTTGCGCGAGCGTCGCAACGACACCTGCGAGCGGCGACTTCACGTCGAGCGCTGCGACGCGCTCGCGTAAGCGCTCGACGATCAATGCCTGCCGATCACGCTCGAGCCGCTTGGTGCGCAGATCGAGTTCCAGACTCGCGCGCTCGAGCTCACCCGTGCTCGTGGCATGGTCATACGTAAGCTTGGCCGTTGATAGATCGTCGCGCGCGCGATCGTAGTCACGCTGGCTGATCACGCGGATTTCCCACGAAGCTTCGGCCCGCTTGAGCTCGCGCTCGGCGGCTTGAATCTGCACGCGCGCGACGTCGCTCGCCTGACGACTCGCGAGAATCTGCCGACGCACTTCGATCGCTTGCCGAGCAAGCGCTGCGTCCAGACTGGCGAGTGTTGCGCGTTCCTGCTCGTAGTCGCTCACTAACTGCGGACTCTCGAGCTTGGCGAGCACTTGCCCCTGCTCGACGGCATCGCCAGGCTTCACGAGGTAGCTCACGGTGCCCGCCGCCGCTGCGAACAGTGTCGGACTAACAGCCGCGACCACCGTGCCGCGAGCCGCTGTGTCTCGCACGAACGGGCCCTGCTCCACGATTGCCGTCACGAGCTTCGCACGACTCACGGTCCGCTCGCTGCCGAGCCAGGCGGTTGCACCCCAGGCGAGAAACGCGACGAGCAGCGCGCCTGCAGCAGCTAGCACCCCCAGACGGCGCCGGCCGCGCTGGCGCGACGCGTTGTCGTTGAGCGGAACGTCTTGGCCCTGGGTGCCGCGCATCGGCGTGAGCGAGTTGAGATCCATATCCCATGCAAAGCACACAGCGTGCCAACGAGCGATCGTGCGCAAGTCGCTGTAATCAAAAGCTTTTGTGACGCACCGCGGTTCGCCGGAGTGTCCGCACTCGGACAGCGGACGCGAACGGACACCTGCGTCACGTTGTGGCGCAGCGCGCTTGACACCGAATCGTGCCCTGCTTAACTACGCCGCCCGACCAAACCGATCAGGGAACGATCCCGCCCGCATGCGCATCCTGTGGCTCTCGCACATGATCCCCTACCCACCCAAGGCAGGGGTCTTGCTCCGCAGCTATCACCTCTTGAAGGCCGTGGCCGCGCGCCACGAGGTCGACCTCTTTAGCTTCATTCAAGAACCGTGGCTCACGACATTGTTCGCGTCTCGGGAAGCCGGGTTGAGCGAGAGCCGGGCAGCGCTCGAAGCCTTCTGCCGACAGGTCACGTTCGCGCCGATCGAAGGCGTCGAGCGCATCGGCGGCAAGCCGCGTCTCGCGTTGGAAAGTCTGTTCGCCCGCGATCCCTACCTCGCGCGTTGGCTCGATGGGCGCAAGGCGCACGCGGCTTTGCAACAACTCGCGGCTCAGAACGCGTACGACGTGGTCCACCTCGATACCGTGAGCCTCGCACCGTATCGACGGCATTTTCCGCGCGCGCTGCATTCGCTCAACCACCACAACATCGAATCGCACATGATGTTGCGGCGGGCGGATAACGAAACCAATCGACTCAAGCAGTGGTATTTCCGCCAAGAGGGGCGTCGCCTAGAGCGCTTCGAACGGGATCTCGCGCGCGAGGTCGCAATCAACGTCACGTGCTCGACACTCGACTCGGAGCGTCTGCGCGCCATTCAACCTGCGGCTCGCACAACCGAAGTACCGAATGGCGTAGACGTTGAGTTCTTCAGGCCGCAAGGCACGCCTGAGCGGCCCCACTCGATGATCTTTGTGGGCACTCTGAATTGGTATCCGAATGTCGATGCTGTGCTGTGGCTGTTGCGCGAGATCTTCCCGCGCATTCGGTCCACCCTAGCCACTGCCACTCTCGACATCGTCGGCGCGAACGCGCCGGAGAGTGTCACGATGTTGGCGCGGCAGACGGCAGGCGTCGTGCTGCACGGATTCGTGCCAGAAGTGCGTCCGTTGATGGATTCCGCCGCACTCTATGTGTGTCCGATTCGGGATGGCGGTGGCACGAAACTCAAAGTGCTCGACGCATTCGCGATGGAGAAGTGCTTGCTCGCTCACTCCGTTGCGCTCGAGGGCATCACCGCGCGCGATGGCGTCGAAGCAGTGGTCGCAGACTCCGCCGAGGCCTTTGCGCAGCGCGCACTCGCACTGCTGGCCGATGCGCCGACGCGTCGGCAAATCGGCGTAGCCGCGCGCGCGCTCGCCGTCCGCGAGTACTCGTTCGCCAGCATTGGCAACGAACTCGCGTCGCTCTACGAACGACTACCGCAACAATCTCGTTAGCTCACTCGAGTACGCGGTCGGAACGCAACACAGGATAGAGCCGATAGCGCTCATCCCAAGCATCATGGCGCTCGTAGAAGAACTCGAGACGGGCGTCGGCATTCGCGCGGAATGCCGCATCGTCCGCTAAGCGCCGCTCGAATTCTGCGCGTACCTTCGCGTCCTTTGCGAGCATGTCCTCGGCAATTTGCTCCGCCACGTACGCTTCCATGTACTCGCGCTTCTCGAAAGCGCTGTTGAAGAACCCCCAGCTGACATAGGAGTCGGGCGCGGTCGGCTCGAGCAACGACATCACGAGGCGCGCCTTCGGCTGCGCAATCGGCACCCACAGTGAGCCCGCCGGCACATCTAACGACTCGACCTGCCATGCACCGCGGACTGACACCGCGACGCGGCCTTCAAAACTCTGCGGCGACCATTGCACTTGGGTGGCGCGGAACGCCTCCACCGGGATGGCGCGCTGCGCCTTCTGCAACCGCTGGAATACGACGCCGTGGCGCGCGAGATGCGCGCTCACCCAATCCGCGTGACCAGCAGGCACGATGTAGCCCGCGCGGGGCGCTGGCACCGCAGTCGAAGCGCGAACCTGATCGCGTAGCGGCACACGCCAGATCTCGCGCCGCTTCGGGTCGTACCGCGTCACAAGTCCGCCCGAAATCCGCGACGGGTTGCGCGAATAGGCATAGCCACGAAAATCGATCATCGTCACGTGATCGTCGCTCGAATACGCGAGCGGCACCACCTGCCCGCCCAGTGCCGCCGCGCGCGCATCGGCGCGCGCCGCCATCTCGCGCCATTTGGCGCCATCACGGAACGCCAAGTCGACTAACGACTCGATCGTGCGATACGTCCCACGCTCCCGCACGGCATACGGCTTCCACGAGTGCGTTTCGACCAGCACACCAAAGCGATTGCGTAAGGCCCAGTAGCCGTTCGAGAACCGCGGCGGCGGGACCTCCACGGCGAAGCCAGACTGCGGATCGTCCTCGCGGATGAACGAGGGATAGAACGACAGTGGCAGCGATCCGTGCAGGCTCAAGTGCGTGAGAATATCGGCCTGCAGCGTTTTACCCGCTGCCGCCATATCGGGATCGTGCCCAAGCAGTGGCTCGATCGTGATCGAGATATCGTGCTCGAAATCCGCACCGTCAGTGACGTGCAAGTCGGCGTAGACGATCGGATCCCACGCGGCTAACAACCCGAGCATCGCTTGCATCTCGGGCGCATCGGCCTTCATATAGTCGCGATTGAGATTGAGATTCTGTGCGGTGACCCGCCAGCCCGTCTCCTCGGGTCCGTTCTGATTTGGCCGATTCCAACGGCCGCGCCGCTCGTGCCCATCGACATTGAACACCGGAACGAAGACGATCACCACGCGCTGCAACGCATCGCGCGACACTTGCTTCGTCATGAGGTCACGCAGATAGCGAAAACCCGCATCCTTACCGTCGATCTCGCCGGGATGAATACCGCCTTGCAGGAATACGACCGAGCGTCCGCTCGCGCGGATGCGAGCGGCATCGAACTCGCCGTCGCCACTGACAATGAGCGACAGCAACGGGCGGCCCTCTGGCGTGCGACCAAACTCACGACAGGCTACTTGCTGCGGCCACATCTCCGCGTAGCGCACACACAGGCGCTCGACTTCATCGTAACGACCCGTCGTGCGGTAGCCCGAACGTTCCGCTTCCGTCTGTAAATCGCGCAGCGCGGGCGGTGCCGCGAGACAGGGCGCAAGACTCGCAACCCACACGAGCCCGGCAACCAAGAATGTCCGCACGTTGAAATCTCCTCGACAGCGATGGATCGGAATCATACGCCTCCGCGCGAGCGCGATGCGGGTACCGCGTCGACCGAATTCGGCTGCGGTCATTCCGCCAAGTGCTTGAATCGCGTATTGTCTGGGTGGAAGCGCGCTCACTCACACATTGTCTGTTTCGATGCTCACACAAACCCTTCTCGTTCTGCACATCGCGGTGCTCGGTTATTGGCTTGGGTCCGAGCTCGTCATCAACAGTACGTTTCGCTATGTGAGCTACCAGGTCGCGTCGCCCTTCACGGAGCGTGCGCGCTTAATGGAGCATGTGATGACCGTAGACCAGCACGTGCGCTACGCGCTCGCGCTGCAAGCCTCGCTCGGAACCGCGCTCGCGGCACTGTACGGATACATCCCAGGCGGCACCCGCATGGCGATCGCCGCCGGCGTCATCGGTGCGCTGTGGCTCGCATTCATCGAAATCGTGCATCGATTGCGGCACGGGCCCATGGGACAACAATTTGCCAAGATCGATCGCGGCTCGCGCTATCTGTTGTTAGCGCTGCTGCTCGCCCTCGCAGTGGGTTTAATCGGCCCGGATTGGCCCATGCCCGCCTGGCTGCGCTGGAAGCTCGGCCTGTTCGCAGGTGTCATCGCCTGCGGGGTTGGTATTCGGCTGGCGCTCCTCGGATTCTTCCGTACCTGGGCACAGATGGCGCAGACCCGCGTGACGCCCGCCGACGACGAGCGCGTGCAAGCGAGTTATCGCCTAGCAACGGCCATTCTCGTCGTGCTATGGGTCTTCATTGCGGCGATCGTCGTCGTCAGCATTCTCAAGTTCGTGTGACCGCATCCTGCTGCGCTTGCTAAGATTCCGTACCATGACTTGCCGTGGTTGTTCGCCGCGCGTGCGCCGATGAGGTCGCTCGCCAGCTTGTTCGGACGCAATCGAGACTGGGCGCGCTCGATGTGCGAGCACGAGCCCCAGTTCTTCGAGAAACTCGTCCAGCAGCAATCGCCCGACTATTTGTGGATCGGATGCGCGGATAGCCGCGTTCCCGCCAACGAGATCGTCGGCTTGTTACCCGGCGAATTGTTCGTTCATCGGAACGTCGCTAATGTCGTCGTACACACCGACCTCAATTGTTTGTCGGTTCTGCAGTACGCCGTGGACGTACTCGATGTCGACCATGTCATCGTTTGCGGGCATTACGGCTGCGGCGGCGTGCAAGCGGCACTCGACCACCGACGCTTGGGCCTCATCGACAATTGGCTTCGGCATGTGCAAGACGTCATGAAGAAGCATCGCGCCGGACTCGATGCCATCGCAGACCCGCGAGCACGGCTCAATCGCTTGTGCGAACTCAACGTGATCGAGCAAGTGCTCAACGTCTGCGAAACGACCATCGTGCAATCGGCGTGGGATCGCGGCAAATCGCTCGAGATTCATGGCTGGGTGTATGGGCTCGACGATGGCCTACTCAAGGACTTGGCAGTGTGCGTCAGCAGCCCGAGCGAATTCGAGCAAGTTTATCGCCGTGTTATCGAGGCGCGCTGATGATGTCCAGTTTGCGCGTGTCGGGGCACATCTTGTTAGTACTGGCGCTAGCATTGGTGCTGCCTTGCCACGCGCAGTCGCTCGCGCCGCAGCTCGTCAGCGCACCCGGCATCACGGGCCGACTCGAGCGCTTCAGCCACTTCCCCGCCACACAAGTACCCGCTCGTCACGTCGATGTATGGTTACCGCCCGGCTATGAGCGCGATACCGAGCGACGCTATCCTGTGCTGTACATGCACGATGGCCAGAATGTGTTCGATCCGGAGACTTCCTACGCCAAGGTCGACTGGAATGTCGACGCGGTGCTCACGCGATTGATCGACGCCAATGAGGTGCAGCCCGCAATCGTTGTCGCGATCTGGAATACGCCACGGCGTGTACAAGAATACATGCCGCAGCGCGCCGTCCAGCACCTGAAGAAGCTGCGCGTCCCCGGGCGCAACATTCGGGTTGCTGAGCTAAGCGCTGATCGTTATCTCGCGTTCATCGTGACCGAGCTCAAGCCCGTAATCGACCGCACCTACCGCACGCAGCCGGATCGTGCCAACACGCTCATCATGGGATCGAGCATGGGCGGCCTGATCTCGCAATACGCGATGAGCCGCTACCCGGAGGTTTTCGGTACGGCGGGCTGCGTTTCCACGCATTGGCCGATCGCGGACGGCATTACGCTCGACGACTTTGCAGCCCACTTGCCAGACCCAGGCACGCATCGCTATTGGTTCGATTTCGGCACCGAGACGCTCGATGCCACGTACGAACCTTTTCAGCGTCGGGCCGACGAGATTCTAAAGCGCGCGGGCTTCCGCGAGGGCGAAAACTGGGTCACTCGTAAGTTCGAAGGTGCCGACCATTCCGAGGCCGCGTGGCAGGCCCGCGTCGATCAGGTGCTGCGCTTTTTGCTGAGGCCTCACTAACAACTCACGCTTGCACGCAGGGCCGCAACTGCGACCGCACGGCGTTGTGGCACTCGCCCTTCAGCGGGCGATGAGCCGCTGCTCCAGCGCCGCCGCAATTGCCGTCATGCCCGCGAGATTTGGATGATAGCTGCCGCGTCCAAACCCCGCGGGCGGCCGCGCAAATCCGTTGACCCACGCGCCTGGAGAGCACACGTCGTGCCCACGGCTCAGCGCAGCGGCGGAAAACAACTCAGCGCCAGTATCGCGCGCCACCTCCGCCGTGATCTGTTCGAGCCGCGCGGCGATGGCTCGGCCGTTAGTCATGTCGGCGGCCGACAACGGCGTGAGAGCGCAGGACCCATGCGTCGGCAATACTGCAATGTAGTCCACTAACAAGATGCGCGCGCGGGGCGCGCGGCGCTGGATCTCCACGATCAAGGCACGCATCGCCGCGGCGGTCTGCTGATAAGCGCTTTCGGCGGGCAGCTCGATCGGGCCGCAGCGCCAGGCCGACCCCGACTCAAGCCCCAGCGCGTGACAAGATGCGCTCAACAACCCGCCGATGTAGCCCACGTCGTTGCCACCGATCGTCACCGTGACAAGACGAGTACTCGGTCGCAGCGCGTCGACTTGCGGTGGCAGCCCATCCCAGGGCCCTAACACGTGGCTCGTCTTCGCAGCGGTACAGGTCACGTCCGTGAGTTCAAGTTTCAGTCGACGCGCGAGCTGCTGGGCGTAATTCTCTTTCGATCGCATGCAGCGCGCGGCTTGCTCGAGCGGGCCAAGCGCCGCTGGGAGTCCCGGGCCAGAGGCAAAGGAACTGCCCAGCGCGACATAGTGCGATCCCGCAGGCACCGCCCCCAACTCCGCGTGTCGGGCTGTCGTACTGCATGCACCCATGGCCACGCACGCGGTGCCCAGCGCCGCGACGGCAACGCGTTTCAAAGACTCTCTCCTCCTTGCGTATGGTCGAGCAGCCGAAACATGCGACCGCAAGCCGGTAGCACGGATAAAGCCCGTGCTCACTCGCGTTGCGCTCCGCCGTAGCTGGCGAGACAGTTCGCCGAGACGTCGCCGAGGCGAGTGCAGCCTGTCAGCGCCATTGCCACCCGCAACTCAGCTTCGATCAACTGCAGCACGTGGGCGACGCCGACCCCACCTGCGGCTGCGAGCGCGTAGACCCATGCACGGCCTAACAACACACCGCGCGCACCCAGCGCGAGCATTTTGAGCACATCGATACCGCTGCGAACGCCACCGTCGACCAGTACCGTCGTGCGATCCGCAACCGCAGCAACAATCGCCGGCAACGCTCTCACGCTCGCCGGGGCACCATCAAGCTGTCGCCCGCCGTGATTCGAGACCACGATTCCGTCCACGCCGCGTGCCACGGCCTCGCGCGCATCCTCGACATCGAGCACGCCCTTCACGAGCAGAGGACCCGACCACTGCGACCGAACCCAATCGAGATCCGACCACGTGACCGATGAATCAAAGTTGTTGCGCATCCACGCGAAGAAGTCCTCGATGCCGGTACGAGTTCCCAGCAAGGGCGCAATGTTCGCAAGCTGGTGAGGGCGGCCGCGCACACCGACGTCCCACGACCAGGCTGGACGCACCAACGCTTGGCCGAACCGGCGCAGTTGCCCCCCAAATCCTGCAGCACCTGCGAGCCCCGACCTGACGTCGCGATAACGCGAGCCGGGCACCGGGAGATCGACCGTGAACACGAGCGCCGAACAACGCGCCTCCGCCGCCTGGGCTAGCAAATCCCGCATGAAGGCGCGATCGCGCAACATGTACAACTGAAACCAAAAGGGGCGCGTGACGCCCCTCGCGACCTCACCGATCGAGCACGCGGACACAGTGGATAAGCAAAAGGGGACGCCCGCCCTCTCGGCGGCAAGCGCAGCCTGCACTTCGCCACGTCGCGCACATAGGCCCGCAAGGCCGACTGGGCCGAGCGCGAGAGGCAACGCCAGTGTTTGCCCGAAAAGCTGCGTCGATAGATCGATCGTCGAGACGTCGCGCATGACGCGCTGCCGCAGCTCGATGCTTGCCAGCTCCGCGACATTGCGACGCAATGTCACCTCGGCGTTGGCACCACCATCGATGTACTCGTACAGAAAGTGCGGCAGTCGACGCTGAGCTCGCACTCGATAATCGTCGACGGATGCCGCGATCACGACGCCCGCTCCGCACGCGAGCAGGCACATTGCTGCAGCGCGTAGCAATGCGCCGCAACTCGCACCCGCGAGCGCCTTCCAATGCCGCGTTGCCGGTCGATCGCCATGGGCATACTGTAAAAGAAAAAGCCCCCGTCACAGCAGTGACGAGGGCTTTTTGGTTAGGACCCTGGCAGTGACCTACTTTCGCATGGCAACTGCCACACTATCATCGGCGCAGAGCGTTTTCACTTCCGAGTTCGAAATGGGATCGGGTGGTTCCCACTCGCTATTGCCGCCAGGGAAACTTTTGCGACGTTCGAGCAGCTACCTACTCGCTCGTCGAACAATCCGGATGTTTTTTTGCTTTGACGCCCAAGACAAACGATGCGTTCATCTCGAGACTTGTCGCGTTCACATGTGAACGCTTCACTGACATCACTTCTAACAACTTGGGTTAGACCCAAACTGCTTGAAGTTATATGGTCAAGCCTCACGGGCAATTAGTACTGGTTAGCTCAAGCTATTACTAGCCTTACACACCCAGCCTATCAACCACGTAGTCTTCGTGGGCCCTTTAGGGGAATCGAGTTCCCAGGGAGATCTTATCTTGGGGGGGGCTTCCCGCTTAGATGCTTTCAGCGGTTATCCCGTCCGCACATA
>CAYUIT010000034.1:0-5869 GCA_964444835.1 uncultured Steroidobacteraceae bacterium
GGGCATCGCCCTGCTACTGCGCGGCTTGGCAAATCGCGCCGAGAAACAGTGCGCGCCACTCACGGGCCCGATCGAGGAAATCGCGCGCCTCGTGAACGACGCAATCTTCACCACCCGCACACTCGCGCGCGGCTTGACCCCGGTCACCTTCGACCGCGGTGGCTTGGCGCACGCGCTCGCCGATCTCGCGCGCCGCTCGCAAGACACGTATGGCGTGCGTGTGAATTGCACCGCGGATCCGGAAGTGCAAGAAGGCCTCACCGATTCGGCGGCCATGCACATCTACCGTTTGTCGCAAGAGGGGATCGCGAATGCCGCACGCCACGCCGATGCGCGCGATATCGACCTTGGTCTGACCCGTATCGGGGACGTCGGCTGCCTGATGATCGTCGATGACGGCAACGGAATATCGGCCGACACCCACGAACACGGCATGGGCCTGCGCATCATGCGTTACCGCGCGAGCATGATCGATGGTGTGCTCGAGGTGAGTAGCACGCCGGGCCGCGGCACGAAAGTGACCTGCGAGTTTCCGCTGGCGCGCCGCGATGACGCGCCAGTCGTTAGTCGAGCCGGTGCGCCGTCAACTTCCTGAGACGGCCATCGCGCCCGACTCGAATCCGAAACTCGATCGGCTGACAGCACACCTGGCAGTCTTCGATCTGGGTTTGGCTGCCAGCGGTCAAGTCCACCGCAATTCCGTAGTGTTCACCGCAGTAAGGGCACTGCAGCGTTACGAAATCGCCGAGCGGCGCGCCAGCCGCGTCGGCGCCGGGCTCGAATACAGGCTCGAGGCCATAGGCGGCGTCGACCGCCGCTGCGTCGGTTGTTAGCGCGCGCGAACGGGGATGGCGCCGGCGGCGATCTTTTGGCTCCATTCGGCAGGCCCTGTTTGATGAACCGAGACGCCTTGCGCATCGACCGCCACGGTGACAGGCATGTCGCGCACCGTAAACTCGTAGATGGCTTCCATACCAAGGTCCTCGAAGGCCACGACGCGTGACGCCTTGATCGCCTTCGACACGAGATAGGCGGCACCGCCGACCGCCATCAGATACGCCGCGCGATGCTTTTTGATCGCTTCGATCGCCACGGGGCCGCGCTCCGCCTTGCCCACCATCGCGATGAGCCCGGTCTGCGCCAACATCATCTCGGTGAATTTATCCATGCGTGTTGCAGTCGTGGGACCCGCCGGACCGACCACTTCACCGCGCACGGGATCGACCGGACCCACGTAGTAGATCACGCGATTGTGAAAGTCGACGCCCGGCGGAAGGCCTTTGCCGCTTGCTAACAAGTCGGCAATACGCTTGTGTGCGGCATCCCGGCCCGTCAGCATTTTGCCGTTGAGGAGCAAGCGATCGCCGGGGCGCCAGCTCGCCACTTCCGCTGCCGTGAGTTTATCGAGATCCACGCGCTTCGATTCCGCCGAGGGCTGCCAGTTGATATCGGGCCACTCGGACAGCGACGGCGGCTCGAGTTGCGCCGGGCCCGAACCGTCGAGTACGACATGCGCGTGCCGCGTCGCGGCACAATTCGGAATCATCGCAATCGGCTTCGACGCTGCATGCGTCGGGTAGTCGAGGATCTTCACGTCGAGCACGGTCGACAGACCGCCCAGGCCTTGGGCGCCGATCCCGAGCGCATTCACTTTGTCGTGCAGCTCGATGCGCAATTCCTCGATCGGCGAGCGTGGCCCGCGCGCTTTCAACTCCGCCATGTCGATCGGCTCCATCAGCGACTCCTTCGCTAACAACATTGCCTTTTCGGCCGAGCCGCCGATGCCGATGCCGAGCATGCCGGGCGGGCACCACCCTGCGCCCATTAGCGGTACTGTCTTTAGCACCCAATCAACGATCGAGTCGGATGGATTGAGCATCGCGAACTTCGACTTGTTCTCCGAGCCGCCACCCTTGGCAGCGACCGTAATCTCCACGGTGTCGCCCGGCACGAGCTCCGTGTGAATCACCGCTGGCGTGTTGTCGCGCGTGTTCTTGCGCGCAAACGCGGGGTCGCCGACGATCGACGCTCGTAGCTTGTTGTCCGGGTGCTGGTACGCGCGGCGCACGCCCTCGTTGATCATGTCCTCGAGACTGCGCTTGGCGTCCCACCGAACATTCATCCCCACTTTCACGAACGCGACGACAATGCCCGTGTCTTGGCAAATGGGCCGGTGCCCCTCTGCGCACATACGCGAGTTGGTCAGAATTTGCGCGATGGCGTCTTTTGCCGCAGGGGCTTGCTCGAGCTCGTAGGCACGCCCGAGCGCGCGGATGTAATCCATCGGGTGGTAGTAGGAAATGTATTGCAGCGCGTCGGCGACGCTCTCGATGACATCGGCTTCACGAATGACTGTCACGATCGATCTCGCTGGTGTGGTAGTCCGGCAACGGCGGTATTCTAATCGCCGGACGTCACCGACACAGCGGAAAGAGTATCGCCATGGCCACTGCGAAGCGCCCTGCAGCTAAACGCGTCATGCGCAAAACGGCCAAGAAACGCGCGAGCGGCAAACTGGCGCCCAGCCGCACGGCGCGTGGCCTCAGCGCGGCGGAGGTCGGGCTCTCGATCGAGCACGCCGACGTCGCGGAGCTCGTCGCTTTGGTGCGCGCATCGGGCGGTGCCCCGCTAGGCGCCTATCGTGAGCCGCTCAGCGGCCGGCCTTTGCTGCTCGCTTCGCTGCCGTTTGCGGCCGTGCAGCCGACGCCATTCCAACGCGATCTGTCCCCGACGCACGCCAAGCGCTTGGCTGGCGCCATCGAAGCCACAGGGGCGTTCCTCGATCCGCTGATCGTCGTACGCGGCGAAGACGGCAAGCTGTGGACGCCCAATGGTCGTCATCGGCTCGCGGCGGCCAAGGTGTTAGGCCTCAAACAAATCACCGCACTGATTTCGCCTGACGAGTCTTTGTCGTACCGCATCCTGGCGCTCAATACCGAGAAGGCTCACAACCTCAAAGACAAGAGCCTCGAAGTCATCCGCATGGCGCGCAACTTGGCGCAACGCGATCCGTCGCGTCGCGAAGCGAGTCTCGCCGCTGAGTTCGAAGCGGCCGAGCTCCTAACACTTGGCATGGTGTACGAGTCGAATGCACGCTTTGGCGGTGGTGCGTACAGCCCCATGCTGAAGAAAGTGGATCGGCTGCTCGACAAGCCCCTGCCTGCTGCGTTGCGCGAACGTGCGGCGCACGCACAGCGGCTCGTCGAAATCGACGCGCAGGTGAAGCGCATCGTCGAGGAGTTGCAGAAGCGCGGCATGAAGTCGCCTTACTTGCGCACTTACGTCGTGGCGCGCGTCAACCCTGTGCGCTTCCACAAGGTGAAGCCGGGCGACCGCAAGCCTGTCATGCCCATCAACGAAGCGCTGCTCCGCATGACGGGCGCGTTACGAAAATTTGACGTATCGAAGGTCTCGCTCGGCGATCTTGCATTCGTCGCAGCGGGCGCAGAGGCGCAGGACTAGCCGGACACTGCGTACAGTGACGGACACTCGCGGACACAACAGTTCGCCCTAACGATCCGCTCTCACGTTTCATCGAAAGTTCATCCAAGCATTGCAACCTTCTCGCGGGCTCGCTCGTCTATTGCTGCGTAGACCGACACTTTCCTGAGGAGGATGCCCCCATGGCCAAGTTTTCGATTCGCGCCGCTGTTGGCGCGTTGTTAGTGAGCGTGTTGTCTTTCAATGCACTCGATGCACGCGCTGCCGAGCACAGAGAGACCGTCATCACGGCGGCGGATGGCGTGCGTCATCAAGCGGTGAACTATGCGGACTTGAATCTCGCAACCCAGCGTGGCGTCGAGACGCTGTATCGACGCATCGCTCGCGCGGCGGAGAATGTTTGCGGCGTCGAGAACGGTCGTCGCTCAATCGATCAAACAATGAATGCGCGTCGCTGCCGCGACAATGCTGTCAAGGCGGCTATCGAAGCCGTAGACCGGCCGGAGCTCAGCGCGCATTACGCTTCCCTGCAAGAACGCGGCGCTCGATCCTGAAAAGAGCTCGCGTAGGGTCGCCGATGCCGCTCCCAATCCCGGCGGCATCGGCGTTTTCTCTCCCGCCTACAGTGCGAAGCCGTAAATGTAGAGCGGGATGGCGGTGAGGCCAGCGCCGAGCGCCATCAACATGCCGAATCGCCCGACCCAACGATGAATGGCACTGCCTTTGACGGGTCGCGGCGGCCGCGGAAAGACCGCGAGCGCACCCACCACTAACAACAGCCAAAGAAGCGCCATCGCGATGGCGAACACGGTATGGACATAGATCCAACCGTTCAAAGTGGCTGTGCCGGCATAGCTCGATTCGGCGGTCGCGGCGAAGATCCCGCCCAGCTGGCGCAAGTGAATTTCGAACGCGAGCACCGCGATCGCGAGCACGGCGAACAACGTCAACTGCAACAGCTTGTGCCGTCCGTATTCGCCCCTGCGCACCTGCAACCAGGAGTACGCCAGCACCGGCACGACCAACACCAATGACGCAATCACGAGGTCGAGCAGCAGATCGGCTCGCGTACCCAAGAATCCGGCTGGCATGACGCAGTGCCCCAGGCGCGCAGCGAGGCGGCAGCGCGCCGTTCGGTTATTGAGCGGTTGCCCCGTTCACTGCATGCTAGACGTAAAACAGCGACACGATAAAGTGACGCGCGCGCGCCAACCATAGGGGGGACACGGTGTCAGCCATTTATAAGAAGCCGCTCGTCGGCCTGTTGGGTCTATTCGTCGGCTTCATGACGCAGCCGCTCGGTCATACCGTGTATCGGCTGATTGAAGCGGCCGCGGGTAACTACTACCCCGTAGCAGCCGCCGTCACGGGTGTGGTCGGTCTCGCGATCATTTGGAGCGGACTCAAGCGCGATGAGCACACCGCCACGATGCGCGGGTTGTTAGGCGGTTGGCTGCTGTGGATCGGCTGGTTCGAGTTCAGCTTCAAGTTCTTCGCTGAGCTCTACAACGTGCCGCCGTATGCGGTGGAGCCCGAAGTGGCCAACGGCTACGCGGCGACGCCGCAGGCGAATGTCCTGCAAGCCACGCTGCCGCTGATGTTGGCGCTCTTTGCCCTCTACGGCCTGTTCAATCTGCAAACCAAGTGTAATTTCATGCGCTGGTTTCATCGCAACTTGCGCTTTTCGCCCGGCATGCCGACGCCAGACAACCACCGGAGCTTCGCGCGCATCACGGCGATGGAAGTGCTGTTCGTCACTTGGTTTTGCTACTTGTTCTGGCTTTATCTGATCTATTTCGGCACCCAAGGGAGCGGCGTCAATGTGATCATGGGTGTCTATACGGTTTGGTCGCTTTGGGCGTTCTACCTCGTGTACAAGTGCACTCAACAGATCCGAGTCGCGCCCGCCGCGCGCTACGGACTCGGTGCCGGCATCGTGTTATGGGCCGTCGCCGAGATGCCAGCACATTTCGGGGCCTATCAAGAGCTGTGGCTGAAGCCGTTCGAGTTTCCGATTTTCAACTCGATCGCAGGCGCGTTGTTTGTAGCGGCCTATGTAACGCTCGCACGGTGGAAAAAGCCCAATGTCGAGGCAAGTGCGGCAGCGTGAACCTCCAGCACGTCGAGTTCGATGTCGTTGACCCGCACCGCATCCCCAGCTTCGGCACCCTCGAGCGCGCGCGCGAGCGGCGCCACCCAACTGATCAAGCCGGCGGCGGGATCGGCCTCGTCCTCACCCACAATCTGAAATCGCCGCTGCGTGCCATCGGGATAAGCGAGCAAAACCGCCGCACCAAAATGCACGCCGGGTCGATCCGCCTGCGGCGCCACGATCTTGGCGCTCGCCAGTCGTGCACGGAAGTAGCGCAGGTCGCGCTCGATGCGAGCGACGGTGGCCGCATCCGTCGTGGTGACGGTCGCCGCGCGC
>CAYUIT010000034.1:5969-41429 GCA_964444835.1 uncultured Steroidobacteraceae bacterium
CCGCGCGCTCGGCCTCCAGCTTCTCGACCTGCGTCTGAAGCAAGGCGAAGCCGCGCGCGGTCACCCAATTGGCATGTGGGCTAATCGTGAGCTCCGGCAGCGGCTCAACAGCACCGTCAGACTCTTTGACGAATGCGCGACTCATGCCGGTCATCGTACCAGTGACTGCTCGCCACAGTACCTGCGGCAGCGGTCGACCGCACGCCGAGGGAACCATTTCGCTGCAATGCAGCCATAATGACGCGAATGGCGACCTTCAATGACAGCAGCCCACCGTCGTGGTGGCGCTCCCCGCGCGTACGGTGGATCGGTCTCGCAATTTTGGTTGCGGGTGTTTTGACTTACTGTGTCGCGCGCGGCAGCGGCGATGAGCCCGTGTCCTATCGAACGACCCCCGTCGATCGGGGGGATGTCGTGGCCAAAGTGAGCGCCACGGGCTCGCTGTCGGCTCTGGTCACCGTCGAGGTCGGTAGCCAAGTGTCGGGCCGCGTGCAGAGCCTGTATGCCGACTTCAACAGCGTGGTGAAGCAAGGCCAGCGGATTGCGAAGATCGACCCAGCGCTGTTCATGGCGACCGTCGCACAATCGCGTGCCAACTTGTTAGCAGCCGAGGCGGGCTTGGAGCGCGCCCAAGTACAAGCCGACGAAGCGCGGCGGCAAGCCACGCGCGCCCGGCAGCTGTTCGAACAGAATCTCGTCTCCGAGAATGATCGCGATGCAGCCGAAACGAATGCGCGCGCCTCGGCGGCGTCCGTGAGCCAAGCACGAGCGGAGGTGGAACGCGCACGTTCGTCGTTGCAGCAGGCTCAAACCAATCTCAAGTACACGGACATCGTCGCACCGACCGACGGCATCGTGATTTCTCGTGCCGTCAACGTCGGACAAACGGTCGCTGCCTCGCTGCAGGCACCCGTGTTGTTCACGATCGCGCAAGACTTACGCGAAATGCAGGTCAACACGAGCGTGTCCGAGTCGGATATCGGCCGCTTACAGGCGGGCATGACGGCGAGCTTCACCGTCGATGCCTATCCGGGCACGTCGTTCGAGGGACGCATTCGCGAGATTCGTAACGCGGCCCAAGTGGTGCAGAACGTCGTCACATACGATGCCGTGATCGACGTGAGTAACCCCGAGTTGAAGCTGAAGCCCGGCATGACGGCATCCGTGACCGTGGTCACCGATCGACGCACCGATGTCTTGCGCGTGCCGAATGCGGCACTGCGCTTTCAGCCGCCCCAGCCGGATGCGGCGGGCGCGCGCGCCGGTGGCCCCACTGCCAGCGGCGGACGTCAGCGACCGAGCGGCGCCGGGCCTAACAAGCGGGGCGATGGCGAGCGCGCCGTGTGGGTGTTGCGCGGCAAAGCGCCCGTGCGCGTACCGGTCACCACGGGACTCACCGACGGCACGAATACGGAGATTCTCGGTGGCGCCTTGCAACCGGGCGATGCCGTGATCACGGCGATCACGGGCGGCGCCCCGCAACAGTCGACGCGGATGATGGGTCCGCGCATCCTCTGATGTCGCTGATCGAGCTGCGACGCGTCAGCAAGATCTATCGCTCGGGAGACAATGAGCTCGCGGCGCTGCGCGAGGTCGATCTCGATATCGCGGCCGGCGAGTTCATCGCAATCACGGGCTCGTCGGGCTCGGGCAAATCTACACTGATGAATATCATTGGCTGCCTCGATCAACCGACATCGGGCAGCTACCGCCTTTCCGGGCGCGACGTCAGCGGCTTGGGTCGCGGCGAACTCGCCGCGATTCGCAATCGATTCATCGGCTTCGTATTCCAGAACTTCAACTTGTTAGCACGGACCACCGCGCTCGAGAATGTCGAGCTGCCGCTGATCTACGCCAAGGTCCCGGCAGCCGAGCGGCGTAAGCGCGCGCTCGAAGCGCTCGATCGGGTCGGACTCGCTGCGCGCAAATCGCACACACCAGCGCAGCTCTCGGGCGGCCAGCAGCAACGCGTGGCGATCGCACGCGCGCTCGTGACGCAACCGCCCCTGATCTTGGCGGATGAACCCACCGGCAATCTCGACTCGAAGACGAGTGAATCCGTGATGGATCTGCTGCGCGAACTGCGGAGTGCCGGCATTACGGTGGCCTTCGTGACGCACGAGGCCGATATCGCCGCGTACGCAGCCCGATTGTTAGTACTCAAGGACGGGCAGATCGTGCGCGACGAACAGCAGACGCCCGCGAGCGCGCTCACTCGCGCAGAGGAGGCTTCATGATTTCGGTCACCGAGACGGTCCAGCTGGGATTTCGTGCGCTGTTGCGCAACAAGATGCGGGCATTTCTCACGGCGCTCGGCATCATCATCGGCGTGGCGGCCGTCATTTGCATGGTGTCGATCGGCGAAGGTGCGAAGAGTCGGATTCAGAACATGCTGGAAGGCACCGGCACGAATGTGCTCATCGTGCTGTCGGGCTCGTCGAGCCAGGGCGGCATGCGCGGCGGCTTCGGCTCGCAACCGACCTTGACTTGGGACGACTTGCGCTCGATTCGCGACGAGGCCAGCTCGGTGCGCGCCGCTGCGCCGCTTGGCCGCATCACGGCCCCGGTGATCGCCGAGACCGCCACCTGGACCACCACGATCCACGGCACGACGCCCGATTACTTCGATATCCGCGATTGGAAGATCGCAACGGGTATCGGACTCTCGCAAGCCGACGAGGGCTCGGCCTCGCGCAATGCCGTGATTGGCCAGACGACGGCCGCCAAGTTATTTGGCGAGAATGTCGATCCTGTCGGACAAGTCGTTAGGATCCGCGAATCGCCCTATGTCATCGTCGGCATGCTCGAGCGGAAGGGCCAATCGGGCATGGGCCAAGACCAGGACGACGCGGTATTCGTACCGATGTCGACCTTCGGCTCCCGCATTCAAGGCGGGCTTGGCAAGTTCATTCGCGGACAGATTTTCGTCAGTGCAACATCGCCGCAGACCATCGCCACGGCCGAGCAAGAGATCACGCGATTGCTGCGAGAGAACCATCGGATCGCAGAAGGCGAGGAAGATGATTTCTCCGTGCGCAACATGGCCGAGATGGCGGGTGCATTAACCGCCACCACGTCGACACTCACCGCCCTGCTCGCCTCGATTGCGCTGGTGTCTTTGATCGTCGGTGGCATCGGCGTGATGAACATCATGCTGGTGTCCGTCACGGAGCGGACGCGCGAGATTGGCATTCGCTTGGCAGTGGGTGCACAACCCGGCGATATTCTCGCGCAGTTCCTCGTCGAAGCCCTGACACTCGCGGCGATCGGCGGGTTGGTCGGTGTCGCGCTCGGGGTCGGCGCGGGCCAGCTACTCAGCGCCAAGTTTGGCTGGACGATGGTCGTGCGCCCCGACATCGTCGCGCTCGCCTTGCTGGTCAGCGCGCTCGTCGGTGTGCTGTTCGGCCTTTACCCGGCGCGCAAAGCGGCACGCCTCGATCCGATCGACGCGTTACGCTACGAGTAACTGACGCGCATCGACGCGTTGTTCGATGCGCACGGCGCCGCGCCGATCGCGCACTTGCAGTGCAAGCTTGGCACCACCGCCGCGCCAATCGAACTCGATCACACCGAAGTTTTGTTCGCGCAGCACCTTCCCGACGCGCAAGTCGTTAGGCGGTGTGACATGCCACACCTCGGTGAGGCCGCTCGAGGTCAAGTCCCACAAGGGATAGGGAACATTGACGTCGAGCAACGACAGCTCGCCGTAATGCGTATCGCCGCTGATGCACACGAGGCCGTTGGCGCGCGTGCGGCGAATGGACTCAAGCAAGCGCGCATGGTCGCGCGAATAATTGACCCAGGCTTCCCAACCCGGAAAGTCGGCGATGACCTGCAGGCTCGAAGCGAGAATGCGGACGTCCGCCGGTGCGCGAAATTGATTCTCGAGCCACAGCCACTGATCCTCGCCAAGCATCGAGGCGTCGCGGCTGGAACTACGCTCGTACGGGCCAGGCACGGGCGCACCACGCGCCTCAAGCTGCTTCGCCCAAGCCTGGTACTCGAGCCCGCCGAAGTCGCGCCGCAGAATGGGCGAGCGATTGAAGCGTAAGTCAGGTACTAACAACTGCACCCGCTGGCCAACGGGCCCGATCAGGTAGCTCGCGTAGATGCCGTTGCGATTGCGACGGACCGAGGCTGCAGACTCACCCCAGAAATCGCAGAACAGCCGTTGCGAAGCCGCCTTGAGCGGATACTCACGCCCCGCGTCATCCTCGCCGTAGTCGTGATCATCCCAGATCGCGATCACAGGAACCTGCGCGCGCAAGCGGCGGAATCCGGGCTGCGCCGCAAGCTCCGCGTACGCGCGCTCGAGCACCCGAAGTTCGCGCGAGTCGCCGTAGCAATTGTCGCCGAGGAACACGAACACGTCGGGCTTCGCGTCGAGCACCGCTTCCCAAATCGGCTGCGGCTTCGATTGCTTGGCGCAGGAGCCAAACGCCATGCGGCTAATCGCACGCGGAATCGTGAAGTCGGCCGCGACAGCCCGTGGTGCGGGCTGCGCATCGGTCGAGTTTGATTCAGCACTACCCGCAACCGGCAGCGACGCCGCAGCCGCGAGGCTACTCGCTACCAAGAACTCGCGCCGGCCGCGGGATCGAGAGTCCATCGCCTTAGAACCGTGCCTTCAGCGACAAGAACACTTGGCGAGGCGCACCGCGCAGCAACGTTTGCGCGGTGCCCGACACGTCAGAGTTCACGAAGCCATTCGAACCGATGGTCGAGATGTAATTCTCGTCGGCGAGGTTGGTGACATCGCCTTGCACAACGAGCTCCTCCACGAACCCGAGGTTGCGAAATCGATAGCCCACCGTCGCGTTGAAAAGCGAGTAGGAATCCGCGCTCGCATCGTTGAGGTACGTGTAGAAGCGCTCATCCACGAAGCTGCCGTCGACGCGCGCGAACAAAGCGCCGTCGTCGTAGCCGAACTCCGTGCGGGCGAGAATTTCCGGTGTATCCACGACGTTCTTCCCAGCGACTGAAATGACGTTGCCGTTACTCGTGAAATCATTGTCATAGGTGGAATCGTTCCATGCAAGTGAACTGAACCAGGACAGACGACTCGTCGGACGCCACGCGAGCGCGGCCTCGACGCCTTGCGTGGTCACGCTGCCCACGTTCGCGAGCACCGCGGGGTTGCCGACGATGCCCGGACCCTGCTGGATCGCTAACAACCGATCGTCGAACTTCACTCGATAGGCGGTCAGCACGCCTTGTACGTTCGCCGCACGGAAGCGCCAGCCGAGCTCTGCGGTCGTTGCAGTCTCGGGCTCGAGGACATCGCGGATGGCCGCAAATCCTGCCGCCGTCGTACTGAAGGGCCCCGCAGTGTTCGCCGACACGAATGCGCGCAAGTTCCGTGCGACGTTGCCGAAGATCTCTTGGCCATTGTCGAACGTGGTCGTAAAGCCCACTTGCGGCAAGAAACCCTCTTTTGCCTCGATGTCGCCGTCTTTCGCGGGCCCGATGAGCGTCGCGATCTCGTTCTCAACATTGATCGACTTGAAGCCGAAGTTGAGACGCCAGCGATCGTTGAGTGTGTACACGTCTTGTACGTGGAACTGCACGGTGCGCGTATCGAACGTGTACTCCCACTGTGTGAGTAACGGTTGACGCTGGAACTCGGTGAACGAGCGCGTCGGGCCGGCCGCGCTCGGCTCGCCGTAGAAACGACGCGCTTGCTGGAAGTCGTTACTTTCGAACCACGCACCGACGTTGATCTGGTGTGCGCCCAGCGTCCAATCAGCGCGTGCAATCAAGCCCGTACGATCGATCTCGTATTCGGTGGTGCGGATCGACAATGGCGCGCCGCCCGGCGTCGGCACGTAGGGCGTGCCCCACAAACCCTGCCCTTCATTGTTGTGCAGGTAGGCCGTGACGGCGAACTGCAGGTCGTCGCTCGCGTTCCAGCGGCCGTTGACGTAGGCCAGCGTGTCTTCGCGCAAGCCCGACGCATTCCAGTAGGCGTCGTCGCAAACCACGCCATTGCTGAAGTTCGACGCGGCGCACGCTTGCGCAGCGGCCACCGCCGCGGTCCAGTTCGGCGCAAAGTTGTCCCAATCGCTGCCGCGGCGCGCGATGATGTCGTACGACAAATCTTGATAGTCGATCTCCGCGCGATCGGAGTAGTTGACGAATGCCGTCAACGTCGCACCACCGAGCGGCTGCACGGCCTTCAAGTTGAACTGGCGTTGGCGCTGATCGCCCGTGCCTTTCCACTTGCTGGTGTCGTGATCGAAAGCCGAGAACATGAGGCGCGTGCCGCTCGCGCTCAGATCGCCGGTGCTGTAGCGCGCGAACACACGGCGTGCATCGTCGCTACCGGCCATCAGCTCGACGCGCGCGTCCGATTCCTCGGTCAACTCGAGCGAGGCGAATTCGATCGTACCGCCGAGGTTGTTAGATGACGCGGTGCCGAGGGCGCCGGCGCCTTGCGACAAGGTCACGCGCCCGATGTTCTCGGGGGCGATCGCGCGGCTGACATGCAAGCCGTTATGGTTGCCGTACGACATGTCGCCGAGCGGCACGCCATCGAGCGTGAAGCCGAGTTGGTTCTGGTTGAAGCCGCGCACCGAGATGCGCGTCGACCACTCGTAGTTCCCATAAGGATCGGCTGACTGGAAGTTGACGCCCGGCAGCTTCTCGATGGCTTTCAATGGGCTTGTACCCGAGGGCAATTGTGCAAGCTGCGCGCTGGTCACACCCAATGTTTGGCGCGATTCGCCACGGCCGAGCACGACGATTTCTTCGATACGCTCGGCGTCGTTAGACTCCGTTGTATCGGCCGCTATCGCGAGCACTGGGGCAACAGCCAAGCCGAGCACACCCACGAGCGGTCGCAGCAAAAAGGGGGCAGACATAGAGACCTCCACTCATCCGTTGGTCGAATGAGCAGACTCTACGAAGAGTATGTGAGCGCGCGATGACCGTTTATTTGCGTTTTCGTGAAACGCGCTGCCGCGGCGGTACGAGCAAGCGCACGAGTTCGGTCATGTCCGAGAGCTTGTCGAGGCGATCGACGGTTGCGACGATTTGCTCGACGCGGTTCGCCGGCAGCAAGCCGTCCGCCATCGACACCAACTTGGCAATGACTTGTTCGCGGCCGTACTTCGGCTTGTCGACGGGGAATGTGGCCGCTTGCTCGTAGCGCGCACCGCTCTTCGTCGTGATCTCGACGCGCGAGCGCATGATGTTGCGCTTGAACCAGTCGAGATCCATTGCTGGATCCTCGATGCACTCGATCCGTTGCAACATCGCGCGCACGGGTGCGCTCCGCATTTTGCGCTCGGAGTACAGCGCGGGTGTCAGCGGCTCGCCTAACAACGTGGTCGCGACGGCATACGGCAACGAGAACTGCGCATCGACTGCGCCTTGTGGATCGTAGTCGGCGATCCGAGTAACGCCGACGTTCCACACGCGTACCTTCTCGACATCAGCGGCCCGAATGCCGTGGCGCTCGATGAGCTGCGTCAAAGCGACGAACGGCGGGTGGCTCCACGCGATCGACGGATGCAGCTTGAAATCCGTGCCCAGGATCAACCACTCGCGCCCCAGACCTTGCGTCATCTTCGCGAAGTCGCAGTGATCGGAGCCCGCCATGATCCAAAAGCCCTCTTTACCGTCGAGGATCCCGTGCCCACCGCGGAAGCCCGCTTTCGCCGACAGTGCGCCCATCGTGCCGGCCATCGACATCCAGCCCCAACCGAGCTTGGCCTCGCGCATCGGGCGCGTTTCACTAACAATTCCGAAGTACTTGTAAGCCGACGGCACTGGCGAATAAGTCCCGGTCACACCGAATGCCGCATCCATTTCCACAGGCTTGAGCTTGAGCAAATTGCCCACTGCTGCGCATGCCGCAAAAGGTGTGTACTGCTGACCCCACACTTGTGCGCCGCGCTCGGGCGACGGTTGCATCGCCCAACCGATGCGCGTGCCCACTTCATAACCTGCGACGACACCTGCGATCGCTGCCTTACCCGACAACCGCCGAGACTCACTCACAGCCAACACGGCCGGCACGACGATGGGCCCCGCGTGGATCACGTACTGACACACGTCCTCGTAATCCAGGGCAAATGCGAGGCCGCCGTTCGCGTATGCCGCTGCGGCTTCCGCGACGCGGGCACCATCGCCGATCAATGTGGCGCGGGCGTTGCCGCCGCCGAGATCTTTGGCGAGCGCCGAATGCAATCGACCGATGCGCGTCTGCGCCCCGCCGACGGCCGCTGCAACAATGTTCAGCACGGCGATCTTGGTAGCGCTCACTACTTCGCTAGGCAGCGCGCGGAACTGAACGGCGGAGGCGAACTCCGCCAACTGACGCGTTACGGTGGGCATGACTCGAGCCTCAATCGAAGCGGCGACAGCGCCGCGTCTCGATTGTGCCAGCAGCCAGGAGCTAGAAGCGCATCCGGTAGTGCAGGATCACTTCTTCATCACCCGGGTCGACATCCAGACTGAAGCCGTTCTGCGAGTTATCGCGCCAGAGCGCGTTGGCAACCGTCTGCAAGCGAGGCGCAAGCCGCTCGGTGCGGAACAACCGTTCGCGGAGATGCTGCTCGCGGCGTTTCTCAATCCAACGAATCTTGAAAGCACTCAATTTCGAGGGCGACACTTCCGCCGCCACCGGTTCCGTCGCGCAAGCAACCGGCGCGCGGCCAACGCCGACCGCGACGAGAGCTCCAACCGCACCGATGACGAACACACGTGAGCGCATGGGCGCGAACAGTATGCGCCTCGCCGCCCCGCGCCACGAACCCATGTCGCAGTTCCGCTGGCGCGCCGCGTTCTGTCATGCCGCAACGCACTCGAGATTGCGCATAATGCGGCGCGGTGTCGCCGTGCACGAACGTGCACGGCGGTGCTCGTAATATGTCCACTCTTGCCAGGTCACGGAACCCCACTTGCTGACGCATTACGAATGGCGCGCGCCGAATCAGGTTGTGGCGCCCATGGACCCGCAGATTGCTGCGTTTACCGGCGCCTTTGGCGGTTGGGTTGCAGCGCACGCACTGACGGCGGCCGCGCGCATGGTCGATGATGAGGCTGCCGATCCGCTCTCGATGTCGATCGACTTCTTGCGCGGAATCGGCCCCGGCGAAGTCGTATCGAGCGCGAACCTCACGCATGCGTCGCGGTCCGTGCGTTTCGTGCGCGTCACCACGACCCACGACGGCGTGCCCGCCGCCGACAGCTCGGTCATTCTCGCGCGCCGTCGCCCAACCGATTCGCTGACACCGGCGAAATGCCCGCCCTGCGCTGCGCCGGAATCCTTGCAGCCTGCTCCGGCCGCTGGTCTCCCGGTTACGTGGATCCGACAGTTCGATCTGCGCTTCGCCAGCGGCTACCCCGGCGAACGGAATGCGGATTTGCGCTCGCTCGTATGGGTGCGCTTACATGAGCGGCGACCACTCGACTTCGCGCGGCTCGTCGCGATCGCCGACACACCATTACCGCGAATCTTCTTGCACTACGGCGCGGCCTCGCGAATTTCCACTGTGACGCTCGCGATGCAATTCCACGCCAACCGCACGGATCTCGCCGCGGTCGGTGACGACTTCGTGCTCACGGAATCGTGGTGCAACGCGGCTCGCCACGGTTATTTCGATCAGCAAACACGGCTGTGGGCCCGGTCCGGTGAGTTGTTAGGCGTGTCGTCGCAGATCGTCTGGTTCCAAGTCGGCGGCGAGGCTACCCAATGATCCGCCTCGCGAAATCCATCACCGGCTACTTGTTGCTCCTGCTTGGCTTCGCCATCTTGCTGCTACCGGGCCCGCTCGGCTGGCCCGGTCTGCCCGTGATGGCGGCCGGCGCGATCTTGGTGCTGTCGACGAGCACCGCCGCCCGCCGCTGGTTTGTCGCTGCAGCGCGCGAAGAGCCGAAGATGTTCGGCCGACTGCGCACGTGGCTGCGCACGCGGCAGCGTCGCAAACGCGACGCCGCGCAACCGCATCTCAAGCCGTAACCACCTCGGTTTCGAGGTGCTTTTCGCCTTTGAGCGACGCGGAGATCAGACAGATTTGCTCTGACTTCTCGAGCAGCGCTTTGGCGCGTGCAATGTCGGCCCCGGTGGGCACCGTCAACTTCGCTCGTACGGTGAAGTGCGTGAACTGGCTGACGCGCTCGATGCGATCAAGCTTGCCTTCAGCGTGGCACTCGAGGTGCGTCCACGGAAACTTCGACGCGGCCGACAACGCCCGAAACGACAACACGAAACAATCGACGAGCGCGGCAGTGAGCAGCGTTTCGGGCGACCACTGATCGCCTGGGCCGTCGAACTCTTTGGGCGGCGCACTCATGAGCCGTGGCAAGGCAGGCGAGTCGAGCGTCACGGAACCTGTGGGCGTTGCCGCGGCGGAAACTTGGTAAACGTGCGGAAAGGGATGCATCTAGAATCACTCCGTTAGTCGTTAGCAGTGCGACACGCGGCTAGCGACCGTCTCTGCCTGCCCTCCGCCGTGAAATTCGCGGCTGCGAGCCACCGCTCGTAAGCGCGCTGCAGCGCGGGCCAATCGCGATCGACGATCGAAAACCAAGCCGTATCGCGCGAGCGGCCTTTATACACGATCGCTTGACGAAACGTCCCCTCGTAGGTGAATCCGAGTCGCTCGGCAGCCGCACGCGACGCGGCATTCAACGAATCGCATTTCCATTCGTAGCGTCGATAGCCGAGCGCGAAGGCTTGCGCCATCAACAAATACATCGCCTCGGTTGCGGCGGTCGTACGCTGCAGTGCTGGCGAGTAATGGATGTATCCCACTTCGATGACGCCATGATCCGGTGCAATGCGCAGATAGCTGCAGATGCCCGCAGCGCGCCCAGTAGCCCTATCGATGATCGCGAAGGGCATCGGATCGGTGCCGCGAGCGAATTGCTCGAGCCAGGCGCGATGCGCTCCCTCGGTCGCAAACGGACCCACAGACAGATAGGTCCACGATGCGCCATCGCGCTCGGCGGAATCCGCCGTCCACAAATCGGCAGCGTGTCGCACCGGGTCGAGCGGCTCGACGCGACACCAAGTGCCTTGCAACGCACTGCGCGGCGGGACGGGCGGTGCGCGCCAGTTTGCTAACGACTCTCCGACGGGTTGCCCGAGCGCATTCTTGGGCATGCTGTTAGTACTCGGTGTACTTCTTTGATTGGCCGCGCACTTTATCGGCCGGATAGCGCTCTGCGTTCTTGCGGATTTTGGCGGCGGAAGCTGCGAGCAAGTCGACGCCGAGGCGGTCGGCGAGTCGCACGGTGTACATCAACACATCGGCGAGTTCTTCGCTGACGAGCTCTCGCCGACGCATGTCGAGCGCCAGATCTTGCTGCTCAGAGGCCCATTGGAAGTGCTCCATCAGCTCCGCAGCCTCGATCGAAATAGCCATGGCGAGATTCTTCGCGCTGTGAAACTGATCCCAATCGCGGTCCGCTGCGAACTGCCGTAACGCATCGCGCAACTCGTCGAGATCACGCATCGCCGCCCCCTTTTTGCCAATCGCTTGCTGTGAAGACCATTGTCGCGCGGATGAAGTTGCCTTAAAAGCTCATGATCGCCACGGTGTTCAAGGGAGCCGCAGACATGGTCCACTCAATTCAGCGCCGACAGTTCCTCGCTTGGGGTGCGGCCGGGTCGCTCGCAACCGTCAGCGGTTGCCAGACGCACGCGCCCGCTGCCGCCGCCGTCGCAGTAACGAACGTAGCTGCGCCGAATGACATGCTCGACCTGTCGAGTAACGAGAACCCTTACGGCCCGGGCCCCGCTGCGCGCCGCGCGGTACGCGATGCGACCAATCGATTCTGCCGCTACAACGACGACCGCTACTTCGCGCTGCTCGATGCCTTAGCGGAGCACGAGCACGTGCCGCGGTCGCAGGTCTTGCTCGGCACGGGCTCTGGTGAACTGTTGCACATGGCCGCACTCGCCTTCACGCGTAATGGCGAACTGCTCTCCGCATGGCCCACCTATGGCCAGATCATGGAGTACGCGAAGAATTTCGGCGCGCAGCTCGTCAAGGTACCGCTCGATGCGAACCATCGGCACGATCTCGCCGCAATGGCGCGCGCGGTGTCGGCGGCAACCCAGCTCGTCTACATCTGCAATCCTAACAACCCGACGGGCACCGCCGTTCCCGGCGGCGCGCTGCGCGAGTTCTGCCTGACCATCGCCGAGCGCGCGCCGATCGTCATCGACGAAGCGTACTTGGATCTCGCCGACCCGGGTGCAACCGAATCGATGGTGGATTTGGCGCGCGCCGGCCGCAATGTGTTGGTGTTGCGCACGTTCTCGAAGCTGCATGGCTTAGCGGGCTTGCGCATCGGCTATGGCATCGGCTCGCCCGAGATGATCGCGCGCTTGAAGCCGCTGCAGATGGCGTTCCCCAATATCGCGGGTATCGAGGCCGCCAGTGCGAGCCTCGGTGATCGCGCATTTCTCGAAACAGCCCGCGCGGCTCTGCAGGCTGACCGCCGCCGTGTCCTGTACGCAGCGCGCAACTTAGGCCTCGAAGCGGCCGACGCGCAAGGCAACTTCGTGTTCATTCGTACCGGGATTCCAATCCGTACGTTCCAACAAGCGATGCGCGCCCGCGGCATCGAAGTCGGCCGTCCGTTCGAGCCCTACACAGATTGGTGCCGCATCAGTATCGGCACACGCTCAGACACGGATCGATTACTCGCAGCACTGGGTGCGGAAATCGCGGCCAGTCGCAACCACCCATCGGGTTAGCGCGTCCTGGTCAGCCGCCGTGGCGATAACGTTGCCGCCAGCGGCAACGCTGGGCGACAATCGCGCGCAGCAGCGCCTCGCGCCAACATTCTTCTTGGGGATCCCTATGCGTCACTTACTCATCGCCTGCACCTTGGCGATCGTCGGCTTTACTTCTGCGGAAGCCAAAGCACCACTCAGCATCGAAGCATCCTGGGCACTGAAGCGCCTCGGCGACCCGGCGCTCTCGCCTGACGGCAAGCTCGCCGTCGTGCCCGTCACCAGTTTCGATATGACTGAGAACAAGGGCTTCACGGACTTGTGGCTCGTCCCCACCCAAGGTGGCACAGCGCGCCAGCTAACAAGTGACAAGGCGAACGATACTAGCCCGGTGTTCAGCCCCGATGGTAAGTCAATCGCGTTCGTCTCGAAGCGCGGCGACGACAAGGAAAATCAGATTTACGTCATTCCCGTCGACGGCGGCGAAGCGCGCCGGGTCACGAATGTACCGACGGGCGCGTCGGTGCCAAAGTGGTTCCCCGACGGCAAGCGACTCGCGTTCGTGTCGTCGATCTGGCTCGATCTGGTGCGCTGGGAGGATCAAGCCAAACGCAAGAAGGATCGCGAAGACTCGAAGATGAGCGCCAAGGTGTGGGATCGCGCGCCCATCTCGTATTGGGATCGCTACCTCGACGATCGCGAGCCGCACTTGTTTGCGATCGACGTCACGGGCGGCGAACCGACCGCGATCTCGCGCCAGTCGGGCTTTTATCTCAGCCGTCAAGAAGTGGGCAGCTATTCGTACGACATCTCGCCCGACGGAATCGAAGTTGCATTCGCGAGCGACGTCGATCGCACCGGCGTCAGCCCAAATTACGACATCATTCTGGTCGAAGCGTGCGGCTGCAAGCCGCCACAGAACATTACGGCAGCTAACAAGAGTGACGATTCGTCGCCGCGCTATAGCCCAGATGGCAAGTATCTTGCGTTCACCCAACAACGAATCTTCGGCTTTTATGCGGATCGCGAGCGGCTGATGCTGTTCGAGCGCAACTCGGGCGACACGCGCGGCATTACCGAGAACTGGGATCGTTCGGCCGACGGCATCGTGTGGAGCCGCGATTCGCGCAGCTTGTTGGGCGCGATCGACGATGCTGCAACGAACCGGGTGTATCGCTTTTCCGTGCAAGGAGGCACGCCGCAAGCACTCACTGGCAAGTCGAGCTTCTCGGGTCTCGCGCTGAGCGGCGACACGTTGATCGGCATTCGCCAGTCCTTCACGGAGCCGCCGACGCTCGTCCGGATCGGCAAGACGGTCACGCAGTTGTCGGATTTCAACGATGCCGCGCTGGCCAACATCGATTGGGGACGCGTCGATAGCGTCACGTACAAGGGCGGTCGCAACGCCGACATCCAAATGTGGGTCGTCTACCCTCCTGGTTTCGATCCTAACAAGAAGTATCCCGTGTACATGTTGCTGCATGGCGGGCCGCACAACGGCATCACGGACGCGATGCAATGGCGCTGGAATGCGCAGGTCTTCGCGGGCTGGGGCTATATCGTCACGTGGCACAACTTCCACGGCTCGAGCGGCTTTGGCCAAGACTTCACCGACTCGATCAATCCCGACCGCATCTCGCTCCCGTATGAAGACACAATCAAGGCCGCCGAGTGGCTGATGGCGCAGCCCTACGTCGATCGCGACCGAATGGCCGCGGGCGGCGGTAGCTATGGCGGATTCCTGGCGAGCACGTTGTTAGGTCGGCCCCATCCATTCAAGGCGCTGGTCGCGCATGCCGCCGTGTATAACAACTTCACACAAATCGCGGCCGACTACGGCGCGTCCAAAGATCGCTTCTTCGAGTATTGGGAGCGGCCCGAGGAGTTCGCCCGCTACTCGCCGCATACGTCTGCTGGCAACTTCAATACGCCTACGCTGGTGATTCATGGACAGCTCGACATGCGCGTGCCGGTGAACCACGGCGTTGAGCTGTTCAACACGCTCCAGAAGCGCGGCGTGCCCTCAAAACTCGTGTACTACCCGGATGAAAACCACTGGGTGCTGAAGCCCCAGAATTCCGTGTTCTGGTATCAAACGACGCAGCAGTGGCTGCAACAATACGTGCCGCCGGGCGCGCGCTAGGAGTAGAGACGATGATCAACCGAAGACAAGTCATTCTCAGCGGCGGTGCGTTGGCTGCGGCTGCGGCAACGCCGACGTGGGTTCGTGCGAGCACGAAGCCCCTCAATATCCTGATTCTCGGCGGCACGCGCTTTATCGGTGTGCACATGACCGAGCTCGCGCTGAAACGCGGCCACAAGATCGCGTTCTTCAATCGCGGTCGCACCAAGACCGACCTGTTCCCGGAGATCGAGCGCATCAAGGGCGATCGCAACGGTGAACTCGACGCACTGAAAGGCCGGCGCTTCGACGCCGTCATCGACAACTCAGGCTATGTGCCACGGCACGTGAAGTTGTCCGCCGAATTGTTAGCGCCGAACGTGCAGCAATACGTTTTCGTCTCGTCGATCTCGGTGTACCCGAATTTTGCCGAACCGCGCACCGAGTCGTCGCCAGTCGGCAAGCTGGCAGACGAGACCGTCGAGAAAGTCGACGGCGAAACCTACGGCCCGCTCAAGGCGTTGTGCGAGCAAGCGGCCGAGCGCGCAATGCCCGGGCGTACCACGGTAATTCGTCCCGGTTTGATCGTCGGCCCCGATGACAACACCGATCGCTTCACGTATTGGCCGGCCCGCGCCGCGCGCGGCGGTGCGTTCATCGCGCCGGGCACGCCCAACGACGGCATCCAAGTGATCGATGCACGCGACCTCGCCGCGTTCACGTTGGATGCGATCGAGCGCAAGTCGTTAGGTGTCTACAACCTCGTGTCGCCTCCGGGCATGTTCACGATGGGCCAGTTGATCGACGCGAGCGTCAGCGAGGCCAAGCGCCAAGCCAAGCCCGCCGCCAATCCGACCGCAACCTGGATCGACGCCGACTTCCTAGAAGGTCAACAGGTGGCACCGTGGGCTGAGATGCCAGTTTGGATTCCGGCTCGTGGCGATGAAGCCGCGTTCGCGGGCACGAGCGCGGAGCGCGCACTGCAAGCAGGCCTGAAGGTGACGCCGCTCGCCAAGACTGTCGCCGACACGCTGGCTTGGCACTTGAAGCGCCCGGCGGCCGAGCAGCAGACGCTCAAGGCCGGCATCGCCGCCGACAAGGAAGCCAAGGTGCTGCAAGCGTGGCAGGACCGCGATACCAAAACGCCACGCCCCGCAGCCGACAAGCCGCAGGCGTTTTGAGCGCGAGTTAGTAGGAGCCGAAAGGCTTGTTGTCGGCGTAGTCGTAGACCTGCAATTCGTCGCCGCTGCGCACGATCCGCTTTTGCAGCTCGGGGAAGTCGGCGATTTCAAACGGCAGGTTCTCGCCGCCGGCGAGATACACGAGGTCTGCCGGGCCCGGGTTGCGCATCTGGTGCGGCGCGCTCGGTGTGGGGAACCCGATGAAGTCGCCTGGTCCGACTTCGTACTCGTGACCATCGATACGCGCGACGCCGCGGCCCGCGAGAATGTACAGCCACTCCTCTTCGAAGCGGTGCGCGTGATACGCATACGACTCACGTCCGGCGGGCACCGTCAGCAAATTCACGGCAGCGCGTTTGAGACCCGCGCTGCGCGACAACTGCATCGCCCGCACTAACGACTGTGGGTTCCACGGGTGCGAAAACTCTTGGCCGTGCTCCGCGGCATCGGCCGCACGAACGATATTGAGAGCGGGTGGCTTCATCGACGAGACCTCGGCTGAGGCGGCCGCCGTTTGCGCGCCCGCGTTGAACGTTTCGCGCGCGGTTTGGCGAGCGCATCCGTGACCGACGCGGCGACGATGACGCGGTTGCGTCCCGAATCTTTCGCACGATACAAAGCCTGATCGGCGCGCACGATCAAGGTGGAATGATCGAGCGGATCGTCGACAAATGCCACACCAATACTGACCGTGACTTGTCGCAGCGGCCAGGGCGCCGCCTCCATCGCCGTGCGACACCGCTCCGCGATCGCCAAGGCCTCACGTTTGCCGGCGCCATTGAGAATGATGCCGAACTCCTCGCCACCGAGTCGCGCGACGAGATCCTCGCCGCGTACTTGCTTCTCGAGCACGCGCGCCGTGATGCGTAACGCGTCGTCGCCCGCACCATGTCCGAAGCGATCGTTGTACAACTTGAACGCATCGAGATCGAGTAACAACACACCAAGCTTGCGGCGCTTGCCCGGGCGCTCCAGCGCTTCGGCGAGCTTGCGATCGAAGGCGCGGCGGTTCGGCAGGCCGGTCAGGGGGTCGGTCAGCGACTCCACTTTCAACTGCGAATTGAGCGTCTCGAGTTTGCGCTGATAGAGCCGCATGTCCGAGATGTCATGCGCAACGATGAAACCACCGTCCAGCTCGCCGTCCTCGCCGAGCAGCGGACGACCCGTGAAACTCAACCACCGATCGTTGCGGCGCGTGCGCCGCACGAGCATCTCGACGTCATCGCACGATTCGCCGCGCAGCGCGCGCATCAGCGGCCAAGACTCGATTGAAAACGGCGTCACACCATCGCGCTCGAAAACGCGCGCGGCGGCCAACACGGTGCGCGGATCTTGCCCGACGAGGCCGCGGCCGAACATTTTGTCTGCGGCCGGATTCGCCAGGATCACGGTGCCGGCAGTATCGGCGACGACGACTGCCTCGGCCATGCTCGCGAGAATCGACTGCAGCAACTCTCGCTCGCGAGCCAACTCCCGCTCGGCACGGCGCCGCCGCGTAATGTCCCGAATGACGACCAACACTTCATCATCCGGGAGCGCGCGCAAACGCGCCTCATACCAGCGCTGCTTGTCGTCGATCCAAACGAAATAATCGACCGACACCGTCTCGCGACTCTGACGTACTTGGCGCATCGCCTGATCGAAGCGCTCGGCGGCGGCGGGTGGCACGACATCACTCGGCCGCTTGCCTAACAACAGCTCGGGCGGCACGGGCGTTTGCTCGCCCGCGTGATAGCGGCGCGCAACGTTATCCGCATCGAGCCACAGGTAAAGCTCGGCATGCGTCTCGAGTACCGCCGCCAGATCGGCAGGCGAGTGTTCCGCGAACAGGTCTGGTTCTGCGGGCGTGAGCGAGCGAATCGCGCTCACGACCCGTTCGAGTCGCGCTGGGTCTTTGTTTGGCACGGTGGATTGATCTCGTCGCGAGCGTCCTGCCGCGAGGAGCTGCACGATAAGCGATCAACTCGCAGAAATCGAGATGCGCGCTGCCGCGAAAGCCAGGAACTAGTAGGCCGCGCTCGAGAACGTGGGAACGCGGCGTGCACGGGTAACTTGCTCGAAGGCGTACGCCATGCCAAGCAGCTCGCGTTCACTCCAAGCCGGACCGACGAACGTGAGACCGACCGGCAGGCCGCGCACGAGGCCCGCAGGCACGGTAATCGCCGGATACCCTGCGACGGCGGCGGGACTCGAACTGCCGCCACCAAAGTGATCTCCCGTAACGAGATCCGTCAGCCAAGCCGGCCCACCCGTGGGCGCGATCAGCGCATCGAGACGCTCACGCCGCAGCGCGGCATCGATACCCGCAGAGCCCGCGAGGCGCTTGGCACGTGCCGCAGCGCGTCGATATTCGAGCGAATCGAGTCCGCCCTTCGAGTTCGCCATTGTCAACAGCTCTTGCCCAAAATGCGGCATCACGCGCGCCGCTTCTCGCTCGTTGAACGCGATGAGATCGGCTAACGACTTGACCGCCACGGCTTCGCCCGTCTGCGCAAGGTAGCGGTTGAGCCCGTCTTTGAACTCGTACAGCAGCACGGTGAATTCGTCGTCGCCGAACTGACCGTAGGTTGGCAGCTCAACAGGATCGACGAGTTCCGCCCCTGCTGCGCGCAGCTTGTCGAGCGCGTCGGCCATCACGGCATCCACGTCCGAATTAAAGCCGAAGAACTTGCGCATCACACCGATTCGCTTACCGCGCAGCGCATTCGGATCGAGCGCGCTCAGATAGTCGGTTTGCGAATGCGCCGCAGCCGCAGCCGTGGCCGGATCTTCGGGATCGACCCCGCGCAGAGCGGCTAACAACAGCGCCGCATCCGCGACGCTGCGCGCCATCGGTCCTGCGGTATCTTGCGACGCTGCGATCGGAATGATTCCCGTTCGACTGACGAGCCCCACAGTGGGTTTGATACCGACGAGTCCGTTCGCCGACGACGGACACACGATCGAACCATCGGTTTCCGTGCCGACGCCGACCGCAGCGAGATTCGCGGCGATGGCCGCGCCGGTACCCGCACTCGAGCCGCAGGGATTGCGCAGCAGCGCATAGGGATTCTTCGTCTGACCGCCGCGCGAACTCCAACCGCTCGACGACAACGTCGATCGGAAGTTCGCCCATTCGCTGAGGTTGGTTTTGCCGAGAATGACCGCGCCTGCCTCACGGAGGCGCGCGACGATCGGTGCGTCGCGTGCCGCGATGTGCTCAGCGAGCGCCAGCGAGCCCGCGGTCGTACGCATCTTGTCGCCCGTGTCGATGTTGTCTTTGAGAAGCACTGGAATGCCGTGCAGTGGGCCACGAACCTTACCGGCAGCGCGCTCGACATCGAGCGCTTGCGCGATAGTGAGGGCATCGGGATTGGTCTCGATCACAGCATTGAGCATCGGCCCTGCATCATCAAGCGCAGCGATCTGCTGCAAGTACAGCTCGGTAATCCGCTGACTCGTGAGCGAGCCGCTTGCCATGCGCTCACCGAGCTGTGCGATCGACAGTTCGGCAAGTTCGAATGGCTGCGCGCTCGGCGGCGCCGCAGGTGTCGGCGCAGTGGGCTCACTCGGTGGTGTACGTTGGCAACCGCCTAACAACCCGACCACGACGACCACGCAAACACCAGCAACCGCTCTCATGGAAGCTCCCATAGCACACCAATCATCCCGTACCGCGGCAGCGAGGACTCGACATCGCGTGTCAACGAAACCGCGTTGCCATTCTGCTCGAGATCGTAGCTCGTGCAGCACGCGTTCTCACGGTTCGTTGCGTTGTTGATCTCGCCATAGACCTTCAAATTGCCGCGCGGCAGGGGTCGCGACCACGTCACACGCAAATCGAGCGAGAATTGGCCGGCGTAGCGCGACGAATTCCGCGGGGCCAATACCAGAACCGTCGGCGCGCCGGGCGGCGTCGCCGCGAGCGTCAACTCCGTACTGCGCCAGCCAGAATGCCAGCGCATATTGCTCGACAATTGCCACGGCGCACGCGTCCACGAAACGCCTGCCGTCACGGAGTGTCGCTGATCCCAAGAGCGGGGCGCGGAGAAGCCCGCGAACTCGTCGGTCGTCTCGCTCCAGGCATAAGAGAACCAACTCGACCAGCGCGACCCCGGTTCCCAACGTCCGCTCAATTCCGCGCCGTAGGCTCGTGCAGCGAGCGGCGCAATTCGCACCCGATCGACTTCAAGCTCCGGCAGCACGATGAGCGAGTCGAGGATGTTCTCGTACACGGGCAGTGGATCGTCGATCGACTTGCGGAAGACTTCGAGTCGCGAGGTCAGCGAATCGCTCCAAGCCCGATCGACGCTCACGACGAACTGCGTTGCCCGCTGCGTTTCGTGGAACACTGGCTCGCCATCGGCGACCTGCAATTCATCGGGCCGCTCGGTTTGGTGCATGCGGCCAGCGCTGAAGCGTAGTGTCGTCGCCTTATCGAGCTGGTATTCCAACGCGAGTCGCGGCGAGAACTGCGTATCTTGGAAATCCGGCTCGTAGTCCTGGCGATCGACGCGGCCTGCAAGCGACAGCGTCCAGCGATCGGCCAAGCGCCATGTGCCCGCAGCAAACGCAGCGAACGCAAACCCATCGCTCTCCAAATCGAATGCCCGCGTATAGGTAGGTGCACGCGCGAAGGCGGACGCGAAAGCGGGGTCGAAACTGCCAGCACCTTGGTAGAAAAAGCGTGCCTCGTGTGCGGTCCACTCAAGTCCCGTGGTCCACGAGAAGCTGCGCTGTTCGCGTGCCAACACCGCACGCAGGAGCGTCGAGTTAGTGGTCCGCGCGTCGTCGACGTTGCCTTGCGCACTCGTTCTGGCAATCGATCCGCGTCGATTCGTATGGCGCTCCGCGCGTGCTGCGACGATCGCCAACTGCAGATCGTTGTCGAGCGTGAACTCGCCGCGCGCCCAGGTGTTGGTATCGCGATAGCGCGCCTGCGCAATCTCGCTACTGTCTTCGAGATCGACGCGCAGCCGATCGTCGAGCATTAGCCAGCCTGCGCTGACCGTAGCACGCTCACCGAGCGGCATCGACACGCGCCCGACAACATCGAGAAAGTCGGGCCGCCCGATGCTGTCGTCGAGCTTGTCGAGCACGGCCTCGATGGTGCTGACGCGCGCGGCGGCTAACCACTCGATCTCGCGGCGCGTAGTGCGGCCGGACGTGAGGCCACTCGCAAAGATCGGCGAAAGCCCGAGCGCGTGATAGCCCGCCGGCTCGACGCGACGCGGCACGATATCGATGACGCCCGACAAGCGATCGCCGAACCGCACTGGCAACACACCGCTGTACACATCAATGCGCGATACGACTGACGGATCGAAGATCCCTAACAGGCCCTGGAAGTCCTTGAAGTGGAACGGCTCGTACAGCGGCACACCATCGAAGTAATACGCGGTCTCGTTTTGCCGCCCACCGCGCACGAACGGCCGGGAACTGAAGCCGCTCGTAGTGAGCCCGGGTAAGTAGCGAGCGACGCGCAAAGCGTCCTGATCGAGCCCGGGTAGCGCTTCGATGTGCGCTCGCGTGAGCTCAACGGGCTCGCTCGCTTCCTGCGCGGCGATCCGCCAGCGACTCGCGTGTACTTCCACTTCGAGCAGATCCGCAGACTGCCGAGTTGCGTCGGCGGTCTGCGGCGCAGTGCTCGCAGGCGTTGCACTCGCTGCCCTAACGATTGCGTACTGGCCCGCCGCGATCGGCTCGAGCGTGAGGCCATGCTGCGCCAACAGCTCGCGCGCCACGGACTCGGGGTCACGCGCGGTCGGGATCGCCCGCACCGTGAGATCGTCGGATACAAGCGCCGACGAGTAGACGAACCGCAGCCCGCTTCGCTCGAGCTCCGCGAGCGCCGCGCGCAGCGGCTGGCCCACTTCGTACGCGACCGCTTGCAACGCGCAGCTGGCAGCCAGCAGCGCGAACAAGCGCACGATGAGAGTGGCGTGATGGCGACGAAGCATCGCGCCACTTTAAGCGGAATGCGTCAATCTTGCATGGGGCGTTGCGCCCCGCACGGCTTCAGCGTGCCGTGATGACGATCGCGCCGTCGAAGCTCGCGTAAGTGAGATCTGTCGAAGACAACACGACGTCCAGCGCCTTCATCGGTGCCAGTCCGTCGATCGAGCCGCGCAATGTCACAGCCGCAAGTTGTTGGCTGTTCAGCACGGGCGCAAAGCGCACCTCGATACCTGTTTCACGTGTGAACCACGCGAGGAAGTCGGCGAGCCGCGCGCCGTCCAACGCAAAAGGCGTGGGCTGCGCTTCGATCCACGCGAAGCGTTCATCGAAGCGCGCGATCGACGTACGCACGACTTGCCGATTGGCCGTACCGACACTAACAACCGAACCTGCCTCCGCGCGTTCGATTGCGCGCCCATCGACGGCGACTGCAACAGCCCCGTCACGCACGGCGACGGTGACCTGCTGCCCATCGCTCTCGACCTGATACTGCGTGCCGAGGTGACGCACGCGACCGACCGCCGTCTGCACGGTGAAGTCCGGATCGGAGCCCGGCACCGCATCGACGTACACCGCACCGCGCTCGAGTCGAACCTCGCTTTGCGACTGGAACGCAAGGCGTGTTCCGGCGCGCGCACGAATCGACAAGCCGCTCGGCATCCGAATGGTCGCCATGCCGTTCGGTCCTACCGTCAGCTGATCTTGCTGCGCCACGGCCGCTGCCGGCGCGACGGAACGTTCGCTCGACCACCAACCTAACGACTCGACCGCGACCACGCCCGAAACCGCTTCGATCTGCGCAATCTGGGGTTGCGGCGCATTGGCGCGCCACGCGAAGCCAGCAAACAGCGCGAGCGCAGCGACACCGGCCGCGATCCGCCACGTGCTCAAGCGACGCACCGCCGCGCTATCCCTCGCGTTAACCGACGGCGTGGGGTCGGCAGCGCCGACGTCAACGAGGGTGTCGCGCCATGCGGCATGCACCGCGGCTTCGATCCGCTCGCGGGCTACCGCCGATGGGGTCGAAAGCGCCGCTGCTTTGATCGTCGCAGCAACGCGAGCTTCGTCCGCCGAGATTGAATCGCTGGTGGTTTCGTTACTCATATAGTTCGGCTTCGATGCCGCGCGCGGCGACTGCTGAGCGAAATGCCGCTCGCGCCCGCTGCAACTGCGACTGTGCCGCCTCGAATGTGACGCCGAGACGCTTCGCGATCTTTTCCACGCTCCACTCCTCGATGTACTTCCACTCCAAAATCTCCCCATAGCGCCCAGGCAATTCGTCGAGCACCGATCGCACGGCTAAGGCTCGTTCGATCGCGGCTCGCTCCTCGAGCGCATCCCCACCCTCCGTGGCTACAGCCTCCGCCGCGTCGCGCGCGGCACCGTCGGCATCCAAGCTAACGGTGCGTGATCGATCGCGTGCACGCAGCGCAATCAAGTCGGCGAGCTCATTCCGACAAATCTGTGCCATCCACGAAAACAAGCTCGCGTCGCCGCGAAAACTCTTCAGCGCTCGCACGGCCCGAGTCATGGCTCGCTGAGTCGCTTCCTCCGCAAGCTCGGCGTCACCGCCACCGCGCGCAAAGGCAAACCGATACACACGTCCAAAGTACTCGTCGAAAAACTCGCGGAAAGCGCGCTCATCGCCCGCTACTAGCCGCTCGACTAACTGCCGATCGCCGTCCATTGATGCTGTGTTTCATCGCCTTACGTCGACTGGCACGTGGTTAGACCGTCGCCACCACGCCAATCAATCGCAGGCCGCTAATAAGTTTCGATATTTCAATATCTTACCGCTTTTCGGGGTGGATTACTGGGTCGCCGGGTGTCTAACCCCGAAGCCATGGAAAAGCCCGCGATGCCGCCACGATTCCTCCGCACCCACATTGCTGTACCCGTTGCGGCTTATCTGCTGCTTTTCGCGCTGCTGCAGGCCACGGACGGGGATCGCTGGCTCAGCCACCTGTGGTTCTTCGATGGCGCGCGCGGCAGTTGGCTCGGCGCGGGTGCCGGAGAGTGGTGGGCGCGTGACTTGCTCCACACCGGTGGCGCCGCTTTCGTTCGCCTCGTCGCGGGCAGTGCGCTGCTGCTGTGGCTGACGACCTTCATCAAGCCTGTGCCCTGGCGCGAGTATCGGCGAACTATCCGGCGCGACGCCGGCTTCATCGCACTCGCGATGATCGTGTCGGTCACGCTGGTCGGAATTCTCAAGACGCTGACGCAGGTGCCCTGCCCGTGGGACCTCATTGAGTTTGGCGGCACGCGCCCCTTCGTCGAGTTGTTAGCTGTCCGCCCACCCGAATTCGCCGACGCCCGCTGTTTCCCCGGATCGCATTCCGCCTCAGGCTTCGCGCTGCTGGCGTTCTACTTCGTGCTACTGCCTCATTCGCAACGCTGGGCGCGACTTGCGTTGGCGGCCGGCATTGCCGTGGGCGTGCTATTCGCCTTTGGCCAAGAAGCGCGCGGCGCGCATTTTCTGTCGCACGACCTCACCAGCGCGATCTTGGTGTGGCTGATGCTTTGCGGCTTGTTTGCGCTTCGGGCGCGGGTGCGCAGCCGCGAGAAGACGCGACGACTACCAGGGCAGCTCGCTGCCGTCATACATCCAGAAGCGCCCGCCGTGCTCCTTCGTGAGCCCCGCAATCACGCGTCGCATGCCTGACACGCTGGTCGGTGCGTCGATATCGGCGCGCTCGCCACCCATTGCCGTGCGTACCCAGCCCGGATGAATTACGACGGCGGTCACGCCGAATTTGCGCCCCAAGTCGATACCCAGCGAGCGGACGATCGCGTTCAACGCCGCCTTGCTCGCACGATATCCATACAGCCCGCCAATACTGTTGCGCGTCATCGACGCCATGATGCTGGTCACCGAAATCAGCTTCTTGTGTTCGCTGCGCGCGATATGGCCGATGAAGGCTTCGGCCATTTTCATCGGGGCGAAGGCGTTGATACGAAACATCCGTTCCCAATCGGCATAATCGGAGGCACCAAATTTGCTGAGCGCGAGCGCATCGCGCGCAGAGCTGCGCGACCCCATTGTGCCCGCATTGTTGATCAGCACATCGATCGCGCGATCGGCGAGTTGCTGCGCTAGCGCGTCGATCGTCGCGAAGTCGAGCAGATCGAGCGTGTGTAGCTCGACGCGGCCACTCGACTGCTCGGCAAGAGTTGTTAGCTCGGCGCTCGCGTGTGGATCGCGCGCGCAGGCGAGTACTTGCCAACGCTCGTTCGCATACTGGCGGGCGAACTCGAGTCCCAAACCGCGGCCTGCCCCGGTGACCAAGACTGTCGGCATAGCAACTCCTGCAACGCTAGACTATCGGCCCCCGAGTGTACGCGAGCCGATTCCCGCAACCATGAACCGACCGTACCGCAAGCTGGTGATCGCCCGATTGACCGGCGAATTCCGCAGCTCCACCGCCATCGTCGAAACACCTTGGGTGATGCCCGCGAGCGGCGAAGCGGTCGTGCGCAATCATTACGCGGGCTGCAACGCCATCTTCGATACCAACTTGTGTCGCAACACGATTCGCTATGTCGCGGTGACGCCGCCCTATGACATGGGTATCGAGTCGGTGGGAGAGATCGTCGCGCTGGGCCCCGACACGCCCGGGTTCGCCGTCGGCGACGCGGTCGCGACCGTCAAACTCGGGGCTGGCTACCGCGAGTACCAGGTGGCACCGATCGCGCGCTTGATCAAGATCCGCACGCCATCGCCCGAGATTCTGACGCTGATCCCCAGTGGCGTGTCGGCGTATGTGGGGCTACATCACATTGCGAACATGAGTTCGGGCGAAACGCTCGCGATCTCAGCCGCGGCTGGTGGCCTTGGGCATATCGTCGTGCAACTCGCGAAGCATGCTAACAACCATGTGATTGGTCTCACCGGCAGCCACCACAAAGTTGCGTTTCTGCAGCAACTGGGCTGTGATCGCGTCATCGACTATCGCCGCGAGGATCTGCGTGACGTGCTGCAGCGCGAGTATCCGCGCGGCCTCGATATCGCGTATGACACGGTCGGTGGCGACGTGTTCGACACCTTTCTCGATCACTTGGCAATCCGCGGTCGACTCATCGTTAGCGGGCACACGAGCGATTTCGATCGACCCATCGAACCCGTGCTCGCACCGCGTGCGTATCGCAAGTTGTATTGGAAATCGGCGTCGATCCGCGCGTTCCAGAATCAGATGTTTCCGGAGTACCAGGCGAGCGCCACGGAAAGCGTCTTGGATCTCTATTACCGCGGAGCGCTGCGGCCCTATGTCGATACGCGCGAGTTTCGCGGACTCGAATCGACCGCCGATGCAGTGGAGCACATGCTCGCGAGCGGCAATAGCGGCAAGGTCGTCGTCAAGCTCATTTGACGTGCTGCAGAAAGCAATGGGGCCGGCGATTGCCGGCCCCAAAGCCATTCACATCGATACTGCGTTAGGTTGCAGGTTGCGGCGGCGGCGGCGGTGCGATGCCGAGCAATTGCAGCACCTCGTTACCCTTCACTTGCACATCCTTCGCCTTCGACACGGCGTCAAGCACATTGCCCGACGAAAATGCCGTGGTGGCATCGGTCCAAGTCTGGGTGATGGTCGTGAGCCCTGACTTCGCCGCCTCGAACGACTCCGGCGAGATGTTCTTCGGCAGCTTCTTCGACTTGCTCAGAATGTCGATGCGCGACGTAATCGCTTCGACCATCTTCGGCAAGTCGGCGGACAACGTGCCCCACTCGGCCGTCGCTGCGGCGATCGCCGCTTCCATCTCGGCCTTCTTGCCCTCGGCAGCCGTCTTCAGCGAAGCGATCGCTGTCGTGAGACCACCCGCACCGGCGAGGACGGCCTTGTAGTCGCCCTTCGCCAAATTGTCCTTCAACCCTGTGAGGGTGGACTCCACACTCGCCAGATTCTCCGGGACATACTTGGCCGCATCTTCTTTGATCGCCGACAACGCCGCTTCGGCGTCGCTGATCGCCTTCGTGGCAGGCTCTTTCTGGCCGGCGCAGCCCGCGATCATTACGGCTGCTGCAAGCACGGCAATCCATGGCTTTACGTTACGCATTGGTCATTCGCTCCTTCATTACGATTCGAACAAAGTTTATGGAATTCTGAGTTTTTGGCCGGGCTTGATCTTGTTAGGATCTTTCAAGATATCCGTGTTGGCCTCGAAGATTTTCGGGTACAGCATTTTGTCGCCGTAATACTCCTCGGCAATCTTCGACAGTGTGTCGCCCTTCTTCACCACGTGATACTGCGCGTACGGATTGTCGCCGCTCGCAGGCTTTGTGCCGGATGTCTTCTCGGCTGGAACCATGGACCTCTCCTTGAGTCTCGATGAATACCACTCGGATGCGGCAGCTCTCGCGGCGCGCGACGGCGATGGTAGCACCGTCGGGCCGAACTACCACCGCAGCATACGCTGCCCAAGCATCCGCCCTAAGGTGAGTGCGGGCTGTAAGCCCATGCCTCCCACGAACGCATTGCCATTGGCGCGCCCAAAACCGAGCAGCTCGCCGACGGCATACAGATGCGGAATCGGCCGACCGCCCGCATCGATGACACGCAGGTCGTCATCTGTGTCGAGCCCGGCCCAGCCACACACTGACAAGCCATGGTGCAGCACCGCATAGTAAGGCGGGTTGCCAAAGAATTTCGGTAGATGAGCGCGCGCGAACTCTGCATCCGTACCGCTCGCCACGGCCTTGTTATAGCGCACGAGCGTATTCGTCAGGACGGCCCGCTCCATACCGCAGCGATCGGCGAGCTCCGCTAACGACTCGGCCCGAATGAACGACGGATGTTCGTTCCAGACGGCGGCGAGCTGCTCCGCGGAGAGACCGAAAAAGAACGGCTGTGGCGCAGCATCGACGATGCCCTGATCGTACACAGCCCAGAACGACATGTCCGGCTGCGCCAACAACGCACGTTCGCGCGCATCGACGCTCGGATGATCCTCGCGCAGGAAGCGTAGGCCCTCGAGATTGACATACACCTCCCAAGGCTGGCGCAGTTGCGGCGTCAACGCCGTGAGAACATTGACCTGCGACGGGTCGAGCGGGTTGCGGATCCCCGCAAACGTGCAGAGATACTTCTCGCCATGCTTGAGGACGCCGCCCACCTCGAGGCCGAGTTGGTGTCCATCGCCACGGGCGTGCGCATAGCCCCAGCTGTGCAGCGGTCTACCGCCCGTCCACTGGCGAAAGCGCTCGGCGTGGCGCGCATAGCCGCCCAGCGCCAGCACGATGTTCTTGCCGATCGCCTCGCCCGACGCGCCACTCGCGTCCTTGAAGCGCACGCCCTGCACACCCGCACTATCGTGACGAATCAGTGTGGTCACTTGTGTGCCTAACAACGTCTTGATCCGACCCGCGCGCTCTTGCGCCTGATACAGCGGGCGAATCGCCTCGAGAATGCCGAGCGCTTTGCGCGGGCCGAAGTAGGTCCGCGGGATCGTGTAGGGTTCGTGCGCCAGATAAATGATCGGGTGGTCGGGCAAGACCTCGAAGCGATTGTCGAGCAGCCAATGCAAGGTTTCTGCGCAGTGATCGATCACGCGGCGCAGATAACGCGGGTCCGCTTGGCCATGCGAGATCCGCATGGCGTCCTCGAAATGCAGTTGCGGCGTATCGCGAATCGCACGACGCTCCTGCAAGCGCGTACCGGCTGCTGACAACTGACCCGCTGACAGGTGCAACGTCCCGCCGATGTCCGTATTGCGCTCGACGACCAACACTTTGGCGCCACGTTGGGCCGCAAAGATCGCCAGCGTCATGCCTGCTGTGCCGCCGCCCGCGACGACGATATCCCACTCAGTCATCGTCCGACTCCATACACTCGAGCTCGAGCAGCTCGTAATACGCATCGAGATGGTCCCACTCCATCCTAACGAGTATATGGTCCGAGCCTGTCACCCAGAAATGCAACGCCGGATACTTCACGAGCAGGATCTGAAAGTGCGTGCAATCGAACTCGCCGGCAGGCACGGTCACGCGTTCTCTGCCCAGACGCTCGAGCGTGCTGTCACCTAACAAGACGAGCGGTCCCGTCGCACCGTTTGCCGCGTGTGACGACGCGGGCTGTGCCCGCGTCACCTGAATGGCAGGCCCGCTCGGGTCCCACAACGCGGCATGCCAGCCGTCGGTAATGAGTGAATGTGTACCGAAGCGGACCGCGCCTCCAGGTAGCGCGACGCGTTGACTCACTCGGCCCTCACGAGCGGTGAGCGCCTCGCACTCGACGCCGCGCGCCGTGAAACGAAACCAGGAACTGCCGACGAATTGATCGTGCACACTCAAGCGAATGAAGGCGTCGAGGGGCTGCCATGCGCGATCCACGGTGTAGGTGACATCGCGCAACACGACATCGTCGTCCATCTCGCAATGTGCCCGCAGCGCCCGTGTGCCATCTCGCAGCACGCTGAGCGAGAACCACTCGCGCCCGGTCGGGCCCTGTTGCCGATGGAAGTAGCCGATCTTGCCACGCACGGTCCGCATCTGGAGCAGCTACGAGCCGACGCTAGTGGCGTTTTGCCACGCCGGGGTTGGAGCGCGTGTAATTCGGACATTCCCTGCGGAATTCGTTGGGCCCCATGGGTCACGAGCGTACCATCGTCTGCGCTCGCCTTGGGGGTCGCGAATCTCATGAACACTGCGGAAACTACTCGTCAGCTTACGCCTGCCACCCGTGCTTTTCTGGCACGCCAACATGAACTCTTGATCGGCGGAAAATGGGTCGCGCCTGTGGCGGGCGGGCGCATCGACGTGCACGACCCTGCGACAGGCCACAAGATCGCGACGGCTGCCGCGGGCGACGCCGCCGATGTCGATGCAGCGGTGCGTGCTGCCCGCGCAGCGTTCGAAGGTCCGTGGGCAAACTTCACGCCGGCTGAGCGAAGCGCGTGCTTGTGGAAGCTCGCCGACCTCGTCGTCGCCAATGCGCAAGAGTTGATCGAGCTCGAGATTCTCGATAACGGATTGCCGCTGCAGCTCGCCCAGTACATCGCCTACAGCGTCGTGCCGGAATACTTTCGTTACAACGCAGGTTGGCCCACGAAGATTGATGGGGCAACGTTGTCCGCGTCACCACGCGGCAAGCGGCCTAATGAGGCCTTCACGTACACGCTGCGCGAACCGATCGGGGTGGTCGGCGCGATCACACCGTGGAACTCGCCGTTGCCGATGGCGATGCTCAAGATCGGGCCAGTGCTCGCCACCGGCTGCACACTCGTATTGAAGCCGGCCGAACTAACACCTCTGACCGCGTTGCGACTCGGCGAGTTGTGCCTCGAAGCAGGCGTGCCACCGGGCGTCATCAATGTCGTCACAGGATTCGGCGAAACGGCCGGTGCTGCGCTGGCTGCGCACATGGACGTCGACAAGATCGCATTTACGGGCTCGACGGATGTCGGTCGCTTGATTGCAAAGGCGGCCGCGGCGAGCAACCTCAAGAAAGTCACGCTCGAGCTGGGCGGAAAGTCGCCCGTCATCGTGCTCGACGATGCCGACCTCGAGCAAGCGATTCCCGGGGCGGCGCTCGCGTGTTTCTTCTTGCAAGGGCAGAATTGCATGGCGGGCACGCGGCTATTCGTGCACGACAAAGTGCATGACACGGTCGTTGCCGGGATCGCGCAATTCGCGCAGGCATTGAAGCTCGGCCACGGACTCGATCCGACGTCCACCTTCGGGCCGCTGATTTCACGCGAGCAACAGCAGCGCGTCGCGAGCTTCGTCGCGGCAGGCCAACGCGAGGGCGGCCAACTCGTCACGGGCGGTCGCGCCGTGCAAGGCCCGGGGAATTTCTTCGAACCCACGGTGTTGGCAGGCATGTCCAACACGATGACGCCCGTCCAGAACGAAATCTTTGGCCCCGTGCTGTGCGTGCAGCGCTTTGGGGACGGCGAACTCGAGCGAGTTGCACGCGAGGCGAATAGCACGATCTATGGCTTGTCTGGCAGTGTCTGGACGCGCGATATCGGCAAAGCGCTGACGATGGTGCGCAAGATCGACTCCGGGCAGGTGGCTGTCAACATGCATGCGGCGCTCGATCCGGCGGTGCCATTCGGTGGTAACAAATCGTCGGGCTGGGGCCGCGAGTTCGGCCGCGAAGGGCTCGACCCTTACCTCAAAACGAAAGGCGTCACGATCACTTGGTAGTGGTTAGGCGACGTACGCGCGCCACAGCGCAAACGTCACCATACCAACACCAATGCACGCGGTAACGCTGCGCGTCGCGAGCAACGCGAGCGCACCCGCGACTGCGCCGGGCAACTTGGCATTGTCCATGCTGACGGCGAGCGTTTCCCCTTGGAACAACAGCGCGGGCACGAGCAGCGCAGCCAACGCGCAAGCGGGTGCGTACCGCAACGCCGCTTCAGCTCGTGGCCCCAAGCGCAGCTTCTCGCCGACGACGAGCAAGGTCACCCGCGCGGCGAGCGTCGCCGCCACGAGACTCACCGTCGCCCAAGCGAGTTGCCAATCGCTCACGCCCGCCTCCCCGCCGCGAGCGTCGCAACCGCAATGCCCGCGACCACGCCGGCCAGCATGCCGATCTTGAACGGCCACGCATGCCCCAGAACGGCGATCGTCGCAGCCACCACCGCACCTGCGGCCGCCGGACGCTCACGCAGCAAGGGCACCAGTAACGCCACGAGTGCGAGCAAGCCTGCGAACTCGAGCCCCCATTGCGTCGGTATGAACGCCGCAGCCGCAATTCCGATCAGCGAGGTGGCTTGCCAGACGAACCAGTTGAACGCGCACATCCCCAAATAGAAGGCGTCGCGATGTGCGAAGTCGCCGTCGCGATTGACCCGGTTCATGTACGTGATGAACGAGAAGTCGCCGATGAGGTAGCCGATCAGAAAGCGCCGCCGCGTGGAGTAGGCTGCAAAGGATCCGCGCATCGCCGCGGCATAGATGACGAACCGCAGATTCGTCAGCAGCGCTGTCACGGCGACGATCCACAACGGTGCTGCGGTTGTTAGCAGCGGCAACACGGCCAATTGCGCGCTGCCCGCATAGGCCGTCAGCGTGATGACGATCGCCCACGGTATCGGCAGGCCACTCTTGACCATCGCGACGCCCGTCACGAGGCCCCACGCGATGAGCCCCGGCGTGAGCGGCATCACTTCTCGTACGCCGCGCACGAACTCGGCACGGCGCGCCTGCCGAACGTCGCTCACCATGGCTTCCGTCATCAATGCCTCAAGCACTCAAGCACGGGCGAACAATCCCGGCATGATGACGAGGCTTACCATGACGAGCACGATGAACGCCAACACATCCATGGCCGCGCCCGCCCGGACAAAGCGCCCCAACGGAATCTTGCCCGCCGCATAAACGGCCGTGTTTGCCGGCGTTCCGATCGGCAGCGCGTACCCGCAGGACGCCGCCAGTGCGGCTGGCAGTAACAGCAACGCCGGCTCAATACCCGCCGCGACCCCGATCGCCACGAGTGCCGGCGCCGCTGTCGCCGCGGCACTCGCGTTCGTCGCGACTTCGGTCCACACGATCACCAGACCCACGATGCTGATCACTAACAACGCCAGTGGCACGCCAGACAGATTCCCCAGCCCGCCAATCAGTGTGCGCGATAAGCCGCTGGAGTCCATCGCTGCAGACAGTGCGAGACTGCCTCCTAACAACAGCAACACTTCCCATGGCGCGCGGCGCAAGTCGTCCGCAGCGAGCAGTGCGCCACCACGCGGCTCTCCCGACGGCAACGCAAACAAGAGCACGGCTGCCGCGATCGCGAGGCCCGCATCCGAGACCGATGCCAAACCGGGCAGCTCGCGCCACAGGGGCCCCGTCGTCCACGCCACAGCAACGCCGATGAACACCAACGCGACCCGCTTCTCCGCCGCGCTCATGCCGGCAGTCGGTCGCAGCGTCGCGAGCATCGTCTCCCGCAATTGCATGCCACCGCCAAGCTGGAACGGAAACACAAATCGCGTGAGCAAGATCCAAGCCAGCGGCACTAACAAGCAAGCGATTGGCAGCCCGAAAGCGAGCCACGTGGCGAACGACACTTCGACGCCCGTGCGGCTTTGTACGATGCCCGCGACCATGCCATTGGTTGGTGTACCGACGATCGTCGCCATGCCGCCGATCGTGGCCGCATAGCCCACGCCGAGTAGTAAGCAGTACAAAAAGTGTGCGCGGTCCCGCTCGGGCGTTCCCTCGCGCTCGGCGCAAGCGGCCAAGCCGAGGGCCACCGGCAGCATCATCAGTGCCGTCGCGAGATTGGACACCCACATACTGATGAATGCGGAAGCGATCATCAACGCCAACACGATTCGTCGCGGCTCGCCGCGAGCGAGCTGCAGCACACCGTACGCCAACCGCCGATGCAGTCCCGAGCGCTCGACGGCCAGTGCAACCAGGCTCGCACCTAACAACAAAAACAGCATCGAGCTGCCGTACGCTTTGGCCGTCGTCTCGAGATCCGCGAGCCCCAGCGCTGGGAACAGCAACACCGGCAATACGGAGGTCGCACCGAGCGGCAACGCCTCGGTCGCCCACCAAATCACCATCAACGCAGCGACCGCGGCACAACGCCATGCCAGTGGCTCGACCCCGGCCGGCGGACCGATTACCAACAGCACGCCAAACAGCGCGGCTCCCGCAACGAGGCCCACCGTTTGGACGCGACTACGCGTGCGGAGCTGACCGTCGCTCACGTCACATCATCCGCAGCACGGGCTTGATGACGCGACCATGCTCGGCATCGTCGAGAGCGCGCGCGATCTGCTCGAACGGATAGGAGACGATTAGACGCTCGATCGGCAAGCGCCCCGCCAGGTGATGCTGCACGAGCAACGGGATGAATCGATCGGGGTCGCTATCGCCCTCGAGCACGCTCACTAACGACTTACCCCCCATCAGGAGCGGCAGCAGCGTCTGCGAATACGGCTGACCCAGCGCGGGGAGCGTCGCGAGCGCACACACGCCCTTATGGCGCAAGCACTCGAGGGCCTGCGTGAACGTCGCCTTCTGCCCGGCGGTTTCGAACGAGTAGCGTACGCCGCCGCGCGTGAGCTCGCGGATCATGGGTACCACCTCGCTCGTGCGCGCATCGATGACATGTGTCGCACCGAGTTCGCGCGCTAGCGCCAAGCGCTCGGGAATCACGTCGACCGCCACGATCACGGCCGCAGCCGCGATGCGCGCGGCCATGACGGCCGCAAGCCCGACTGCGCCCACGCCGAATACGGCCAAACTTTCCCCAGGCTGCACGCGCAAGATATTGAGGACTGCGCCCGCGCCCGTTTGGATCCCGCAGCCGAGCGGCGCCGCTCGCTCGAACGCCATGTCATCGGGTATTGGTACGACGCTGCGCTCGGTCCCGAGCGCGTAGTTAGCAAATGACGATTGTGAAAAGAACGCGCCGCTGATGGGCTCCTCACCGCCGCGTAGCGTCCGGGTACCGTCTCGCCGCAGGCCGGCGAATTGGTAGTCGTGTCCATGTTCGCAATACGCCGGTGAATCGGCTGCGCACTGCACACACGTGCCACACGAGCCAAACGTCATCACCACCCGATCGCCTACTCGCACCTTGCGGACGGCCGAGCCGACACGCTCGACAACGCCTGCGCCTTCGTGGCCGAATACGGCAGGCAATCGCACGAGGTGCGGCGCGAACAAGTCGGTATGACACACGCCGCTCGCGACTACACGCACGAGCACTTCATCGGCCCGTGGCTCGTCCAAATCGAGTGCTTCGATCTGCGGCGGCCGATCAACCGCTCGCGTGACGGCAGCGCGAATGCGCATCAGCTACCACTGGCCGACGTTTGGCATCGAGGCCCACGGCTCACGTGGCGGCTTCGCGCCGCCCGCTTGCAACAGTTCGATCGAGATGTTGTCGGGCGAGCGCACGAAGGCCATGCGCCCGTCGCGCGGCGGACGATTGATCGTCACACCGTGCTTTTGCAGCCGCTCACAACTCGCATAGATGTCATCGACGGCATACGCCAAGTGACCGAAGTTGCGGCCACCCGTGTAAGTCTCCGGATCCCAGTTGTAAGTGAGTTCCACTTGCGCCGTTGAATCGCCCGGCGCCGCCAAGAACACCAACGTGTAACGACCTTGTGGATACTCTTTGCGCGAGAGCACCTCAAGTCCGAGCGCGTCGCGATAAAACTTCAACGATTGCTCGATATCGGCGACCCGCACCATCGTATGCAAATACTTCATCAGAACATTTCCGACGCGTCAGGCGGCTTGACATCGACTTTGTTGCGCGACGGGATGAAGTCGCCCGTGATCATTGCGTCGTAAGCCTGACCTGGCCCCACCATCGGGTACACACCCGCATCCGGATCGATCAGCACTTCGAGAAACGCCGGCCCCGGATACTGCACGAACTCCGCGATCACGCGCGGCACATCGGCCTTCTTATCGAGCCGCACGGCAAACTTGAAGCCATCCGCTTGGGCCGCCTTCACGAAATCCTTCGTGTGCAGCGATTTGTCGGACGCCGACAAGCGACCCTTGAAGAACAGCTTCTGCCATTGCTTCACCATGCCGTCGCCGAAGTTGTTCA
>CAYUIT010000035.1:0-27995 GCA_964444835.1 uncultured Steroidobacteraceae bacterium
AACGATCGATCTCGTTGACGATGTCTGCCTCGGTCTTCGCCGCGTTGTCCTTGAAGTAGTCGATCGCTTGCTGTCGCGACCACTTCTTCGCATGAATGCCCGTGTCGACGACTAGGCGCACCGCGCGCCACATGTCGTACGTGAGGAAGCCGAAGCGATCGTACGGATCTTCGTACACGCCCATCTCCTCACCCAAGCGCTCGGAATACAGCGCCCAGCCTTCCACGTAGGCCGTGAAGCCCGCATTGCGGCGAAACTGCGGCAGCTCGGTTTGTTCTTGCGCGAGCGCGATTTGCAAGTGATGGCCTGGCACCGCCTCGTGAATCGTTAGCACCGGGATTTCGTACTTCGGCCGCACTTCCGGGCGATACAGATTTACGTAGTAATAGCCGGGTCGCGTGCCATCGAGCGCCGGCCCTTGGTAGTACGCCGTCGTGGTGTTAGGCGCGCTCGTCATCGGAATCGCTCGCACGCCATAGGGCGTACGCGGCAGCTTGCCAAACAGGCGCACGAGCTCCGGATCGATGCGCTTCGACATTGCCGCGTACGCGGCAAACAACTCCTGCTGCGAGGAGTAGTAGAACTTCGGATCGGTGCGCAGGTGCACGAAAAACTCTTGCAGCGTGCCCTGCCAACCCACCTTGTCCATCACCTTCTGCATCTCGCCGCGCAGCCGCGCCACCTCAGCGAGGCCGATTTCGTGGATTTCGTCGGGCGTCAGATTCGTCGTGGTGTGGAAGCGTGCGCGATCGCGGTAGTACGCCAAGCCATCAGGCGTGTCGTAAATGCCGACGGTCTTGCGAGTCGCGGGCAAGTACGCCTCGCGAAAGTATTTCTCGAAGCGCCCGTATGCCGGCAATACCACGTCTTGGATCGCTGCGGTGGCCGCGCGCGATAGGCGCGCTTGCTCTTCGGCGGAAATGCTCGCCGGCATCTGCTTGAACGGCGCATAGAACGGGCTGTCTTGGGGCTGACTCACCAATTGATTTTTTAGCTGCGGCAGCACGCGCTCCATGATCACCCGCGGTTGCGTGCGCTTTTCGCGCACACCGACGGCAAGGATCGCGATGTATTGATCGACAAACGTGCCGATGGCCTGCAGACGTGCGATCCAATTCTCGTAGTCCTTCACGGTCTGGAACTGCAACAGTTCGGTGAGCTCCGACAAACTCTGCGGCCCCTCACGCGGCTTGATGTCATAGACATACGGCTTGAAGCGTTGCGCGCTGATGCGCGATTCGTACTCCCACGCGAACAAGTCGTAGCTCAACTGATCTTCGGTCGATAGTTTGCTGCGATCGATCCGCTTGAGCTGCGTGAGGAAATCGCGTGCCGCCTTCTCTTGGGCTGCGATCGATGCCGCTGACAGATCGGGCAGACGATCTTCAAACCGTCGATCGCCAAAGTAGGTAGCTGTTAGTGGGTTGTCGACGAGGTCGCGCTCCCACGCGGTGGCGAACAGGCGATGCAGCTCGGTATGGGCGTCAGTGGCGCGGGTGAGCGGCGCGACTAGGACGCAAAACGCAAACAGGATGCAACGGAACGATGAACGCATGGGACACCACCGAGGCTGTCGAAGCGCCGCATCCTACGCCCGCTGCGCGCGGCGTGGCAGCCCCCGCCACGCGAGTGTCGGGGAATCTTACAAGCCGCGTGGCGCGAGGGCGTCGACTCGCAGGTTGCCCATGGCCGGGCGAAAGCGCACGACCATGGCGGAGCCGGTGTGTTGGTCGACAGAAATCAGCTTCACTTTGGCGTCGCGCAAAAACGCCTCGAGGAACCCGTGCATCGCCGCAAACCGATCGCGGGCCACGGACGAATCTGGGACATGTGCGACGAGCTTGGCCTGCCAGTACTGCGCGCGTGGCTCGATCTCGCGCAGGTCGTTCACGCATCGATCGAGCAGCAGCAAGTCGGTCGAGAGCGTGGTGTCGGTGAGGTTGGGGTCGTTGGTTCGCCCCGGCGGCACGATCCGCAAGTGCGCGAGTGCCCCCGACTCCTGGACGGCGTCATAAATGCAAAGCGCAAAGGCCCCAGTCAGATACGCCACCAACGTGATGTCATCCTTCACCACGGCGAAATTGTCAGCGGCCACGGTCTGTTCCGGGGGCGGTGAGTCGGACTTGGCGGGATCGGGCATGAATGGTGAGGCCTGGTTCGTGTGCGAGAGCGCAGCGCGAGCCGCGCGATTGTGACAGCCGACATCCGTCCCTGGCGGTGCGCCGGTCACACATCTAGACCGCATCATCGCAAGCTCCACGGCGCGCGCATCCTGTCGCTGGGCAGCTACGGAACCCGCGACCGTTGGTCCGCCAACAGCTACCATTCGTCGCCATGACACAACAGAATCTGCAGATACGCCTCGCCGAGCGCCCCACCGGGGAGCCCGTCGCGAGTAACTTTTCACACGTGACGCAGCCCGTCCCGACGCCCGGCGCGGGCGAAGTCGTGGTGCGCACCCACTACTTGTCGCTCGATCCGTATATGCGTGGGCGCATGAGTGCCGCGAAATCGTACGTGGCGCCGGTCGAGATCGGCGACGTCATGTGCGGCGAGATCGTCGGCGATGTCGTCGCGTCTAACAACCCAAAGTTTCCCGTCGGGCAGTTCGTGTACGGGCCGCTCGGTTGGCAGCAATTTGCGTTGAGCGACGGCAGTAACTTGCGCCGCATCGATGTGTCGAAAGCGCCCGCGTCGGCGTGGCTGGGCGCGCTCGGCATGCCCGGGGTCACCGCGCACGTGGGCCTGCTCGACATCGGCGCACCGAAGCCTGGCGAAACCGTCGTCGTGTCGGCTGCGGCGGGCGCGGTGGGCAGCATGGTCGGGCAAATCGCCAAGATCAAAGGTGCACGCGCCGTCGGGATTGCCGGTGGTGCTAACAAGTGCCAGTTCGTCGTCGAGGAATTGGGTTTCGATGCCTGCGTCGACTACAAGCAAGCCAACTGGCGCGAGGCGTTGAAGGCCGCCGTGCCGAACGGCATCGATGTGTACTTCGATAACGTCGGCGGCGAGATCCTCGACAACGTACTCACGCGGATGAACCCGTTCTCACGGCTGCCGTTGTGTGGCCTGATTTCGCAGTACAACAGCCTCGAGCCGTACGGGCTCAAGAATTTCCGCAGCGTGCTCGTCAACCGCATTCGCGTGCAGGGCTTCATTGTGTTGGACAACCCAGAGCGCTGGCGCAGCGCTTTCGCTGATTTAGCCGAATGGTATGCCGCAGGAAAACTGCGCTTTCGCGAGACGGTGGCGCAGGGCCTCGAGAATGCACCGCAGGCGTTCATCGGCATGCTGCGCGGTGAAAATACCGGCAAACAACTCGTCAAGGTCTTGTAATCTCGCGCGCCGACAGCATTATCTAGCCGGGAGCCGCAGCGGAGAAGAACATGGGTGACATCGGGATTTTTGCCGTCTTCATCATCGTCGTCGCGTTCATCGTGCTCGCGTCGAAGTCGTTCATCATCGTGCCCCAAGGCTTCCAGTTCACACTGGAACGTCTCGGCAAGTTCAAGAAGTCGCTCGAGCCCGGGTTCCACATCCTGGTGCCCGTCATCGAGAAGGTCGGGCGCCGCATGAACATGATGGAGCAGGTGCTCGACGTGCCACGTCAGGAAGTCATCACCAAAGACAACGCGATGGTGTCGATCGATGCCGTGGTGTTCTACCAAGTGCTCGATGCACCGAAGGCCGCCTATGAGGTGGACAATCTGCGCTTGTCGGTCGTCAATCTGACGATGACGAACATCCGCACGGTCGTCGGCTCGATGGACCTCGACGAAACATTGTCGAAGCGCGATGAGATCAACCATCGCCTGCTGAAGGTCGTTGACGATGCCACCACGCCCTGGGGCATCAAGTGCACACGCATCGAGATCAAGGACATTCAACCGCCGCAGGATCTCGTCGATTCGATGGCGCGGCAGATGAAGGCCGAGCGCGACAAGCGCGCGAACATTCTCGACGCCGAGGGCTTCCGAGCCGCTGCGATCTTGAAGGCCGAAGGCGAGAAGCAGTCGGTCGTGCTGGCCGCGGAAGGCCAAAAGGAAGCCGCGTTCCGCGAGGCTGAGGCTCGCGAGCGTTCGGCGCAAGCCGAGGCACGCGCCACGGCAATGGTGAGCCAAGCGATCGCACAGGGCGACGTGCAAGCCATCAATTACTTCGTCGCGCAGAAGTACGTCGAGGCGTTGAAGGCCATCGCGTCCGCGCCGAATCAGAAGGTGTTCATGTTGCCGATTGAGTCGGCCGGATTGTTAGGGGCGCTCGGCGGTATCGCCGAGCTCGCCAAAGACGCGCTCGACAAGCAGCCGACACGGCAAGGTGCCATGCCTCGCCAAACGACTAACAACCCGTCGAACTCATGAGCGAGTTCGTCACTCAAATGGCGTGGTGGCACTGGCTGGTGTTCGCGCTGGTGCTGGCTGCACTCGAGACGTTCCTGCCAGGAGCCGTGGCGATTTGGTTCGCCGTGGCAGCAGGCATCGTGGGTTTGTTGTTAGTGGTGCTGCCGATGCCGTGGCAATGGCAGTGGATTCTGTTCGCGGTGCTCGGCCTGGTGGCGATGCTGGTGTATCGCAACTATGTGCGCAAACACCCCGAAACCACCGAGCAGCCCAACCTCAACTTGCGCGGTCAGCAGTACGTCGGCGTCGAGTTCACGCTCGTTGAGCCGATCGAGCAGGGGTTCGGCAAGGTGCGCGTCGGCGACTCCGTGTGGAAAGTGGCCGGGCCCGATCTGCCGCTCGGCGCTCGTGTGCGCGTCACCGGTGTCGACGGTGCAGTGTTGACAGTCGTGAGCGCATAAGCCGCGCTGCTCTGGAGCTGCCATGGCCAATTTCTTCGAGTTCGATGTCAAAGGAATCGATGGGTCGCCCAACGCGCTTGCCGCGCTGCGCGGCAAGGTGGTACTCGCCGTGAACGTGGCGAGCCGCTGCGGCTACACGTCGCAGTACACCGGCCTCGAGCAGCTCTACCAAGAACTGCAAGGCGAGGGCTTCGCGGTCGTTGGCTTCCCGTGCAACCAGTTCGGTGGCCAAGAGCCGGGCACAGAGCGCGAGATCCAAACGTTTTGCTCGACCACCTACCAAGTGACCTTCCCGATGACGAGCAAAATCGAGGTGAACGGCGCCGGCCGTCATCCGCTCTACGGTTGGCTCACGTCACCGGCGAACGGCTTCGCCGGCGATATTGGTTGGAATTTCGAGAAGTTCTTGATTGGGCGTGATGGGCGCGTGTTGAAGCGCTATCCTTCTGGCACCAAGCCCCAAGATAGTGGGCTGATGCAAGATATCGCTGCGGCGCTGTAGCGGCGCTCGCGCGGCGGGAGGGGCAGCGCGATGATTTCCGTACGTCAGTTGCTAGCTTCTAAGAGCACCGGTGGCGCGTCAGCCGTAGCGCCCGATACCCCGGTCATCGACGCACTCAAATTGATGGCCGAGAAGCACATCGGCGCGGTGCTCGTGATGCGCGGCGCCGAGCTCCTCGGCATCATGAGCGAGCGCGATTACGCGCGCAAAGTCGTGTTGTTAGGGCGCACGTCCACGGACACGCCGGTCGCGACGATCATGAGTTCACCCGTGATCACCGTGTCGCCGGACGACCGCGTCGGCGACTGCATGCGCATGATGACGGACAAGCGCATTCGGCATTTGCCGGTGGTCGATGCCGGGCGCGTCATCGGCATCATCTCGATCGGCGATGTAGTGCGCGCCGTGATCGAAGAGCAAGAGCGTACGATTGCCGATCTCGAAGGCTATATCCGCAGCTAGCGCGCGCTGCGTTCGCCGCTGCTCGTGCGTGGAAACTGCGAGAGTTCCTCGCGCAAGCGCGCATAGAGGCGCGGTGCCCAAGGCAGCGTCACGTCGGGAGTGCGTGCGCTGCGCGCGCGAAAATCCGTTGGGCTCACGACGACACGCGTGTTGTCGATGCCCGTCAGTGCGACCAACACAAACAGATCCTCCGCCGCCTCATCGCCGATTGCGAGGCAGCCCACCGACGATGTGCCGCCGTGAATCATGATGTCTGAGCCGAGATCGCTGCGGCCATCGAGCGCGCCTACTTCGCGATCGAATTCGTTTGGATAGTTCAGCCGGATCGACAGGTGATAGCGGCTGTTAGGATTGAGCAGCTCCACACGGTAGAGCCCTTCGGGCACTTGCCGATCGCCTTCCGCCAGTTTTGGGCCTAACTGGCCGCTCGCACCAAGCACCGCGTAGCGATGCACGAGCGTCCACGCTGTCGAGTTGTTAGCACGGGCATGCAGTTCGAGACGTCGGGTATCTTTGAAGGCGACGAGCGCCACTTCGCTCGGGGGATACGGCACACCGGCGGCCGCGAAATGCGGTACGAGGCGCTCCTCGACGAGCGGTGCGAACTGGGCTAGGCGTTGTTCGACGCTGTACTTCACAGGCGGCACATTAATAGAGAGTGGCTGACCGAAGGCGCGGTTCACGAGCCACCACTTCACGGCGCCGCCCACGAGCGCGAGGGCCAGAATCGATAGCGTCACGAGCCAGTGGCGACGCCGCATACGCCCCCAATTCGACCGCTAGCCGGTCGTCCTGATCCGAATCCCGCCGGTCCCAAATAAATTTTTGAGCCCTAACCCACTGTTTTAATTGATAAAAACGCCAAAACTTGGGCTTTGTCGCCGTTTCCGCACGTTTCTACCCATTGCCACGTTCAGAACATCGGCCCATATTTGGTTCCGTGGATACCAAATATGGCTGACGGACAGAAGCAAGCAGTGTTGGCGGCAAGCCGGGCTTTGTTGCGGCCGGTTGTCCGTTTGCTGCTGAAAAGTGGCATCACATTCAAGGAATTCGTCGACGTGGTCAAGGCTGCCTTCGTACAAGTAGCGACCGAAGACTTCGGCATTCGCGGCCGACCGACGAATGCCGCGCGCGTCGCGATCTTAACCGGCATCAATCGCCGCGAAGTCGCGCGCCAACGCGAGCTCAACGAAGTGGTCGATGTGCCCGAGGCCCCCTATGTCGGTGCGGCGACGCGCCTACTCACCGGCTGGCACGTCGACGCGGACTACATCGATGCCACGGGCGCGCCACGGAAGATCGCCCCGACCGGCCCAGCGCCTTCGTTCGAAGATCTCTGCAGCCGTTACGCCGGCGACATGCCGGCAACAGCGCTGCGCAAAGAGCTGAAGACCGTCGGCGCAATTCGCGCCACCGCCGAGGGCGAACTCGAAGTGCTGCAGCGCTCCTACATGCCCATGCAGGTGGATGTGCAAAAGACCTTGATCGGTGGCGAACTGATGCGCGCCCTCGCGCACACCGTCGTGCACGATCTAACCGCACCGCCTAACACCCCACTGCGCTACGCGCGCTTTGCCACGAACGCGCGCGTCGATGCGCGCCACGCAGAAGAGTTTCGGCAGCTCCTCCACAAGGAAGGGCAAGCATTCCTCGAGCGAATCGACGAATGGCTGTCCCATCACGAACTACCCAATGCCCAGCCTAACGACAAGACCGTCGTGCGCCTGGGTGTCGGTGTCTATCACGTCCAAGACGATCCCAAGCGAGAGATCTCCAAATGAACCGCATACAACGCATCTTCACCACGCTCGTCGCGAGCACGGCCCTCCTACTCGGATGTGGCGGCGGAGGCGGCGGCTCTTCCACGACACCGCCAATCTCCGGCATCACCGGCGTCGGCCTCGCCTCGGGCCCCATCACGGGCTTCGGCAGCATCTTCGTCAACGGTGTCGAGTTCTCAACGAGCAACGCAACGATCCGCGTCGACGGCTCGAGCGGCACCGAATCGCAGCTCAAAGTGGGCCAGATCGTCACCGTGCAAGGCCGTATCAACGACGACGGGCGCACGGGTACGGCTAACACCGTGACCTACGATGACAGCCTCGATGGTCCGATCAGCTCGATCGACCTCGCGGGCAGCAGTTTCGTCGTCCTGGGCCAAACCGTGCGCGTCACGGGTACCACTTCATTCGACAGCGGCTCGACCTTGGCCACGCTCGCCGTTGGCAACGTCGTCGAAGTCAGCGGCGCACCGAATGCGGCGGGCGAAATCGTCGCCTCGCGCGTCGAGCGTAAAGCGGCGGCCGGCGAACTCGAGATCACGGGCGTCGTCGCCAATCTCGACTCGAACCTGCGTCGCTTCTCGATTGGCGCCTTGACCGTCGACTACACCAGTGCGGCGCTGTCGAACGGCACGCCAGCGAACGGCAATTGCGTCGAAGCAAAGGGCAACACGGTCACTAACAACGTGTTGACGGCAACGCGCGTCGAAGTGAAGCCGTGCAATGTGGCCGTGAACCAGGGCGACCTCGGCGAAATCGAAGGCATCATCACCCGCTTCACCTCGAGCTCGGACTTCGAGATCGCGGGTCGCCGCGTGGTCACCAACGCGCAGACCACGTACGAGAACGGTACGGCCGCCGACTTGCGCCTCAACCTCAAGATCGAAGCCGAAGGCACGTTCGATGGAAACGGCACGCTGACGGCGCGCAAGATCCAGATCAAGCGCGACACGTCCGCTCGGATGCTCGGCACCGTCGATGCCGTGAGCACGGCTAACAACACGCTCACGATCTTTGGTATCACGGCGACCACCTCGGCGACGGGCACGCGCTTCGAAGACAAGTCGAACGCCAACCTGCGTCCCTTCCGTTTGAGCGATGTACGCACGGGCGACTACCTTGAAGTACGCGGCTTCGAAGGCAGTACAACTCGCACGGTGACCGCCGTGATCGTCGAGCGTGACGATCTCGACAATCGTCGCGAGCTGCAAGGCATCGCGACCAACGTGGCGCAGCCGAACCTGACCTTGATCGGCGTGACCGTCACGACGACCGGTACCACGGTGTACCGCGATACGGCCGACGCGCCGATTACCGCGACGGCCTTCTACGCTGCCGCACCGAATCGCGTCGTCAAGGCGCGCGGTACCTGGAACGGCACTGCGCTCACAGCCACCGAAATCGAACTCGAGAATTGATTCGCCCTTGAACTCCTACGGACAGCATCGGACTAGGGAAGGCAGCCTTATGAAGACCAGCATCAAACTCTTGGGCGTAGCACTCGCCGTTACGGCGGCGATCAGCAGCGCGGGCATTACCGGTGTCGGTCGCTCGCGCGGTGCCATCACGGCATTCGGCAGCATCTTCGTCAACGGCATCGAGTACCAGACGACAAACGCGACGATCATCATCAACGATCGCGTCGCGACGGAAGCAGATCTGCGCGTCGGCCAGGTGGTCACCGTCGACGGCGATGTGGCAGCCGATGGTGTCAACGGTCTCGCCTTCAATGTGAGCTTCGAGAGCGACGTGCGCGGTGTCGTCACTGCCATCGATCCGCTGACCTCCTCATTCACAGCGCTCGGCCAACGCATTCGCGTCGCGGGCGACACGGTGTTCGATGCGAGCTTCGTGCCGGCAAACCTCGGCGGCCTCACGGTAGGTACCACAGTCGAAGTGAGCGGCTATCGCAATGCCGCTGGCGATCTCGTTGCCGCGTTCGTGCAGCGTGACGACTCCACCGAGGAGCGCGTCGTCGGCGCCATCTCAGGCCTCGACACGTTCGCGCAGACGTTCAATGTCGCCAATCTCACCGTGAGCTATTCGGGTGCCGCCATCGAAGGCTTGTTAGCCGACGGCACGTTGGTCGAAGTGAAAGGCGAGGCGAGCGGTTCGACACTCGCTGCGCGCGAGGTGGAAACCAAAGCATCAGGTCTCGGCGCTGCAGTCGGCACCGAGAACTCCTTGGAGGGCTTCATCACCCGCGGTTTGACTGGCGGTGAGTTGTTAGTCGACGGCCAGCGCGTCGTGGTCAATGCCGCAACGACCTACACCGATGGCACGGCCGCGGATCTCGCGGCCGACGTAAAGGTGCAAGTTGAGGGTGTCATGGACGCTAGCGGCCGGCTGGTTGCGGATGCGGTCGTCTTTCATTGGCCCTACGGCAAAGCACAGGGTGTCGTCACGGCGGTCTCGGGCAGCGCTGCCACTCTCACGGTCAATGGACTGACGATCACGACGAACGCGGACACTCGCTGGGAAGATCGTAGCAATGCGCGCGCTCGCAACTTCGCGTTGGCAACCCTGCGAGTGGGCGACACGGTGGACGTCGACGGCTTCGAGGTGCGCGCACCGCGAACGGTGCTCGCCAAGCGCATTCGCCGCATCGATCGCACGAATCGCGCGGTCATTGAAGGCACCGTTACAGCGGCCGGTAGCTCGAGTGTCGTGCTGATCGACACGCTCGCCGTCGCCACGGCCGACACGGTTTACGAGGATGCGCAAGCGCGCCGCCTCACGGCGCAACAGTTCTTCCAACAAGCTGCAGGCCGTGAAGTGAAAACTCGCGGGACGCGCGTGGGTACGAGCTGGGTCGTTGCGCAATTCGCTCTCAAGAACTAACGACACAGCACGAGCTAAGGACAGCGGGGTCATTCAATGAAACGGATCATGGTGTATTCGCACGACACCTACGGGCTCGGCAACATCCGCCGCATGCTCGAAGTGTCGCGGCATCTGGTCGATCGCGACCCGAACGTGTCGGTCCTCATCGTGTCGGGCTCACCGATGCTGCATGCGTTTCGCATCCCGGAGCGCATCGATTACGTGAAGCTGCCTTGCCTCACGCGCACGGGTAACGGCGCCTACGCGGTGAAGTTTCTCGACATGGGTTACGAGGACATGCTGCGGATGCGCCGCAACTTGATCCTCAACGCGTTCGTCGATTTCGATCCGGATTTGCTGATCGTCGACAAGAAGCCGCTCGGTATCAGCGATGAACTCGCTCCGACGCTCGAACTCGCCAAGCGCCGCGGACATCGCACGCGCACCACACTCATCCTGCGCGACATCCTCGATGCGCCGGAGATTACCTCGCAGATTTGGCGCCGCAATCGGTATCACGAAGCCGTGCAGTCGTACTACGACCAAGTGTTAGTGCTCGGCAGCCCCAGCGTATTCGATGTGAACCGCGAGTATGAATTCCCGCCGGAAACGCGCGCCAAAGTGCGCTACTGCGGCTATGTCGGTCGGCAGTTAGGTCGCGGCTTCCGCGAGCAATTGCGGGGCGAGATGGGCGTTGCACCCGATGAAAAGATGGTGCTCGTTACCGTGGGTGGCGGCGAAGACGGCGATCGCGTGCTGTCGTGCTTCCTCGATGCGTGGCACCGCGATGAATCGTTGCGCAACGAGAAAGTGCGCGCGGTTCTGGTGTGCGGCTCGGAGATGCAAGGCGCGAATCGTCGTCGTGTGATTAATGCGGCGCAGGATCCGAACCTCATCGTGCGCGATTTCTCGGACGACATGATGACCATGATCGATGCCGCCGATCTCGTCGTGTGCATGGCCGGATACAACACGGTGTGCGAACTGCTGACGCTGCGTAAGCCCGCTGTGCTCGTGCCGCGCGCGCGGCCCGTTGCCGAACAATGGATTCGCGCTGAACGGCTCGCTGCGATGGGCCTGTTTCGGGTTGTTCACCCCGACTCCTTACAGCCGAGCGTACTGATGCAAGAGATCAAGGCAGAGCTCGCGAGCTTGCCGGAGCGTGCTAACAAGCCGCTGCCTGCGATCGACCTGCGCGGCTTGAACGCGCTGTACGAGGCCGTCACGGACCTCACGGCCGACCTCGCGTCGACGAGCGGCTCGTTTGCACGCCCGCAGGTGGCCTGCCTATGAACACGTCACGGGGAAAGCTAGGGGTACTGGTTCGAACGTTTCCGAAGATCTCTGAAACATTCATCTTGGCCGAAGTGCTCGGGCTCGAGCGCGCAGGCTTCGAAGTCACCGTGTTCACACTGGCGCCGCAGCCAGACTGCATCGTGCAGCCGAATGCGGCCCACGTGCGCGCCGAGATCGTCTGCTTGCAGCGCGTGCCAGGCGAGGCCTGCACCGATGCGGAATACGTGCAAGCGCTCGCACGTGAGTTGAAGCGCCGTCAGATCCACCATTTGCATGCGCACTTCATCGATCGCGTGGCGTCGATCGGCCTGAATGCGGCCGCTGCCGCCGACGCGACCTGCAGCCTGGAGGCGCACGCCAAAGACATTTACTTGAGCGATCCCACCGAAATCACGGAGCGCTTGGGCCGCGCGCGCTTCACGGTCACGTGCACGGCATACAACCGCGCTGAACTCTTGGCCTTGGCGCCGGAAGACGCGTCGGTGCATCTCGTCTATCACGGCATCGACAGTCGTTCGTTCGCGCCCGTGGGCGCCTCGTGGAAACCGCCCGTGGCGGGCGCTGCGAACGCAGGCCATATCCTCGCAGTCGGTCGACTGCGCGAGAAGAAGGGCTTTGCGACCTTGCTGCGAGCTTGCGCGTTGCTGCGCGATCAAGGTCTCGACGTCAATTGCGACATCATCGGCTACGGCGAACAACAAGCCGAGCTAGAGACGCTCGCGCACGAACTCGGTATCCGTGATCGCCTCCGACTGCACGGCAAAATGAATCACACCCAGGTCAAGCGCTTCCTGCAGTCGGCGGATGTGTTTGCGGCACCTTCCGAAATTGCTGCGGATGGCGATCGCGACGGCATCCCGAATGTATTGCTCGAGGCAATGGCCAGCGCGTTGCCGGTCGTGACCACTCCCGTGTCGGGCATACCCGAGCTCGTCACCACCGATCGCAACGGCTTGTTAGTCCCGCCGAGCGATCCGCGTTCGCTCGCCGCGGCGCTGCGCCGATTGCTCGAATCGCCGGCTTTACGCAGGCAGCTCGGCGTGGCCGCGCGCGCCACCGTGGAACAGCGCTTCGGCGCGGAACAGAATTTGCGCACGTTGATCGATTTGCTCACGCCGTACACGACCGCCGAGCTCAGCGCTCGACGACCGCAAGTGGCAGGCATCGGCAGTTCGCTCACGGCGCACGGCCATGCGTGATACGACGCTGTCCGTCGAGCCGCGTGGGCGCGGCGTTGCCTACGTTGTTATGGGCTTTCCGCGGCTGTCGGAAAGCTTCATCTCGAACGAAATCTTGTTGCTCGAGTCGATGGGCGTGGACCTCACGGTCTACTCCATCAAGCGCGGCGACGACGCGCAGACGCACGACTCGCTGCAAGCACTGCGCGCACCCGTGCATTATCTCCCGCGCGCCACCTCGCTCTCGGGCACCTCGCTGCTGCGCTGGTTGCGCGAGAACGTGCCGGCGTTCGCCGCTGCACACGGCAAGCTGTTTCGGCGCCGCCCGCTGCGTTGGCTCGCGACGGCGGGTGCCGCACTCGGCATGTCGTGGCGCTATCGCCGGGAGCGCTTCGGCCCGATTCGCAAAGTGTTCATCAAGGAATTCTTGCAAGCCGGGTGGATTGCAGCAGCCGTGGGCGAACAAGCCAAGATCGGTCGACTGCACGGGCACTTTTGCCACGGCGCAACCACGATCACTTGGTTCGTGAGCCGGCTCACCGATCTGCCGTTTAGCTTTACGGCACACGCGAAAGACATTTACCAGACGGAGCAGAACCCAGGCGACTTGTTAGCACGCAAGCTGCGCGCGGCCACCTTCGTGGCCACGTGCACCGACGCAAATCGCAAGCACTTGCAAGCGACGTTCCCGCACGAAGCCGGCCATGTTCGGACGATCTACCATGGGCTCGACACGGAGTTCTTCGCACCCACTGCAGTGGCGCCCAAGCGCCACGACCACGATGCACCGCTGATCTTGTCGGTCGGTCGATTCGTAGAAAAGAAGGGCCTGCGCTATCTCGTCGAGGCCTGCGCGCTTGCGCGCGATGCCGGGCATCGCTTCCGCTGCTTGATCGTCGGCGAGGACGGCGGCGAGCTGCCCGTGATCCGCCAGCTCATTCAACAATACGATCTCGGCGAACGCATCGAGATCCGCAAACCCGTCACGCATCGCGAGCTGCGCGATCTCTATGCCGCAGCGAGCATGTTCGTGCTGCCTTGTTTGGTGGCGGGCGATGGCGATCGCGACGGCATTCCGAATGTCGTCGCCGAGGCGATGGCGATGACGTTGCCGGTGATTACAACTCCCGTTTCCGGCATTCCCGAGATTGTGCTCGATGGTTCCAACGGTAAATGTGTGCCGCCCGCCGATGCTCCGGCGCTCGCGGCCGCGATCGGCGAACTGCTCGAGTCCCCTGATGTTCGTGCGCGGCTAGGGACGGCTGCGCGCGCAACGATCTGCACGTGCTTCGATGCACGCCGCACCACCGTCGCTTTGCAACAGTTGTTCGGCGATGAGATGCGCCCGGTACCCGCAGCGCGGCCTGAACCGGTGTGCGTGAGTGTTCAGTAATGAATGCCGCCATACAGCCGCTCGCTGCCGCCGCGCAAGGCGCGGCGCGCGAGTCGCATCTGCGGGCGCCATTCGCACACTACTCACCGGATGAGTTGTTAGCACATTTTCGAGCGCGGCGCGGTGTCGAGTATTTCACCGTGCCCGACCCGCACGAAACGCAGCGCGCGAAGATTGATGCGATCGTCGCGGGCCACTTCGAGTTCAACCACGAAACCCACACGTTCAGCGGTGCGCCAAGCTGGCTGCAGAATCCGAGTGCCGATATCGAGTGGCACATCCTGCTGCACAAGTTCTACTACGCGACCGGCCTCGGCATGGCCTACGCCGAGACTCGCGAGCCACGCTATCTCGCACGCTGGATTGAGCTGACGGATAGCTGGATGGCGGTCGTGCCGCCGGGCTTCATCGCTAACGATGTGACCGGCCGGCGCGTACAAAACTGGATCTACGCGTACTACTACTTCGTCGCCACCGATGCGACCGCACCCGTGCCCGCCGAGTTCCACGCGCGGTTGCTGCGCTCGATCGCGCTGCAAGTCGATCACCTGTGCGCGAACCTAACCCCGAAGCGCAATCACCGCACGCTCGAGTTGTATGCCATCTTCTTGGCGGGCGTCGTATTTCCAGAGTTCGCCCACGCCAGCGAATGGCGCGAGTTTGCGCTGCGCGAGTTGGCCGCGAATGCGCGCGCGGATTTGCTCGCCGACGGCGTGCATTGCGAGCTGTCGACGGACTACCACCATCTCGTCGTGAAGAACTATCTGGCCGTGCTGCGGCTCGCGGCGCTGAACCAGATTCCGGTCGCCCAGGAGTTCGATGCGCAGATTGCGCGAGCGCTGGATTTTTCGATGCACGTGCACAAGCCCGACGGCATCGTACCGTCGCTGTCCGACGGCGATGCGCGCAGCTTCGTCGATCTGCTGCGCCAGGGCCACGAGTTATTCGGCCGCCGCGATTGGCTCTATGTCGCCACGAGTGGGCGTGAAGGCGTGCCGCCGGCCGAGACTGCAGCGGCGTTCCCATCCTCTGGCTACTACGTCATGCGCAGTGGCTGGGGCCGCGGGCGAGTGCCGTACCGTGACGAGCAGTATCTCGTGTTCGACTGCGGGCCCCTCGGCGAGGGCAACCACGGCCACTTCGATTGCTTGTCGTTCGAACTGGCTGCGAACGGCCGCTCGTTGATCGTCGACCCGGGCCGCTACACCTACAGCGAAGCGGGCGAGATCAACTGGCGCATCCGCTTCCGCAGCACCTCGGCGCACAACACGATCACGGTCGATGGCTGCAATCAAACGCGTTACACGCCGCGCAAAGTGGATCCCAACACGCGTCATCAGCAGGGGTCGGTGCGCCATCGGATCAGCGGCCCGCCCCCGGCGGCAGAGTGCCTGGCTTTCGGTTCGACGCCGCGACTCGCCTACGTGTGTGGCGCAGCATCAAGCAGCGTGGAAGCCGGTCACGAATACTCTGCGCGCCATGAAAGACACATTGCGCTCATTTTCGGCTCTTATTGGATCATATTTGATTCGATAACAGCGCCCGAAGCTCACTCATACGACCAGCGCTTTCAGCTCTCCGAGCAAGCCGAAGGCCACACGCGGGTGCGCGCCGAGGGCGGGAATCAGATCGTCGAGTGCCCCGGCTTGGCCCTGCACCTAGCGAGCGTCGGCGCGGAGTCGTTCGAGCTCGAGCCGGCTTTTGTGTCTTATCAATACGGCGTGAAGCTGCCCGCGCCACGCGTACGTGCCACGCGCTCGGCCGCGCGCGCGCAGTTCCACACCTTGCTTCTCCCCGGCGTCGAGGACTCGCGCGGCACGACTCTTCGAGTGTTGCCAGTCAGTGCGCCTGAGGTGCGCGCGCAAGTGGGCGCGGCACCGGTCGACGTCGCGACGGCGATCGAAGTGCGCCACGCAAATGGCGAGCGCGATCTGATTCTGATTGCCGAACCCACCGCGGAGAACCGTGGTGCTTGGCATTGCCTCGCGGTGCGCAGCGACTCACAGGGTCGGTTGATCGAGTCGGCACGAATCGCTGGAGGTGAGGCATGAGCGCAGCCGAAGTCCTGCCGAGTGATCCCGCGCTGCCGAACTTGGCGTCGTTGTTCGATCTCGAGCAAATGGGCCGCTTGCTCGCGCAGAATTTCGCTGGGCAGTCGGGTCCGATGAGCGCGGTCGCGGGCCCGATCCACTGCGAGATCGAGCGCGTGAAGTACCGACCGCGCCGCAACTGCGTCGTCGGCTATCGCGTCCGTTGGCCAGATGGCCGCACGGCGCGCCCGGCGTGGCAACGGGCGGTCGTCGCGATGTATCCGCAAGACGAAGCCCGTGAGCGCGGCGCGCGAGCGGCCGCCGATCCCACCGGCAATCCCGAACTCGTACGTGTCGCTACCGATTTAGGTTCGCTGCTGTGGCGCTTTCCACGCGATCGCAAGCTGCCGTCGTTGCCGCTCCTGAGCGATCAAGGCGTCGTGCGCCAACAGTGGCTCGCACAGCTTGCAGCGGCCACCTGGCCTGATACGCCGCACATCGTGTCGGCGCGTGCGCAAGTTGTTAGCTACTTTCCTGAGCATGGGTGCACCGTGCAAGCCCGCGTCAGGCTCGGCGATGCCTCGGGGCGCGTGCGACGCGTGTGGGTCGTATTCGGCAAGGCGCGCTACGACGATGCTGGCGCGCAGACCGAGCGCATCATGCGCGCATTGCAGGCGAGCGACGCGGCACGCGACGGCGCGGTGGGCTTTGCGCGGCCACTCGGCTTCGATGCGGCACACCGCGTACATTGGCAAGAGGGCGTGCGCGCGCCGACGCTGGACCGCGTCCTGATCAGCAAAGAGCCGCAGGAGCGCACCTGGACGCAAGTCGCGCGTGCTGTCGCTGCCTTACATCGCACGCCGCTCGCACTGCCGGCACGCCTAACAGGCGAGCTGATCGTCGCAGAAATCGAGCGCGCCCAGCAGATCGTTGCACTGGCCTGTCCTGACGCGGCCGTTGCGCTCCAAGCCGTTGTGGCGCGGTTGTTAGCCACCCGTCGTAACCGTGATTTCGCCACCGTCGGCACGACGCACGGCGATCTACACAGCAAGAACATTCTGCTGAGCCCCCGGCGTGTGTATCTCATCGATCTCGATCGCGTCGCGGCCGGCGTTCCGAACGCAGAGCTTGGCAGCCTGCTCGCCGAAGAGGCGTATCGCACCTGTCTCGCGGACGTATCGCCTGACATCGCGAAGCTCGAACAGATCGCGCGCGCTTATGCGCACGAAGTGCCGTGGGCGGTCGAGGCCGAGGATGTCCGGTGGCACATCGCCGCAGCGCTCATTCGCGAGCGCGCCTATCGTTGTGTGACCTCACTCAAGCCAGGGCGCTTGGGTTCGCTGCCGCGCGTGATCGATGCGGCCCGCGCATGCTTGGAGCGAGTCGCCTGATGGACGCGCGCTTCGCACCGTTTCTCGATCGCACCGTCGTGAGTGACTTGTTAGCCGCGGCGTGGCAGGCGACCAAGCCCGAGCGGGCGATCGTTGGCGTCGAAGTTCTGCACGCGTGGCGTAAAAGCTATGCAAATCCACGCAGCGACGACAAAAGCTTTCTACGGGTTTGCTACGCGATCGATGTCCGTCATCGTGAACTCGGCGAGAGCTTGCGCGTCGTGCTGCACGGTGAGACGCGTTCGCTGGACGATTCGACGAGCCGCGATACTGCCGTTGGCCCTGCGATTCGCTTGCGGACCGGCAATCTCGCGCTCGAGCTGCAAGAGTTTCCCTACGACGCGGCCCTGCCACAACTGCAGACGCTCACTCATCCGAGCCGCGTGCTCGAGGCGATGCCACCGTCTGCACGTACGAATTTCCGAGCGACACATTCGATCCGCAGCACACCCGTCAGTTATCGGCCCGGTGAGCGGTGCACGCTCGCACTCGCCGCGTATGTCAACGGCGCGCGAACGCCGGATGCGCGCGTGTTTGCCAAGACTTTCAGTGACGACCGCGCCGTACAGATCGGCGGTCGTCTGCGTCATCTCGCGCGTGAGTTGCATCAGCCGCGTCGCACGCTGCGCGTGCCGACGCTCTTCGTCGATACGCTGGATGAGCGTACGCTGTGGATGCCCGAGTTGCGGGGCACACCAGCCCTTGAAGCGCTGGATGCGGCTCCCGCACCGCGCTTGCAGAAGCTCGTCGCAGCGCTCGCGGAACTGCACGCGATCAAGCCCGTGCTCGCGCCAACGGCCGATCGCGCGCAACGCCTCGAGGAAGCGCATCGCAAAGTGCGCAAACTCGCGCGAGCCTTTCCCTTTGCAGAGAGCTACGGCGCACGGGCCGTGGAACGCTGCGCATCGCTATTGCCGCGCCTCGCGCCCCAGCACGATGCGCTGTGTCATGGCGATGCCCACCTCGGCCAATTCGCTTTTCTCGCCGACGGTGTTGCCATGTTCGATGTGGACGAGCTCGTCCGCGGCGATTTCGAAGCCGACCTGGCATCACTCGCGGTGTCCGTCGCTACCAACAGCCGCGTCGGCATCGAAGGCGTGCGCGACTCCCTTACACGGATTTTTCACGTGTATTCGCGTGCGCCGACAGCGGTGCGGCCGATCGATCCGCAGATCTACGAATTCTATCGGCGTCTGCAGCTCATCGATCGCGCGTACCGCGATCACTGGCGCCACGGTGCGGTGATGCGCTTCGCCATTGAACAAGCACTCCGGGCCGCGGCGGAGAACGATCAATGAGCGACTCGACTGCCACGCCCATTGCGGCGATCTCCTCGACGGCAGAAGCGCTGCGCGTCGGTCGCGCAGAGCTCATGGGGATTGTCCGACGTCAGTTGCGCCAGCGTTGGGCGCAAATGTTGTTAGGGGTCGGCGCACTGCTCGCGCTGCTGGTCGTAGACCTCCTCGCGCCATGGCCGTTGAAGCTCGTCGTCGATACGGTACTACTCGATCGACCGTTGCCGCCCGAACTCGCTTGGTCCGCGCCTGTCTTCGCGCATGGCGACTTACTCGCGCTCGGCGTATTGGCGAGCGTCATCGCAGGCTTCGCCGTGCTGTCGGGCGTGTTTGCTTATGCACAGACGTTCATCGGCGCGCGCATCGGCTACGAGATCACGCATGCTGTCCGCACGGCGCTGTTCACGCGCTTATCGCAACTGTCACTCGCGTTTCACGCGCGCACCCGCTCGGGCGAATTGCTCACGCGCGTCGGCGCAGATACCACGTTGATTCGGGATCTGTTCGCCGATTGGGTGGTGAAGGCCGTCGCGGATGCGGCGCTGATCGGCGGCATTCTCGTCGTGATGTTCCTGATGAACTGGCAACTCGGCGTGCTCGTCGCCTGCGCGTTGCCGTTGTTGTTCGTAGCGCTGCGCAGGATCACGCGAGCGATTCGCAACACTGCGCGCGCGCAGCGCAAGCAGGACGGCGAACTCACGAGCCGGCTGAATGAAGCCTTGTCGTCGATGCAGTTGATCCAAGCTTTCGGGCGCGAAACGCATGAGCAGCAGCGGTTCGAGTACGAGAGCGAATTGAGCCGCGACGCGGGGATTCACAATGCACGCGCATCGGCGCTCGTGTCGCGCGCCGTCGGCCTGATCGCGGCACTCGCCACCGCGGCGACGGTGATGCTCGGCGGCCTGTTCGTCGTGCGGGGCACCTTGACCCCGGGCGACTTGTTAGTGTTTTTGGCTTACGTGGCGGCGTTGTTCAAGCCTGTCCGCGATCTCGGCAAGCTGGTCTCGAAGTTCTCGCGCGCTCGCGTCAGCGCCGACCGCTTGGCAGAATTGTTAGCCGTCAAGCCGACGGTTCGTGAGCGGGCCGACGCGGCGGATGCTGGGCGCGCACAAGGCGCGCTGAGCTTCCACGGAGTACGGTTCGCGTACGATGATGGACGGCCAGTGCTCGATGCCATCGAGCTCACCATTCGTGCCGGCGAGCACATCGCGATCATCGGGTCTTCGGGAGCCGGAAAATCGACGCTGCTGCGTCTCGCGCTGCGCCTCGACGATCCGCAGGCGGGCGAGATTCGCCTCGATGACCGGCCGATTCAGCTCCTCACACTGAGCTCGCTGCGGCGCGAAGTGGGTGTCGTGCTGCAAGACACGGCACTGCTCGGTGCCACGATCGCCGAGAACATTGCCTTCGGCGATCCAGACGCGACCCAAGCGCGCATCGAAGCCGCAGCGCGTTTGGCCGGTGTGCACGACTTCATCGCAAGCCTACCGCAGGGCTACGCCACGCCACTCGGCGAGCGCGGTGCCACGTTGTCGGGCGGTCAACGCCAGCGTATTTGCATCGCGCGCACGCTCGTGCGCGACCCGGCCGTACTCATACTCGATGAACCGACTTCCGCCGTCGATCCAGCAATGGCGGCGTGGATCGAGGGAACGATCACCGCGCATCGCCGCGGCCGCACCACTGTCGTCATGGGGCACCAGTTCACGTCCTTCGCCGCGTTCGATCGCGTGCTCGAAGTGCGCGGCGGTGCGATTCACGATGTGACGGCACGCGTCCGCACACCGACGCTGCGCGCTCTACCAGGACAGGTGGCCTAGATGAAGCCGACACTCTTGCTGTATTGCCAACACTCCGTCGGGATTGGGCATCTCACGCGGTCGTTTGCGTTGGCGCAGGCGCTCACCCGCGAGTTCCACGTCGTGTTCCTGAATGGCGGACCCGTGCCTGAAGGGGTGCCGGTGCCGCGCGGCATTGAGATCCTCGATCTGCCGCCGCTCGGCTTGGAAGATGGCCATCAACTCGTTGCGCGTCATTCGCAAGGCGACGTGGCCACCCTTCAGCACGAGCGCCGCGCGATCATTCTCGCCGCGTTCGCACGCGTGCAACCGGACGTGGTGTTCGTTGAGTTGTTTCCGTTCGGGCGCAAGAAATTCGCGTTCGAGTTGTTACCGCTCCTCAAAGCGGCGCGTCGCAGCGCGCGACGACCGATCGTCGTGTCGAGTTTGCGTGACATTCTGGTGGCCGCGCGCCCCGATCAACAACATCACGACGATCGCGCGGCCTGGCTGTGCCGACGCTATTTCGATGCCGTTCTCGTGCATGCCGACGAGCGACTCGCCAAACTTGAAGATACGTTTCGTCCGCGACGCCCGCCTGGCGTGCCGATCCTCTACACCGGATTCGCTGTACCCGAGCGCGCGAGCGCGCGCGGCCGTTGGAGCGCGCCTCACGAGCGCAGCATTATGGTTTCCGCCGGTGGCGGACAAGTTGGGTATCCATTGCTACGGGCAGCGCTCGACGCACACGACTTGTTAGCTCGCGATGCACGACCGCGCTTGGATCTCATCACTGGCCCATTCCTGCCCGAAGCCGAGCTGGCCGATCTCGCGGCACGAGTTGAGGGACGGGCGGATGTCGTGCTCGAGCGCGTCGTTCCAGATCTCGTCGCTCGTATGCGTCAGGCGTCGATGTCCGTGAGCCAATGCGGCTACAACACCGCGATGGATATCGTCGCGGCGGGCGTGCCGGCGCTGGTCGTGCCGTACGCCGCGGGCCGCGAAGATGAGCAAACCAATCGCGCGCGGCGTATGCAAGACCTGGGCTTGCTGCGCATGCTGGATGCGCGCGAGCTCGATGCAGCGCGTTTGGCCCGCGCGATCGAACAGACGCTCGAGTTTCGCCCGCGCGCGAACGTGCTCAATCTCGATGGCGCTCGCTGCACCGCGAGCGAGTTGTATCGACTCTGGAGCGAGCGCCACATGCCACGTTCGCAAATGGCGACCGCATGAAGACCTTTCTCGATGCCACGATGCTGGCGCTCGCCGGCGCGCCGCGGCCGATTCGCTTTTTCTTCCGCGACGACGATGGTGGCTGGAGCGACGCGCAATTGCAGCGCCTCGTGCGCTTGTTTACGCAGCATGCCACGCCGCTCGATATCGCCGTGATTCCCGGTGCAGCCACCCCGGAGTTGGCACAGTGGTTGCGGCCGCAGATCGGCCTAACGATGGGCATTCATCAACACGGCTACACACATCACAATCACGAGTCGGAAGGTCGCAAATGCGAGTTCGGCCCAAGTCGCGGCGCGCTGGAACAACGCAGCGACTTGCAGCGCGGTCGTGAGCTGCTGGATACGCTCTTCGGAGCAGCACTCGATCCGATTTTTACGCCCCCCTGGAACCGCTGTAGCCCCGATGCAGTTCGTGCATTACCGGATCTCGGCTTTCGAATGCTGTCGCGCGACATCACGGCAGCAGCGCTACCCGTACCGCCCAGCATTTGTGAGTTGCCGGTCGCTGTCGACTGGCAGAAGCATCGCATCGGCGCCGAGCCCGCGCTACAGCCACTCGCCGAAGCACTCACGCTGCACATCAACACACGGGACACCGTCGGCATCATGTTGCACCACGCGCGCATGGTGGATCGCGATTTCGAACTGTTGGGCGAGTTGTTAGCACTACTCCAGGCGCACCCCCGCGCCGAGTGTCTGCCGATGCGTGCTTTTCTACCGTACGTAGCCAAGGAGTCGGCTGCATGAACCGCTTTTGGATTGCCGTCGCGCTTGCGACGCTCCCGTGCTTGGCGCACGCGAATGACTTGAGCGATGAGAGCTGGGTGGATCGCACGTTCCGCGTCACAGGCGGCTGGCGTGGCGACGTGTTCTACGCAGAGTCCGTGCAGCTCCGCGAATCGTACGATGATGACCAGCGCGGGCAAGTGACGGGCCGCGTTCGTCGCACGGACTACCGCGCCCGCACGTTCAAGATCGGTGCAGTTCATGTTCGCTGGGATGCGAAGACGCGCTTCGAGCGCATGACGAGCAAGCAGCTCTACGACGATCGCATGGTCCGCGTCACCGGCGAGATGGATGATGACACCTTGATCGCGAAGAGCATCCGCCCTGCCGAGGACGATGGCTCCACACAGATCACAGCGATCGCCACCTCGGCGCAGCGGCGCAAGGACGGCGCGATCGAACTCACGATGCTCGATTATCCGGTCGTCACCACTCGCACCGGCTACAACGGCGTCACATCGCTGATTCGGCGCCAAGATTCCCGCCGTCCTGCGCCGCAGTCTTTCGGCCCCGGCAGTGGTCGACGCTGGTTCTTCTCGAGCGAGCTCGATCTCGAGTTGCGCGACCGTAACAACTACGACCTCGACGACGAAGGCGACACGTTTCTCGACTCCTCGTTATCGCTCGATCTCGAAGCGCTGTACTCGCCCACGTCGCGCCTGCATTTCTTCGCGAGCATTTCGGGCACAGCCGCCAAAGACTTGATGCGCGATGGCGGCACCGACGCTGCGGAAGTGGCACTCGAACGCGATCAAATGTGGATGTTCGCTGATCGCATCTTCGGTACGGGTTTTGGCTTGCAAGTCGGCCGCCAGAACTTTCGCGAAACGCGCGAATGGTGGTGGGACGACGATCTCGATGCGATTCGGCTCTACTACGACCGCGGTGCTGTGCACGCCGAGGTGGGAGTAGCGCAAGAGGTCGCTCGCGTGTCCTCGCTCGAAGATCAAATCGATCCCGAGCAGGAAGACGTACAACGAGTGTTAGGTCTTGCGAGCTGGATGTGGGCACCGCGACAGAAGGTCGAGTTGTATTTCTTGCGAGCTAACGATCAGTCGGTTGTCGGGGCGATCGGCGACACGCTCGCCGAGGATCTCGAAGACGAGAGCGACGCCAGCCTCACGTGGTACGGCCTACGCGCCATCGGCTCGCGGCGTTTCGGGGACTGGGGTTCGGTCTCCTATTGGGCCGACTGGGCTACCGTGTCGGGGCGTGAGACCACACTCGACTTCGATACCGTGGACGATCTCAGTACGATTACGGATGTCACGCGGCGCGATGTTCGCGGCAGCGCCTTCGACTTGGGTGCGACGTGGGAGACCGAGTTGCCACTGTCGCCATCACTCACGGTGGGCTACGCCCGCGGCGATGGCGATGCGGATCCAGATGATTCTGTCGACGAGAGCTTTCGCCAAACCGGCCTGCACAATAACAAGTGGCGCTATGCGGGCGTGAATCGCTTCCGCACCTACGGCGAGGTATTGCGGCCCGAGTTGTCGAATCTCGCGATCAGCACCGTCTCTGTAGGCGTGCCGTTCCTGCGCAATAGCTCCGTCGAGCTCGCGTGGCATGGCTTCAAACAAGTGACTGCAGCCGACTCGATGCGGGATTCGCGCTTGGATGTGGATCCGACCGGGCTCAATCGCGACATCGGCCAGGAGCTCGACTTGATCATCGGCGTGCGCGAAGGTCGCAGCATCGATTTCGCGTTGACGCTCGGCGTGTTCAAGCCCGGCGACGCATTTCCCGTGGATCAGCGCGAAACCGCCTATATCGGCGCGCTCGAGTTCACGATCAACTTGTAAAGCGCCGCAGCGCGCACTAACAAACAGCGAGATCACGCCGCATTTGTACGGCGTCGACTTTGCCTTCGTAGTAGCCGACGAGCTTCGACAGCTCGTGGTAGCCCAGGTCGCGGTAGAACGCGCGGCCGCCCGGGTTATCGGCACGCACTTCGAGCGTGATGACGAAGGTGCCTGCCGTACGCGCGCTTTCCTCGAACCACTCGAGCAACCGACGGCCGAGCCCACGACGGCGCCAATTCGCCGCGACCGCTAACAAGTCGAGGTGCGCGGCATCTTCGCCGAAGCGCATGATCGCAAAGCCTGCCAGCGAGCCGACCTCGGTACGTGCGACGAGTACGGTGGATTCTGCATCGCGAATGCGGCGCAATACGCGCGCGGGCACCCACGCGGGGTTCAACCCCATCTCGATCGTTTCGCGCGACAGCGCAGCAATGGATGCCGCATCGCGCTCACTCGCCAGTTCAAAACGTAGTAGTTCGAGATTTGCCATGGCGGCGCAAGATTACCGCATTCAGTCGGCGTACAACACCTTCGGCAGCCACGTCACGATACCGGGCCACATCGCGAGGATCGCGAGCGCAATCAATTGAATGATGATGAATGGCACGACGCCGCGATAGATCATGCCCGTCGTCACCTCGGGTGGTGCAACGCCGCGAAGATAGAACAACGCGAAGCCGAAAGGCGGTGTGAGGAACGAGGTCTGCAAATTCATCGCGATCATCACGCCGAGCCACACGGGGTCGAGACCCATCGCGAGCAGCACAGGGCCCACGATCGGGACAACAACGTAAGTGATTTCAATGAAATCGAGCACGAAGCCCAACACGAACATCACGAGCATCACGATCAGCATCGCGCCAAACACGCCGCCAGGGAGACCCGTAAGAAGCTCGTGCACGACGTCGTCGCCGCCCAGGCCGCGGAACACGATCGAGAACATCGCGGCGCCGATCAGGATCATGAACACCATCGCGCTCATGCGGACGGTCCCGCGCATCACTTCTTGCAAGCGCTGCAAAGTCAGTTGGCGGCGCAACAAAGCGAGAATCAGCGCGCCCGCTGCGCCGACGGCGGCCGCCTCGGTGGGCGTGGCAATGCCCGCGATGATCGAGCCCAGCACGGCGAGAATGAGCACGAGCGGCGCGACCAGCACACGCGCCACTTTCAACGCAAAGCCGGGCTCGCTCACGGCTGCGCATTCTTCGGGCGGCAGCGCCGGCATGATCGCGGGGCGGAAGATTGCAACGCCCGCGAGGTAGATCACGTACAAGCCGACGAGCATCAGGCCCGGTAGCAACGCGCCGGCAAAGAGATCGCCGACCGAGATGGTTTCCGGTGTGTAGATGCCTTGACGCAACTGCGCCTGCGAGTACGCCGACGACAGCACGTCGCCGAGCAACACCAAGATGATCGAGGGCGGAATGATCTGGCCGAGCGTTCCTGCGGCGCAAATCGCGCCGGCCGTGAGCTTGGGGTCGTAGCCGCGCTTGATCATCGTGGGCAGACACAAGAGCCCCATCGTCACGACGGTCGCGCCGACAATACCCGTGCTCGCCGCGAGCAGGGTGCCCACGATCATCACGGAGAATGCCAAGCCACCGCGCGCGCGGCCGAACAGCAAGCCCAAGGTTTCGAGCAAGTCGTCGGCGATTTTGGCGCGCTCGAGCACCAGCCCCATGAACACGAATAGCGGCACGGCGATGAGTGTCTCGTTCATCATCGTGCCGAAAATGCGGCTCGGAATGGCATCGAGATAGGTGATATCGAACCAGCCGAGTGCCGCCGCGATGGCCGCGAACAACAACGACACGCCGCCCAACGTAAACGCGACCGGGAAGCCCATCATCAAGGCGACGACGATCGTGAGGAACAGCAGGAGCGCCGCGATTTCCATGGTGCCTAACGACTCCCAGGAGAGCGGAGTTTGCCGATTGCGCGCAGCAGCTCGGCCACGCCCTGCAGGGCGAGGAGCACCGCCATCAACGGGATAACGGCCTTGATGAGGAACAGCCCTTTGAGTCCGCCCGCTTCACGCGAGCCCTCGAGCACGCGGAACGAGGCCGCGACATACGGCCAACTCTCGTACACGATAAAGGCGCAGAGCGGCAGCAAGAAGAACACGATGCCGCAGGTGTCGATCCATGCACGCCCGCGTTCGCTCATCTTGCGGTAGAAGATGTCGACGCGAACGTGATCTTCGGTCTTGAGGGCATAGCCCGCGCCGAGCATGAAAGTGATCGCGTGCAGCCACGTGATCGATTCTTGCAGCCAGATGCGCCCCGTTCCAAAGGTGTAGCGCATCACCACGATGACAAGCGTCGCTAACACCATGCCCAGCGTGAGCCACGCGATCCCACGCCCGATGAGATCGGAGAACCGATCGATCCAGGTGTTCTTGAGGGCGGGCGAGGCAACAGGCTCAGTCATGCGGCGCACATAGTGGCCGCGGGCTGAATGCGATGCAAGACGGGAGCTGCTGTCCGGAAGATGAGCCCGCAGGGATAAACTGCTGACTCGAACCTCTTGCAGGAGGGTTTTGGAGCAGCAGCTCCCGTCCAAGAGGATAGATGCTTGGTGGGCGGAAAAAGTTGCAGCCGAGAGCTACTTTCGCCAGAAAACTGGCGTGAATAACACGAGCACGCTGAAGATTTCGAGGCGCCCGAGCAGCATGGCGGCCGTACAGATCCAAGTTTGGGTATCGGTGAGGCCTTGAAAGCTGTGGGCCGGACCGACCGCACCGAGACCCGGACCGGTATTGTTGATGGACGCGACGACCGCCGTCAGGGACGAGACTAAATCAAGGTCCGTCAGCAGCAACCCAAACGTCAGCGATACCACCGTAAAGAAGTACAAGAAGATGAATGCGAGCACGGAGTAGATGATCCGGTCGGGGATCACGGCTCCCCCGACGCGGACGGGAATGACGGCGCTTGGATGTACGAGCAGCTTGAGCTCGCGTGCGGCTTGGCGCACGAGCAACAGGGTGCGGAACATCTTGATGCCACCGCCCGTTGAGCCAGTGCTGCAGACAATGCAGCACAAGAGCAGCATCCACACGGGCGCGAACAACGGCCACTGTTCATAGTCTTGCGATACGAACCCGGTGGTCGAAGCCACTGAAATCACATTGAACGAAGCGTGCCGCAGCGCGGTCCAGAAGTCTGGATAAACGCCCTGCGCATAGATGAGCACCGCGATGCCGAGTACGCTCGCCGTCAACAGGATGATGATGGCTTTCGCCTCGGCATCGCGCAGATAGGGCTTCAAGCTCATGCCGCGCAGCGCCATGAAGTGCCGCGCGAAGTTGATCGACGCTAACACCATCAACACCATCAGCACGATTTCGACCGCGACGGAATTGAAGTAAGTGACGCTGGCGTCGCGCGTCGAAAAGCCGCCGAGCGCCATCGCTGAGAACGAATGACAAATCGCG
>CAYUIT010000035.1:28095-39403 GCA_964444835.1 uncultured Steroidobacteraceae bacterium
GTCGCGCGTCGAAAAGCCGCCGAGCGCCATCGCTGAGAACGAATGACAAATCGCGTCCAGCCAAGACATGCCGCAGATCTTCAGCGCGAACACGCCGAGGGCCGTGATGACAAGGTACGCGAGCCACAGTGCCTTGGCCGTTTCGGTGATGCGCGGCGTGAGCTTCTCATCTTTGACCGGGCCGGGCGTCTCGGCTTTGTAGAGCTGCATACCGCCGACGCCTAACAACGGCAACACGGCAACGGCCAGCACGATGATGCCGAGACCGCCAATCCAGTGCATCAAGTGCCGCCACAGGTTGATGGACTCCGGCAACTTATCGAGCCCACTCAGTACAGTCGACCCTGTGGTGGTGAGGCCCGACATCGCTTCGAAGTACGCATCGGTGAACGAGAGATCGGGTAGCGCGATCATCAATGGCAACGCGCCCGACGCCGACATCAACACCCACGAGAGCGTGACGAGGATGAAGCCGTCGCGCGCTTTCAGCTCGCGCCGCTTGCCGCGCGTTGCGAGCGCAACGCTGAGCCCGATGATCAGGTTTGCTGCTGCCGCGTAGACGAAATCCATCACGGCGCCATCTTGCACGGCGAGCGACCACGCGATCGGGATGAGATAGGCGGCGCCGAAGAACGCCAGCATCAATCCGAGTACGTGCGCGATGGCTAACAAGATCGATCTCTGGTTAAGCCGTTAGCCGCGACCCGTGCCGCCCAGGAACAAGCGCTCGATCTGCTCCACGTGACGCCGGTCCGCCATGAAGACGATCACGTGATCGTCATGCGCGATCTTCGTATCGTGGTGCGCCATGATGACTTGGTCGCCGCGCACGACGGCACCGATCGAGGCTCCCTCGGGCAGCTTGATGTCCTCGACCATCCGGCCGACGACGGGCGAGGATTTGTCGGTGCCGTGCACGACGGCCTCGAGCGCTTCGGCCGCGCCGCGCCGCAGGCTATGTACTCGCACGACATCGGCGCGCCGTACGTGCGCAAGCAGTGAGCCGATCGTGATCGTTTGCGGCGAGATCGCAATATCGATGCTGCCGCTCTCCATCAGTTCCGCGTAGGAAGGCTTGTTGATGAGCGCCATCACCTTTTTCGCGCCGAGGCGCTTGGCGAGCATCGCCGAGAGAATGTTCGCCTCTTCGGAGTTCGTCAGTGCGGCGAACACGTCGCAGCTGTCGATGTTCTCCTCAATGAGCAACTCCTCGTCGGCGGCGTCGCCGTTCAGCACGATGGTGTTAGTGAGCTGTTCCGACACGCGGCGAGCGCGTTTCGGATCACGCTCGATCAGTTTCACTTGATTGCTGTCCTCGAGCAGGCGCGCCAAGCGAAAGCCGATGTTGCCGCCGCCGGCGATGACGACGCGCCGCACTGGATCTTCTTCCTTGCGGATTTCGGCCATCACTTGCCGAATGTCGTTACGCGCCGCAAGGAAGAATACTTCGTCGTCTTCCTCGATGACGGTATCGCCGTCGGGCACGATACTGCGGCCCGCGCGGTAGATGGCGACGACGCGCGCCTCGGTGTGCTGCATGTGTTCTTTCAACGTGCGCAGCTCTTTTCCAACTAACAACCCACCTTTGCGAGCGCGCAAGCCCACGAGCCGAACGCGACCGTCGGCAAAGTCGAGCACTTGGAGAGCGCCGGGGTACCGGATCAAGCGCTCGATGTATTCGGTGACGAGCTGCTCGGGGCTGATCCACACGTCGACCGACAAGGCCTCGTCACTGAAGAGCTTGGGGTGGCCGGTGTACTCACTCGAGCGAATGCGCGCGATCTTCGTCCGTGTGCGATACAACGTGTATGCCACTTCGCACGCCATCATGTTCACTTCGTCGCTCGAAGTGAGCGCGACGAGAATGTCGGTGGAGGCGATGCCGGCGGCTTCGAGCACGGAGGGATACGAGGCGTTGCCGGCGACCGTGCGGATATCGAGCCGGTCCTGCAGATCGCGCAAGGCTTCTTCGTCGGTGTCGACGACAGTCACCTCGTTAGCTTCCTCGCGGGCCAGACGATACGCAGCCGTGCGGCCTACCTGCCCGGCCCCCAGGATCAAGATCTTCATGCAGCGCTATTCTACGCCCGATGGGCGTTGATCGCTTCGCGGAGCTCGCTGGCCGCGCGCCGTGCGGCGGCGGCGAAGTCCGGGCCGGCGCTCGCGTACAAGATCGCTCGGGAGGAACTGATCACAAGGCCGGTTCCATCGGTCGTTCGGCCTTTTGACACCGCCTGGGCAACGTCGCCGCCTTGGGCGCCCACGCCTGGCACCAAAAAGGGCACCTCGCCGACACGCCGCCGGATATCGGCCAACTCATCGGGATAGGTAGCGCCGACAACCAACATGCAGTTACCGCGGCTGTTCCACTCCTGGGCCACTTTGTCGGCCACGATTTGGTACAGCGTGCGCCCCTCGATGCGCAGATCTTGCAAATCTCTGGCGCCGGGGTTCGACGTACGACACAAGATAATCACGCCCTTGTTAGCGTGCTTGAGGAAAGGCTCGACGGAATCGAACCCCAGGTACGGATTGACGGTGACGGCGTCGGCGCCGTAGCGCTCGAAGGCTTCGACGGCATATTGCTCGGCGGTGCTGCCGATGTCGCCGCGCTTGCTGTCGAGGATCACGAGCGCGTTCGGCGCGCGGACGCGAATGTAGGCGATGGTGCGTTCGAGCTCACCCTCGGCGCGATGCGCGGCGTAGTGGGCGAATTGCGGTTTGTAGGCACACACTTGGTCGTGCGTCGCATCGATGATGGCCTTGTTGAACTCGAAGATCGCCTCGCGCGAGCCGCGCACCGAATCCGGAAATTTCTTCGGCTCGGGATCGAGGCCCACGCACACGAGTGAGTTGTTAGCCTTCCAGGCCGCTTGTAATCGAGACGTGAAGTTCATGGGCTAGCGCACCGCCTCCAAGTTTGCGTACTGCAACATCAGCCACTTCGTGCCCTGCGACTCGAATTTGACTTGCACCTGGGCTTGCGGCCCCTGGCCTTCGAAGCCGAGCACGACGCCCTCGCCGAATTTCTGATGCCGCACTCGGCCACCGAGCTTCATGCCGGCCGGGCCTGCTTCCTCTTGCGGGCGGAAGCGGCCCACGGCCACGGGCCGCGACACTTGCACGCGCGGCCGCACTTCTTCCACCAATTCCTCGGGAATCTCTTGGATGAAGCGCGAGGCTTGGCAGTAGTTGTCCTGCCCGTGGAGGCGCCGCTGCTCCGCATAGGTGAGATAGAGCTGCTTCATCGCGCGCGTGGTGCCGACATAGCACAGGCGCCGCTCTTCCTCGATGCCGTCGAGGTCGTTGAGCGAGCGCTGGTGCGGAAACAATCCGTCTTCCATGCCGCACAGGAACACGACCGGAAACTCGAGACCCTTTGCGGTGTGCAAAGTCATCATCTGGATGCAGTCTTCCCAAGCCTCGGCTTGGCCTTCGCCCGACTCAAGCGCCGCATGCGCCAGGAATGCTTCGAGGGGCGGTAGCTGAACATCGCCGTCGGTGCCGCCCTCGGGCTCGAAGCCGCGTGCGGCCGAGACCAATTCGAGCAAGTTTTCGACGCGCGCCTCGCCGCGATCGGCTTTCTCTTTCTTATGGTGCTCAAGGAGCCCACTGCCCGAGAGCACATGGTCTACCTGCTCGTGCAGCGGCAGTCCTTTGGTTTCGGCGGTGAGTCGTTCGATCAGCTGCACGAAGCCGGCCACGGCCGTATGCGATTTGCCACCTAACAAGTCGCCCGCCATGCCTGCGCTAGCCGCGCGCCATAACGACGACCCCGCGGCGCGCGCCGCCTCACGCAAGTTATCGACGCTCTTCGCGCCAATCCCACGCGTGGGCAAATTGACGACCCGCTCGAACGAAGCGTCGTCGTCGCGGTTCGCAATCAAGCGCAAATACGCGAGCGCATCTTTGATTTCGGCGCGTTCGAAGAAGCGCAAGCCGCCGTAAACGCGGTACGGGATGCGCGCCGACAGGAACACTTCTTCGAACACGCGTGATTGGGCGTTCGAGCGGTAGAGGATGGCGACATCGCGCCGCGCGCCGCCCTGCGCGACCCACTCGCGAATGCGATGCAACACGAACTCGGCTTCGTCGCGTTCGTTGAACGCGCCATAGATACGGATGCGATCGCCGCTGCCGCCGCTCGTCCATAAGTTCTTGCCGAGCCGGCCCGAGTTGTTAGCAATGAGCGCGTTTGCGGCCGCCAGAATGTTGCCCGTAGAGCGATAGTTCTGCTCCAAGCGGTAGAGCTTCGCGGTGGGGAAATCTTTGGTGAACTGCTGCAGGTTCTCGACCCGCGCACCGCGCCAGCGGTAAATGGACTGATCGTCGTCACCGACTACGAACGGCGCGCCGTTCTCGCCGACCAGAATCCGCGTCCAGTTGTATTGAATGGAATTCGTGTCTTGGAACTCATCGACGAGCACGTGGCGGAAGCGGCGCCGATAGTGCGCAATGAGTTCCGGGTTATCGCGCCACAGCTCGTACGCCCGCAGCAGCAGTTCCGCGAAATCCACAACGCCGTTTCGTTGGCATTGCTGCTCATACTCGCTGTAGAGCTTGATGAGTTGACGGCGTGTGGGGTCGTCGCCGCTTTTCAGCGTGGCGGGCCGATGGCCCTCATCTTTGTTGGAATTGATGAACCATTGGATTTCGCGCGGAATCCAGCGCGTTTCGTCGAGGTTCTGCGCCTTGACGATTTTCTTGATGAGACGCAGCTGATCTTCGGAATCGAGGATTTGGAAACTCTGCGGCAGCTTCGCTTCGCGCCAATGCAGCCGCAGCAGACGATGCGCGATGCCGTGAAACGTGCCGACCCACATCGACGCGCCAGGAATCCCGAGCAAATTCTCGAGACGCGCACGCATCTCGGCCGCAGCCTTGTTAGTGAATGTGACGGCGAGAATAGAATGCGGCGACGCACCTTCTTGCTGAATGACCCAGCCGATGCGATGCGTGAGCACGCGAGTTTTGCCGCTGCCTGCACCCGCAAGCACGAGCACAGGCCCGACGGGCGCGCTGACGGCTTCGCGCTGCGCATCGTTCAGCGGTTTGAGCAGAGGAGAGAGATCCATGGGGGCGCGAATTGTAGCAGCGCGCCCTCGCGTTGCGGCGCCGCGTTTTACGCGGAAGGCGGCTGTTTGTCGCCGTCGAGCGTTTCTTGCGCAAACTGGATCAAGGCGGTCACGAGCGTCAGAAAGACGGGCCCGACGACGATGCCGATTGAGCCGAATGCGGAAACGCCGCCGACAACGCCGACGAACACGACGAGTGTGGAGACCGGTGCAGTTTTCGAGATCAGCATCGGTCGCAGGATGTTGTCGGACACGGCGACGATGACGCCCCAAATCGCGAGAAACCCTGCGGCACCCCAGCGCTGCGCGAATACGAGGTAGGCGACGGCAGGCCCCCACACGAGTGCCGTACCGCCGGCGGGTAGCAGCGCACAAATACCCGCGAGGACACCGAAGACCACGGGCGACGGCAGTCCCGTGAACGCAAAGCCGAGGCCGACGAGTGTGCCTTGCAAAATGGCCGTGAGGCCCGTGCCGTAGACCACGCCCCGTGTGACGTTGCCGAGGTGCTTGAACAATTGGTTGCGTCGCTCCGGTGGCAGCGGCAAGAACGCTACGAGCCGCGCGAACATCTCGCGCCCGTCGCGCAAGATGAAAAAGAACAGGAACAGCATCAAGAAGAAGCTAACAACCGTGCCCACCGCGCCCAGCACGATGTTGCCACTCGCCGAGGCGATGCCCTTCAGCACGCCTTGCGCGCCATCGATGAGCCAACCTTGAATCTGTTCGATCGTGATCGGGCTGTTGTCGCTGATGAACTTCGTGATGCGACCGACGATCGGATACTGCTCAAGTTGCGCAACGATCGTTCGATCGAAAGTGATCCCGCCCTTTTGCAGCGCCTGCAGCAATGCGCGCACTTGATTGGCGAACACCACGCCGAGCAGCGCGAGCGGCGCGACTACGAACACTGGCATCAGGCCCGTGAGGATGCCCGCCGAGATTCCCGCCCGCCCCTTGAGGCGCTTCGTCAAGCGATCGTGCAGCGGATACAGAATGAACGCCAGGAACGATGACCACGCCAGTGCGCCCCAAAACGGATGCAACACCAGGAACATCGCGTAAGAAACCAGCGCGACCGCCACGAGGACGGAAACTCTTCGATAGAACGTGCTGTCAGACATGGCACTCATGATAGCGATGCTAACATTCACGCCGATGCGCGCACGCCCCCTGCGAGTCGTTATTTCGTTGACAGCAGCGCTACTGAGTGCCTGCGCAGCGCCGCCACACGCCAATTCGCCTGCGAGGGATGACAGAATGTCCGCTAATGCACTGCTCGAAGTGATCCCCGTCGGCGCAGAGCGGGCGTATGCCTATGCCGTGCTGAGCGTGCCCGATGTCGAGCAAGCGCTCGGTCTTTGGCAGCGGCGCTTCGGTATGCATGTCGTTGCAAGGCGCACGGGCAGCGATCCGGGCCTTGCGCGGTTCTGGGGCTTGCAGCCCGACGACATCATCGATCAGGCGATTCTGCTAACACCCGGCGCCACGGAAGGGGGCATCCACCTGGTGCAGTTCAAGCTGCCAGGGCCTGCGGTGCGCGCCAATGCCGCGCCCACCGACCTCGTGCCGAAGAGCGTCGATATCGTGGTGCGCGACATCCAAACGCGTTACGCCGAGTTGACCGCAGCCGGTTATCAATTTCGTTCCAAGCCCGGCCGTTTCGAGTCCGACGGCGTGGTCGTATTCGAGACCCACATGCATGGCCCAGATTCGGTCAACATCGTGCTGCTCGAGGAGATGGGCCGCGACGACCTAACGAGTGCCGCGGGCTACGGCGTGGCGCCGCAGATCGTCATTACGACGTCCGACAATATCGCCGAGAAAGTGTTCTTGGAGAGCGTCTTTGGGATGAGCGAGGCTTCGTATCACCGCTTCTCGGGGCCGGAGATCGAAAAGACCATCGGTCTGCCGAAGGGTGCGGCGCTCGATATTCGCATCGTGGGCGATCCCGCGAGTCGCTACGGTCGGCTGGAGCTCGTGCAATACGAGGGAGTCAAGAGCGCGAATCTCTATCCACGGGCTGTGCCGCCCGCTCGCGGGTTGCTCAGCGCCACCTACTTCGTGCGCGATCTCGCGCCGATCTTGGCACGTGGCGAAGCCTATGGCATCCAGGATGCCGGAGTTGTTAGCACCATTCATGGTGCGCTGCGGATGGCGCGGGTGAGGTCTCCGACGGGGTTCCAAATCGACGTCGTCGAGCGGCCCAAGACCCGAGCGCCCAACTAGTAGAAGTTTCGACGGCACGGAGAACACGCTTCCGCCATGCATCTCTACGACTACCTCGATTCCGGTAACGGTTACAAGGTTCGGCTTGTCCTCGCGCTGACCGGCCGACCGTACCGTTGGACGGAGCTCGACATCGACCGCGGTGGCACACGCACGCCCGAGTTCCTCGCCAAGAATCCTAACGGCAAGATTCCGGCGCTCGAACTCGATGACGGTACCGTGCTTGCCGAGTCGAACGCGATCTTGTGGTATCTCGCCGAGGGCACACGATTCATCCCCGACAACCGCACGCAGCGGGCCCAAGTGCTGCAGTGGATGTTCTTCGAGCAATATAGCCACGAGCCATACGTCGCGACGCCGCGCTACATCAAGCGGCACCTCTCGCCCGAGCATCCGCGGCAAGCCGAGATCCCACAGCGTCTTGAACGCGGCCGTGCCGCGTTCGCGGTGATGGAAACGCATTTGCGCGCGCGAAGCTATTTCGTGGCGGAGCGCTATACGATTGCTGACATCGCGCTGTACGCCTACTCACACGTTGCGGACGAAGGCGGCCACGATCTGGCGCCGTATCCTCGAGTGCGGGCATGGCTCGAGCGCGTCGCGGCCGAGCCCGGCCACATTCGCTTGCTCGACAAGCCGCGCGCCTAACTATTCGTTCAACGACTGCCAGATCGCTTGAAACGCCTCGCGAGCTGCCGGGCGTTCCTCGAGATCGCCGTTGGTCAGCAAGATCCGACCGCGATGTGTTGCGAGGTCGAGTGCCAGAAACGCACTCAAGCCGGGGTCTCCACCGGAGTGGCCCACGGTGCCGCTCCGTCTGAACTGCCAGAATAGCCCTTGATTGGGCTCGCCCTCGGGCAAGCCCTTCGGCATCGCGCTGGGCTTGAACTGCGGCGTCAGCATCAAGCGCACGGCATCGCTCGACAGCGGCGATGATTCGCCCGCATGGGCGCGCAAAATGGCCGTGGCATAGCGGGCTAGATCGCCACACGACGTGTACATGCCGCCATCGGCATAGGTGACGAGGGAGTAGTTAGGCAGCGGCACATTGTTGCCGTTTTGCAGCCCATACAATGTGGCTTGGCGATCGCTCTGCGCGGGCTCACGCCGCCAGCCGCTCGAGGACATGCCGAGGGGCGTGAATACTAACTGCTGAGAAGCTTGGGCGAAATCTGCACCGAGCATCGGCTCGAGCGCCACCGCCACGAGCGCCGCGCCCATATTCGCGTACTTGAACGTCGTGCCCGGCGCCGCTCCGCTGTAGCGGCGTCGCAAGTCGCGAGGACTCCCCGAGAAGTAGCGCGCGACGAAAGACGGCATGCTGGTCGTCGGTTGTGAGCCGATCTCATAGGCCTTCTCGTAGGACGAGCGTTCGTCGACGATGGAACCCGTGTGCGTCGCCAACTGTCGCCACGTGATCGCGGCTTTCGGGTAGCGAGGATGAGCGACGCGAACGCCCGCGGGGGTGCTGACGGGCGCATCGAGATCGAGCTTCTGTTGACTCGCGAGTGTGGCGAGCATCAAACCGACGACGGTCTTGCTGACCGAGCCAACGGGTTGAATCGAATCGTCGCGATAGGGAACCGCTCTCGCGATGTCGGCCCAGCCGAATGCAGCGGTCGCACGCGTGCCCGTGAGATCGACCGTTGCAACACAGAGGCCGGGCAAGCCAGATTCGCGATGCAATGCTTCCAGGCGACCGCGATCGAGAGCAGCGGCGGGCGTGCTCGCGGCGCTGCCGGCCGCCACCAACAAACAAGCTATGAAAAGATTACGCATGGCATCATGCTAACGAGCCGCGTGCGGCGAAAAACGCCGTTTCGCAGGAAATTGTCGCCGTTTTTCGCCGCCGGATCGCTCATGAAGCTAGATATGTTGGATCGCAAGTTGCTCCGTGCGCTGCAACGTAATGCGCAGCAAACACACGCGGCCCTCGGACGCCGAGTGCACCTGTCCGCTTCCTCGGTACGGCGCCGCCTGGAATCGCTACGGCGTCGCGGCGTGATTCGCGCGGAAGTCGCACTGCTCGATGCGAGCGCATTCCCGAAGTCAGTCTCCGTCGTCGTCATGGTCGCTTTCGCGCGCGAAAGCACGCGCGTTTACGCAGAGTTCAAGCGCCGGATGCGCGCCGACCCCGCGGTGCTGCAGTGTTTCTCGATTGCGGGGGAGTATGACTTCGCACTGCTGGTTCAGGCCACCGACGTGGCAGCCTTCGAACAGTGGGGGCAAGCGCAATTGCTGGCCGACGGCAACATTGCGCGCTACAGCAGCTTTGTCGTCTGGTCCACCGTCAAGCATGAGATGCAGCCTTTAGTGCCGCTAACAACCGATCAATAGCTACCAGCTGTTGCGCAGCTCGCGCAGCTTGACGAACACCGTCCGCGCGTCCGGTGTCGGGCCGATCTCCGGGAAGCGCTCGCGCAAGCGCTCGATGATCTCGGGGTTGCGCAAACGAAAGAACGCATTGATCGCTTTTTCTTCGCTGAGCGTGGTGACGCGCGCGAGCTCGGGTGCCGTGCGTGCCGCTTCGGGCTGTAGCAATGCTGCAGCTTGGTTGTTAGGTTCGCGATCGAGGGTGAACGCAAGATTGCGTGCCATGTACTCGTGGCCGGGGTAGACCCGCGTGGCATCGGGCAGTCGTGCAAGCTGCGTGACGAATGTGTCGTACAGCGCCTCTGGCGAACCGCCGTTGTGGCAATTGCCTGCGCCCGCGTTGAACAGCGTATCGCCGCAAAAGAGCGCGGGCGGATCGCCGTGGCCCAGCAAGCAGATGTGCGCCATCGTGTGGCCGGGCGTGTCGAGGCACTCCAGTTCGACGGTTTTACCGACTCGAATGACATCGCCGCGCGTCAAGCCGACGTCCACACCGCCGATACGCGCAGCGGCTCCTGCATGCGCGAATACTTGGGCGCCGGTCACTTCCACGAGGCCGGCGTTGCCGCCTGTGTGATCGCGATGCTCGTGCGTATTGAGAATGCGTGTGATCTGCAAGCCACGCGCACGCGCAGCGTCGAGACACTTGCGCCAGTCCAGCGGATCGATCGCGAGCGCTTCACCCGTTTCGGGGCACGCGATCAAATAGTGAAAATTGCGGTAGTCGTTTGCCGCCCAGATGCGCTCGATGAGCATACTTAACTGTACAACGAATTGAGTTCCGTCAGGCGCTGAGCGCTTCGTCGAACAAGCCGCGCTGATGTCGCAGCGGCACGCCCACGCGCACGGTCGTCCCGCGGCCGGCTTCGGACATCACGCGGAGCGTTCCGCCGAGCAATGCGAGCCGTTCCCGGATGCTGAAGAGGCCGAAACCACCGTCGCGACGTGGCAGGTTGTCCAACGCGCGTGAATCGAAGCCGATGCCGGGATCGGTCACCTCGAGCATCATGTACTCGCCATCGAGATAGCAGCGAACCGATGCCTGGCGCGCTCGCGCGTGCTTGGCCACGTTCTGCAGCAACTCGCGCACGGTTTGAAAGAGCAACACGGTGGTGTGCTCGTCGAGCGGCTTTGGATGCCCATCGTCCTCGACACTCACCGTGAGCCGATGCTGCTTCGTCATGCGATCGGCGAGCCAGCGAATGCCGGCTACGAGGCCACCGTCGTAGAGGCCTGGCGGCGTCAACTCCGCCATCAGCGAGCGCACTTGATGATTCGTGTCGCCCACGATGCGCTCGAGCTCTGCGAGGCGCTCGAGCCGCTGTGGATCGGTCTCGCTCCGACGGAGCACTCCAATTTCCATCGCGAGGCCGACAAGGTTCTGCGCCGGGCCGTCGTGCAAATCAGCGGCGAGTTTGCGGCGCGCGCGCTCCTCCGCCAGCGTGATCTCGGTGGCGAGCGCGCGCAGGCGCAAATCGTGTTCCGCGAGCGCAGCCTCTTGTCGGCGCAATTGCGTGATATCGCGAGCCGTGCCCCAAACGCGGTGCAATAGGCCGCCCTCGACGATACCGACCATCGACACCTGCAGCACGCGATCGAGGCCATACGGCCCTGGAATCACGTGATCGATA
>CAYUIT010000036.1:0-5239 GCA_964444835.1 uncultured Steroidobacteraceae bacterium
GGCTCGAGCCGCGAACACGCGGTGTGGGCGCTGTTCGAGTACGGGATTCGCGCGGTGATTGCGCCAAGCTTCTCGCCCATCTTCTATGGTAATTGCGTGCGCAATGGCATCGTGCCCGTGAAGCTGTCGGCCGCCGATGTTTTGACACTCGCGACGGCTGGGGCTAACGACTCGGCGACGCGTAAGGTCACCGTCGATTTGCAAGCGTGTGAGGTGCGGTGCGGCGCGCAGACCTTTCGCTTCGACATCGAAGCAGAGGCCCGCGAAATGCTCCTCGAAGGGCTTGACGCGATCGATCTGACTCTCAAGCAACGGCCGGCGATTGCGGCGTTCCACGCGCGTGATCGTGAACTTCGGCCTTGGATCTACGAGATGAAATCACCATGAGCGAACAAATTCTGATCAGCGAAGTCGGGCCGCGCGATGGGTTGCAGAGCATCAAACCCACGATGTCGCTCGCCGCGAAGCAAGCATGGATCGCGGCGGAAGCCGCCGCGGGCGTACGGGAAATCGAAGTGGGTAGCTTCGTGCCGGCGCATGTGCTGCCGCAGCTTGCCGATACGGCACAGGTCGTCGCGTTCGCACGCACGATCCCGGGCCTCACGGTCGCCGTGCTGGTGCCGAATCTGAAGGGTGCTGAGGCGGCCGTGCAGGCCGGGGCGCACAAGATCACGATTCCCTTGTCGGCCTCCGAAACCCACAGCTTGAAGAACGTGCGTCGGACGCATGCGCAAATGTTGGATGAGACGCGCAGCATCGTTGCGCTGCTGCGATCGCTCCCCGCCGAGCGACGGCCGAAGTTTGAAGGTGGATTGTCGACCGCTTTTGGCTGCACGATCGAAGGTGTCGTCGCGCCGGATAAAGTCGTTAGGCTCGCAGAACAGTTGATGGCGGCGGGCTGCGATGAAGTGGGCCTGTCCGATACCACGGGCTACGCCCATCCTGCGCAAGTCAAAGATTTGGTGAGGCGCGTGAAACGCGCTGTCGGAGATGAGAATTTGTCGGGCCTGCATTTGCACAACACACGTGGCCTTGGGCTCGCGAACGTGCTCGCCGGTCTGGAAGTGGGCATCACCACATTCGATAGTTCGCTGGGCGGGCTCGGTGGTTGCCCCTTCGCGCCAGGCGCGTCTGGCAATATCGTCACGGAAGATCTCGTCTTCATGCTCGAGGCGATGGGGCTCGTCACGGGCATCGATCTGTCGCGCTTGCTCGAAGTTCGCAAGATCTTGCGCGAGGCATTGCCGAGCGAGGACCTGTACGGCTTCACGCCAGACGCAGGCTTGCCGTTGGGGTTTGTCCCGGCGACGCGCCCCGGTCATGCAGCGTAGCTCGCTGCCACGCTGTTCATGTCGGAGATCCACAAGATGAGTTTGCCGCTGTCGGGAATCAAGGTCGTCGAGTTCACTCACATGGTGATGGGCCCCGCCGTCGGCGCCATCTTGGTCGAGCTGGGCGCTGAGGTAATCAAAATCGAGCCGCTGGGCGGCGACCAAACACGTGAGTTGTTAGGGTCGGGTGCCGGATATTTTCCAACTTACAACCGTAACAAGCAGAGCATCATCCTCAACTTGAAGGATGCTCGTGGACTCGCGCTCGCCAAGCGGTTGGTCGCGCGCGCCGATGTGCTGGTCGAGAATTTCCGCCAAGGCGCGCTCGATAAACTGGGGCTCACGTATGAGGCGCTAGCGGCGGAGAATCCACGGCTGATCTTCTGCTCGGAAAAAGGCTTCTTGTCCGGGCCGTACGAGCATCGCACTGCGCTCGACGAAGTGGCGCAGATGATGGGCGGGCTGGCCTACATGACCGGCCCGCCGGGCCGACCGCTGCGCGCGGGCTCGTCGGTCATCGATATCGCGGGCGGGATGTTCGGCGTGATCGCGATCCTCGCGGCAATTGAACAACGGCATCGGACAGGGCGGGGGCAAAAAGTCTCGAGTTCGCTGTTCGAGACGACGGTCTACATGATCGGTCAGCACATGGCGCAGAAAGCCGTCACGGGCAAAGCTGCGGCGCCGATGCCAGCGCGCATCTCAGCCTGGGCCATCTATGATGTGTTCGACACCGCCGACGAGCAGCAAGTCTTCGTCGGCGTCGTTTCCGATGCGCTATGGGAAAAATTCTGCGCGGCCTTCGAGCTCCAGGAGCTCGGCGCCAACCCGGCTTTCAAGACCAACAACCAACGCGTGCAAGCACGCGAGCAGCTCATGCCGCAGGTGCGTGCGCTGTTCAAGACCTTCACCAAGGCGGACTTGATCGCCAAGCTCGAGCGCACGGGGCTGCCGTTTGCGCCCATCGGGCGTCCAGAGGACATGTTCGACGATCCGCACCTGCTCGCAAGCGGCGGACTCACCGATGTCACGCTGGCCGACGGGCGTGTGACGAAGCTGCCGACACTGCCCATTGAAATGGATGGCGAACGCGTGAGCCGGGGCGGGCAATTGGCGGCACGCGGCGCGCACACGCGGGAGATCCTGCGGGATTTGGGACTGGGGGATGCTGAGATCGATCAACTACGTGCCGAGCGAGTGATCGAAGGGGATTAGAAGTCGGCGCTCCAGCACCGATACGAGGGGTTGATCGGCTTTGCGCTGGAGCGCCGTGTTCGAAAAAGTGCGGCTCGAACGAGGCACAGATTAAGGCCCGCCGCGCTCGACGACAAACGATGATTTGGCGTGTTACAGATGAATAGATTTCATCTGTCAGCTGTGCCGAAACTCGCTCAACATCCAGCTGATTAGCGCCCGCACCTCGGTACGCGCACCATCTTCGCGCCGGTGCACCAGAAAGTAGCTGTCGTCCGTCGGTATCTCCACGCCCGAGATTCGCACCAGCACGCCGGAGGTGAAACGCGGCGCGCACAAGCGAGCGGGCACCAGTGCGATGCCGACGCCTTCCTCGGCGGCACGCACGACGGCCGGCATTGTGTCGAGTGCGAGCAAGCTGCGCGGCGCGATGCCGCTGAAGCCCGCGGATTTGATCCAACGCGTGAAGGCCTCGGGCCGTGTTTTGTGCACGATCAACGAGTATTCCTTCATCGCTTGCTTGCCTTGCTCGCGGAGTCGTTCAGCGACTCGCGGCGAGCCGGCCGCCACCAACTGTTGCTTGAATAACCGCCAGCCTTCGACGCCGCGCGGCTTGTTCGGCGCCAGCACCACCGACACGTCGGCACCGGGCTCATGCTGGTCGGGGAACAGGGCGAGCGTCTTGACCTCGATATCGATTCCGGGTCGGCTGGCTTGGAATTGCGACAGGCGCGGCAGGAACAGCTCGCTTGCGAACAGCGGCGGGAGCACGATTCGCAGCGTGCGCGCTGAGCGATTACGCGCGACGCGGCGGACGGCGCGGTCGATATTGTCGAGCAACGGCTCAACCTCGTCGACCAACGTTTGACCGGCCGCCGTCAGCTCGATCGCCCGAGCTTTGCGCGAGAACAGCTTGATTGCGAGCTGCTCTTCGATACGGCGAATCTGATGGCTGACAGCCGATGGCGTGACATTCAGCGCGCGGGCTGTCTCACTAAAGCTGAGGCAGCGTGCGGCCACACAGAACACGCGCAAGTCGCGCAGCGGAAGCGGTCGTATTGGCACGCGCCGCAATATACACGAGTCGTTAGCCGTTGCCGCGCGCGACGGCGCACTGCACCGTAGCAGTGCGCTGCAAGCGCGGGGACAGTGCGGCGGGCTTAACGCCGCGCTTAGGGCGCTGGCTTATCCTGGGCGCGACGTTCGTCGATCCACTTCTTGGTGATCGTCCACGTCGTTTCGTTCGGCCGCGCATCGTCCAGCGGCGGCGGCGACAAATACTGCGGGTAGCGCGTCGTCAGCACGTTCATCAGTGCCGGCGGGATCTTCTTCGCATCGAAGGTCGAGAAGCCCGTCGCATTGAAAATCATCAAGCCAGGCCGATCGCCCATCTTCATCCACGGCAACAAGCCGGAGATTCGCTGCCAACTGATGCGCGACTCGCCGATGCGCACACGCTTATCGTCGAAGAAATCTTGTGCACGATAAAACGTATTGAAGATTTCCATCGCGTGATACTTCCCGCCGACGAACTCCTGATACGGCCCTGCGAGCGGGTTCTCATAGAACAGCGGGACTTCATTCGAAGCCACCAAGGTGTCGCCGTACGAGCGCAACTTCACCTGTAGGGGCTTGCCGTCTTCCGTGAGTGCGAAGGTCGGTCGACGCATGTTCACGGGATCGTTTGCGACATGAATGACTTCGACGGTAGTGCCGGTCCACGGATTGACCCAGCGATCGATGATTTCGTTCGTGCGGGGATCGAGGTACACCATGATCTCGCGCGACACACTGCGAAAGCCGGAGCCGCGCGCGGGATCGCTCAGGCGTGCGCATTGCCGCGTATTGATACCGACCACGTTGAAGAGGTGGCGGTCTTTCTCGCCAGGAATTCGGCTATACAGCTTGCCCTCCCACATGCCGTAGCGCGTGACACCTTGCTCGGTCGTGCCGCAAGTTTGTTTGCTAGACCACGTCAGGGCGGCTTCGCCCGAGCGTTCAGCGAGAGGTGTTAGTAGGCCGTCGCCCCAGGCGATGGGGAGCGCTGTGAGCAGCGTGATGCCACCACAAATGCCGATTCGTTGGCGCGTTGTCGTCATCATCCTGGTCTCCCCTCGGTCGTCTTCGAGTCACGTGCGGCGTCAGCATTTCAGAGTTGCGCGCTGCTTCGCAAGTGCCACGGTTGCCACTCAGGCGCTTGCAGGTCAGCATATCGCCTCATGACGCTCGATTGCCGCCAGCCGCTCCACGTCGACCACCAGTTCGGACAGGGTGGACGAACGGCGCGCGAGCGGCGCGTGTTGTTGGCGATGTCGATCACCGTGGTAGTGATGATCGCCGAGATCGTCGTCGGTTGGTTGTCCGGCTCGATGGCGTTGCTGGCAGACGGCGTGCACATGGGAACGCATGCGCTCGCGCTGGGGATCGCGCTCGGCGCGTACGTCATCGCGCGCCGCTACGCAGCCGATCGACGCTTCAGTTTCGGTACGGGCAAGGTTCAAGAACTCGCGGGCTTCGCGAGCGCCATCCTGCTCGGCGTGACGGCGGTTGCGATTGCATTTGAAGCGGTGCAGCGCTTGCTTGCGCCGCAACCGATCGATTACTGGCAAGCGCTGATCGCCGCGTGTGTCGGGTTGGCTGCCAATGTCGCGTCGTACTTCGCGCTGCGCGGGGCGGAGGGCGACCATGCGCACCATGCCCATTCACAGGCGCAT
>CAYUIT010000036.1:5339-38869 GCA_964444835.1 uncultured Steroidobacteraceae bacterium
CATCATCACGAGCATGAACACGAGCATGAGCATGCTGATTCGAATCTTCGCGGTGCGATCTTGCACGTGCTGGCCGATACGCTGACTTCGGTCGGTGCCATTGTGGCGCTCGTCGCTGGCGCGAGTTGGGGTTGGGCTTGGCTCGATCCGGCGGTCGCTCTCGCGGCCGCAGTTGTCGTTGCGGCGTGGGCGGTCGGCCTCGTGCGGACCACTGCGCGCGTGCTGCTCGATCGCGAGGCCCCAGAGCCCGTGCGCCAAGCGATCGTTTCGAGTTTGCAAACCGACGGTGACTCACAGGTCGTCGATTTGCACGTTTGGGCAATCGCGCCTGGCCGCTACACGGTCGTGGCGTCGGTGGTGGCCCATCATGCGCAGCAGCCGCGCGATTACAAGTTGCGATTGGAGCAAACGCTCGGGATCATCCACCCGGTGATTGAAGTTCACCGCTGCACCGCCCACGATGCGCCTCCGCTGCAACGCGCACCGGAGTTGTCCGCATGAATGCTGCGCTATCGCTTGCGGCGACGGCGGGTTGTCAGTGCGTGCGCTGCGGCACGGCGGCGCTTGAAGTTCGGCGTGAAGGCTGGGTTTGCACGGCGTGCGGTGCGGGCTACCCCGTCATTGGCGATGTGCCATGGTTGTTTCGCGATCCGCAGGACGCGCTCGCGGGCTGGCGCACGCGATTCGACCTACTGCGCTCACAATTGCGCGAGCGCGCCGCGCAGCTCGCCGCCGAGGCCGAAGCGGAATCGGCACGGCCCGCAACCTGCCGAAGGCTGACTCACTGGTCAGCCGCGTGTGCCGACCAAGTTACGCGGCTCGAACGCTTGTTAGCACCGCTCGGCTTCGGGTCGCCAGCGCCGCGCGGCGAGACCCTGCAAGCGCTTGGTGTCCAGTTGCCGCTCGAGCAGGGCCTCACTAACTACTACGTCAACGTCCATCGCGACTGGTGCTGGGGTGACGAGGAGAACGAAGCCACGTTCGCCGAAGTGCGCGCCGTCGCAGGTGCGCCGCTGCGGCTCGGGCGGACGCTGGTGGTCGGCGCAGGGGCGGGCCGCCTCGCATTCGATCTCAACGAGCGAGCCGAGCACGCCGAGTTGATCGTCAGCGACTTCAATCCGTTGCTGCTGTTCGTCGCGCGCGAGTTGTTTGCCGGCCGGACGCTGGACTTGTACGAGTTTCCGATTGCGCCACGACGCCTCGAGGATTGCGCTGTCTTGCGCACGTTGCGTGCGCCGCCGCCGTCGCGGCCGACACCCCAACTGATACTCGCCGATGCGCTCGACTCGCCGTTCGTCGCGGGGGGCTACGACACGGTGGTGACACCGTGGTTCATCGACATCGTCGGCGAACCGTTTGCGACCGTCGCCGCGCGGGTGAATGCGTGGCTCAGGCCTGGCGGCCGTTGGATCAATACCGGCTCGGTAGCATTTAATCTCGCTCGGTTGGCGGATCGCTTGAGTGGCGATGAGGTGCTCGCCGCGCTGGGGGATGCCGGCTTCGATAATGTCAACATGCGTGAGGGTTGCGTGCCCTACATGCGCTCGCCGGCCAGTCGACATGCGCGTCTCGAGACCGTGCTCACGTGGTGTGCAACCAAGCACGCGGCCGTACCAGCACCCGCGGCGCGTGAACTCCCAGCATGGCTCACGAACACGCAGCTCGCCGTGCCGCGACCGGCGGCACTCGAGTTCGAACAGATCTCGTCGCGTATCCACGCGTTCTTGTTGGCGCTCGTCAATGGCGAGCGTTCGATCGCCGAGATGGTTCGAATGGTGATCGAGCAAAAGTTGCTGCCCGCGGCCGATGCCGAGGCCGCGATCAAGCAATTCCTGCGGCGTACGCACGAGCGCAGCGCACAGCGCAGCGACTTCTAGCGGCACGGGCGCGGTTTAGGGGGGACTGATGAGTTCGCAAATCAAGGCCGCCGGCGTGGCAGCGCTATTCGTGTTCTGGGCGTTTGCCGTACACCTGGCAAATATCTTCTATTTCGAGCCGCAGATGGGCTTCCATACTCTGCGCGACTACATCCACGTGCCGCAGTTGTTAGTGGGCCTGCGTTCGTCGAGTTGGCTCTGGACCGGCTATGGGCACTTCGCAACTGGCATCGCGTTGGTCGTATTGAGCGCCGTCACGGTGCAATGGGCTCGCAGCCGGGCGCCGATCGGCGCGCTCTTGGTCGGTGCGATCGGCGTGCTCGCGGCATTCGCGTTCCTGCTGATGGGGATTATCGATTTGCAAGGTCGCGATATCTTGTTCGCGTTCGATCTGAGCAACCCCGGCCATACCCCTGCGTTCGTCGGCAGCGTGGCGTTGTTGCGCAATATCGTCAACGTCACTGCGATCGTGCTCCTGGGCTGGTTCATCGTGCAGTTCACGTGGACGCTACGCACGATCGGCAAGCTGCCACTGCTCTTCGCGGTGTTCAGTTACGTCACTGGCTTGGTGGCGTTTTGGCTGTTCCGAACGCCCACAGTGTACGGCGTTGCGTACGTGCTCATTCCGCTCTGGGCGCTCGCGCTCGGGATATTGCTCTACGCGCGCGCCGATAGCATGGCGCGCTTCGAGGAAAAATACTTGTGAGGCGTCACTAACTACCAGCAGGTTTCGCCTGCGCCGCGTACGCTTTCTTACCCGCGAGAATCACGCCGTAGAGCCGCTGCGCATCGCCGCCGATCGTGGTGACTAGCGCAGCATGCGTGCCGCGCGTCGCTTGCACCCACTGGGCACGCTGCGCCGGCGTGAGCGTGTAGACCTTGAAGCGCAGCTTGGCCGCCGCCGCAAGGTCGGTTGCGATTTCTTGGCGCACCGCTTGGCGAATCCACGCTTCCGTCGGGAAATTGTCACGCAATATCTTGCGGATCGACTCCGGCTGCTTGTCCCACCAACGCTTGTCCGCGACGATCACCGACATCGCCAAGCTATGGTTCGTCAATGTCAGGTGCGGGGCCTCCGGCGCGATGCCGGTCCGCGCGTAGAGTGGCACGCCGTTTTCGCCTGCAGTAATCAAGCCGGTTTGCAGTGATGGAATGATGTCTGCATAGCTGATCGAAATCAGGTCGGCGTTCAGTGCCTTGCCTAACAACTCGGAGCTCTTGCTCGGCGAAATGCGAAACTTCACGCCTTTGGCATCGCTGGGCACCAACAATGGCTTCGGTCGGCTCCACATTTGCTGGAAGCCGAGTTCGTACCAACGAATAAACTCCAGGCCGCGCGCCGCAAAGAGCTTCCGAAACTCTGGTGTGAGGTAGCGATCGAAGATGAAATCGGCCTCGGCTTGCGACTCGAAAAGGTACGGGGCGTAGATCAACGAAGTCTCGGGCACGATAGTCGATGCCACCAGCGCCGATAGGTTGGCGTATTGCACGCGGCCCCGGCGTAGGCCCGACACAATTTGCTCCTCAGCACCGAGCTCACCGTGGATCAGCATGCGCATCTTGAACGCGCCTTGGCTGGCGGCTTCAGCGTCACGCTGGAACTTGAGCCACTGTGCTTCACCGGCCGTGCCGCGGGCGGCGGTGCCCCCGACCACGATCTCGAGGGGTTTTGCAGCGGCGCTGGTCGAGAGCGCGACGGCCAAATAGGCGAGAGCTGCGATTCGTTTGAACACAGGTGCACTCCATCTGCCGGCGGGTGTGCCGAGCGTTCGCAGTATACGAGCGTGCCAACGGGCGGTCAGGGCGCCCGCAAACCGACCGCCACAATTCGCCACAACCCGCCCGGAGATTGGCCGAGAGCCGCCCGCGCGTCGCGCGAATCGCGGCGCGAAATACACCCTGAGAGCGACGTGCTCTTACCAGCTTCGGAGAACTCAGATGAACACCAAACCCCGCATGATCAAAGATACTTCGGCCGCCGCCGCTGCGCTCGTGTTGGCTGCCGTGTTGGGCAGTACGCCTGCGTCTGCAGCCGAGCGCGCATCACGCTCGGAAACCGTCGGTGTTGCGAGCGGCTTAGTCGTGGGCGCAGCGGCCGGTGGCCCGTTCGGCGCGATTGTCGGCGCTGCAGCCGGCGCGTGGTTTGGCGACCGCCATCATCGCCAAAAAGAAACCATCGGCGAGCTCGCGACGACCGTGGCTGCCAAAGCAAGTGAAACCGAGCGACTGGGTCTTGAGGTGCGTGAACTCAACGAGTCTCTCGGCACGCTCGAAAACAGCGCCGGCCGCGTGCAAGGAGTCGTGCACTTTCGCACGGGCGAGACGGGCGTACGCACCGAGGACGCCCAGCGCGTCACGGAGCTGGGTTCGTGGCTCGCATCCTACGAGCGTCTGCAAGTGCGCGTCACCGGCTTCGCCGATCCGCGGGGTCCGCAGGAACTCAACGCGAGTCTCGCGGCGGAGCGTGCCGAGACGGTGGCGCGCTTGCTGGCGGCTGCTGGCGTTGACCCGGCTCGAATCGTCGTCGAAGGACGAGGGGTGGCAACGCCGGCAACGGTGGAGCCCACGCTCGATAACTTCGCCTTCGAACGCCGTGTCGAGATCTCGCTTGAGCCGATGACCGAGGCCGTGGCCCGAGTCGAGTGACTCGGTACGGGTGCGGCGGCGGCGCGGAACCGTTAGGCTTTCTGCATGAGCATCGAAATCGTCGATTTGGCCAGCCCCCTGGCCGCAGAAAGCACCGCGCCGTCGCCCGACCGGCTGATTGCGGGTACACCGCAACAGACCGTTACTAACTACTTCGCTGACGCGTCCCAGCAGTTTTTCGTCGGCCGGTGGACCAGCACGCCGGGCACTTGGCGCGTGCGCTACACCGAGAGCGAGTTGTGCGTGATTACCCAAGGGCGCGTCGCGCTCGTCAGCCAAAGCGGCCAGCGTCGCGAGTTTGGCGTCGGGGCTGCCTTTGTGGTGCCGGCAGGTTTTGAGGGCACTTGGCAGGTCCTGGACAGCTGCACCAAGTTGTACGCCATCTTCGAGCCGCGCACCTAAACGGGGCAGTGGCCCGTTCCAAAAGTCAATTCTGGCGCTAGGATTTCGCGTAGGTTGTCGCAAAACTACACGTAAAACTTTGATTAATAAGACTTCTGGGCGTTTGGTGCTAGAATGGCACAGTGCTTGCTTTGCTTAGCGGGCAGTCCCGCTTGAATGGAGTGATTATGCAATCGAAGCTACTAACGTCTGTCGCGCTCGCCGCTAGCCTCATGGCTGCCTCGGGCCTGGCCCATGCTCAATTTAGTTCGACGGTCACCGTCGTCAGTGACTACGACTTCCGTGGTGTGTCGTTGTCGGCCAAGGATCCTGCGCTGCAAGCGAGTCTCGACTACGCGTTCGAGAACGGCTTCTCGCTGGGTGCCTGGGCGTCGAACATCGATTCCGGCGACGGTATCGATGACGATCTCGAATTAGACCTGTATTTCAACTACGCCTATAGCTTGAACGACAATGCCGCCATTACGGCCGGTCTAACGTACTACCTGTATCCCTCGGGTGACGACACTGAGGACTATCCGGAAGCCTATGTCGGCTTCACCTATAACGGTGTGGCTTTCAAGCAATGGTTCACTAACGACAACTTTGGTCTCGACGAGACGGCGTTCTACACGGAAGTGAATTACTCCGTCGCGCTCAATGACAACTGGTCGATCCCGCTGCATGCTGGTTATAGCTGGGGCGACTTTTGGGAAAATCTCGACGCGGAGTTGTTCGACTACTCCGTCGGCGTGGCGTACTCAAACTGGAACTTCAACTTCGCGTTGAAGCTGACGGGAACGGACGCGAGCGGCGCCGTCAAGATTGAAGACGATGTCTTCAACAACGAGCCGCGCTTGGTGTTCTCGGTGGCAACCACGTTGCCCTGGGGCGAGTAACGGACTAACGATTCGAGACTCGCAGTCTCGGTTCGCTCTCCGAAGCCCGGCCGCGCGATGCGCGGTCGGGCTTTTTTGTGGCGGAGCGAAATCGGCTCAGCCGGCGCGCAAGATTCGGCCTAAGGTCGCGACGATCTCATCGATCTGTGCGGGTTCGATAATCAGCGCCGGCGATAGCGCGATGATGTCGCCTGTGGTGCGAATGAGCAGGCCTTGCTCGAAGCATTTCAAATAGGCCTGGAATGCGCGGCTGCCAGGTTGTCCCGGAATCGGCTCGAGCTCGATGCCCGCGACCAAACCGTAGTTGCGCACATCGATGACGTGTGGCGCGTTACGCAAGCTGTGCACCGCTTCTTCGAAATGCGCAGCGATCCGTTTGGCGCGAGTGAGCAATTCCTCCCGCGCATAGATGTCGAGCGTAGCGAGTGCCGCAGCGCAAGCGGTCGGATGGGCGGAGTAGGTATAGCCGTGAAACAGTTCGATCGCGCCGGCGGGGCCTTGCATGAACGCGTCGTAGATCGCGTTTGAAGCAAACACCGCGCCCATGGGAATCACGCCGTTCGTCAGGCCCTTTGCCACCGTCATCAGGTCGGGCGTGACGCCAAACTCTTGCGCGGCAAATGGTGCGCCGGTGCGCCCGAACCCGGTGATGACCTCGTCGAAGATCAGCAAAATGCCGTGCCGCGTACACAATTCCCGCAGCCGCGCGAGATAGCCCTTGGGGGGTAGCAGTACGCCGGTCGAACCTGCGATGGGCTCGACGATCACCGCCGCCACGGTGCTAGGGTCATGCAGTGCGAGGATCCGCTCCAAGTCGTTAGCCAGCTCCGCGCCGTGCTCGGGAAGTCCGCGCGAGAAGGCGTTGCGTTTGAGATCGTGCGTGTGGGGTAGGTGATCGACACCCGGCAGCATGCTGGCCGACCACATCTTGCGATTGGCCACCATGCCGCCGACCGAGATGCCGCCGAAGCCCACGCCGTGGTAACCGCGCTCGCGGCCGATCAATCGAGTGCGCGCGCCGTCGCCGCGTACGCGGTGGTAAGCCAGTGCAATCTTGAGTGCCGTGTCGACCGACTCCGAACCGGAGTTCGTGTAGAAAACGTGCCCGAGCCCAGGCGGCCCGATCTCGACCAACTTGTTAGCCAGCTCGAACGCGGCCGCGTGACCCATTTGGAACGGTGGGGCATAGTCCATCGTGTCGAGCTGTCGCGCGACGGCCTCGGTGATTTCGCGTCGGCCGTGCCCAGCGTTGACGCACCACAAACCCGCAACACCATCCAGAATCTGTCGGCCATCATGCGTGTGGTAGTACATGCCCGCGGCGCGTGCGAGCAGGCGTGGCTTGTCTTTGAAATGACGATTGGCCGTGAACGGCATCCAATAGGCGTCGAGGCTGGGTTGTGTAGCCATGGTGTCTCCCGGTGCTGCGCGGGATGATAAAGAAAATTGACAGACCGAGGGAATGCTGCGGAATATTGGGCGGTCGTTGTTTAGGATATTAGACATATGGCCACGCTCCAGTCGCTCGATGTGGGCGCTCGCTTGAAGCACGTGCGGGAACTGCACGCATTGTCACAACGCGAGCTTGCGCGGCGCGCCGGCGTTACGAACGGGCTCATTTCGCTCATCGAGCAGAATCGCGTGAGCCCATCGGTCGGCTCGCTAAAGAAAGTGCTTGATGGCGTGCCGCTCTCGCTCGCCGAGTTTTTTACGCTCGATGTCGACGCCGCACCGCAAGTGTTTTTCGGCCGAGAAGAACTGGTCGAGCTCGGCAACGACTCCGCATCGTTGCGGCTTGTTGCAGCCCAACGACCTGCGCGACAACTCACTGTACTGCACGAGCGCTACCAGCCTGGCGCGGCCACCGGCGAGGAAATGATCTCCCACCGCGGTGAGGAGGCGGGCGTCGTGGTGCGCGGGCGAGTCGAGCTCACGGTCGGCGGGCAGACGCGCGTGCTCGGGCCTGGTGATGCCTATTATTTCTCGAGCGCGCTCCCACATCGCTTCCGCAACGTCGGCCGCGAGGTGTGTGAGATCATTAGTGCTTCCACGCCACCCACGTTTTGAGGGTGGCTTCGCTTTTCGAGGTTCCCATGTCGCAGAGTCCCACTCCAAATTGGCACGAGCGTGCCGCCGCGCTGTCGTTGCCCTCGCAAGCGTTCATTGCCGGTAAGTCCGTGCCGGCAGGCGACGGGTCAACGTTCGACAACATCAATCCGGCTACCGGCCAGTTGTTAGGCAAGGTCGCGGCAGGCGATGCTCGCGATATCGACGCGGCGGTCGCTGCGGCACGCGCCGCGTTCGACAAGGGCACGTGGGCCAACATGGCTCCCAAGGCGCGCAAGCGTGTGCTGCAGAAATTCGCCGAGCTGCTGCTGAAGAATCGCGAGGAACTCGCGTTGCTCGAGACGCTCGATATGGGGAAGCCCATCACCGACAGTCTAAGGGTCGACATACCGGCAGCCGCGGCGTGCATCCAGTGGTATGCCGAAGCCGTCGACAAGATTTACGACGAAGTGGCGCCGACCGGCCCGGGTGCGCTCGCCACGATAACGCGCGAGCCGATGGGCGTGGTCGGGGCGATTGTCCCGTGGAATTTCCCGCTGCTCATGGCCTCTTGGAAGATCGGCCCGGTGTTAGCCGCGGGTAATTCGCTCGTAATCAAGCCGTCGGAGAAGTCACCGCTGACGGCTCTGCGTGTCGCGGCGATTGCAATGGAAGCGGGTATTCCAGAAGGCGTGCTCAACGTCGTTCCCGGGTTTGGGGGCACGGCGGGCAAAGCGCTCGCTTCGCACATGGATGTCGATTGCATCGCGTTCACGGGCTCCACCGCGACCGGCAAGATGGTGATGCAGTACGCCGCGCAGTCGAACATGAAGCGCGTGTCGCTCGAGTGCGGCGGCAAGTCGCCGAACATCGTGATGGCAGATTATCCCGATCTCGACAAAGCAGCCACGGCCGCGGCCTATGGCATTTTCTTCAATCAAGGCGAAATGTGTTCGGCAGGATCGCGGTTGATCGTCGAGGAGACGATCAAGGATGCGATGCTGGAGCGCATTCTCGCGGTGGCGCGCAAGATGCGGCCGGGCGATCCGCTCGATCCCAACACGAAGCTCGGTGCGATCGTCGACGAAGTGCAGATGAAGCGGGTGCTCGAGTACATCGACAGCGGCAAACGGGAAGGCGCTGCCGTTGCCATCGGCGGGCAGCGCGTGCGTCAGGAGACGGGCGGTTACTACGTCGAGCCCACGGTGTTCGACCGCGTGCAGCCCGACATGCGCATCGCGAACGAGGAGATCTTTGGGCCCGTGCTCGCGACGATCAGCTTCCGCAATGCGGAGGACGCCATCAAGATTGCTAACAACGTGATCTACGGGCTCGCAGCGGCGGTGTGGACTCGCGACATTACGGTCGCCCATCGCACAGCCAAGGCATTGCGCGCCGGCACGGTGTACGTGAACTGCTACGACGCCGACGACATCACGGTTCCATTTGGTGGTTTCAAGCAATCCGGTATCGGGCGCGACAAGTCGCTGCACGCTTTCGACAAATACACTGAGCTCAAGACAACGTGGGTCGATCTGAGCTAACGACTGCATTGGCAGAAGGGCCAGTCGCATTCGTCGATATCGAGACGACGGGCGGTCATCCGGCGTACCACCGCATCACGGAGGTCGCTGTGATCGGGGCGCGGGGCGGCGAGCTCGAGTTCGAATGGAGCACGCTCGTCAACCCGGGCACGAGCATCCCGCCGTCGATACAGCAATTGACCGGAATCGACAACGACATGGTGCGGGATGCGCCCAGCTTCCGCGAAGTAGCCGACGAACTCGAAGCGCGGCTTGCCGATCGCTTGTTCATCGCGCACAACGCGCGCTTCGACTACGGCTTCATCCGGCGCGAGTTCAAGTCGATCGGTCGCGAGTGGCGCCGCCCGATGGCGTGTACGGTGCGGCTGTCGCGGCAGTTGTATCCCGAGATGCCGCGGCACAATTTGGATTCGCTCATCGCGCGCCATGATTTGCAGATGGCTGGCCGCCACCGCGCGATGCCCGACGCGCTCGCGCTGTGGCAGTTGTGGGGCAAGTTGCGAGCGGCGTGGCCGCTCGACGTGTTAGATGAGGCCTTGCGCAATGCCTCACATCGCCCGACGCTGCCGGCGCAGTTGTCGCCGGACTTGCCGGACGAGCTCCCGGACGCGCCCGGCGTGTATCGCTTCTATGGCGAGGGGGACGCACTCATCTATGTGGGTAAGGCGGACAACTTGCGCGATCGCGTGCTCGACCATTTTCGCGGTGCAACGCGCGATGCCAAGTCGCAACGTCTCGCCGCGCAGACGCTGCGCATCGAGTGGCAGGAAACGGCGGGTGAACTCGGCGCATTGCTGCTCGAAGCACGCACGATCCGCGAGCTGCAACCCGTCTATAACCGCCGCCTGCGTGGTGGCGGTGAGCGGCTCACCTGGGTGATCGACGATAGTGGGACCGCGCCACGACTGTTGCCAATCGAGGGGTCGCTATTGCGCCAGGGCTTTGCTTTTGGTGCCTATCGCAGTGAGCGCGATGCGCGCAAAGCGCTCGAATCGCTCGCCCGCGAGCAGCACTGGTGTCTCAAGGTGTTAGGGCTCGAGAGTGGGTCCGGCTCCTGCTTCGGTCATCAGGTGGGTCGCTGCGCGGGTGCCTGCGTCGGGCGGGAGCCGCGCGAGCGCCATCTGGCGCGCGTAAAGATGGGGCTGATGCGCGAGCAATTGAAGCGGTGGCCGTATCGCGGCGCCGTGGCGGTCGCAGAGGTCGCATCGGACGGACGTCGTCAACTGCACATCCTCGAGGATTGGCAACACCTCGATACCCTCGATGCCGATGACGCGGGCGTCGATCCGGCGGCGTTGCCGCGGCTGCGTCCCGCGGAGTTTGATATCGACACGTATCGGATCTTGACGCGTGCGCTGCAAAACTCGCGTTATCGCATCATGCCGCTGCCGCGCGTCGACGAACTATGAGCGGCTTGCAACGCTTGGTCGCCAGCGCGCCGCGCGGTTTTGCAGATCTGTTGGTTCGCGAGCTGCAATCCTTCGGCGCACAGAACGTACGTGAACGCGCGGTCGGCGTCGAATTCGAAGGTACGCTCGACACGGCGTATCGCGCTTGCCTCGAGTCCCGAGTGGCGAGCCGTGTGTTTTGGGTCGTCGACGAGTTCATCGCGGGCGACGAAGCGGCGTTCTATGCGGCCGCTCGCCGCATCGATTGGCAGCAGCACATCGATCCTGCGCGCACGCTCGCGTGCGACTTTACCGGCAAGCACCCGTCCATCACGCACTCGCGCTTCGGTGCGTTGCGCTTGAAGGACGCAATCTGCGATCAGTTACGCGACGCGACGGGTGCGCGACCGCACATCGCACCCGAGCGACCGGCAGTGCGAGTGCACGCGCACGCCAACGCGACCAAGATTACCGTTTCAATTGACCTGTCGGGCGAAGGCTTGCATCGACGCGGCTATCGCAGCGAGGCCGGCGAGGCGCCGCTGCGCGAGAACCTTGCGGCGGGGTTGTTAGTGCGAGCGGGGTGGCCGGACGCCGCCGCGCAAGGCGTGGAGTTCCTCGATCCGATGTGCGGCTCCGGCACGCTCGTCATCGAGGCGGCGCTGATTGCCGCGAATCGTGCGCCGGGTTCGCGGCGTCATTACTTCGGCTTCTTCGGGTGGCGCGGGCACGACGCCAGTCTGTGGCAACGAGTCAAGGACGCAGCGCTTGCTGCGGAGCGGCCTTTGGCGCAGACGATACGCGGACTCGATGTTGACGCGCGTGCGATCGAAACGGCACGCGCGAATGCCGCGCGCGCGGGCTTCGATGGCGAGTTGCAATTCGAGCGCGGCTCGGTCGCGGAGGCGCGGCCGCTCGGCACTACGCCGGGCTGGCTCGCGACCAACCCGCCCTACGGCGTACGGCTCGAAGATCGCGACGGTGCCCGCGCACTGATGCGCGAACTCGGCACCGCACTGCGCGAGCGGTTCGAGGGTTGGCATGCGGCGATCTTGGCAGGCTCGGCGGACCTCGGACTTGAACTCGGTTTGCGCGCTGAGCGCGTGCACACTGTTTGGAATGGCGCTCTCGAGTGTCGTCTGTTACGCATTCACGTGACGCCGGCCGAGGTTAAGAACCTGCTGCACAAGTCGCGCAGCGCACGTATCGACGTGTCGCTGGCGGATAGCGCGGGCGCGAAGATGTTTGGCAATCGCCTGGCGAAGAATGCGAAGGCGTTGCGTAGCTGGGCGGAGAAAGAGGGCGTGACGTGCTATCGCTTGTACGATGCCGATATGCCGGAGTATTCCTTTGCGATCGATCGCTACCAACAAGCAGATAGCGACCGCGTTTGGATTTATGTGCAGGAGTACGCCGCGCCGCGCACGATCGATGCCGAGGCCGTACAGCGACGGCGCAACGAGGCACTCGCCGCGATTCCGGGCACGCTAGGCGTTCCCGCCGAACAAATCCATTTGCGTATGCGTCGCCGCACAACGCGCGGGGAGCAATACCAAAAGCTCGGCGAGGCGGCGCAGTTCTGGTTGGTCGCCGAGGGCGGCTTACGCTTCTGGGTGAACTTCACGGACTATCTGGACACAGGATTGTTTCTCGACCATCGCATCACGCGCGCCCGGTTGCGCGAGCATGCCGACAGCGCGCGTTTTCTGAATCTGTTCGCTTATACCGGCAGCGCGACGGTATATGCCGCGGCGGGCCGCGCTCGTTCGACCACCACCGTCGACATGTCGGCGACGTATCTCGATTGGGCGCGGCGCAACTTAGCCGTCAACGGCTTCTCAGGGCGCGAGCACGAGTTCGTCCAAGCCGACTGCATCGCGTGGCTCAAGGAGGCCGTCGCCGCTCGGGTTCGTTACGACGTGATCTTCCTCGATCCGCCAACATTCTCAAACTCGAAGCGGATGGTCGATGTGCACGACGTGCAGCGCGACCATGCGGAACTCGTCGACCGGTGCATGGCGCTCCTTGCGCCCGCCGGCCTGTTAGTGTTTTCGACCAATGCACAGCGCTTCAAATTCGATCCGGCGTTGGCCGAGCGCTACGCAACGCGCGACATCTCACGCGAAACGTTGCCACGCGATTTCGCGCGCAATGCCAAAATCCACCAGTGCTACGAGATCCGTGCTCGTTAGCCTGCCGGCTCGAGTCGCACGAGCTTGCCGCGCTGATCTTCGGTCAACACATAGAGCAGCCCGTCAGGGCCTTGTCGAATGTCGCGGACGCGTTGGCCGAGATCGATAACGCGCTGCTCGGCGCCAGCTTTGTCACCCTCGAGTGGCACTCGGGTCACGTAGCGAAACTTCAGTGACCCAATGACGAAGCTGTTTTTGAATTGCGGTCCGTAGCGGTCGCTCGTGATGAACGCGAGGCCAGAAGTTGCAATTGACGGCACCCAGTACTTCACGGGCTGCTCCAGTCCGGCCTTCTCAGTGATGCCATCACCAATCTTGCCGCCGCCGTAGTTCTCGCCGTAGGTGATGATTGGCCAGCCGTAATTCTTGCCGGCTTCGGGGCGATTGAGCTCATCGCCGCCTTGCGGACCGTGTTCGTGCGTCCATAGACGACCGGCGCCGTCGAGCGCCGCGCCTTGCGAATTGCGATGGCCAAGACTCCAAATCTCGGGCCGCGCGCCAGCACGGCCGACGAACGGATTGTCGCGCGGGACGCTGCCATCTTTCCCGATGCGGACCACTTTGCCGTGGTGGTTGTCGAGAGTTTGCGACTCTTGCATCCGCTGGTAGCGCTCGCCGAGCGTCAAGAACAAATGGCCATCACGCGCTTCGACAATGCGGCATCCGAAATGATGTCGACTCGCCACCTTGGGTAACTGTCGGAAGATCACTTTGACGTCGGTCAGCGCGCGCGAGTCGTTAGTGAGCTTGGCGCGCGCCAGCGCGGTGCTATTGCCGCCATCGCCTTTCTCGCTGAAGCAAAAGTAGATCGTGCGGTTCTTCGCAAACTCGCTGTCCGTGATCAAATCGAGCAGGCCGCCTTGACCGCCGTAGTCGACGGCGGGCACCCCGGCGATGGGCGCACCGATCTTGCCGTTCGCTTCGATGACGCGAATGGCGCCGGGACGCTCCGTGACCAGAAACCGGCCGTTGGGCAGGAACGCCACCGCCCAACCCATCCGCACACCCTCGGCGATCGTGACGGCACGAACTTCTTGCGCGCGCACGCTGGCAGACACGACGAGCCACGCCAAAGCGGCGCAGCAAACAACGGATGATTTGGATGTCGTTAGCATGGGAGTCTCCGATCAAGTGCGCGATTCAGGCGCGCGGGAACCAAGGAAAAAACGCGTTTGTACGGCGAATGTAGTCAGCGTACTTCGGACGGCGTTCGCCGATGTCCTTCTCGAGCAAGCCGACGCCCGATACCTTCATTAGCAGCGTCGACATGATGAGCGGGCCGATGACGCTCCACCAAGCACCGGCAGATAGCGCGATCAAGAAGAAGCCCCACCACACGCTGAAGTCGCCGAAGTAGTTAGGGTGGCGCGTGTAACGCCAGAAGCCGCGGTCCATCACCTTGCCGGCGTTAGCCGGGTCTCGTTTGAACCGCGCGAGTTGCCAATCGCCACCGGCTTCGAAAATGAAGCCGATCAACCAAACCGACACGCCCAGATAATCGAGCCAGCCGAGCGGGGCGGGGCTCGCGATCGCGCCTAACAATGGCAACGAAATGATCCACGCGAGCGCTGCCTGAAACCAGAATACCAAGTACAAGCTCTTGAACGCGAAGTTCGGCTCATTGCGCGCGCGAATCGCTTGGTAGCGTCGATCCTCGCCATGGCCGAGATTACGCAGCGTGATGTAGCCCGCGAGGCGCAGTGCCCACAGGAGCACGAGCACCAGGATCAATGTCGTTCGCGGACCGGGTGCCGTGACGAGCACAGCATAGGTGCCGGCGGCCATCGCAAACATCAACGACCACAAACTATCGACGATGGCGACATTCTTGAGCGGCACGCTCACGGCCCAGAGCACGGTGGCCGCCGCGACGAGCACACCCAGCGCGGCCAAATAGGGCGTCAATTCGAACATTCGTGCCTCACGCGCGGCGCTAGGGCTGCCGATGACGAATCAGCGGCGAAACGTGTACGCTTCGCGCGTGGATTCTGGCTGACTCGATTACAGGACATAGGAACTCACGCGTGACACTTGCCAATTATCGCCGCAATGGGGCCGTTGCGGTCATCACTTTAGCCAATCCGCCGCTGAACAGTCTCGCGCACGAGCTGCGCCTCGCCATCGTCGCGGGCTTGGATCGCGCGAACGCCGACCGAAACGTGCGCGCGATCGTATTGATCGGATCCGAGCGCGCTTTTTCGAGCGGTGCCGACATCAAGGAATTCGACACACCCAAAGTGAGCGCGGAACCCACGCTACACACCGTGATCGCCGCGGTTGAGGCGTGTCACAAGCCTGTCATCGCAGCCATCAGCGGCGCATGCATGGGTGGTGGGCTCGAACTTGCGCTCGGCTGCCATTTTCGCATTGCGACGGCTGACGCGAAGATCGCGTTTCCCGAAGTGAAGCTCGGCTTGGTGCCTGGGGCTGGCGGCACGCAGCGGTTCCCAAGGCTCGTTGGCCTCGAGCCTGCCGTGAACTTGATCGCATCGGGCTCCGCGGTGCCGGCAAGTATGTTTAAAGGCACGGAGTTATTTGATGAGATCGTGTCGGGCGAGCTCCGCTGCGCTGCCGTGGCGTTTGCTGACAAAGTGATCGCGGCGCAGCGTCCTGGACGCTTGGCGCGTGATCGCAAAGTGCTCTACCCACAAGCGGACGCCTTCTTGCATTTCGCGCGCACGGCTGCGGCAGCCGTCTCACGCGGGATGCCAGCGCCGGTGCGCTGCATCGATGCTGTCGCGGCGTCGGTCACGCAACCATTCGATGCAGGTCTCGCGACCGAGAACGCCATCTTCCGCGAACTGATGAGCACCGCAGAGTCGAAAGCGTTGCGCTACGCCTTCTTCGCCGAACGTGCGGCTAGCAAGATTCCCGACGTGCCGGAGTCGACGCCGCAGCGCAAAGTGAAGCACGTCGCGGTGATCGGTGCGGGCACGATGGGTGGCGGCATCGCGATGAATTTCGCCAATGTCGGCGTCCCGGTGTACCTGCTCGAGGTCAAGCAGGAAGCCTTGGATCGCGGAGTTGCGACGATCGCCAAGAACTACGACGGCAGCGTGAAGCGCGGCAAACTCACGGCGGCGCAAGCTGCCGAGCGCATGGCGCTGATCAAGCCAACGCTGCGCTACGAGGACATTGCTCAAGCCGACCTCGTCATCGAAGCGGTCTTCGAAGATATGTCGGTCAAGGAAAAAGTGTTTCGCCAACTCGATGCGGTGATGAAGCGCGGTGCGATTCTGGCAAGCAACACATCGACACTCGACGTGGATCAAATCGCACGTTTCACCAAACGCCCACAAGACGTCGTGGGCATGCATTTCTTCAGTCCTGCGAATGTGATGAAGCTGCTCGAGGTCGTGCGAGGTAAAGCCACCGGTAAAGATGTGCTCGCCACGGTGATGAGCGTGGCGAAGACGATCGGCAAGACCGCGGTCGTCTCCGGTGTCTGCGATGGCTTTATTGGCAATCGCATGATCGAACAGTATTCGCGCCAAGCGTTTTTCTTGCTGGAAGAGGGCGCGTCGCCGCAACAGATCGACAGTGCCGTCGAGAAGCTGGGCTTTGCCATGGGTCCATTCCGTATGTCTGACCTCGCGGGCAATGACATCGGGTGGCATATACGCAAGCGACGCTATGTCGAATATCCCAAGCTCAAGTACTCGAAGATTGCCGACAAGCTATGCGAGCTCGGCCGCTTCGGACAAAAGACCGGCGCTGGTTGGTACCGCTACGAACCCGGGCGGCGCGACGCGCTCCCCGATCCGATTGTCGATGAACTGATCGCCGCCGAGCGCAAGGCGCTCGGGATCACGCCGCGCAAGATCGGCGCGACCGAAATCGCGGAGCGCTTGATCTACTCGCTTGTCAACGAGGGCGCGCAGTTGCTCGACGAAGGTATCGCGCAGCGCGCATCGGACATCGACATCGTCTACCTCACCGGCTACGGCTTCCCCGTCTACCGCGGCGGGCCGATGTTCTACGCCGAAGCGCAAGGCTTGTTCAATGTCGTGCGACGGATGCGCGACTTTGCTAACAACCCGCATGGCGATCGCGCATTCTGGCGTCCGGCGCCATTGCTGCTGCGTGCCGTTGCCGCGGGTTCGTTCGCTGCTGCGAGCCAAGCACCCGCAACGCGAACAGCACCTGTGCGTGCACAGGCACCTCGCAAAGCCAGTCGCAAGTCGAGTGCGCGCCCAGCCACACGCGCCAAACGCGCGCCTCGCAAGCCTGTGCGTGTTTCGCCGAATCGTCGGAGTCGCTCATGATCGATGCTGTCATTGTCTCTACTGCACGCACCGCGCTCGCGAAATCGTGGAAAGGCGCGCTCAATCTCACACACGGCGCGACACTGGGCGGCCACGTGGTGCAAGCCGCGATTGCGCGAGCCAAGATCGATGCCGGCGAGGTCGAAGACGTCTTGTTAGGCTGTGCCCACCCCGAGGGTGCGACGGGCATGAACATCGCGCGGCAAGCGGCACTGCGGGCGGGTTGTCCGGTCACCGTATCCGGTATGACCTTGAATCGATTCTGTTCATCAGGATTGCAGACGATTGCGATCGCGTCTCAGCGAGTGATGACGGGCGAGGCCGATGTCCTCGTGGCGGGCGGGCTCGAATCCATCTCCTGCGTGCAGAACGATAAACACAATTCGCACATGTTGAAGGAGGCATGGCTCGAGGAGCACAAGCCGACGCTGTACTGGTCGATGCTCGATACTGCGGAAAACGTCGCGAAGCGCTATCAAATCGCGCGCGAGCGCCAAGACGAGTACGGTGCGCGCAGCCAACAGCGCGCAGCCGCTGCACAAGCCGCGGGTAAGTTCGATGCCGAAATCGTACCCATTACGGTGCGCGCAGGTGTCGCCGACAAAGATACGGGGCAGCTCTCCACGCGCACTGTCACGCTGGCGCAGGATGAAGGCATTCGCGCTGATACCACGTACGAGGCCGTCGCCAAGATTCGCAGCGCTGTGCCCGGCGGCGTGATCGCTGCGGGCAACGCTAGCCAGTTCTCCGACGGGGCGTCTGCAGCCGTCGTCATGAACGCCAAGCTGGCCGAGCAACGCGGGTTGCAGCCGTTAGGCCGATTCGTGCAGTTTGCTATCGCCGGTTGCGAGCCCGATGAGATGGGTATCGGCCCCGTATTCGCCATCCCCAAGTTGTTAGCGAAGGCAGGGCTCAAGATCGACGACATCGGCTTGTGGGAGCTCAACGAGGCTTTCGCGGTCCAAGTGCTGTATTGCCGCGACCGGCTCGGCATCCCGGACGAGCGGCTCAATGTCAATGGCGGCGCGATCGCGCTCGGTCATCCGTACGGTATGTCCGGCGCGCGCCTCGTCGGGCACGCGCTGATCGAAGGTAAGCGTCGTGGCGTGAAATACGTGGTCGCGACGATGTGCATCGCGGGTGGCATGGGCGCTGCAGGCTTGTTTGAAGTGTACTGAGCGCTGCTACAGTAAGTCGCGCAGTCGGTAGTACAACATGGCAAGCACGAGCGCCGGGCGCCTGAGGGCCATGCCGCCCGGAAAGTCGGCGTGCGAGAGTCGGGTGAATAGATCGAAGCGCTCGGCGGTGCCCGCGACCGCATCGGCGATGAGTTTGCCCGCAATTCCGGTGAGTACGATGCCGTGGCCGGAGAAGCCTTGCAGGAAGTACACGTTGGGCGCCAAGCGACCGAAATGCGGTGCGCGGCTCAGCGTGATGTCTACATAGCCACCCCACGAATACTCGATTTCGATGTCGCTCAACTGCGGGAATACCGCCAGCATGCGCGCACGGGTTGCATGTGCCGTGTTGAAGGGATCGAGCCCCGAGTAACTCACACGGCCGCCAAACAACAATCGGTGGTCGGCGGTGCGGCGAAAGTAGTCGAGCACCCAGTTGATGTCGGTGACCGCCGCGTTGTTAGTGATCAGCGCCGTGGCGCGCTCCGCACCAAGCGGTCGAGTTGCGACGATATAGGTGCCGACGGCCATGATCTTGCGGGCGAGTTCTGGCACGACCGTGCCGAGCAGCGCATTGCCACAGATTGCGACGTAGCGAGCCGTGACGGTGCCGTGTGCCGTGCGTACGCGCGAGGGCGCGTTGGCGTCGCGCCCGGGCTCGATGGCAAGCACGCGCGAGTGTTCATGCAGCGTCGCGCCGGCAGCAACAGCGGCGCGCGCGAGGCCGCGCGTATACTTGAGCGGATGCAAGTGGCCGCTGTTGGAATCGAACAGGGCGCCGCTGTAACGCTGACTCGCAATCGTCGCGCGTGTCTCTGCGTGCTCCACGTAGCGCACGCTCCGGTAGTCGTAGCGATCCTGTAACTCGGCGACCTCGGCGCGCAGTTCCGCTTCGTGCCGCGGCTTGATTGCGACGTGCATCTGGCCGGCAACGTAATCGCAGTCGATCGAATGCCGGGCAATCCGCTCGCGCAACAACGCGAGGCCCTCAATCGAGATGTCCCACATGGCGCGCGCCGCAGCCTTGCCCACTTGGTTCTCGAGCTTGGCTTGACCGCAGGCGTAGCCGAAGATCGCCTGCGCGCCGCTACGCCCGGAGGCACCGAAGCCGATGCGCTCCGCCTCGAGCAGCACAACTCGATAGCCACGCTCCGCGAGGTGTAACGCGGTGGAGCAGCCGGCGATGCCACCGCCGAGGACGCAGACGTCTGCTGTCGTGTCACCCGCGAGCGCCGGGTGCGTTGGTGCGACCGGATCCGAGGCAAGGTAGTAGTTAGTCAATTCAGACATAAGCCGTGAGCTCTTGCGCTGCGCTCACAAAGGACCGAGGTACCACTGCATTTCGGTCGACGTGATATAGCTAGTGAATTCGGCCATTTCGCCGCGTTTGACGGTCGAGTAAAGGTGGGTGAAGCGCGGCCCAAAATACTCGAGCGCCTGCGGGCTGCTCGCGAAGCGCTCGATCGCCGTGTCCCATTGCGTCGGTAACGGCTCACCGCCTTGCGTGTAGGCGTTGCCGGTGAGCGCGGGCGGCGCTGGCAAGCGCTGCGTGAGTCCGCAGTGAATGCCTGCGAGCACCCACGCCATGACGAGGTAGGGATTAGCATCGGCCCCCGCGAGGCGGTGCTCAATGCGCCGATTGGCCGCATCGCTGACGGGAATCCGGATCGCAGCGCTGCGATTGTTGATCGACCAAGACGCTTGCATCGGAACATAGGCTTCTGGACGAAAGCGTCGATACGAGTTAGGTCCCGGCGCGCACAGTGCCACGCCTGCGGGGAGTGTCACCAGCGTTCCGGCGATGGCGTGCAGCAGCGGTGTATGCGTCGTCGGGTCGTCGCACGCAAAGATGTTACGGCCTGCGGCATCGAGGGCGCTGACATGAATGTGTAGCCCGCTGCCGGCCATATCGCGGTAGGGCTTGGCGAGAAACGTCGCGTCGAGACCGTGCTTGCGAGCGACACACTTGACGATGCGCTTGAAACGCAAAGCCTGATCGCACGCCGCGAGCACATCGGTCGTGTGCTGCAGATTCACTTCGAACTGCCCGGGGCCGTACTCCGCCAACGCGGTCGTTGCCGGTACCGCTTGTGTATGGCAGGTGCTATCGATCTCCGCGAGCACGGCCGAATATTCGTTCAAGTCGGACATGGAATTGATCTGCGTGCGAAATTCGCGGCGGCCATTGATCGGTGAGCGCGGCGGCTGCGGCAGGCCACCCTCGGCACGCTCCTGATCGACGAAGTAGAATTCGAACTCGAGCGCCACGACGGGCCGCAAGCCAAGTGGCTGGAAGCGTTCGAGCACGGTTGTTAGCAAGTGGCGCGGATCGCCAAAGAACGGTTGGCCATCGCGCTCGTGCATCGTCACTTGCACCTGGGCGACATCGTCGGTCAGCCACGGCACCGGAACGAGTGATCCCGCGATGGGGAGACACGGCCGATCCGCGTCACCATCCTCGAAGCCCAGCCCCGTCGCTTGGACCGTGCCTCCCAACACATCAAGCGCGAACATCGAACCCGGGAGCAACATGCCGCGTTCGAAAATGCCTGTCATGGAGGCGCGATCGATGCGTTTGCCGCGCTCTACGGTGTTCAAGTCGCTCAAGAACACGTCGAAGAATCGCGTGCGCGGATAGGTCGCGAGGAAGCGCTCGAGTTCGGCGACGGAAGACATGTTGGCACCCCAAGGTGTTTAGTATTTTTGGACACCCGAATCGCGGGGCACCCCGAGCAGAATAAGCTTGCTAGGGGGCTCCCTGCAAACCGATGCTGCAATGCACAAGGCCCATTGCGGCCTCATTGCGGCTTTCGAGGGCGTGCGCGGGACCCACGCCAAGGATGCTCCGACTGTGGTGTAATCACTCTGTGCGTGGGCTGCGGTGCCCCCGTGTCAATTAAATTAAACACCGGCCGCGATGAGCTGCCACCATGTCCAAGCATCGACCAGTCATTGGAATACCAGCCGATCGACGCATGATCGGGCCCCACCCATTCCACGCGGTGGGCGAGAAATACATCGACGCGATCGCGCGCGCTGCCGACGCCGTGCCGTTGGTGATTCCGGTGATCGAGCCCCAACTCGACCTCGATGAGTTGCTGGCGCGCGTCGATGGGATTTTCTTCACGGGCAGCCCGTCCAATGTCGAGCCGCGTCACTACGCAGGCCCCCCGAGCGACCCGGGTACGTGGCACGACCCGCACCGCGACGCGACCACGCTGCCACTGATCCCGGCGGCGGTGGCGAGCGGCGTGCCGATCCTCGGCGTGTGTCGCGGATTTCAAGAAATGAACGTGGCCTTCGGCGGCACGCTTTATCAGAAGGTTCACGAGCAGACTGGTTACCTCGATCACCGCGAAGATCCTGCACAACCGCTCGACGTGCAGTACGCGCCGGCTCATGAGGTCATCCTCGAGCGTTCGAGCGAGATGCGCGCCATGGCGGGTGAAGAGCGGCCGCGCGTGAACTCGCTGCATTCGCAAGGCGTGCAGCGCTTGGGCGACGATCTCGTCGTCGACGCACGGGCGCCCGATGGGCTCATCGAAGCCTTTCACGTGAAGTCCGCGCCGCAGTTCGCGATGGCCGTACAGTGGCATCCGGAGTGGCGGGTGCTCACCAATTCATTCTCGCGTGGGTTGTTCGCGGCCTTCGGTCGCGCTGCACGCGAACGAGCAGAAAGTAGGTAGTTATGGCATCAGAGATTCGACAATTCTTGCGCGACCACGGCATTTCAGAAGTCGAGGCCATCATTCCCGACATGGCCGGCATCGCGCGCGGCAAGATCATGCCAGCCGAGAAATTCGCGGAAGACGAGGGCATGCGCTTGCCCGAGAGCATTTTCTTGCAAACGGTGACGGGCGATTATCCTGCGGAAACGGATGCGGCGATGAGCCCGGCCGAAATCGACATCGTGCTGAAGGCCGATCCGAAGACCGTGCGCCGCGTGCCGTGGGCGGCCGAGCCAACCGCACAAGTGATCCACGATTGCTTTTATGCGGACGGGCGTCGCGTAGCGATGGCGCCGCGCACGGTGTTGCGCAACGTGCTGGATTTGTATGAGCAGCGCGGTTGGGAGCCCGTGGTCGCTCCCGAACTCGAGTTCTATCTGGTCGAACCGAATATCGATGCGGACTACCAGTTGAAGCCGCCCGTGGGGCGCTCGGGCCGCGCAGAGCCGGGTCGTCAGTCCTACAGCATCGCAGCGGTGAACGAGTTCGATCCGCTGTTCGACGACATGTATCAGTTCTGCGAGGACCAGGACATCGAGATCGATACGCTGATCCATGAAGACGGCGCAGCGCAGATGGAAATCAATCTGTTGCACGGTAATGCGCTCGACTTGGCGGACCAAGCGTTCCTCTTCAAGCGCACCGCGCGCGAGGCGGCACTGCGGCACAAGATGTACGCTACGTTCATGGCGAAGCCGCATGCCAAAGAGCCCGGCAGCGCGATGCACATTCACCAAAGCATCGTCGATACGAAGACGCGCAAGAACATTTTCTCGAATGCGGATGGCTCGCCGTCGCAGCTGTTCTTCTCGCACATTGCGGGGCTGCAACGCTATCTGCCTGAGGCTATGTCGCTGTTAGCACCGAACGTGAATTCGTATCGCCGCATTTCGCGCTTTCAATTGGCGCCCATCAATGTGCAGTGGGGATACGACAATCGCACGGCAGGCTTGCGTGTGCCGTCATCGGGCCCTGATGCTCGCCGTGTCGAGAATCGCTTGGCGGGTGCCGATGCCAATCCTTACATCGCGATCGCGACGTCACTCGCCTGCGGCTATCTCGGTATGGTGCAAGGACTGCAGCCGACGGAGCCCATCACGGGCAGCGCACACGATCTGCCGTTCGCGCTGCCACGCTCGCTCGATGAGGCCATTCGTAAGCTGCGCGGTTGTGAGCCACTCGTGAAGCTGTTCGGCGATCCGTTCGTCGCAGCCTATACGATCGTCAAGGAAGCGGAGTACGAGGTGTTCTTGAAGGTGATCTCGAGTTGGGAGCGCGAGCACTTGCTACTCAACGTCTGAGCGTCGGCATCTAACTACTACAGCAATAGGGGATCGCATCGTGGCGACCGATGGACAGCGCAGCACGCGCGATTGGCAGGCGCTCGACGCCGCGCATTACTTGCATCCGTTCACGGACTACAAGCAACTGGCGGCGCAGGGCTCGCGCATCATTACCCGCGCCGAGGGCGTCTACATCTATACGTCTGAGGGCCAGCAAATTCTCGACGGCATGTCGGGGCTGTGGTGCGTCGCGATTGGCTACGGCCGCAAAGAGCTGGCGGACGCCGCCTATCAACAGATGCTGGAACTGCCGTACTACAACAACTTCTTCCAGTGCGCGACGCCGCCTGCGATCGAGCTCGCCAAAGTATTGGCCGACGTGACGCCGCCGCAATTCAATCACGTGTTTTTCACCGGGTCGGGCAGCGAATCGAACGATACGTTGCTGCGCGCAGTGCGGCGCTATTGGCAGTTGTTAGATCAACCCGAGCGCAACATCATCATCTCGCGCTGGAACGGCTACCACGGCAGCACGGTAGCCGGCGCGTCGCTCGGTGGCATGAAGCCGATGCACGAACAAGGCGGTCTGCCGATTCCCGGTATCGTCCATATCGAGCAGCCGTATTGGTACGAGAATGGCGGCGACCTCACGCCCGCCGAATACGGCAAGAAGGCGGCACGCGCGCTAGCCGAGAAGATCGAAGAGCTGGGTGCGCATCGTGTGGCTGCGTTCATCGCGGAGCCTGTGCAGGGGGCGGGAGGCTTGATCATTCCGCCGGAAACATACTGGCCGGAGATCCAAAAGATCTGCGACCAATACGGCATCCTGCTGGCGTCGGACGAAGTGATTTGCGGCTTCGGGCGCACTGGGCGCTGGTTCGGCTGCGAGCACTACGGTACCCGCCCCGATTTCCTCACCATGGCAAAGGCATTGTCGTCGGGTTACCAGCCGATCGGCGGCTTGATGGTGAGCGATCGCGTCGCGAAAGTCCTGATCGACAAAGGCGGTGAGTTTTTTCATGGATTCACCTATTCGGGGCATCCGGTCGCCTGTGCGGTCGCCTTGGCCAATCTCGCGATTTTCCGTCGCGAGAACCTCGTCGAGCGCGTGCGCACGGAGGCGGCGCCGTATTTGGCGCAACGCTGGCGTGAGCTGGCCGATCACCCGTTAGTGGGCGAAGCGCGCTGCGTGGGCTTGCTTGCGGCGATTGAACTGGTCCCGCAAAAGTCCCCGCGACGCTTCTTCGAGCCACGCGGCGACGTCGGCATGAAGATGCGCAGTCGCTGCACGGAGAACGGGCTCGTGATGCGTGCTGTCAAAGACACGCTGTTCGTGGCGCCCCCGCTCGTGATCTCGCGCACCGAAATTGACGAGCTCATCGCCAAAGTAGTGCGTTCGCTCGATGAAACCCTCGCTTGGGTGCGTGCCGAAGGCTTGAAGTAACGAAACGGGGCCGACGAGGCTCCGTGTCGCTTTCCAGTTCGCGTGCCGTGCGCTATATATTGAATTGGTGCCAGGGCGCACCGCAGGACAAAACTTCAACAGGGGACACTGCCGCATGAGCCTTTCCACGCGTAACGCCATTTATTCCTTTGCCGCAGCGTTGCTGCTCGTCGCTTGCGGTGGGTCGAAACCGCCGGCGGATACCGCGGCCACCGATGCAAAGCCAACCGATGCGCCGGCCACGGCTGCGGTGGAAACCGATGACGAGAAAGTCGTCAACATCATGAACTGGTCGGACTACATCGAAGCGTCGGTCATCGCCGACTTCGAAAAAGAGTACGGCCTCAAGGTCAATTACGAAGTGATGGACTCGAACGAGCTGCTGGAGACGAAGCTGCTCGCGGGCCGCACGGGTTACGATGTCGTGGTGCCGTCCGCCTCGTTCCTTGCGCGGCAGATCAATCTCGGCCTCTATCAGAAGCTCGACAAGTCGAAGCTCGACAACCTGAAGAACCTCGACCCGGGCATCACGCAGCGCATGGCGCAGTTCGATCCTAACAACGAGCACGCCGTGAACTACATGTGGGGCACGTCGGGTGTTGCGTACAACGAAGGCAAGATCAAAGAGATCATGCCGGACGCGCCCGTCGACAGCTTCGCGATGTTCTACGACCCGAAGGTCATTTCGAAGTTTGCCAAGTGCGGCGTGTCAGTGCTCGATGCGCCGAGTGAGGTCGTTGGCACCGCGTTGGTGTACCTCGGCAAGGATGCTAACAGTGAGTCGCCGGAAGACCTCGCGGCCGCCGAGAAGCTGTTGATGCAGATTCGCCCCTACATTCGTACGATCAACTCGTCGAAATACATCGAGGATCTCGCGAATGGCGAGATTTGCTTGGCGTTGGGTTGGTCTGGTGACGTGCTGCAGGCGCGCGACCGCGCGGTCGAGGCCGGCAAGGGTATCGTCATCAAGTACAACATCCCGAAGGAAGGCGCCGTGATGTTCTTCGACAACATGGCGATCCCGGCGGATGCGCCGCACCCGAAGAACGCGCACCTCTTCATCAATTACATGCTGCGCGCCGAAGTGGCGGCGAAGAACTCCAACTTCATCAGCTTCGCCAATAGCAACGCGGCCTCATGGCCGATGCTGTCTGAGGACGTGAAGGGCAATCCGAATATCTTCCCGACGGCCGAGATGATGACCAAGCTCGTGCCAGACCTGCCGGAGAGCGCTGAGTTCAACAAACTCCTGACGCGAACCTGGACACGGTTCCGCACGGGCAAGTAAGTCCGAGCACAAACGGCCGCCCCTCGGGGCGGCCGTTTCGTCTGGGGCAGCAGCAACAGCAGGGCAGGTATGGCTGGGCGCAACGACAAAAAATTAGAACCGTGGCGCGATCCGCATGCGCAGCCGTACGTTCGATTTGAGAACATCACGAAGCGATTCGGCGACTTCACCGCCGTCAACAACGTTTCACTGAAGATCTATAAGGGCGAGATCTTCTGCTTGTTAGGCGGGTCAGGCTGCGGCAAGTCCACCTTGCTACGCATGATGGCTGGGTTCGAAGTGCCCACGAGCGGACAAATTTTCCTCGACGGGCAAGATATGGCGGATATCCCGCCGTACGAGCGGCCGGTGAACATGATGTTCCAGTCGTACGCGCTGTTTCCCCACATGACCGTGGAACGCAACATCGCCTTCGGTTTGGAGCAAGAGAAGCTGCCCCGCACGGAGATTGCAAGTCGCGTCTCGGACATTCTCGACATCGTGCGCCTGAAGCAATTCGCGACGCGCAAGCCGCACCAGCTCTCGGGTGGCCAGCGTCAGCGTGTCGCGCTGGCGCGGGCACTCGTCAAGCGGCCCAAGTTGTTGCTGCTCGACGAGCCGCTCGGCGCGCTCGACAAGAAACTGCGCGAGCATACGCAGTTCGAGCTGATCAACATTCAAGAGCAACTCGGCGTCACCTTCATCGTTGTCACGCACGATCAAGAGGAAGCAATGACGTTGGCGTCCCGCATCGGCGTCATGAATCGTGGTGAGATCGTCCAAGTGGGTACGCCGACCGAGATCTACGAGTTCCCCACGTCGAAGTTCGTCGCCGATTTCATCGGTTCGGTGAACATGTTCGAAGGGCAACTGATCGAGGATCTACCAGATCGCGTGCGCATTCAGTCGGAGGAGCTCGGCGGGGTCATATATGTCGACCACGGTATCAGCTCGGCACCCGGTGCGACCGTGTGGGCGGCGATTCGACCGGAGAAGATCAACATCCTGCGCACGCCGCCCGTGGACACGAAGGAGAACTTCGTCAAAGGCGTCGTGAAGGAGATCGCCTACATGGGCGACGTCTCCACTTATCTCGTCAAGATCGCGACCGGCAAAACGGTGCGTGTGACGTTGCCGAACATCGAGCGTTTGTCGGACGACGAGCGCATTCTGTGGGAGGAGACGGTCTATCTGACGTGGCACTCCTCTAGTCCTGTCATCGTCACTCAATAGTTAGTCGTCACGCGTGGCCGGTCCGTCGCAGTCAGGAATGAACAACCGCCTCGTGTCGGGGCGCTTGGGCCCGTTGTGGGACCTGATTTTCCGCTTCGGCCCGCCGCGGTGGTCGCACTACATCCGAAAGAATTGGGCCGGGCAGCGCCTTGTCATTGCAGTGCCATATCTGTGGCTGCTGCTGTTCTTTTTGGTGCCATTCCTCATTGTCCTGAAGATCTCATTCGCCGAGTGGGCGCCGCTGTCGCGGCCGCCTTACGAGCCAGTGCTGCGCTTCCTCGAAACCGGCGGCGTACAGTTGAAGCTCGTCTTCGAGAGTTACAAGTTCCTCTTCAACGAGCCGCTGTACGTCAGCGCGTGGATCTATTCCATCAAGGTCGCAGCCATCTCGACCTTGCTCTGCTTGCTCATCGGCTATCCGATGGCCTACGCGATCTCGAAGTCCTCGCCGACCTCGCGAAATATCTTTTTGATGCTGATCATTCTGCCTTTTTGGACGTCGTTCCTGCTGCGTGTCTACGCATGGATCGGGCTCCTCAAGAACGATGGCGTGATCAACAACGTACTGATGTGGACAGGCCTCATCGACGAGCCACTCGCGATGATGAACACCAGCTTTGCGGTCTACATCGGCATCGTCTACTCCTACCTACCATTCATGATCTTGCCGCTGTATTCCAATCTGGAGAAGCATGATCCAACGTTGCTCGAAGCAGCGCAGGACCTTGGGGCGGGGCCGATCCGCACGTTCTTGCGGGTCACCTTGCCTTTGTCGATTCCTGGGATCGTTGCGGGTTGTTTGCTCGTCTTCATTCCCGCAGTGGGCGAGTACGTGATTCCATCACTGCTCGGTCGCACCGATCAGTTGATGATCGCTAAGTTGTTGTCCGATGAATTTTTCATGAATCGTGATTGGCCGAAAGCGAGCGCGGTGGCGATTGCCATGTTGTTACTGCTGGTCGTGCCCATCATGATCTTCCAACGGTTCCAGGCAAAGGAACTGGCGGCGAAGAACAAATGAAGTCCGGTAACTGGTTTCGCAAGACTGCACTCGCGTTGGGATTCGCCTTCCTGTACGTGCCGATCTTGTTGATGATTTTTTTCTCGTTCAACAATTCCAAGCTCGTCACGGTGTGGGATTCGGTGAATTCACCGACCGTGAAGTGGTACGTATCGCTGTTCAAGAATGACCAGATCATGGGCGCCGCATGGGTTTCGATCCAAGTGGCGGCGATGTCTGCAACGGTCGCGGTGGTGCTCGGTACCTTGGCCGGTCTCGTGCTGGCGCGATTCGGTCCGTTCAAAGGGCGTGCATTGTTGTCGGGCATGACGACCGCGCCGCTCGTGATGCCCGAGGTCATCACGGGCTTGTCGATGCTGTTGCTGTTCGTGGCGCTCGAGCAAGTGCTGATGTCGATGTTCGGCATCCAGTGGGGCCGCGGCATGTCGACGATCACGATCGCGCACATCACCTTCACGATGGCGTACGTCACGGTTGTGGTGCAGTCACGGCTTGCTACCTTCGACGACTCGCTCGAAGAGGCTGCGCTCGATCTGGGCGCGCGGCCTGCTAAAGTGTTCATGCAGATCACCGTGCCGCTCATCATGCCGGCGATTCTGTCGGGCTGGTTGTTAGCGTTTACTTTGTCGTGGGACGACTTGGTCGTCTCGCAGTTCGTCTCGGGGCCGGGGTCGAACACCTTACCGATGGTGATCTTCTCGAAGGTGCGCCTTGGCGTCAGTCCGGAAGTGAACGCACTCGCAACCATCATGGTGTTGCTCGTCGCTACGGGCGTCATACTCTCGGCCATTTATATGCGCCGCCAAGAGCAGAAGCGTAAACGCGAAGAGCAAATGGCGGCGGCTAACAACTAGCTGCATGCGTTTCGCTCACAAGCTCCCGGATATCCCGACCACGATCTTTACGGTGATCTCGCGCCGTGCGCGCGAGCTCGGCGCCGTCAACGTCGGGCAAGGGTTTCCGGATTACCCGATCGATGCTGCCCTGGCGGACTGTGTCGCAACTGCGATGGCGGAGGGCCATAACCAGTACGCGCCGATGGAGGGTTCGATCGCGCTGCGCGAGGCCATCGCTCGGAAGCTACAGGAGACGCAAGGATGCGCGCCGAGCCCGGAATCTGAGATCACGATCACGTGCGGCGGGACGGAAGCCTTGCACTCCGCCATCCAGGCATTGGTACGTCCGGGTGACGAGGTGATCTGCTTCGATCCCGCGTACGATGCGTACGAGCCGGCCGTGGCACTGACCGGCGCGCGCTGCATTCGCATTCCGGCTGCGCCGCCGGCGTTCCGCCCGGATTGGGATCGGTTCCGCGATTCTCTCAGTGATCGGACCCGACTCGTAATCACTAACAACCCACACAATCCAGCTTGCATCGTGTGGGACGCAGCAGATCTGGATACGCTGGCTGAGGCGATTCGCAATCGTCCGATTCTGGTGTTAGCGGATGAGGTTTACGAGCATCTCGTGTTCGACGGTGGGCGGCATCGATCGGTGCTCGCGCATGCCGAACTCGGCGAGCGCAGCCTCGCGGTGTTCTCGTTCGGCAAAACGTTCCACATCACGGGTTGGCGCGTAGGCTACATCGTCGCGTCGGCGGAGCTGACGCGCGAGTTTCGCAAGGTTCATCAATTCAATACGTTCAGTATTGCAGCGCCCCTGCAGCAGGGCATTGCGAGCTACTTGGCTCGCAAGCCCGATGCGTGGCGTGGACTCAGCGACTTCTTCGAGCGCAAGCGCAACGTGGTCGTGGCGGGTTTGCGCGACAGTGGCTTCACGCTGCCACCTGCGCAAGGGACTTACTTTCAATTGCTCAATTGCGCTGCATTGACGGATCTCGATGACGTGACGTTTGCAGAACGTCTGCTCACCGAAGCGGGCGTGGCGCTCATCCCCTTATCGCCGTTCTACGCGCAATCCGAATCGCGCGCACCGCGCCTGCAATGGCTCCGACTGTGCGTCGCCAAACGAGACGAGACGCTGGAGTTGGCTGTCGAGCGTTTACGTGCGGCTGCGAGCGCCGGGATCGGCAGGCGGTGATCAAATGAATCTGCGTATCGCAGCGCTGCAAGCGCCGCTTGCATGGCAGGACCCTGACGGCAATCGCGCGAGTTTCGCGGCGTCCATGCGCCCTTTGCACGGCAACGTCGACGTCATCGTGCTGCCCGAAATGTTCACGACGGGCTTTACGATGGAGCCCGAGACCCTGGCTGAGCCGGAGGAGGGTGCGACTGTCGAGTGGCTGCGGCAGGAGGCCAATCGTGCCGACGCGGCGATCACGGGCAGCGTCGTGGTGCAAGTCGGTACGCAGTTCTTCAACCGACTGCTGTGGGTGACGCCGGACGGGGCCGTCGCGCACTACGACAAGCGCCATTTGTTTCGTATGGCCGAAGAGCATCGGCACTACGCCGCAGGCTGCAAGACGTTGCTGGTCGAGTGGCGCGGTGCACGCATCGCGCCGTTGGTGTGCTATGACTTGCGCTTCCCAGTGTGGAGCCGGCGTCGCACATCGTTCAGCTACGACGTGCTGTTGTATGTCGCGAATTGGCCAGCGGTGCGCCGCTACCCGTGGCAGCAGCTACTACGAGCGCGGGCTATCGAGAACCAAGCCTTCGTCATTGGCTGCAATCGCGTGGGCGCGGATGGCAATGGTGTTGAGCACGCAGGCGACTCCGTCGTGCTGGACTACTTCGGCAAGCCGCTGGCCGAGTTAGCCGATGTGCCGGGCATCGTTCGCGCTACGGTCGATCTCGGTGCATTGCGCGAGTTTCGCGAGCGATTCCCAGCCCATTTGGACGCCGATCGGTTTACGCTCGACCTATGAAGAAAACCACGCGCGTCAATCATCCGCCCGATGTCGCGCCGCCAGCGGACAATCGCCCGGTGGTTGCGCCGATCTATCAGAGCGTCAAGTACGAATTCGAATCGGTCGGTGAGACGCTGCGCTCGCTGCGCGGGGATCGGCCGGGTTACTTCTACATGCGCGTGCAGAATCCGACAGCACGCCAGCTCGAGCTCACCCTTGCGGAGATGCAAGGTCGCGACGATTGCGTCGTGTCGGCATCCGGCGTGAATGCGATCGCGCAAGTGTTGTTAGCGCTCACGAAGCAGGGCGATCACGTCATCATTTTCCTGGAGAACTACGCACCCACGCGCGCCATCGTGCGCCGGATTCTGGCGCGCTTCGGCGTCGACCACACCTTGTTGTCGATTGAGGATCTCGCGTCGCTCGAGAGCACGTTGGCCACGCGACCGACGCGCCTGGTCATGTTCGAGAGCCCGACGAATCCGATGCTGAAGATTGCCGATATCGATCGTATCGTGACCCTGGCCCACAAACATGGTGCACTCGCGGTGCTCGATAACACGTTCGCGGGATTTCACCAGCATGGCGATTGCGATGTCGATCTGTTCGTGCATAGCTTGACGAAGTACGCGTCGGGCGCAGGCGATGTGATGGGCGGCGCTGTGATCGGTCGGAAGGAATTGCTCGATCCAATACGAACGGAATTCGTGTTGTTAGGTGCATTGCTCGATCCGCACGCCGCGTTCTTGATTCAGCGCGGTCTGAAGACGTACTACATTCGATACCGTGAGCAATGCGCACGTGCCGCCGCCGTGGCCGAGTGGTTAGAGCAACATCCGGCGGTCGAGTACGTGCGCTATCCCGGACTCGCCTCGCATCCGCAGCACGCGCTGGCACGCCAGCAAATGCAAGAGTTCGGCACCATGGTGACGCTCAGTGTGCGCGGCGGCAGCGATGCCGCAGCGCGCATGGCAGATCGGCTGCAGTTGTTCGCGCTCACGGCGAGCCTCGGCTCGACGGAGTCGCTCGTCATGGCGCCCCAGATGATGGGCAGCAAGGAATTCACGCCGGAACAAGCGGCACGAGCGGGCGTCACCGCCGCGACGGTGCGCTTGTCGATCGGGCTCGAGGATCTCGGCGATCTACTCGCCGATTTGGAGCAGGCGCTCGCACCGCCGTGACGGAGGTCCCGCTCCGCGCGCGAATTTCGTAACCGCTTCTAGTTTTTGGGAAGGCTTGCTGGACATCGGCGGTTTGCCCGTCGATGCTTCTTATGTCCGGCTGATCGTTCGCTGTGCGTACTTCGGGTATGCCGTCGCGAACTTATGTTTAATCGACCTATTGCATCTCCCGCCGGCCACGCACGCGCCCTCGAGGCGCGAGCGGCGGTCTCCCGCCGATTCAGCGTCGAGGCGCGCGCCTTGCCCGCCGCGCCGCTGAACTTCAGTCGCTATGAAACGTGGTCGCTCTTGCCGGAGCGGGTGGAGCTCGATTCCCTCCAGACCGCCGCTTTCAGCGCGGAAGGTCGTGCCACAGAGTTGCAGGCGCTCTGGCAGGAGACCTTAGCGGCGGCGGTCTGTGCACGGCGCGTGGCTGAAGCGCTCGACGTAGAGGCGCGTGCTTGCGTCGCGGCTGCGCTATTGCATCGGATCGGCGATGCGCTTGCGCTTGCCGCCTTATCTCGGAGCGAAGACGAGGCGGGCGTACGCCTTGATGCGCCGTCGCGTGCCGATGTCTGCGCGGCTGAGAGTATTCAGATCGGGGAACGGGCGCTGCGCTGGTGGTGTGTGCCGCCGCGCGTTGCGTCGCTCGTGATGGGATGGCGTCGCTTCGGCGAATTTCCGACGAACGACAAAGGGCCGGCAGTCGTTTACCTGTCCCATCTGCTTGCGCTGGAATGGTTGTCACCTGAGATCTGCGCGCCGGGCCTTGTGGAGTCGGTAGCCGACGAGCTCGGAATTGACGCGGCGGTTGCGCGCGAGTTTCGCCCCGGAACGGCGCAGCGCGCACTCTGGCAATCGCTCATTCGCTGATCTCGCGCTAAGCTTGACCGAGGGCGCCGGCAGTGTCGGTGCCGGTCGCGCCAAGGAGGCCGCGTGTTAGGCATTGCCAACTGCTTTCGTGCGGCGGTCGCTGCACTCGCGCTCGCCGGATCGATGGCTGCGTGGTCCGCGAGTCCGCCGCCCATCGAGGCATTCGCGTTCGAACCCGAATTTGAGAGCCCGGTTCTATCGCCCGACGGCCGGAAAGTCGGCTTCCTCACAAGCCGGGAAGGCAAGCGAATCTTCGCGGTTCTCAATCTCGATACGCAGGACGTCCATGGCGTGCTGGC
>CAYUIT010000037.1:0-36166 GCA_964444835.1 uncultured Steroidobacteraceae bacterium
GACGAAGTGCAGCGCACGACGATCGCCGAGACGCTGGGGCTGCGCTTCGATGCGTCGAAGTCGGCGCCGACCGGCAAGGGTGACTGAGGCGTGACCCAGGCGATGGGCGGATTCCGCGGCCTGCGTGCACTCGCTGGCTGCGGCGGATGCGCTGCGAAGGCGCCGCCGGAACTCGTCGCATTGCTGACGGGCTTTGCGGCGCGCAGCGGCGGCCATGATCCCAACGTGTTAGTCGGCCTCGCGCCGTTTGACGACGCGGCTGTCTATGCGCTCGATGCAAATCGTGCGCTGATCGCCACGGTCGACTTCTTTCCACCGCTCGTCGACGCGCCGCGCGATTATGGTGCGATTGCTGCTGCGAATGCAGTCAGCGACGTGTATGCGATGGGTGGTGAGGTGGCGTTTGCGTTGGCAGTGTCGGGTTTTCCTGCTGAGGTGCCGCAAGAGGTCATCGCCGACGTGACCGCCGGTGCCGTGGGCGTGCTGGCTGATTGCGGTGCGCAGTTGCTTGGCGGGCATTCGGTGCGTTGCGCCGAGCCGGTGTTCGGCCTCGCGGTCATGGGCTTCGTTCACCCCGCGCGCATCTGGCGCAAGTCCGGCGCGTGCGCGGGTGACGTGCTGATGTTGTCGAAGGCGATCGGTAGCGGCCTGCTCCTGTCGTCAGAGCAACACGATGCAGTTGCGACCGCAACGGCTGCGATGTGCCAAACGAATCGGGCGGCTGCGCAGTCCTTGCGCGATCTGCCGGTGGCACCGCATGCCGTCACGGATGTCAGTGGCTACGGGCTGCTGGGGCACGCCCGCGAAATCGCGGAGCGCTCGTCGGTTGCGATTAGCATCGACGTGCAGGCCGTGCCGCTGCTGCCGGGCGCGTTAGATGCGGCCACGCGCGGCGTGCGCACATCGTCACACCGGCATGCTGCGCTTCACCCCCAGCCGCATTTGCGCGGCCAGGAGAAGATCGACCCGCCGCTTCTGGCGCTGCTGCAGGACCCACAGACGTCCGGTGGGCTGCTGGCGGCCGTGCCGCCCGAGCACGCCACGCAGTTGGCCGCCTCCGGTTATGTCGCGGTCGGCACGGTGAGCGCCGAAGCTGCGGGTTCCGTGCAGCTGCGTTGACTCGGCCGGCGCGCTCGCTCGGTGCGCGCAAGGTCGTCGACGAAGCGCGTATGCCAGGCGGTGAGGCTGTGACGACGCAATGCCATTTGCAGGGCTAACAAGCGCTGCTGCCGCTCCGCGAGCGGCATTCGCAGCGCGCAGTCCAACGCTGCGCTGATCGCAGCGGTGTCGCCGCCATCCACTCGCAGTGCCGACGACAAAGTCGACGCAACGCCGGCACCGTTCGAGAGGATCAACACACCGGGATCTGCCAGCGACTGTACGGCGACGAATTCCTGCGCAACGAGGTTCATGCCATCGCGCAACGGCGTCACGCACGCAACCCGCGCCGCTGCGAGCAGTGCCAGCACGAGGTCATGGGGTAGCGCGTGTTGCACGAGTCGCAGCGGTTCGCTGCCCGCTTCACGATAAGGCGCATTGCACGCCGCAGCGGCCCGCGCGACTTCGGCGGCCGCTCGTGTGTAGGCCGGCAACGGGAGTCGCGAGGGTGGTGCGACCTGCACGAAAGCCGTGTCGGACGTCCGACCTGGTTCCGCCTGTAGCCAGTGCGCATACGCTGCGATGCGTTGTGGCAGGGCCTTCGTGTAATCGAGCCTGTCGACGCCCGCTACAAGCCGGCGTCCGGCGAGCCAAGGCGCGAATGGCGTGGCGTGCCCCGGTCCTGTGTGCGGCAAGCGTGCGCGCAACCGCTCCATGTCTACGCCCACCGGATAAACGCCCGTGTGAACGCGGCGTTGTGCGGCCAACTCCAACACAGTTCCCGCGCACGATACGACGTCGGCAGTCGCGCCGGCAGTAGTTAGGAAGCGCTGCTGGTCGTCCGCGGTCTGGAAGCCCAGCAAGTCACAAGCGAGGAGGTCACGCAGCAGTGCGTTGTGCATGGGCAAGCTGCGCCAGACGTCGGGCTCGGGAAAAGGCACATGCAGGAAGAAGCCGATGCGGCCGCGGTGGCCACCGGCACGCAGCGCCGCGGCGAGTGGCAGCAGTTGGTAGTCGTGGATCCACACGAGGTCGGTGAGGCGCAGCTGCGGTGTCAGCTCGCGCGCCCACGCGCGGTTGCGTGCGCAGTAGGCCGCATAGCGCGTCGCGAGCGGCGCCTCACTCGCGGGCGGCGCGAATCCATGCAGCGTCGGCCACAGCACGTCGTTACTGAAGCCGAGGTAGCCGTCGTCGTGCGCAGCAGGTGCTGTACCGTCGCTGGTGTCCTCACAGCCTAACCACACGCCGTCGTGCGCAGCGACTGCGGCTTGCACGGCGCGCACGAGCCCGCCCGCGTGCGGTGTCGCATCGTCTTGCCGCAGCACACGATGTGAAAGCGCGACGAGGCGGCTCATCGGGCCTGTTCTGCCTGCGCCGCCGCCGGCACATTTGTGGTAGCCAGCAGCGCGCGAAGCCAGTCGCGCACCGCGCGCGGATTCGCAAGGCCGTATGTTTCCTTGGGCAGTGATTCGCAATAGCGCGTTGCGTTCGCGTCGACGTGAATCGCAACACCGCCACGCTCGCGTGCGCGGCGTAGCGCAGGCAGGTCAGTGATGTCGTCGCCGATAAAGATCGGCTCGCGACCGCGGAACGGCGGTTCGGCCATGAACGCATCAAGCGCCGCATCCTTGCCACCGCCGCGCTCACGCAGCTCGATCACCGAATGCCCTTCGATCAACAGCGGCGCGTCGTGCAGCGAGCGATGCAGCTGCCGTACGGCGCGCTGCGCGTGCGCTGCGTGCTGTGGCGCGCGACGCCAATGCAACGCCAAGCTATGGGACTTCTCTTCGAGTAGCAGGCCCGGGTAGCGTGCGGTCTGTTGTCGCAGCGCTTCGCGCGCATTGAGGATCCAGTCGCCACAGGCGGGTGGCAGCAGCATCCGCCCGTCGGCTGTGCGGCGCTCGAGGCCGTGCAATCCCGCGATGGGTAGCCGTAACGGCGCGAGTAGCGCATCCAGCGTCGCGATCGAGCGGCCCGTGATGATGGCGAGTGCGCCGTCGAGCCGGGTATGCAGCTGCTGGAGTAGCGCACGCAGGGCTGCGTCAACGTGCACGGCAGCCGGTGTTGCCGCGAAATCGACCAGTGTGCCGTCAAAGTCGAGCAGCAGCGCGCTGTTCGCCGTGTCGATGCGAAGCTTGCGCGGATTCTGCACGTTGTGGGTTAGCTCCTGGTCAACCTGGTCGGAGCCTGCGGAGTCGGGCATAGATAACGGGATGTCGGAGGCTCACTGCGCAGGGTGCAAAATCTAACTCCTAGCTTAGCGGACCGGCCGACGGCATTCCAAGGTGCGGATGGGTTGTTGCAAGCGCAACCGCTAATCGCCCACAGATCTGTGGCACTCTTGGTCCAGACGAATGTGTTCAGGAAGGAAGTGCGATGCGATTGAGACGGCCCCTAACTGCCGCAGTGTTCAGTGTTTCGGTCGCGTGGGTTGTGCACGCTCAGACCTTCAGCGCGAGTGTTGTCACCGGCTGCCAAGTGGCAGTCGATGCGGCACCGGGCGATACGCAGTACCGCTGGCAGGGCGAGTGCAAGGACGGTCGAGCCGAGGGCCAAGGGCTACTCACTTCTTCGCGGGGTGGCATGTTGCGCGGTGAGTTCCGGGGTGGCCAGCCGCACAACGCGAAGGGGTTTTGGCCTTTGACGTTCAACAATGGCGCTGCAGTGATGACGCAGATGAACGTCGCAGACGGTGTATCACTGCAAGACACCGTCGAGTTGCCGGACGAGCAGGGGCGGCCCACGCCGATCAGCGCGGCGCGGCTCGCCGGAGAGTGGACTTTCACGAGCGGCGACGGCCAATGCGTCGAGCACCACACGTATCACGCCGACGGCTCTGCCGAAATCAAGAGCGGCGAGGAGGTGCTGCAGTCCGCCTACAGTTTGATGCAGCTCGCGGGCAATCCGCAGGTTTTCGGACTCATGAAAACCAACGTGGCGTCGAACGGTAAGCCGGATTGCGGTGGTCAAGTGACGGCGGTCGAGCCGCAGAACACGCGCTTCACGTACCTCTTCCAAGAAGGGCCGGACAAGTTTGCGACCTGTTCCGTGTCCGCGAAGCCATTGCGATGTTTCGGCACACTGGAACGACGCCTAACAACAGGGTGACGCACGGGGCCGATGTCACGGCCCGATATGCTGCGCGCATCGAGCGCGCGGAGCTGTGCTATTGGCGTACGTCCATTGGCGAGGAAGTGGACTTCGTGATCGAGACAGGTGGCAAGCTGCTGACGATCGAGTGAAGTCAACCGCGCGCCCCAGGTTGCTACTGCACACCAGCAGCTCGATTGAATGGTTGGCCCCGGATGTGCTGGCCGCGCCGTCGTGGGCAATTCTATAGAGCGAGCTTGCGTGTTAGGTCAGCGTGAGGGGCGACGGCCGCCGTTCAGGTACCGACAGTCCTACGTACATTTCAGATGATCCTGCTGAGATCCTTGCGGCCAGCGTCATAGAGTCCACGTGCCAAGAATTGGGGCGCAAGGAGCTCTACGATGGGACTACCAACACGCTTAGGCATTCTCGTGTTATTCGCCCCGCTCGCCATTCATGCGGACTCGCTCCGCTTCTTCGGCGACGCAATACCCAATCGCGATCGCGTGATGATCCGCATCGATCCCCATGTGCCTGCGGATGTTGGTGCCACAGATTTCACGCTCGAATTCTGGATGAAGGCAAACGCGGCGCAAAACGTCTCGAACGGTACGTGCCGGCCAGGAAGTGGCGAAAACTGGATAACAGGCAACATCATGTTCGACCGCGCGATCTGGTCGCACGACCGCCATGGTGACTACGGCATCGCGATTTTCAGCACGGGCTCGAGCGCGACACTCGCTTTTGGTGTGTGGAAGGGCGGTTCCTACGGCCAGGGTCTGTGTGGCACTCGAAATGTTGCCGATGGACAGTGGCACCACGTGGCCGTCACGCGCGTAGTTGCAAGCGGCCAAATTCGAATTTATGTCGATGGTCAACTCGATGCGCAAGGCGCGGGACCGCCAGGCAACATCAGCTACCAAGATAACGTGCCGAGCCAGGTACCTTCGTACATTCAACTCAACGTCGATAACTACCTCGGCATCGGCGCTGAGAAATACGATGCCGATCGCGTGCGCTACCCTTCATACAGCGGTTGGATCGACGAAGTGCGTATCTCGTCGCAACTGCGCTATACAGGTAACTTCGCGCGGCCGACAGCGCCGTTCAACAGCGATGCCAGCACGGCCGCGCTGTATCATTTCGATGAAGGCAGCGGCAACACGATTAACGATTCCGCGCCAGGCGCGGCGAGCGTAGGCACACGCCGTCCAGGTGGCGACCAGCAAGGTCCGCTATGGTCGAGCGATACGCCCTTTACTGTCTCAGGCACTGGGACGCTCGCACTTTCCGCAACGACTCTCACCGTTGGCGAGGCGAATGGTAGCGTGACGCTCGCAGTGACTCGCACTGGCGGCAGCAGCGGCGCAGCATCTGCGAGCTTCCAGACCGCGACGGGCAGTGCGACACCGGGAGCGGACTACCAGATCAGCAGTGGGGTCGTTACTTGGGCGAGCGGTGACGCCAGCGCGAAGAGCATCTCCGTTGCTCTCTACGACGATGCGATCGCAGAGCCCAGCGAGACGTTTGGCCTCACTCTCACAGCCGCGAGTGGCGCAGCGCTCGGCACGCCTACAAGCGCAATCGTCACACTCGTCGATAACGACTCGGTAGCGGTTCCCGGCCAACTGCAGTTCTTGACCTCGGCATCCACGGTCAGTGAATCGGCGGGTGCGGTCGTTCTGAGCGTCGCGCGCGTCGGCGGCAGTGATGGCGTGGTGAGTGTGTCCTATGCGACTGCGAACGGCACAGCGGTTGCACCTTCTGACTATCAGGCGCGCGCCGGACTACTAACCTGGGCGAGCGGCGATTCATCAAACAAGATCATCAGCGTACCGGTGTCGGACGATGCGCTTTCCGAAGGCAACGAAACATTCGTGCTGACGCTCAGCGCACCGACCGGCGGAGCCATTCTCGCCAGCCCTGCGCAGAGTATCGTTACGCTGACGGACTCGCCGGCCGGCGGCGGCGAGCCGATGTTTTCGGATACGTTCGCGCGCAGCGACTCCGGCGAACTCGGTAATGGCTGGATTGAACAGCATCCTGCGGCGTTTGCGCTGGTCGCCGGCCGCGCTCAAAAGCTGTCCGTCAACGTCAGTGGCGACACGGTTGCGTATCGACCCGCTGCGGAGAACATTCTCGACGCCGAAGCATCGGTTGAATTGCGCCTCGCAAGTACTCCGCCAGGCTATCCTCAAGTCTTCGTTCGGCTGCAAACGAATAGCCTCGGCGGCAACACACTCGTCCGCTACGTGCTATTCATCGATGACGCTACGGGTCGCGCGATTCTCGCCAATCAACAGACAGCCGGCGGCGTGACACCGCTCGCTACGCTCTCGCTGTCACCGCAGCTCAATACTGCCGATACCTATCGATTGCGTATCCGCGCGACGCGAAGTGATCCCGTGCTGCTGTGGGCCGCGGTGGAGCGCAGTACCGCCACTGGTTGGCAGACGCTGGGTCAGGCGACGGCCACCGACAACTCGCCGCAACGCATTCGCACTGCGGGATCTGCGGGCTTTGGCGGGTATCGCGAAGCAGCCTACAGCTATGACAACTTCCTACGAAGGCTGCCCTGAGCGACGTGTAGGGGATGGGCGTTAGCCAGGCCACGCCTGGCGATGACATCCGAGTCGGTGGCGAAATTCTCGCGGACAAAGTTGCGGCGTTGCTCGAGCGGTGCAGAGAGGATCGCGACGAAGCCTTCCGCGCGTTGCAGTCCAACAGAGTTCTCGGGTTCCATAGCGTAGACAACGCCGGAAACCCAAGCCAGCACTAGCAATAGCCATGTGTTCGTAGTGGCGAACACGATTTCTGTAGCCCTTCTTCGCTGCATCGCCATTTGCGCAATCGTTAGGGGCCTATCGGCCATGATGCGCAGGAGCGCCAAAAGGTCGCACCAGCCCTCACGAGCGCATTGAGTGCGAGCCACACCCCATGCCCATCCTCGGTTCGGAACAAACCGACACGTGATAGAAAGCGTCCTTGCACGCACGGCCTCGCGGTGCCATCACTGACATGCCGTCGATGGCGGGAATCCAGTCCGGCGGCAGCACGTGTCCTCTTGCGTAGCCAACCTGCTGCATTTCTGGCAGCGGTTAGCCGAGGCGCAGACTAATTCTTGTAAATCGCCTCCGGTTGCGCGAGCGCCGCGATCGGATCGGCGGCGATTTCCGGTCTGGCTTCCTGCAACATCCTGAGAAAATCCGGCGGCATGTCGGCGAAACGACGCACCTTGCCGCCGACTGCTCGCAGCGTGACGCCGCCGGGACGGTCGCCCATTCGCATCCAACGCGGCCAGCCGGTTACATCCGTGGACTGCAGTTTCGCATCGACCCAAGTCGAGCGCGGATCCAACGTCTGCGTGGCGGGTCCTGTTAGCGTGGCGATGTCATTGATGACGCGGTCGGTTGCGCCGGGTGTCGTCACGACCGAGCGATGTCGCAGCCGGTAGTAAACCGTGTCACCCATTACAAACGGGCGCGAAGGCACCGACTCGAATTTCAGCTTCGAGCCGCCAATCTCGGTCGGCACGACCGGTACGTTCTCACGTGAGAAGCGCACATCCGAGGGACCGACCGGAACGAACTCGATGGGCAACGATTCGCCGGTGTACGGATTGCGCAGTGTTTTCAATGGCTGGCCGGTTTCGAGATCCGTGCGGAACGCCATCTCAATCTGTCGTACGTCGCAGCCGCCATCGGCGCGCTGCGTAACACGCTGCACCAATCCGTAATTCAGTTCATACAACGGCGTGAGGTCTGCGCCAACCTGGCCGAAGCTGGGTCCGCGGATCCACCAGAACACCATGCCCGAGTCCGTCCGCAGCTGCAGTTTGCGATGGATCTGCCAGGCATCTTCGGGTCGTGCGGGATCGAGTCGAGCACCGCGCGCCGCCGATGTGCCAGTCGCTACAGTCGCAGCCAGCGAACCCGCTGCGAGGGACAATGCCGTACGCCGGCTAACAATAGGGCCAAGCGAACTTTCAGGCTGCAGTTTCTTCATGGGCGTTCTCGTGCGATTGCGTTCCCGACAATAACGCAACGTACGTGCTCGACAGGAAGAGTTTCTGAGCGAGAATTCGCGCAGTGGATTGCTGCAGTGTCGCGCTTCCGAATGGCGTGCAGCATGGGGCCGACATTCCTTGTCGGCCCCGCGTGAGGAAGGGGCCCCGCCGGTCGGTGTCGGCCGGCGGGTTCGGTTACTGGCCGATGCGGTAGCCGACGTGGATGCCGTAGACGAACGGATCCACTTCGACCGTACCGAGGTCTGTCGAACCCAAGCGAGCGTCACCGTCGATATCGATGTAGCGCGCCGAGACGTTCAGAAACCACTTGTCGTTCAGGCCGTAGTCGAGGCCGAGCTGAGCTGCCGGGCCAAACGAGTTGTCTACGCTGAGCGCGCCCGGCTCCTCGTCAAACAACAAGGTGTAGTTCACGCCGAGGCCGACATAGGGCCGGAAACGGCCTTCGGGATTGAAGTGGTACTGCAAACTCACCGTTGGCGGCAAATGCTTGACCTCGCCGAGGCGCGTCGTGCCGGTCGGCGTTCGCACTAACAAGTCGTGCGTCCAAACCGTGGAGGCGAGAACTTCGACGCCCCAGTTGTCGCGAAACATGTAGGTGACGTCAAACGTGGGGCGCGTGTCATCGTCGATTTGCAGCGTTTGAGTCGGCGCGAGACTGAGGTTGTCAGACTTCGGGTCGACGACGCTCAAACCGACACGCACCAGCCAGCTGCCCTGCTGGGCGAAGGCGGCGCTGCCGACTACCGCTGACGTAGCGATGAGCGCAGTGGTTGCAAGCGAACGAACGAATCGTGGCATAGGGTCACTCTTTCTAGACTAGTTATTTGGACAACGACACGGGTCTGTGTGTCGTCGGTGCCGCATCGCGGCGCCGGAATACTGCCAGTCCAAGCAGCCGAGGACTTTTCGCTTTTTCTGGTGTCAACGTCAGGCGATGCCAGTGCAATCGTTAGCGCCCGGGACGTAGTCAGTGTCGCAGACTATTCGAGCGTGCCTGCGATGTTAGGGGGTGATCGCCGAAGCTCGCGCGAGCTTGTGTGCTCCTGAGCGTCGGGAGGGTAGGGTGGTTGTTAGGTACGCCACACTCGCAGATCCACGAATCGCGCGGGGAACGATGATCGCTCCGTGGTCCGAGTTTGACATTGTGCGAGTGGCGCGCGGTTCCCAGCGTATGCTTCGGGCCATGAACACACAGTCGCTTTTTGCTGTCGCCCTGCTGTCCGTATCGACGGTAGCTCTCGGCCAAGCACCGGAAATCAAGGCACCGGAAGACGTATTCAAGGCGTATCCCAATCGTCTCGCGGAACTACCGCCGGAGTGGATTCGGACGCGGCCGCTGCGGCTCGAGGTGTGTTTCAACTTAAAGTATCCGGTGAATACGCCGGAGGCAGACGCGTTTCTGAAGCAGCTTTACCAAACGATCACTTCCCTTCCTACCAGCGCAGAGGTGCGGATCGAACGGCCCGTCACGCCTGTCCAGTACGCTTACTGTGCCTCAATGTTCTTTCGTAACTGGGAGCACTACTGGACATACGAGCGAAGCGAAGGCTTCCTCAAGTACTACCGAGAGGTCTGGAAGCCAGCCGTCACAGGTGCGACCGAGAGTCTCGCAGTGCTCGACGAAGTTGCCGCAAGCCCGTAGTGCGGCAAGACCATCGCATGGCCCGCCGGTGTCAACGATTTGCCGGGAGGCCGAGCATGCTAGACCATCACATCATCGAGCCGACTCTGCCGAACGTGCCGCCATGAACCGCTCCCCGCTCTCGCCCATTACCGCCGAACACGTCGAGACCTATCGACGCGACGGCGTCGTGCTGGTGCGTAACATGCTCGACGCAGAGTGGATCACACGGATGCAGGCCGCCATCGCGGAAGCGGTGGCACAGCCCGAGGCCTTCGGCTTGCTCGGCCCTTCGCAGGGTTCAATGACCTCGGTCTGTTATATGTGGCGCAAGCCCGGCGCGTTCCGCGACTTCGTCTTCGATTCACCGGTCGCCGAGGTCACCGGTCAGGTGATCGGCGCTAACAAGATACGGATGTATCACGACCACTTGTTTGTGAAGCCGCCAAAGTCGCCGAAGGTCATGGTCTGGCACTGTGACGAGACCGCGTGGCCGGTCTTAGGCGAGATGGCGCCGAACATCTGGACCGCGTTCTCGCCGGTCAACGCTGAGAATGGCCGCGTCGAGTACGTCGCCGGCTTCCACCGCCACTGCGTTGAACGTGGCCTGCGCTTCGGTTTCAAGCCCGACCAGGCCAGCGGCCTTTGCCCGAATTTCGAAGAGCGGCGTAACGACCCGCAGTTTCCATTCCGCTTCGTCGGCTTCGACATGGAACCGGGCGATGCCGTGGTGTTCCACCCGCACACGCCGCACTTTTCCAAGGGTAACGACTCACCGACGCTGGCCCGCGTCGGCCTCGCGGTGCGTCTGTTCGGCGACGACGTGCGCTGGCACAACCCGGGATACAAGGCTTTCATCCCCGACGTCACTGAGATGCCGGAAGGCGAGCCAGTCGACGGCGAACATTTCCCAGTGCTCTGGCGCCGCCCGAGTTAGTCGGCCAGATCGCGCCCGAACAGAGACTGCATCACCGACTCCACTGGCGCATCGAACATCAGCGATAGCCCGCGGGTGTTTGGCCCTATCGTCGATCGATGTCCCTGACCGCGGGTGTCGAGCGCAAGCAATAGGTCGCCAGCAATCAAGCGGCGCTTCGCGCCGCTGCCGATCTCAATTTCCATCCAGCCGTCGAGCATCGCGGAAACGCCGCCGGGACCTGCGGTGTGCCAGTCCACAAAACGCCCAGCGGGCGACTCGGCGTACATCCAGCCCTTGGCGCCAAGCAAACCCGTAGAAAGGTTCCCGACCGCGTCGGCCTTCAGCACGAGCGCCGCGTCGCAAAAGTGGGATTGGCCGTCGCGGCCGCTGTAGATGCAGTAGATTTTGCCCATCGCCTGTTTCCCGTTCTTACGGTGTCCGTGCGTCGCGGCCACGTCAGTTCGTCGCAGCCTTCGCCCGCAATTCGAGTAGTTTTGCTGCTGTTAGGTCGGAGCGCGAGATCGCGAGGATTGCTAACAACTGGCACACGAGCGGCAGGATCGCCATGCAAAGGTAGATGCCGAGTATCGCGCTCTCGGGTTGTGCGACGACGCGGCCCTCGGTTGCCGCGACGTAACCCATCGTGGCGAGCACGAAGCCGATGATCGCGACGCCGACCGCGCCGGCGGCCTGCTCGACGAACACAAACACGCCGGTGAACACGCCTTCGCGCCGCAGCCCGGTGCGGTAGTAGTCGTACTCGATTGCGTCCGGCAGCATCGCCTGTGTCAGCAGGAACGTGCCGCCGCCAGCGATGCCAATTGCGATCGCGCGCGCGAAGATCGCGGCGAGCGGCTCATCGGGACCGGCGAACCACCACGAGAAGTACGCGAGGCCATAACAAGCGCCGGCCAGCATGAAGCCCCGTTGCTTGCCGATGGCGCGCGAGATGCGCAGCCACAAGGGCTGCGAGGCGACTACTGATAGCGACTGCGCCAACAGAAAGGTGCCCAGCCACGCGTCCGACGTCTTGAGCACGTGCTTGGTGAAGTACGCGAAGGTTGTGAGTGTGAACGCCAGTGTCACGAAGTACAGGCTCTTCGCCACCAGCAGCCAGACGAAAGGTCGGTTGGAAAGCGCCGAGCGTAGCTGGTCCATGATCGGGGGCTGCGGCCCGACCGGCCGCGCGGTACGCGGCGCGTCGCGAATCAGCCAGACGCAGAGGATGGTCGTCACGGCAGCGATGCTGGCGATCACGATCGCCATTCGGGCGTGGCCGGCTCGCGTCGCGCCCCAGGCGGCGAGCAGCATCGGCCCGACGCTCAGGCCGAGCGAGGAACCGACCGAGGAGAACAGCACGCGAAAGGACATCAGCTGCGTGCGACCGTCGTAGCTGTCGGTCATCTCGGCGGGCATCGCGAGGTACGGAATCATCAACAACGAGTAGGTAGTCGCAAACGCGAGCATCAGCACCGCCATGTAGACCACGAGCGCCGAGCCCGACTCCACGGGTGGGGCGAATGCAGCGACGACCACCAGCGCACTGAGTAGGCCGCCAATGAGTATCCACGGCAGGCGCCGGCCCCAGGGCGTTGTGACGCGGTCACTGAGCACGCCGATCATCGGGTCGTTGAAGGCATCCCAGAACTTGGCTACCGCGAAGATCGTTGAGGCGATTGCCGCGCCGATGCCCAGCGTATCGGTCATGAAGCGCAACAGCAGCACATTGGCGATGACACTGAGTGCGCTGCCCGGCAGCGAGCCGAGCCCCCAGCCGATACGCAGCCGCAGCGAGAGTCCCGTTTCGCGCGTCGCGCTTTCCACTCGACGGCGTCGCTCAGTACTTCGGCTTGCCGCGACCGGAGAGGATCTCGGTGGGATCGCTCTTGGGATCGAGGCAGTGTTCCGTCTTCGGCAACTGAACCGAGACGCTGAAGCAACCGTCGGGCCCGGCGCCGGACATGTGGCCGATGCCGTTGCAGTCCTCAGCGAACAAGATGTCGCCGTGCCCGAACGACCACGTTGAGCCGTCTTTGAGGCCCACCACGAGCGTGCCGAACAGTGGGATCAAGATGTTAGGCTGGTTCGCGACGTGAAAGTCCATCATGTAATCAGGACTCATCATGCCGAGGGTCACGCGCTCCGCCTGACGCCGCAGCAACCATTGCGCCTGGAGCTCCTGCGGCTCCGGCAGCTCGAGCTGACGAATGACCGACTGGCCGTCCGGGCCGTTGTAGAGATGGAAAGCCCGCTTGAGCCACGGCCCCTTGGCTGCGGGCCCACCGGGGCTGACGATACCGACGGCGTTCGCTCGCTTGTCACCGCCTGCGAGCCCCACCGCGGCCAACGCCGCGCCGAGTGTGCCGCCAAACACCAAATCGCGTCTCTTTGCCATTGCTCACTTCCCCCTGCAATGGCTCACATCGTCGCATCCCTGGGCGGTTCGTCCAACTCATGACGCTTCGTAACGCCGCGCGCTGGCCGCAATGAAGTCAGCTCGCGCTGTTCGCGTCCGCCGCGATCATCGCGCCTTAAGTCGGCTCAAGGCACTCCGTAAAGCTGGATTCGCGCCTTGATCACGGCTACGAGCTGCTCGTCGCTCCAATGCACCCACATGCTTTGCGGTGCGGGTTCTCGCAGTTCGCTCAGTTCTGAAATCGTGAACAGTAGCTGCGACTCGTAGTGTTGGCGCAGGGCCGAGATTCTCGAGTCGCTACCGCGCGTACCACGTTCTGGCGTGTAGTCAGGTCGTGTTAGCCCGATGTCTTCCAGATGGTCTAGGCAGTCGCCGCAGCCTTGGTTGGCGCCGGTTTGCCACGTGCGATACGCGTCGACCCACCGTCCTTCCAACCACGCGATCGTACCGAGGCCTTCGTAGGCATCGGCGTCTCCTTGCGCTGCTGCGCACTCGAGCATTTTGACGCCCATCGCGCGGAGGTTCTCCGTGCGAGTGCCGAAGGAGTGACCGAGAGTCGAGAGTGCCTGCGGATTGCCGCGCTCAATCGCCGCTCGCAGTATTCGCATGCGCTGCGGCAGGTCCTCGTACATGCCGTTCGTCCAACGCAGCACGCTGTGGTGTGCGGCCGGGTTACCGTCACCTGCCATCGCCCACAATTCGTCGAACTGCTGGCGCGCTTCGTCGGTGTTCGGGTCGAGCCATAGCACCCAGTTCGCGTTGAAGTAGCGCGCCCGCCAGCTGCCGAGTGCGATCGCTTGCTGGAGGTACTCGAGTCGTCGCTTGCGATCTTCTGCGGTGGGCTCGGGATGCGCGCGCATGTCAGCGACGAAGCGCGCGAATGCGGCACGAGCCTCATCCGATTCGGCGGGTACATGATCGGCCTGCTGGCGACACACGAAGCTGTAGCCTGCGAACGCAGCGGCCTCGCCATTGTCGACCGAATAAAGCCGAGCGCTGTCGCTCAGCCGCAAACTGTTGTAGCGCGTCAGGTCATCTTGCATGGAATTCGCGCCGTGGGTACACGCGAGCAGACAGACCAACAGCGCCGACGTGAAGCTCGCGGTGGCGCATCGTTTGCTTGGACCGTAGAACATGCTTTGGTCGATCATCGGCGATTCCTGTCCGGCTAGCCAGTGTGTGCTCTCGCCAGTGCGCCGCGGCTTGGCCAAATCGGAGGCAGCGGAGCAGGTTACCGGCCGAACAGTCACTCGTGCCGTCGAAGGGGGTATGAACAGCGCATTCCTTCTGTCGCTGCCGCCCCGACGAGTAGCCGATTGTGTGTGTCGGCTGCTTTAATCGCGTACAGTCACGCCTATCTAACGGGAGCTATCCGCATGCAGATTCTGCGCTTCGCCTTGCTTGCAGCAGTGATGCTGCTTGGGTCGCTGGTTCATTCCGTTGCTTCGGCTCACGGCATCTGGTTCGCGCAGCGCGCGACGCAAACGGCGCTCATCTACGGAGTCGGCGCCGACGATCTTGATATGGTCAAGCGCCAAGGGCTCGTCACGCGTATCGATGGCTTCGATGAAGAATTGCAGCCAGTGCCCACAGCTCTGCGTGTCGCCGGGCCGCTGTTGTTAGTTGATAGCGAAGCGGCGCCTGCTGTCGTGTCGGCGGTGATGTTCAACGGTATCTGGAGTCGATTGCCTGATGGCAAGTGGGTGAAGAAGGGGCGCGACGAGGTGCCGGAAGCGACGATCAGCGAAAAGAACTACAAGTACGCCGTTTTCTTGCGGGGCGAGTTGAGCGGCGCGCTGCAGCCGCTGCCGGGCCAGCGACTGCAGATTCTGCCGGTGGCGGACAAGCTTCCGGCATTGCTCGACCAGCCTTTGCAGTTGCGCATCCTGTTCGACGGCAAGCCGATGGCAGGCGTGCGCGTGCTGCGCGACTACGTCAACGACCCCGACGCGGAGCCCCTAACAACGGGTGCGGATGGCACAGTGACGATCAAGGTGCGCAACCAAGGCCTCAATGTCGTTGCCGCGATTTACGATGGCCCATCTGATGAGCCCAAGAAGGCCGACAAGATGGAGCACCTGGCCACCTTGGCTTTCGTGCTGCCGCACAAGCCCGAGTGACGGAGGTACGACCATGAATCAGAATCGGTGGGTCGTCGCGCTCCTTGCATCGCTCTGTGTGTCCAGTGCTGTGCTCGCGCATGGCACGCATGAGCCGCTGCATGGCGGCACGGTGAAAATGGTCGGTGACACGGCCATCGAGCTCGTAGCCGACGGTAAGGACGCATACGTGTACGTGGTGGAGCACGATGGCGAATACTCGAGTGACGGTTCGACGGGAACGCTCACGATCCTGAAGGATGGCGCCGTCGCGACCGTCGCGCTCCGGCCGGCGGGCGGCAACCGATTGATGGCGCGCGGCGCTGCACTCGGCCCTGGTGCGCGCGTTGTGGTTGCTTTGACCCTCGCGGACGGTACGACCAAGCTGAGCGCGCGGTTCTCGCTCAAGTAGTGGCAGGCTAACTATTGCCGCGAAGCTGTGGCGCAGGGCTGCGCGGTGTACGAGCCTTGCCCGAACCACCGCAGCGCGCCTTCTTGAGCTAACAACCGAATTCCATGCCAGTTCCTCTCGCGACCGTCGATAGTTCTGCGGATTTTCCGACGAGTGCCGATGTCGTCGTCATCGGCGGCGGCATCATCGGCGTGTTTGCGGCGTACTACCTACAGCGCCGTGGCCTGCAAGTCGCCTTGGTGGAAAAAGGGCAGGTCGGCGCCGAACAGTCGAGCCGGAACTGGGGTTGGTGCCGGCAACAGAATCGCGACGCACGCGAACTACCGATGGCGACGAAAAGCCTCGAGCTGTGGGAGCAGTTCGGCGTTGAGTCGGGCGAAGCGACGGGCTTCCGCCGCTGCGGCTTGTTTTATCTCAGCAACGACGAGGCGGAGCTTGCCACTTGGGCGCGCTGGCGCGAATTCGCGCGCACGGTGGGTGTTACGACTCACATGTTGAGCGCTGCCGAGGCGGCAGAGCGCGGCCGCGTGACCGGGCGCGCATGGCGCGGCGGTTTGTTTTCACCGACCGACGGTACGGCCGATCCGTCGATCGCGGCACCGGCCGTGGCGCGCGCGTTCCGAAAACTCGGCGGCACCTTGGTGCAGCAGTGCGCTGCACGCGGAATTGAAACGGCTGCAGGTCGCGTCTCCGGTGTCATCACGGAGCGCGGACTCATTCGTACGCGCACGGCCATTCTCGCGGCCGGGGCGTGGGCATCGTCGTTCTGTCTGCAACTAGGCATTCGCTTTCCGCAAGCGACTGTGCGTCAGACGGCTCTGGCGATCGCTCCGGGTGAAGGCGAGTTGCCCGATACACTGCACACGACCGGTGTGACAATGACTCGCCGAAGCAATGGCGGCTACACGCTCGCGATCAGCGGCCGAGGCCGCGTCGATCCCACGCCGCAATTGCTGCGATTCGCGACGCACTTCGTGCCGATGTTTGCCAAGCGGTGGCGAAAAATCGCGCCAGGCGGGCTCGAGGGTTTGCGCTCGGGCCACGAAGGGCTGGCGCGTTGGTCACTCGATGAGCCGACGCCCATGGAGCGCATGCGAATTCTCGATCCCAAAGTGGATCGCGGTGCCGTCGCGCTCACACATCGGCGCGCACTCGAACTCGTGCCGGCACTTGCGGGCCGCGCGATCACCGCAACCTGGGCAGGCTATGTCGACACGACGCCGGACGGTGTCCCGGGTGTTGGCGAGAGCAGTACGGTCCCTGGTTTCGTGTTAGCCGCCGGGTTCAGCGGGCATGGGTTCGGCATCGGCCCCGGCGCCGGACACTTGATTGCCGACATCGTGAGCGGCGCCAATCCGCTCGTTGATCCCAAACCGCTTCACCCCGATCGCTTGGTGCGCTCGGCGTGGGGTAAAGTGGCGGACTTCTAACTACTCGCCTTTACCAGCCACTGAATCGCGGCCAGACACTCTCGACCACGAGCGATGAGCCGCGCACGACGTGGTAGCGCGAATGCTGTGCAGCCGTGGCGCATGCATGATTCGGCAGAATTCGGACACGATCGCCGATCTCGAGCGGGGGCGGCGCACCGTGCTGGCCAGGGCGCAGCGCGATAATGCCGTGCTCTTGATTGGCGTCCACCACGATGAGGTCGGCGTAAGGTTTGCCTGCGAGGTTGCAGACGACACCGTACCCCTGAGGAACGGACTGCTTCGAAGTCCCGCGGTCTTGCGAGAGTGCCATCCACCCGGCGTCGATGAGTGTCCAACCCTTGTCGCGTTGGTGGCCGATCACGGTCGCTAACACCGACAGTGCGATGTCATCGACGGCGCAAACGCCGATACCCGCCATGACCAAATCGAAGAATACGAATACGCCGGCGCGGACTTCGGTAACGCCATCGAGACGCTCGGCATGATGAGCCGTCGGTGTCGATCCAACACTAACAACCGGACACGGCAGCCCGTGTGCGCGCAGCAGCGCGGCCGCCGTCACGACACTCGCGCGTTCCGTCTCCGCGCATTGCGCTAAAGCGGCGGCGCCGCGCGCGGCGTAGCTCCCGCCGGCGTGAGTGAGTACGCCCCGTAGCTCGGCGTCGCGAGCCAGGATTTGGCCGATCGCGAGGAGTGTGGCGCTGTCGGCGGGGGAGACGCCCGCGCGATGTCCATCGCAGTCGATCTCGATGAGCGCCGGGATGCGCGTGCCCGCCGTTTGCGAGGCTGCAGCGACTGCTTGCGCTTGAGCGACCGTATCGAGGAGCACCGCGATATCGACACCCGCCGCACGTAATTCCAACACGCGCGACAGTTTCGTCGGCGCAATGCCCACTGCGTAGATGAGATCGCGGACGCCGGCGGCGGCGAAGTGCTCCGCCTCCATGAGCGTCGACACGGTCGCGGGTCCCGCGGCGCTTGCCATCACGCGACGCGCGACGTCGATCGACTTGGCCGTTTTCAGGTGTGGCCGCAAAGTCACGCCTAAGCGCTCGAGGCGGCTACGCAAGCGCACTATGTTGCGTTCCATGCGCTCGGCGTCGAGCACCAAGCATGGTGTGTCGAGTGCGCGCAAAGTCGCCTGCGCGCGGTTGTTGTCCATCGCGTTATTCATGTGGGCGGAGTCGCATGCGACCGCTCCCAAGCTGGTAGCATCGCCTCAGAGGTAGGGACGCACGATCGAACATTGGGGCCTCTCGTATCAGCGACTGGGTAGGTGACGGAATGGGACAAGCGATGCTCGAATCGATCCACGAACTGGCGATCGAGATGCGGGGTGTGCGGCGCGATCTGCATCGACATCCGGAACTTGGATTCACTGAGTTGCGCACGGCGGCGCTGGTGGCAGAGCGGTTGCGTTCGTGGGGCATTGAAGTGCACGAGGGCATTGGCAAAACGGGATTGGTCGGTGTGCTTCAGGCCGGCACCTCGTCGCGCGCTATCGGACTGCGCGCGGACATGGATGCGCTGCCGATCCAAGAGAACTCCGGCGTGCCGCACATGAGTGTGCACACGGGAGTGCACCACGCTTGCGGCCACGATGGTCACACCACGATGTTGTTGTGCGCGGCGCGCTACCTTGCACAAACACGGCGATTCAATGGTCGCGTGCACCTGATATTTCAACCCGCAGAAGAGGGCCAAGCGGGCGCTCGCGCAATGATAGAAGATGGTTTGTTTGCGCGCTTCCCGTGCGCGGAAATCTATGCGCTGCACAACTGGCCGTCGCTGCCCGCAGGCACGATTGCGACGCGACCGGGCGCGATCATGGCAGCGGCCGATCGATTCGATATCACCGTCAATGCGCGCGGGGGCCATGCCGCACAGCCGCATTTGACTGCAGACGCGGTGTTGTGTGCTGCGCAGATTGTCACGGCTGCTAACACCTTGGTTGCGCGCCGCATCGAGCCGAGCGCGAATGCGGTGCTGTCCATCACCCGCATCCAAGGGGGGAGCTCGCATAACATCCTGCCCGCCGAAGTGTCGCTCACCGGCACTGTGCGTACGTTCGATCCGGCGGTGCAAGATCGGCTGGAAGCGGCATTGCGTGAGCTCGTCGAGGGCACCGCCAAAGCGGCGGGCTGCACGGCCACTGTGAAATATGTGCGTTACTACCCAGCCACCATCAACGACGCGGATTGCGCCGGGCATGTGCTCGATGTGAGCCGCGAGTTGTTTGGTCAGGCGCTCGTACCGGAGGCACCGGCCGCCACGTCCGAGGACTTCGCGTTCATGCTGCATGAGGTGCCGGGTGCGTACGTGTGGTTAGGACAGGGTTCGGCAACGCATGCGGCGCCGTTGCACGATCCACGCTACGACTTCAACGACGACGTGCTCGCCACTGGCGCCACGCTGCTCGCCGCACTTGCGGAACGCAGACTCGCAGGAGCGGCGTAACCGATGATCGCTTTCGTTTCGAGGTATTCCTCGAAACCGTGGCGGCCAAACTCCCGACCATTGCCCGAGCGCTTGTAGCCGCCGAAAGGCGCGTACGGGTCCCACGCAGGATGATTGATGAGCACTTGGCCGGCGCGAATTCGCCGCGCCACTCCTCGCGCAGTATCGAGGCTCGCACTCTGCACGTGCGCTCCGAGGCCAAACTCGCTGTCGTTAGCGAGCTCGATGGCTTGATCCACGGTGTCGTACGGAATGACGCACAGCACGGGCCCGAAAATCTCCTCGCGTGCAATGCGCATGTCGTTGCGCACCGCCGAGAACACGGTCGGGCGTGCGAAGAACCCGCGCTCAAGCCCCGCGGGCCTACCAGGACCGCCGCAGATCGAGCGAGCACCCTCGTCGATGCCGATGTGGATCATGCGCTGGACGCGCTCGAATTGGGCGCGGTTCGCGATCGGGCCATGTGTGGTCGCCTCGTTCCAGGGGTTGCCCACCGCGAGCGACGCAGCCGCTCGCGCCGCCAGCTGTTCGACTTCGGCGAGGCGCGCACGCGGCACGAGCATACGTGTCGGCGCACTGCATGATTGACCGACGTTTCGCACCGCGGCGAGAACGCCACTCGGCACAGCGTGCTCGAACGGTGCATCGGGTAGCAAGATGTTAGGCGATTTGCCGCCGAGTTCTTGCGTCACACGTTTCACGGTCGTTGCGGCTGTCTGCGCCACGAGCACGCCAGCACGCGTCGAGCCCGTGATCGAGACCATGTCGATTTCGGGATGAGCGGCAATCGCAGCGCCCACGTCGGGGCCTGAACCGTTGACGAGATTGAAGACGCCAGCCGGCACGCCGGCATCGTGCATCACTTGCGCAAAGAGGAGCGCGCTGAGCGGCGACAGCTCGCTCGGCTTGAGCACGACGGTGCAGCCTGCGGCTAGTGCGGGCGCTACTTTCGCGGTGATTTGATAGAGCGGCCAGTTCCACGGCGTGATCAGGCCGCAAACGCCAATCGGCTCACGGACCACCGCGGTGCTGCCCTGCAGAGTCTCGAACGGATAGCTCGCCAAGACTTCGCGCGCCACGCGCACATGCTCGGCCGCGAAAGGGACGTGTGCATTGCGCGCGTAGCTGATGGCGGCGCCCATTTCGAGCGTGATGGCTCGCGCGAACACTTCGGCGCGTGCAAGCAGCAGCGCGTGAATACGGTCGAGCAGCGCCAATCGCTCGGCGACCGACGTGAGCGAGTACTGCGCGAAACTGCGCCGTGCTGCGGCGACAGCAACCTCGACATCGGCGCCGCTGCCGAGTGGCAGCTGTGTGGTGATCTGCTCGGTCGCAGGATTCTCGAGCGGCACGAAGTGCGCAGCGAGCGGGTGGCGCCATGCGCCATCGATGTAAAAGCTCTCGCGCTGCTCCCGCGAGACGATTGTGTCGATGGCGGGAATCTCTTCGATCGTCGTCATGCTGGCAGGCTCGATGTGCAATGTGCGTAACGGGCTCGCGCCGGTGCGCGACAGGACGATACTGTCGGCTGTGCGGCCTCGAAAATCTACCGTTTCCGGGGCGACCGTTGGGATTTCCTGCCGAAATTTTGCAAGCTGAGGAATGCGTGTCGTGCGAGTCTGGTTATCATGATCGGCAGGCTAGCAGCCGAGCCTTCTCGAGGTGTCATGCTTGCGTTTGAGTTCATAAGCCGCAATCGCGCGGCGGTGGGCCGATGACGGACGGGCGTTCACGGCGCGACGTCTTGCGCGGCTTGGCCGGCGCCGGTGTTGCCGGCGCAGTGGCGGGGCTCGCCGCGGGATGTGCGCGCGATCCTGCGATCGCAACTCCTTACGCGGAGTACGACGGCGGCGGCACTCCCAAGCGTGGCGGCCGGATTCGCGTTGCAAGTTTGTCGAGTTCGACGGCCGACACCCTCGATCCGCCGCGCGGCGCGCTGTCCACCGACTACGTACGCCATTTCATGTTGTACGGTGGTCTGACGCAGTACGACACGCAACTCGTGCCGCAGCCGTGGCTTGCCGAGGAACTCGCGAGCGACGATCGGATCGTTTGGCACGTTCGCTTGCGACGCGGCGTGGTGTTTCACGATGGACGGCCGCTCACGTCTGCCGATGTCGTGTACTCACTGCTGCGGCACAAACTACCAGCGACCGCGTCGAAGATGAAGGCGGTGGCGGAGCAAATCCTCGACGTGCACGCAGTGAGCTCGCACGAGTTGCAGATCACATTGGCGAGCGCCAATGCCGATCTGCCCGCGATACTCGCGACGTCCCACTTCGCGATCGTGCCGGATGGCACGACGGATTTTTCACGCGGTATTGGCTGCGGACCGTTCCGTTTGCAGGAGTTCAGCCCTGGCGTGCGCACGATCGTCGTGCGCAACGAGAACTACTGGCGCGAGGGTCGCCCGTACCTCGATCAAGTCGAGCTGATCGGTATTCCGGATGAGATGGCGCGCGTGAACGCGCTGCTGTCGGGCGATGTTCAATTGATCAATGCGGTCAATCCGCGTTCGACTCGCCGCATTCGGGAATCGGCGCGGCATGCGCTCATGGTGTCGAAGTCGAGCCTGTATACCAATTTGATCCTGCGGCAAGACATGCCGGTGACTAACAACCCGGATTTCGTCCTGGCGATGAAGCACTTGTTCGATCGCGAACTCGTGCTGCGCGCGCTGTTTCGCGGCTACGCGACGATCGCCAACGATCAGCCGATACAGCCCGGTCATCGCTATTATCTCGAAGGCTTACCGCAGCGCGCGTACGACCCCGACAAGGCACGCTTTCATTTGAAGCGCGCGGGGTTGCTCGGCGTGCGCTTGCCCATTTATGCGTCGCCCGCTGCCGAGTCGTCGGTGGAGCTCGCGGCGATGTTGCAGCAGGCTGGCGCCAAGGTGGGGCTCTCCCTGGCCGTGAACCGTGTGCCTGCGGATGGCTATTGGTCGAATCACTGGATGAAGCACCCGCTCGGGTTTGGCAATACGAATCCGCGCCCGACAGCCGATTTGCTGTTTAGTACGCTCTACAAGAGTGATGCGCCGTGGAACGAATCAGCCTGGAAGAATGAGCGATTCGATCAGCTGCTCGTCGCCGCGCGCGGCGAAGCAGATGAGGCGAAGCGTAAGCAGATGTATGGCGACATGCAGGTCTTGATCCACGAGCAGGGCGGCATCGCGATCCCAGCCTTCATCGATTTCATCGACGCATTCGACCGACGCCTCAAGGGCTATGGGCGTCTGCCGCTCGGCGGCTTCATGGGCTACCAGTTTTCAGAGCACGTGTGGCTCGATGACGCAGTCGCGTGATGCAGTGCGAGCGCCTGTGCGGGCGCTCGACTAGTTAGTCGCCGCTTTGCGCACTGGTGCTCGTGCTCGCGAGCCTAAGATGCTTGCGTTGTTTGGCGCTGTACATCGCCACGTCGGCATGTTTCAGCAGATCGGCTACGGTCATGCCATCGCGGCCCAAACGCGCAACGCCGACGCTACAAGAAACCTGCAGCTCCACGCCGGCATGAGTGAACGGCGCAGCAAGCGCCGCGTGAATCTTCTCGGCGATCGCACGCACATTGTCGTCGGTTTCTGCATCGCCCACGACGACGAGTAGCTCATCGCCGCCGAGGCGCCCCACGATGTCGGCCGGACGCAGCGTGCGCCACAGACGCCGTGCAAACTCCACTAACACGTAGTCGCCGGCTTCGTGGCCGTAACGGTCGTTGATCGTCTTGAAGTCGTTGAGGTCGAGCAAGAGCAGCGCTGTGTGCTCGGCGATCGCTTCGCCCGCGTTGGCGCGCTGCACTGCCCGTTCAACGTTGGCGAGCAAGTCGGCACGGTTGCGCAGACCGGTGAGCGGATCGTGATGCGCGAGATAGTCGAGCCGCGCGGCGGCCATGTGCTTTGCGGTGATGTCGAGCGCATGGCAGTACCATAAGTAGCCATCGGCATCGCGCTCCGGCACGGCGCGCACTTCGATCCAGCGGCACTCACCCGGCGTGCGCCACTGCCGGACGACATCCTGAATCGCTTCCAGCCGTTCGGCGGAATTCATCAGCGCTGCGTGCATGCGTGCCGCATCGCGCGCATCGATGCTCGCTGCAAGCCGACGAGGTTCACGAATGCATTGTTGCGGTGGAATGCCAAACAGCTGCTGCACGCCGCGGCTGGCATACGGCACGCGCCAGGAACCGCGCTCGTCGATACGGATTTGCAGTACGGCGCCCGGCATGTGATCGACGATCGAGTCTTGTTCGCGCGCCGGTGGGAACAGCTTCGGGCGCTCGATCTCGGTGCCGATGACGATGAATCCAAGATCCGTGCCGTGTGCGCCACGCGCCGTTTCGAATTGCAGGTCGACACTGATCTCCGCACCGAGCCGATTACGAGTGGCCCACTCGACACGCGTGGAGCGGTGCTCGGCAATCGCTGCGTGCACCTCGGCCACCGAGTGCTCGTCGGTATTCGACGCTTGGAAGATCGTGAAGAATGATTGGCCGACGAGCTTGTGCGACTCGAGGGCGAGCCGCATCTGCAGCGCGGTATTCGTCCACGTGACGCGGCCCTCGCTATCGCAGGTGAGCACGAGGTTGCGTGTTAGGCGTGCGAAGGAGGCGGCACGTTCGAGGCCGACGAGATCGTTGAGCGCGGACACGAGTTCGGGCGCGGTGTATCTCGGCGGGCCGTTTTCGCGGGTGGACCGGTTGGGATCGGCAATCATCGATCGACCTCGTAACAACTAACTGCAAGGAGATCACGTCGTCCTGATTGCACTTAATCTATGACTAAACTTAATTCCTCCCTTGAACGAGTTCACATTTTTGCGGTGCGGAACGGAGGTCTAGGTGATTTTTCCCGACGTTTTTTGACGATCAGTGGCGCCGGGCAGCGCTGTACAGCTGGCGTCCAAGACAACAGTTTGGCAGCCAAAGGGGGTTGGTAGCAGCGATTGTGGGGGTGTCGTTACTGGCGAAATCTTCGATCCAGCGCCTGGCTAGATGAGCCTAGTAGCTACCTGGCGCACACAGCGCTCGTCCTGGACTGGACAATCAGGCAGTGCCTTCGAACGCCACATCGATTTGTGTGCAGCCTTCCACGCGCCGCTGATTGAGCGTCGCTGGAATCCACTTTGCAGCACGGGCCCATTCTAGGGCCGCGTCATCTAACAACTTCGAGCCGCTGCTCTTGAGGATTTCGGGCGTCCCAGCGATGGTGCCCGTGTCATCGGCGCACACCTTGAGGTTTACATTGCCCCGCTCTTTGCGCTTCGCGGCTTCCGGCGGATAAAACTTGGCGGGAGCGGGCGAGGTCGAGAGGTTGGCGAACATGGCCGTGCGCGATTCCACTTTCGGCTCTTCGGCCACCTTCGCAGCCGGCTCCGCGGGCGGTGTGGCAACGGGTTTCGCCACCGGCAAATCGGGTTTCGGCTTCGGCTTCGGCTTGGCTTCGCGCTTGGGTCGCTCGGCGGCCGGTGCCGGAGCGGCAGCAGACGCTGTCTGCGCGGGCTTTGCGTTCGCAGTCCGTACCGTCGGCGCGGCAGCTTTCCGCGTTTCGGCAGCTGCTTGCTTCTCTTCGACAGGTGCGCGCGCTGTACTTTCAGGCATTGCCGACGAGTGATGGTGCGCGATCTTCCACGCACCATCGCGGAACAGATACACGAACGTGTAGCGCGCCGCCACCTCGCTCGTGATACCCGTACTGTCCATCAACGAGAACGTATAGGTCCCCATATCCATCGCGACGTTGCAGCCCGACTGAATGGTTCGCGTATCGATGCGCCCGCGTGGACGTTTCTCAAGGAAGTGCTCGAAATAGTCGCCGATCATGGCGGCGTTCGTACGTGGCGTGTTCGATACGGTGGGTAGTAGCACCGCGTCGGGCCAGTAGCGCTGCACGACTTGGTTAGCGTCGAGCGAGGAAAGCGAGAAATTCCATTGATCGAATAGCGCGGCGACACCCTTCGGATCGAGGGTCTCGCATTTCTCCGCTGCGGACAGCGGCGATGCCACCAGCACGGCAGCTCCTACCAACGCCCAGGTACGCATGTTGTCTCCCTCCGAGTCGCAATCGACCTCAAGGGGTATCGGCCGAAACGGGCGTAACTTGAACGCGGGGCTAGCGCACCGGGGCGTTGACAGGCGCGCGAGCGGCTATTGCTGAGCGAACAACTCGACGGTGCTGCGGTCGATCGGGCGGAGCGGGCCGCCCTGGCGCCAGCGCAGGATGTCGGACGCGAGGCTGAAGAGCTGCTCGGCTTTGTTGGTCACCGGGTAGCCATCGTGAGTGCGCAGTGCGGCGACCGTGTGCGTGTAGTAAATGATGGGCGGCACACGGTTGCGATCGGGGATGATCTCCCGCGGCAGATCGAGGCCGGCGAGGTGGCGCTCCGGTGACTCGCGCCGAATGTCGCTGATGATGAGGTCATACTCGCGGCCGCGCAGCCGGTCGGCTGCCTCGGCGTTCGAACGAACGGTATCGACTAACAAGCCGAGCCGATCGAAGGTTTGGATTTCGAGTGCATTGCCATCGGGCTTGTCGTCGACCCAGAGGATTCGCCCCACGCGCATGACGCTGAGTTCGTCGCGCAGTTTGTCGCGGTCTACGGTTTTTGTCCCGCGATTGAGGATCGCTTGCGCGCCGCTCGCGGTGGCGCGCTCCAGCTGCACCCGCGGATAGGCGAACCATGCGGCTGCCATCAACACCAATACGGCGCCCGCGGCGATTCGCCAGTGGCGCGGCCGCGAGGGACGTGTTGCTGCTAACAACTCAGGCACCGCAAGCGGCGGTGGCGGGAGCGCTTCGGCAGGTTCATCGTCGCGTACTGCCACCACGACCGGAGTCACCCGCAATCGGTACCCGCGCTTCGACACCGTTTCGATGTATTGCGGCCGACGCGCGTCATCGCCGAGCGCGGTACGTAGCGCCGCAATGACTCGCGACAACACGCCTTCGACGACGGGGCGGCCGTGCCATACCGCCTCGAGCAACGCATCGCGTGTCACCGTCTCACCCGCATGCGCGGCTAGCAAGCACAGCACGTCCATGGCCTTTGGCTCCAAGCTTTGGCCAGGGTGAGCGTTGTCAGCAGCGGGCTCGAGACGATTGCGATTTCGAATGACACGCCACGCACCTAGCAAGAACTCGTTCGGCAGTGGCGAGGAGGAGAGGGTCTGGTCGGGCATTCACGATCCTGAGCGGCCTGTCGCGGGTGCGAAGTCAGCCTAGCAGAACGACATTGAGCTTCTAGCGCTGCGGCGCGATTCCAAGTCGTCAAAACAGGGGACACGAATCGATGCGCACGGCGGCGGGAGAAACATCATCGAACCATCACACAGCGCGTGTCGGGCGCGCCGCAAAATTGTCGTCCACTACGCCGCGAGGCAACTCACCCTAAGGAGTGCAATATGACGAATCGTCTCGGACTGTTATGGGCTTGCATCTGCATACCCAGCCTGGCTTGTTGCGCTGAGCCAGCAGCGACGCGCGCCGCAGTTGCGGCCCCAACTCAGCGAGCGGCGGTCATCGTCAATGACCAAGCGTTATCTGCACAACAGATCGAGCAGCTTGAGGCCAAGTATCGAGTACCGATTCAGCCAGGCGACTATTGGTACGACGTCAGCAACGGGCTGTGGGGAAAACGTGGCGGTCCTGCACTCGGGTTCTTGATGCCGGGAGAGCTGCTCGGCGGACCCTTGCGAGCGGATGCGTCGGCGGGCGACACGGGCGTGTTCATCAACGGTCGCGAACTGCATGCGATCGATGTGCGCAATCTCGACGCCCTCTTTGCGCCGTTCGGCACTCGAACGCAGCGTGGGCGGTATTGGTCCGACGCCAGCGGTAACTTCGGCGTCGAGGGCAGTGCAATGCCCCTTGGCAACTTCCGACAATTGGTCGCGCAGTCGCAGCGCGCAACGCAGGGCAGCAGTTGGCATAAGAGCAATCCCTGGTCGTACACGACGGACTACAGCGCATTTGGTAGCGACGGCAGCAGCCTTTACTACGAGAGCAAACGGACCTACGGCCCCAACAAAGGGTATACGGGCGTCTTCGTCGACGAGAACGGGAGCGTGTCGTATGACACGCCGACGAAGAGCGAGTAACGCGCTCATCACTTCATCACGAAATCATCATCGCGACATCAAGACACGAGCTCGCGCGGCGAGCACCGTGTCGCTTCGACCCTGGACCTACTTTGGGAGTGACCGATGTTGAATTTTCGATGGACCCGTCTTGCAGCTGCGCTTTTGTTAGCAATGCCTGTGGCCGCACAAATCCCGCTGATCGTCGCGCCGGCCACGCCGACAAATACGGCGCCTAACACTTGGGTACAGCGTGCTGATCACAACGCACCGATTCCCGTGACCGCCGATCTTCAATGGACCGGGCCGGTGGCGGGCTCGCTTGTTCAGCCCTTAGCGAGCTTCTTTGCGATTTGCGTGTATCCGGCAACGGCCACGACGACGTGCACCTGGATGAACAAAACCTGGAGCGCTCCGGCGAGTGGCGGTAACGGATTGTCATTCACCTATCTGTACGGCCCACCGCCGCCGCCACAAACGGGGAGCCCGCTCTCACCGCGCGCGCCGTTAGCCATTGGTATTCGCTACACCTACCGCCCCTCGGTCAGTCTGGCGCCAGGATTTCTGAATACGCCGTTGAAGTGGCGCGTGGGCGCTTGTGCGCCCAACTCGCAAGTGGTCGGTGGCATGCAATGCTCGTTCTCCGCTGCGAAGGATTTGCACTTCACCTCGATTGATTTGGTCGCGAGCAATGCCGATCTCGGCGACTCCACGCCAACGAATCTTAATGTCGAGGTGCGGGCGATCAACCCGGGGCCGCGAGACGCGCCCGCTGGTCCGTTCAACGTGCGCGTCCGCATTTGGTCGGCCGTCACAGAAATAGCGTCCAATGGTGCGCGACTGTGCCGCACGGATTGGAACATCCCGAGCATTCTGTCGAATCCGACCAACTTCGTTGTCATCTTCGGCAAGACCGAGCCGATACTCTTGCAGGATATCCTCGCGGGTGTGCCGTACGACCGGAACGATGTTGTTACGGTCGCAAAGAGGGGACTGACTGGAGGCGCTCTAATCGAGAGAACGGGCCGTTACACGGATATTCCGTTGCCGGCCAATCTCAATTCGGGACGCTTCGTGTTCGGAGTGGACGTTCCGATTGGGACAGCGATGTCCAGTATCGTCGCTGTTGCCGACCTTGACTGGGACCGGTCCGTGTCGTCTTACGGGGAAGTGGTTGAGCACAACGAGGCGAACAATCTCGTGGCGCGGTGTCGCGCGTTCAATTAGGGGATGGGCAGCGTAGCGGGTGTCTGCGATATGCTTGCGAGAATCCGCGGTGTTCTCGCTGTATGTCGATGCAAGACACAACCAGCTCTTCGGAGTCATCTCCGCCCTTGACGGCCGAGCCAGCGCGCGACCCGGTTCGCGCGCTGGCCGATCGCTTGGTGCCCCATTTCTACGATGAGCTCAAGCGCGTAGCGCACCGCGAACGCTCGCGTGTCGGTGCCGGGGCAACCTTGCAGACGACGGTGCTGGTGAACGAGGCGTACATGAAGCTCCGCAGCGCGGCGAGCTGGAATGACGATGAGCACTTCCTGCGCGCGGCAGCGCTCGCGATGCGGCATGTGCTCGTGAACCACGCGCAGGCTCGCTTGGCTGCGAAACGCGGCGCGGGCGCGACGCATTTGTCGCTGACGGGCGCGCTGGAAGTCGCCGACAAGGAAGACGAGCAACTGGTTCGCTTGCACGATGCACTGGAGGAGTTGTCGCGAGAGGCGCCGCGTTTGGCGCTGGTGGTCGAGTGTCGCTACTTTGCCGGCTATGACGAAGTCGCAACTGCCAAGGCGTTGAACATTTCGGAGCGTACGGTACGCCGCGACTGGACCTTGGCTCGTGCTTGGCTCAATCGTGCTTTGGCGCCGCCGCAGAGCTAGGGCTGCGGCGCATCACACGGCCGACGTCGTTCGTGCGTCGCACCGAGTTGTAAGTCTGCGCGCAGGGCTCGCTCGGCATCGTCGGCACGCTGGATCGCAGCGCGGTCATCGAATCGACAGGCAAATCGGGTTTGTTGCTGAAGAAGCGCCAGCCGCGTAAATGGTTGAGCGCTCGGGGGCAGTTCCGCGATCTCAGACTCCGCCAGCCGCAATTGCTCGCGTGCACGGAAGGCCTCGCTGGCGAATCGTGCGCCGAGCAGATACGCAGCAATGCGTCGCGTCCGGTCGGCATAGGCTGATCCGCCAGAAAGCTTGAGCGCTGCATCCAGTTGCGATTGAGCTTCGGCCCGAGCGCCGGTGGTTAGTGCGAGCTCAGCTCGCAAGAGATGTAGCTCCGCGCGCGTCGCGTCGGTCGACGCTCCACCCGCCTCGAGGATTTTTTCTGCGTCGTTGATCGCTGTGAGCGCGGCGCGAGGATCTTCCAGATCGAAGTGCGCGCGCGCAGCGAGCATGAGCAGCGCGCCTTGCAGAGCGGCTACTTGTTTCTCGGCAGCGAGGTCGATCGCGGTGCGAAGCGTTGTGAGTGCGATGCGTGCATCCCCGTCGCGAAGCTGCGCCGCGGCGAGGCGTCGAAGCGCGTTCACGTGAGTATTTGAATGCGGTCTCACTTCGGCAATCGTATTCGTCGTCGCTTGGAGTCGCTCGAAGGCCTCTGCGCGACGACCGAGGATCTGCAGCGCTGCAGCGCGCAGATTCTCATTCTGCAAGTAGAGAAAATGCCGGTCTCCCAGGGCGCGGCGATAGTCCTTCGAAGCCGCATCGTAGTCCTCGAGCGCACGGTCGAATTGGCCGTCGCGATCATAGACAGACGCTCGCAGCGAGTGAGCGCTCGCGCGGGTGACCGTATCTTCGGGGCGCTTCAGAGCAGCCGCCACCGCTCCGTTCGCAGCTTCGAGCGCGAGTTGCGGCTCGCCAAGTGCAACGTGCGCTTGCGCCAGAAACAAATAAGTCCCGCTGTGGCCGCGATCGGAGGGATAGCGACTCCCAAATAACTTGGCAGCCTCGGTAAGTACGGCAATCGCTTCGCGGTTGCCCGCAGTGCCGCGCGAGCGCAACAGGTTGCCTTTGTTCTTCAGCAGGTTCGCATACTCCAGGGAAACAGCATCGCCGCGCGCGCGGAATGCAGCCTCGGCCGTTGCGATCGCGTCTTCTGCTTCCTGAAAATTGCCCGCTAACATGTGCGCGCTTGCGATGAGCGCGAGCAAGCGAGCGTACTGCGCGCTGTTAGTACCATAGACATCCGCGGCTATAGGCAGCGCGGCCTGATACAGCTCGAGGGCACGATCCATCGAATCGACGAGTTCATAGATATCGCCAATCACATCCACAAGCTCGAGCTTTACCTCTGGCAACTCGTTGAGATCCGTGAGCAAGCGTTTGCGGCCTTGATCCATGACGTCGATGACGCGCAAGTCTTGCGGTTCGGCGAGCTGTGGCTCGATTGCATCCGCCGCGGCAAAAATCCCCACGAGAAAGTCTTTGATCGCCGTTGCTTTCTGCGCCTCGAGACGGGCACGCTCGGCCTGTAGTGTCGAAAACCAAGCTGCGCCAAGCAGTGCGAGCGCGATCGCAGCGGTGGCGGTCAACCCGAGGCGATGCCGTCGCGCGAACTTACGCGCGCGATACCACCAGCGATCGGGTTGCGCTTGCACGGGCTCGTGTCGCAGGTAGCGACTGATGTCGTCGGCGAATGCCTCCACCGATGCGTAGCGCTCGAGCGGGTTCGTACGCAGCGCCTTGTTGAGCACGGCATCAAGATCGCCGCGCAATTGCCGCGCCACGGTGGGGTTGTTACACGCTTCGCTCGCCGCGCGGGTCTCGCCAGCCAAAATCGCCGCTTCGAGCGCCGCAGCGCTGCGATGCGTGACACGATACGGCGACGCGACCGCAAGCAGCCCATAGAGCACGCAGCCGAGCGCATAGACATCGGTCGCCGTCGTGACCGGCTCGCCGCGCAATTGTTCGGGTGCCGCATACTCAAGTGTGAACGCGCGCGTGCCCGCGTGCGTGAGCTGCATCGAGTCCACGTCATCGGACTGCAACAGCCGCGCGATGCCGAAGTCTAACAATCGGATCGAGCCATCCTCGGCGACGAGAATGTTGCTGGGCTTGAGATCGCGATGCACGACCAACCGCGAGTGTGCATACGAGACAGCGCGGGCCACATCGACGACGAGACGCAGGCGTTGGTCGACATCGAGGCGGTGCCGCTCGCACCACCGGTCGATGGTATCGCCGGCGACGTACTCCATGGCGAGGTAGGGCCGGCCTAACTCGTCGACACCGGCGTCGTAGAGACGCGCAATGCTGGCGTGCTCGAGATTAGCCAGGATGTCGCGCTCGCGCGCGAGTCGTGCGGTGAGATTGCCGAGAGTCCAAGTCCATTTCGGCAGCTTCAGCGCGACTGTCCGCTTCAGGCGTCCATCGGTTCGCTCGGCAAGCCAGACCGATCCCATGCCGCCTTCACCGAGCAGGCGGACGAGTTGGTAGGGGCCGACACGGGTTCCGACGCCAAACGGCGCACTCGTCGAGTTCGCATCCAAGGGATCAACTTTGAAGGCCGGCGGTGCATCGAGAGGCCCATCGACCGCCGCATCCGCGTTCAACAGCGACTCGACCTCGGCGTGCAACTCGATGTCCGCCCGAGCGAGCTCTGCAAGCCGTGCTTGGCGCTCAACTGGCGGCAGTTCGCGCAACTCCGTGAAGAGCGCTTCGATTCGATCCCACGTCGGCTTGCTCATAGCTTCCGCACCATCAGCGACTTTCCATAACAACCGATTTTCGCCGTCGATCCGGTCATCTCCAGTGCATGGCCGGTTTCGCGGTGCGTTCCGGTTTGGTTGATACAGGGAGCCGCATTTCTGCGGGCCGAGGTAGCAACCATGTCTGTTTTGCAATTCAGAAGCACCTGCGCCATCGCGCTGGCGTTCTTCGGTTCTTTGCTGTTCGGCGTGCCAACACACGCGGAGGGCGCATTTCACGTTGCCGTGGGCGGTGGCGCTACACACTTTGCCACACGTTGCGATGGTAATGCCTGCGATCGCAGCGATCAGGGCTGGCGGATCGGATTGGGTTGGACGCTGCGCGATCGCTGGTCGATCGAGGCCACCTGGATTGATGCCGGGCGCTTCATCGCGAGCGATCGCACCGCCGCCGGCACTCCTTTCTTCGGGCGTGTGGATGTGCGCATCGCTGCCGCCACGGTGGGCTACGCGTGGCCCCTCAGCGATTCCTGGTGGGTTGCGGCCAAGTTGGGTGTCGCATCGGTCGACTCCGATTTCTCTCCGGGGCCCGCGCCGGCCATTGCGGGTGGTCGCACGGTTACACGGCCACTTTACGGTGTGAGTGCACTCTGGCGTGTGGCGCCGCGCTGGTCGCTGCGGGCCGATTGGGATGGCACGGAGGGGCGGATGAATCGCTTCGACGGCCGTGTGGATGTTTACGCCGTCGGCGTGCAGTACGAGTTCTAGGAGCGCAGCATGAATCTTCGCGACGTATATCGATCTCTGTCTCTGATGGTGCTGGCTCCGCTCGTGTTGTTAGTCGGGTGCGGTGGTACCAAGGCGGATCCGCCGCAGCCCAATGAACCGCCACCCCCTGTGGCGCAAGCACCGCTGGTCACCACGAATCCCGTGGATCAGACGGTGAATGCCGGGCAAACCGCGACGTTCAGTGTCGTCGCCTCGGGAACCGCACCGCTTGCGTACCAGTGGAGGCGTGGCGGTGCGGCGATCGCGGGTGCAACGGCGTCGAGTTACACGACGCCAGCGACCGTGAGCGGCGACAACGGCGCGACATTCGATGTCGTCGTCTCCAACACCGCTGGGAGTGTGACGAGTGCGATTGCGCGCTTGACAGTGGTCACGCCGGTTGCGCCAACACTCACTATCACGCAAGGGCCGCAGAACGCCACGGTGACTGCTGGCGCAACGGCCACGTTCAGTGTTGGAGCCACTTGCACAGGAGGAACAATCGGCTATCAATGGCAACGTCTGCCATCCGGCGGGCAGTTCGCGGACATCGCTGGCGCGACTGCGAGTAGTTATACGACGCCCGCCACGCAGGCAAGCGACAACGCAAGTCAGTTTCGCGTCAACGTCACCTGCGCTACGTTGAGCCAGACGCCGCCGGCTGCATTGCTCACAGTCACCTCGCCACCGGTTGCGAGTAGCGTGGTGCTGTCGCTGTTGCCCGTGGGGCTCACACCTGCTGCGCGGATTGAGCAATCACAAGGTATCGTGCGCGAAGCGGCGGGTAGTTACTTGTTCGTCGATCAATGGGGATTGCGACGAGTGAGTGCTGACTTGTCGCAAGTCACGACACTCATTCGTAATGCCACGAGCGTCGCTGCGGCGGTCGACGGCGCGGCGGCGAGCGCGCGGCTGCTCAACCCGGTCGGCGTTGCAGTCGATGCGAGCGGTAACGCCTACATCGCCGACACAGGAACGCTCACGATTCGGCGCATGGCCGTGGATGGCTCGCTCACCACGATTGCAGGGTCGCCGGGTAACAGCGGTAGTGATGACGGCACAGGAGCCGCGGCGCGCTTTGCGGCGTTGGGCGGTATTGCGGTGGGGCCAGACGGTGATCTGTACGTTGTCGATACAGGCAATCAGCGCATACGTCGCGTCACGCCTGCGGGTGTGGTTACGACTTACGCCGGTAGCACGGCAGGGTTTGCCGAGGGTGCTCCGGGTGCTGCGCGTTTCGGTAATCCGCGCGGAATCGCAGTCGGTGCGAATGGCGATGTGTACGTCGCCGATCAAGCAAACCAACGTATCCGGCGCATCGTGCGCTCCGGGAGCAACGCTGCGAGTGTGGAAACCCTCGCGGGCAATGGTAGCGCTAACTACATCGACGGTACCGGCGCTGCGGCGGCGATCGCCTCGCCCTGGCGTATCGCGCTGGCGGGCTCGATTCTCTACGTGAGCGATGCCGACGGGCGCGTGCGACGGATCGACGTCACGACCGGCGTAGTGAGCACGCTCGCCGGCAGCCCGATCGTGTTTCCACGCCTCAACCCAAACGACGGCACTGGCGCAGCGGCGACATTCGACAATCTCAACGGTGGCTACGCCGCGAATCCTGATGGTTCGCTGTTAGTGTCGGATCGGCGCCAACTGCGAACAGTGTCTGCTAGCGGTGTCGTACGGACGCTCGGCATCATGAGTTCACAATCTGCCAATACCAACACGCCGCCAGATGGGTCGCTGACAGACCAGGCAGACTTTTTTGTTGCGAGCAATCTGGGCACTGCAGTGATCGGCGATGCCAACGGCAACGCTTGGATCGGCGATGGTTACAAGTGGATCCGGCGCGTCACCACGAGCGGCGTCGTGACTGCGCTCGCTGGGTTGCCCGGCGGGGATTGCTGCTTGGATGGCGCTGGCACGGTGGCGCAGTACGGTCGCATCTTCGCGATGGGTCGGGACGCGAGTGGCAATCTGTACGTGGGCGACACCTTTGCGATCCGTCGCGTCAGTACCAACGGCACCACCAGCTTCGTCGCGGGCAACTATGGCACGTTCGGTGCCGTCGACGGCTTGGGAGCTGCTGCGCGCTTCAACAATCCAAACGGGGTCGCTGTCGATGCTGCGGGCAACGTGTACGTCGCAGACTCGAACGCAGCCATCCGACGCATCGACACCACGGGCAATGTAACGACCTTTGCCGGCGTGATGGGGCAGCTCGGCAGCGTTGACGGATCGGCTACCACGGCACGTTTCGCAGCACCACGTCAGATGACGATCGCCGCAGACGGGTCGCTGTATGTGTGCGATTCGGACTCGCTGCGGCGTGTTGCAACGGACGGCACGGTCAGCACGATCACATCCGCTCCCGGCTGCACCGCGCCCACGTTCGATACCGACGGCACGCTGTACTACGTGACGCAAGGTGGGGCGGGCGCGGGCTTAGTAAGGTTGCGCGCCGGCGGTTCACCTGAGCGATTGTTAGCCGTCGGCACGGGTGCCAACGATCTCGCCAGCACGCCGCAATCGCTCGGCGCAGTAGTTGCGATGGGTACGCTCGCACCGCGCAATCTCATCATCCTCGCGGGAGGGCAGGTGTTACGGGCACAGCTTCCTTAGTCCTAACGCGTTACCAATGCGGAGCTCGCACGTGCGCGGGCCCATCATGATTTCTGCGAGGTTGGCGGGATTCGCGCTTGCTTTCCGATGGAGTCTTTAAGGCGGCCGGCTTTCGCTGGCGGCACAATCTTGAGGCAGACCTATGTGGACCGATAATCGCGGCATCGCGCTCGCCATTCTGTTGAGCGTCATCGGCGTCGCTGCCGACACGATTCTCAAATATGCGAGCTTGCGTCCCAGTCCCTACACGAGCGGCTGGTTCGTACTGGGCTGCGTGACGAGCATCGGCTACGCCATCGTCTGGGTGCAATTGATGCACCACGCGAAGTTTGCTTCGGCGGGCCTCATGTACTCGATCGTGAGTGCGCTCTTGTTGCTCGCGATCGGCAAGTTGTTGTTCGCCGAAACGCTGTCGCGCGGTGAATTGGCCGGCGTGGTGATGGCCCTCGGCTCCATCGCGCTGCTGGGACGAATCACTGAGTAACGTTTTCGAGCAGCAAT
>CAYUIT010000037.1:36266-38556 GCA_964444835.1 uncultured Steroidobacteraceae bacterium
CAGCAATCTCGCGTTCGCGGCGTACTGCGCAGGGTGCGGGTAGCCGCCACGAGCGCGTGAGTTTCGGCGGATTGCGACGGCGGCGAGGTATGATGGGCCTCGCCGCCACGCCATTCGCCGTACTCTGTCGCCATGATCCGTCGCACCGTTGACTCTGAAACTCAAGCCGGGGAGCGGCACGACAATCCTGCCCATCCACGCCTTTCGAAGCGGATGGGCGAGCTTGGGTTGTGCTCGCGACGCGAAGCGGATGAGTGGATTGCGAACGGTTGGGTGAAAGTCGACGGCAAAGTCGTCGCGACTCTCGGCGTGCGCGTTTCGCCGCAGGCGCGCATTGAGGTTGATCCGGCTGCGACCGCGCAACAGCGCGAGCTCGTCACGATTCTGCTGCACAAGCCGGTGGGTTTCGTTTCGGGGCAAGCCGAAGATGGTTACGAACCTGCTGTGGTGCTCATTCGGCCGGAGAATCGCTGGGCGCAAGATTCGGCGCCGTGGCAATTTCAACCTAATCACTTGCGCGGGCTTGCGCCAGCGGGGCGGCTCGACATCGACTCCACGGGCCTCTTGGTGTTTACGCAAGATGGACGCATCGCCAAACAACTGATCGGCGAAGGCTCATCTGTCGAGAAGGAATATCTCGTGCGCGTCGAGGGCACGCTCGGCGACGATGGGCTGCGACGATTGCAGCATGGCCTCACGCTCGACAACGTACGGTTGCGGCGAGCGCAAGTGAGTTGGCAGAACGAAGACCAACTGCGATTCGTATTGCGCGAGGGACGGAAGCGACAGATACGTCGCATGTGCGAACTCGTCGGCCTAACAGTTACGGGCTTGAAGCGCGTGCGCAGTGGCAATGTGCGCTTGGCGGGTCTGCCTCTCGGACAATGGCGCTATCTGCGTCGCGACGAAACCTTTTAAGTCCGACTACATGTCTGACGAGCCACAAATTCGATGGCAGGAGGCCGATTGCGAGCGTGTGGCGCGCTGGCAATCGGCGCGTGGTGCGCCGCTGCCCAAAGTGGTGCGGGTCGTCGATGATCGTCTGACAGCTGATGAAGCCTACGGTCAGGCTTGTCAGGGCGTGGCGCTTTTATGGCGTGGCGATTTCCAGAATGCGCGGCAAATGCTTGCGGCACTCGCATCGCGCGCCGATCGTCAGCCGCGCGGTCGTAAGCCCAGTGCTTCATCGGCAAGTGCTGCGACCGCCTTCCATCAGGAGCGGCAAGCTCGTGCGCAGCGGGCGCGAACATTGTCGATGTTGCTGATCGAACTCGACGCGGACTACAGAATCGCATTGCGGCGCGCACCCGATGTACGTACGGCGTGTCGCGAGGCGCTCGGCGCGACGAGCCCGGGCTCGATGCTCATCGCGTTGCGGGAACTACAAGGGATCATCGGTGCGCACGAGTGGCGCGTGAAGGGAATCGACGTTCCGGAGGCGGGCGGACGCATTCATCCCCATTACGGTGTGTTTGCGCCGATCCGCAGTGAGTATGTCGGTCTGGTGGCGCGCGCGCCGTTGCCAGCCGCGCTCGCAACCGTCGATGTGGCATTCGATATTGGTACCGGCACCGGCGTGTTAGCAGCCGTCCTTGCGAAGCGTGGTGTAGGCCGCGTCATCGCGACAGACCAGGACCCGCGAGCGCTCGCCTGCGCACGCGAGAATATCGAGCGGTTAGGTTGGGCTGAGCGTGTGCAAGTCTTGCAGGCGGATTTTTTTCCGCCGGGTCGCGCGGCTTTGGTCGTGTGCAACCCGCCGTGGATTCCCGCGCGCCCAGCGTCACCACTCGAGCATGCAATCTACGACTTCGAGGGCCAGATGTTGGCGGGATTTCTCCGCGGACTAGCCCAGCATTTGGCACCCGGTGGTGAGGGCTGGCTCGTGCTTTCGGATTTGGCGGAACATCTCGGGCTTCGATCGCGCGAGCAGTTGCTGGCGGACATTCGTGCTGCCGGGCTGCGGGTACTCGAGCGGCACGACGTAAAGCCCTCGCACCCGCGCGCGTCTGACGCAACAGATCCGTTGTACGCGGCACGCAGCGCCGAGTGCACGTCGCTGTGGCGCCTCGCTTCAGCTGAACAAGACTGAGTCAGCTTTGCGAGATGATCGCGAGTGCGTCGGGAATCTTTGGTGATTCTCGCTGCCCTGGCGTAGGTTCTGCCAGATTTCTCCCGGCAGCACAGACTCAAGCTCGCACCTACGTTAAGTTCGTCTAGGAGGCCCGCGCCCAAGATCCCGCCGGTGCTGCATCGCTGAAACAAGGTTTCGCGGCTAGCGATTTGCTCGGCA
>CAYUIT010000038.1:0-37044 GCA_964444835.1 uncultured Steroidobacteraceae bacterium
TGGTACGACAACGAGTGGGGCTTCTCGAACCGCATGCTCGACACCACGCTGGCGTGGTCGCGCGCTAGCTAACTACTGGCCGGAGCCTGAGCCGATGAAAGTATTGCGGATGGCGGACCTCGATCTTGCCGGCAAGCGCGTGCTGATCCGCGAGGATCTCAACGTCCCCGTGGAGGGCGGCAAGGTGACGAGCGATGCGCGGATTCGCGCGTCGTTGCCGACCATTGAGCTGGCCTTGGCCAAAGGTGCCAAGGTATTCCTCTGCTCGCATCTGGGGCGGCCTGAGGAGGGCGTGTATGCGGAGGAGTTCTCGCTCGCGCCCGTTGCGGCGCGCCTGACGGAGTTGTTAGGGAAGCCGGTGCCGCTCGTCAAAGATTGGCTCGGCGGCGTCGATTGCCCGGCCGGTTCGGCGGTGCTGCTCGAGAACGTGCGGTTCAATAAGGGTGAGAAGAAAGACAAGGAAGAACTCGCCAAACAGATGGCGGCGCTGTGCGATGTGTATGTGATGGATGCCTTCGGTACTGCGCACCGTGCCGAGGCAAGCACGCACGGCGTCGGCAAGTTTGCCAAGGTGGCGTGCGCCGGCCCGCTGTTGGTGGGAGAGCTCGAGGCCCTCGAGCGCGCGCTCGCCAAGCCGGCGCGGCCGTTGGCAGCCATCGTCGCGGGCTCCAAAGTCTCAACGAAGCTCACGGTGCTCGAATCCTTGTTGTCGAAAGTCGATCAATTGATCGTCGGCGGTGGTATCGCCAATACGTTTCTGGCGGCGGTCGGCATGCCGGTGGGTAAGTCGTTGCACGAGCCCGATATGCTCGACATCGCGCGTAAGTTGTTAGCCGATGCGAAGGCGCGCGGTGCGGATATTCCCTTGCCAACCGATGTCGTCGTTGCTACCGAGTTTGCGGCGACCGCCAAGGCGACGGTGCGCAACGTGCGCGACGTCAAGGCCGACGAGCTGATTCTCGACATTGGACCGGAGACGGCCAATCGCTTGAGCGCGATTTTGCAGAAGTCGGGCACGATCTTGTGGAACGGCCCGGTGGGCGTGTTCGAGTTCGAGGCATTTGGGGCGGGGACCCGGACACTCGCGCAAGCGATCGCGGATAGCCCGGCATTCTCGCTAGCCGGCGGCGGCGACACGCTCGCCGCAATCGAAAAGTACGGCGTGGGTGATCGGATCTCCTACATCTCGACCGGTGGTGGTGCCTTCCTCGAGTTCGTCGAAGGCAAGACGTTACCGGCGGTTGCGATGCTGGAGGCACGCGCGGCGAGCTAAGTTTTGGGCGCGTTCGCCGAATTCAATTGGGCCGCGTGGGTGGTGTTCGTCGTCGTGGCGGCGATCACACCAGGCCCTAACAACACCATGTTGCTCAATACGGGCATGCGCTTCGGCGTGCGGCGCTCGCTGCCGCATCTGGCGGGCATTTGTCTCGGCTTCTCGCTGATGTTTTCGGCCACCGCGGCTGGGCTCGGCGCGCTGGTGGTGAATGTGCCCGCGAGCCAGCTCGCGCTCAAAGTAGTGGCGCTCGGCGTGTTCCTCTGGCTGGCGTATCGCATGGCCTCGGCGCCGTTTGCACCTATCGGCGGCGAGCCGGTGCAAGCGTCGCAAGCCCGACCCATGACGTTCGCCGGTGCCGCCGCATTTCAATGGATCAATCCGAAAGCGTGGGTCGCCTGTGTCGGGGCCTCGGCCGCATACCTCGGGCCGACGCCGACGTGGCAATTGATCGGTGCGTTGGCGGTCAGCATCGCCGTGCTGAGCGTGCCGTGCTCACTCGTTTGGGTCGGGTTCGGCGCCGTGATGCGCCGCTTTCTGGGCACGGCGCGGCGTCAACGCGTGTTCAACATCACGATGGCGCTGCTCTTGATCAGCTCGCTCGTCACGGTGTTGCGCTAACGGGCTGCGGTGGTGGGGCGATTTCGCCGCGCCGGCGCACGATGCCGCGCAGAATGGTGTTGGGTAGGTAGCTGTTATCCCACTCGGGAGTACGCGGCGGTGCGCCGCCCACGCGCAAGATCACGAGCTGCTCCGAGGGCACGATGTACGCGACTTGGTTGCCATTGCCGTCGAAGAGTGTGAGATCGCGCGCGAGGTACGGTTCCGAGTGCCACACGCCCGCCATGCCGGGGCCCGTAACCTCTGGGTTGGCGAAGCTGCGGCGTTCGCGGTATGTGCCCGCGACATACATCCCGAGGCCGTAGTAGGGGTACTGCGCCGTGCCGGTGCGCATCGCTGCGACGTAGCCTGGTGGCAGCAAGCGCCGGCCATTCGCCACACCGTCGTTCAAGACGAGCAGCGCGAGGCGCAGCCACGATTCAGCCGGCAAGCGCATACAACAGCCCGAGTGGGCCATGCCGCCCGCGCGATTCACCCATACCTCGCCGCCGGCCGCCCCGATCGGCACTAACAACTCACGGCCGACGAACTCGGCGTAGCGCCGACCCGTTGCGCGTTCGATCACGGGTGCGACGAGCTCGGACGTGGCGTTCGCATACTCGTAGCGCGTGCCCGGCTCGTCGACCAGTGGGTAGTCGTGAATGATCACCTCGTCGTGACGCGGGTGCAGATACGCACGTTGCAAGATGTGCTGCGGCTCCATGTTGGCACTTTGTCGTAGTAAGCCGGAGCGCATGTCGAGCAGGTGGCGGATCAACATCTTCTCTTGTGGTTTGCCGCGCCACTCCGTGATGAAGTCTGCGACCGGTTGATCCAGGGAGCGAATCTTGCCGAGCGCGATTGCGCGGCCAATGACGAGCGCGGTCAATGGCTTCGCCAGCGAGCGCGACACGATCGAGGTATCGGGCCGCGTGTCGCCGAAGTAGCTGGCGTCGTGCACGACACCGCCACGCACGACGAAGAATGCCGCGCTCTGGTTGCGCGCCGCATAGTCGCGCGCGGCCTCGAGCGCCGCAGTAGCGATCGTGCGGTTCCGTTCGGTTGCGCGCCGTAACGGCTTGACGCGCGTTGCACCGGGCACGGGCTCCATCGTGTCGTAGATGTCGAGGCCTTGGCCAAGACGCGCGGCGCGCATCAACGCTTCATAGCGCTCGAGGTACTTCGCTTCATCTGCTGCGCTGTACCGGGTGGTGGGCGGCGCGGCGGCATCGGCCGCCGCTGCGGCGTCGAACCGCAACAGAGCGCCCAGCAGCATCGTCAAGATGCAACAAACACGTGCGAACATGGTGCAACGGCTCCGAAAACGGGGCGAGTGCGCATCCTAGCGCGCTCGCCTTTCGCGATGCGAGCCCGCACAATGTGCAACCATGAGTCGTACACAGAATGCATCGCGCACCAAGATCGTTGCCACTTTAGGCCCCGCCACCGACACACTCGATGTGCTCATCGAGATGGTACGCGCAGGGCTTGACGTGGCTCGCGTCAATTTTTCGCACGGCAAGCATGAAGATCACGGGCGGCGCATCGCGCTCGTCCGTGAAGCAGCCAACCGCGCCGGCAAATACGTCGGCATTTTGGCCGATTTGGGCGGTCCGAAGATTCGCATCGAGAGTTTCGTCGACGGCAAGGTCAACCTGGTCGATGGCGCGGAGTTCATGCTCGATACGGCGCATCCATCGAAAGGCGGTACGGCGCAGATTGTCGGCTGCGCTTATCAGCAGTTGCCGCAAGACGTCAAACGTGGCGATATCTTGTTGTTAGCCGATGGTCAGATCGAGCTGGGTGTCACAGACGTCACGGGTACACGCATTCGCACCGTGGTGCGCGCGGGTGGCGAGCTGTCCGATCGCAAAGGTCTCAACCTGAAGGGCGGTGGCATTTCGGCACCTGCACTCACCGAAAAAGATCGCGACGACATTCGTTACGCCGCCCATCAAGGCCTCGACTATGTCGCAGTGTCGTTCGCGCGCGATGCCGCGGACATGCATCAAGCGCGGCAACTGGTCCGCGAAGCGGGCGGCCACGCCCACGTGTGCGCGAAGATCGAGCGGCACGAGGCGATTGCGAATCTGAACGAGATCATCGATGCGAGCGACGTGTTGATGGTCGCGCGCGGCGACCTGGCGGTCGAGATGGGCTACGCCGAACTCACGGGTTTGCAGAAGACCATCATTCAGCGCTCGCGCAATCGCAACAAGGTGGTGATCACGGCGACACAGATGATGGAGTCGATGATCTCGAGCCCCGTGCCGACACGTGCTGAAGTGAGTGACGTTGCGAACGCGGTGATGGATGGCACCGATGCGGTGATGCTCTCGGCGGAGAGCGCAGTCGGTAAGTATCCGATCAAGGCCGTTCAGGCGATGGAAGAGGTGATTCGTGGCGCGGAGAAGTATCAGCTGACGCACCACCGGACGCGCCATCGCACGGAAGGCATGTTCGACAAGACCGAAGAGGCGATTGCGATGGCGGTGATGTACACCGCAAATCACATGAATGTGCGCGCGATCGTCGCGCTTACCGAATCCGGCTCGACACCGCTGTGGATGTCGCGTATTCGCTCGGATATTCCCATCTACGCATTCACGCGTCATGAAGCGACTCGGCGCCGTGTCACGCTGTATCGTGGCGTGTTTCCCATCCCGTTCGATATCCCAGATGCGGCGGCACAAGCGTTGTATCGCGCGATCTTCAACATGCTGTTGCAACTCGAACTCGTCAATGAGGGCGACCTTGTGATTCTCACCAAGGGTGATTTGACGGGCGTGACGGGCGGCACGAACGCGATGAAGATTCTGCGCGTCCAGAAGAGCTGAGCCTCCATGAAGCGCTGGGCGCTGCGCATCGGCCTCGCTGTCGTCGGCGTCTGCGTCTTGGCCGCGGCGGCTGTATGGCTCACGTTGCGCGCCTCGCTCCCGATGCTCGATGGCCGAGTGCTCACCGCAGCGGTGTCAGCCACTGTCGCGATCGAGCGCGACGCGCTCGGCGCCGCCACCGTCACGGGCGGGTCGCGCGCGGATGTGGCGTATGGTCTTGGTTACGCGCATGCGCAGGATCGTTTCTTCCAGATGGATCTGTCGCGACGGCTCGCCGCGGGCGAGTTGTCAGAGGTATTTGGCGCGCTCGCCATCGAACAGGACCGCAGCATGCGCCGCTATCGCTTTCGCGAGGTCGCACGCCGCGTCATCGCAGAGGCGACACCCGAGCAGCGCGCAGTGCTCACGGCCTACACGCACGGCGTCAATGAAGGACTCGCGAGTCTCAAGTCGCGGCCGTTCGAGTACTGGTTGCTGCGGGTGCAGCCGACCGCGTGGCGCGAAGAGGACAGCGTGCTCGTGGTCCACGCGATGTGGATCGATCTGCAGCAGAACAGCATTTTGTCCGAGCGACGTCGCCGCAAACTCATTTCGCTGGCCCCGCCCGCGCTCGCGGCGTTCTTGTACCCGCGCGGCTCGCCGTGGGACGCACCGAACGAGCCGACCGCACCGCCGCCGCCGGAGCCGCGCATTCCGCTGCAGTCCGAGTTCGATCTGCGGGCGACGCTGCTGCGTGTGCGAGCCAAAGCGCAACCGTTGCCAGCCGCAAGCAAAGCAGGACTACAACGCGACGAGGTAGTAGGTAGTAACAACTGGGCGGTCGCAGGAACCGCGACTGCCACCGGCGCGGCGCTGATCGCCAACGACATGCACCTCGGGCTGCGGGTGCCGGCGGTGTGGTATCGCGCTCGCTTGCGCGTGACTGCAGCCGAGCGTGTTGCAACCGATTTGATCGGCGTTACGCTGCCGGGTGTGCCGGCACTGGTTGCGGGCTCGAACACGCACATCGCGTGGGGCTTCACTAACAGCTATGGCGATTGGTCCGATGGCCGCGAACTGCCGTGTGACTCCCCCGAACTCACGACACTCACCGAGCGAATTGCCGTGAAGGGTGGGGACCCGGTCGAGTTGGCCGTGCGCCAGCCACGCGATCCCGCGCTCGCGCATCAAGTCGTCACGCACGAGGACGGTAACGTCTGCCATCTGGTCGCATGGGCGGCGTTGGCACCGGGTGCGACCACGTTCGCGATGTTCGACTTCGAACGCGCGCAGTCGCTCGACGAAGCGTTGCGCCTCGCGCCGAGTGTGGGGATCCCACAGCAGAATGTCGTCATGGGCGACCGTTCGGGCCGGATTGCCTGGACGATCCTTGGCCGCGTGCCGCGTGGCGAAGATGCCGATCGTCTGTGGGGCAGCATCGCTTGGCGCGGCTTCGATGAGCATCCGCGCCTCGTCGACCCGAGCGCGCAGCGTCTCTGGACTGCCAATGCGCGCGCGGTCGATGGAGCGTTGGAAGCCGTCATTGGGGCGGATGAAGTTGGCACGGGCGTGTCGTATGACTACGGTGCTCGCGTACGCCAGATCCGCGACGGCTTGTTAGCACTCGACACGCCTGCCACACCCGCGGACATGCTACGGATTCAGCTCGACGACCGCGCGATTCTGCTGCAGCGCTGGCGCGACTTGCTGCTGCACCTCATCGATGAGCCGGCCATTCGCGAAGACGCGCGTCGTGGCCAGGTGCGTCAGCTCCTCGCGCAATGGGAGCCGCGCGCAGCGGCCGGTGCGGTGGGGTATCGCTACGTGCGTGGTTTCAACGATCAGCTGACGTTGACGTTGTGGCATGCATTTCTCGAAGCCTTCCAGCTCGAGACGCGTCGTGCGGGGCCGCCGCGATCGTTTGAGTCGGTCATCTGGTTGCTCGCGACGGAACAGCCACTGCATTTTTTGCCGCCCGAGCATGCGGACTGGCGCGCCTTCTTGCTTGCGCAACTCGATGCGGTCATCTCGGACAGTGAGGCGGCGTGTGTCTCACTCGACGCTTGCACGTGGGGCGCACGTTCGCCCGTCCAGGTTCAGCATCCGCTGTCGCAGGCGGTGCCCGTACTCGCTTCCCTGCTTGATATGCCTACGTACGAACTCAGCGGCGATAACGACATGCCGCGCGTTCAAGGCGCTGCGTTCGGGGCGTCCGAGCGCTTCGCCGTGTCGCCTGGCCACGAGGCCGAGGCGTATCTGCAGATCGCGGGCGGACAAAGCGGCCATCCGCTGTCGCCATACTATCGCGCCGGCTTCAACGATTGGGCGCGCGGTATACCGACGCCCTTCCTCCCTGGGCGCGCTCGTCATAAGCTCGAACTATCCAACAACGCCGTGCGCTGAGCGCGTACTGATCAGGAGTGCGAATGTCCGACCCACAGGCCGGGGCGCCCACACGCTTCACGGGTACCGCCGACTACATTGCCACTGACGAGTTGATGATGGCGGTGAACGCCGCGATCACGCTGTCGCGGCCGTTGCTCATCAAAGGCGAGCCGGGCACCGGCAAGACGCAGCTCGCGCAGGAGATTGCGCGCGGCTTGCAGCGGCCGATTTTCGAGTGGCACATCAAGTCGACGAGCAAGGCGCAACAAGGCTTGTATGAGTACGACGCGGTATCGCGCTTGCGCGATTCGCAGCTCGGCGATGCCAAGGTGCATGACATCAAGAACTACATCCTGCGCGGCAAGCTATGGGAAGCGTTCGAATCCGATGTGCAACCCGTGTTGCTCATCGACGAGATCGATAAAGCCGACATCGAGTTCCCGAACGACTTGTTGCGCGAACTCGATCGAATGGAGTTTTACGTGTATGAGACGCGCGAGCTCATTCGTGCGCGTCATCGACCGATCATCATCATCACGAGCAACAACGAGAAAGAGCTGCCCGACGCCTTCCTGCGCCGCTGCTTCTTCCACTACATTCGTTTTCCGGATCGCGACACCATGGCACGGATTGTCGAGGTGCATTACCCCGGCTTGAAGCGCGAGTTGTTAGCTGAATCGCTGACCGCGTTTTTCAAGGTGCGCGAAATGCCAGGGCTCAAGAAGAAGCCATCGACGTCGGAGCTTCTGGACTGGATCAAGTTGCTGGTCGCGGAAGATATTCCGCCGGAGGCGCTGCGCACCGACGATGCGAAGAAGGCGATCCCGCCCCTCTACGGAGCGCTGCTCAAGAACGAACAGGATGTGCACTTGTTCGAGCAGATTCTCTTCATGCATCGGCGCGCGGGGCGCTAGCCGCAGCTTGTGACATGTTAGTACGGTTCTTCTTCGAGCTGCGCGAGGCGGGTGTGCCGGTGTCACTACCCGAGTTCTTGACGCTGTTAGAAGGTCTCGAGCAACGCGTCGTGAGTTTGTCGGCGGAGGACTTCTATTACTTTTCCCGCACGGCGCTCGTCAAAGACGAGCGACACTACGACCGCTTCGATCGAGTGTTTGCGGAGTTTTTCGAGGGCGCCGAGAAGGCGTTCGAGAAGATCGTGGCGGAGCTGCCGGCAGAGTGGCTGCAGAAAGTCACCGAGCGCTTGTTGTCTGACGAGGAGAAAGCGAAGGTCCAAGCGTTAGGCGGCTGGGACAAGCTGCTGCAGACACTGCGTGAGCGCTTGCAAGAGCAGAAAGGCCGGCACCAAGGCGGCAACAAGTGGATCGGCACAGCGGGCACCTCGCCATTCGGTGCGTACGGCTTCAACCCTGAGGGCGTGCGCATCGGTCAGAAGGAGTCGCGTAACCGTCGTGCCGTGAAAGTGTGGGACGCGCGTGAATACCGCAACTTCGACGGCGAAGTGGAGCTCGGCACGCGCAATATGAAGATGGCATTGCGCAAGCTGCGTAAGTTCGCGCGCGAAGGCAGTCCGGATCAGCTCGATCTCGACGGTACGATCTCAGCCACTGCACGCAATGCAGGTTATCTCGATCTGAAGTTCCAACCGGAGCGCCGCAACGCGGTCAAGATCTTGCTGTTCCTCGATGTCGGCGGATCGATGGACGACCATATTCAAGTCTGCGACGAGCTGTTCTCGGCGGCACGCAGTGAGTTTAAGCACCTCGAGCATTTTTATTTCCACAACTTCTTGTATGAGCGAGTGTGGAAAGACAATCGTCGGCGGCATGCGGAGACGATTCCAACGATGAACCTGCTGCGCACGTATGGCCCCGACTACCGCGTCGTGTTCGTCGGCGATGCGACGATGAGTCCGTACGAGATCGTCCAGCCCGGCGGAAGCGTTGAGCATTGGAACGCGGAGGCTGGCAGCGTATGGATGCAGCGGATGACGGCGCATTTTCCGCGGCTCGTGTGGCTGAACCCGGAGCGAGCGGAGCGCTGGGAGTGGACGCCGTCGGCGAAGATCACGCGCGAGTTGGTAGCAGGGCGTATGTTTTCGCTAACGTTGGACGGGCTTGACCGCGCGATCGCCGAGCTAAAGCGGCGGCACGTGGGCGCACCTGCGCCAATCCCGCAAGATGAGGTGGACGCATGACGGTTGAGGACGTTTGGTCGCGGCGCGCGGTGTTGCAAGCTGGCCTGGCTGCATCGGGTGGATTGTTAGTCGGCTGTGCGGTCTCCGAATCGACCGATGCGCCGGAAAGCGTCGCGGTACCACCGCCGCCGGCACTGCCCGCGAAGTTCAGTGCCTACCTCGAGATCGATCCGCAAGGCGCGGTCTTTATCACCTGCCCGCAATCGGAGATGGGGCAGGGCGTGCACGATTCGCTGCCGCGGATCGTCGCCGAGGAACTCGGTGCGGATTGGGAGTCGGTGCGGATTCGTCTGCCGTACGCCGATGAGGCATTCATCAACCCCATTACGAAGCGTCATCGCACGGCGGCGAGCGATTCGGTTGTCACGTACTACGAGCTGCTGCGCCGTGTCGGAGCGGGCGCGCGCGAGATGTTAATCGCAGCAGCGGCGCAACGTTGGAACGTGCCCGCAAGCGAGTGCGCGGCCGCGCAGTCGCGAGTCTCGCACGCAGGGAGCGGGCGCATCGCCAGCTATGCTGAGTTGGCAAGTGCAGCAGCACAGTTGCCGGTGCCCGCCACGCCAGTGCTGAAGGATCCACAAGCCTTCACGCTCCTCGGGCGCCGCTTGCCGAACAAGGCCATTCCTACCAAGTGTGACGGCAGTGCAACGTTCGGGATCGACGTGCGCTTGCCGAACATGCTGTACGCCGCGCTGGCGCGCTCACCGGCGGTCGCATCGCGCGTGGTCTCGTTCGATGCGGCAGCGGTGCGTGCGATGCCGGGTGTCGTCGAGGTCGTGCCGATCACGGACGGCGTAGCGGTGATCGCTCGCTCGACTTGGCAAGCCTTCAAGGCGGCCGCTGCGCTGGAGGTGACTTACGACACGACCGACGCCGCACCGGCGGATCAGGCAGTCATCGATACTCGGATGCGCGCGGCAATCGCCGATGACGCGGCCGCATTGCCCGCGCGGCGCTTCGGTGGGCCGCCCTATGATCGGGCGGCGCACGACATCGCGATGCAAAGCGCCGCCAAGCAGGTCACCTTCGAGTACGAAGTGCCGTTCCTCGCGCACGCCGCGCTCGAGCCGCTGTGCTGTACGGTGTTGGTCGCAGCCGATTCTTGTGAAGTCTGGGCCCCCACGCAGCATCCGGACGGCGCCCGCGAGGCGGTGGCCAAGCTCACCGGTATCCCACGCGAGCGCGTGAAGCTCAACGTTACGTTGTTAGGCGGTGGCTTCGGCCGCAAGTGGGAGTTGGATTTCGTCAAGCAAGCGGCCGAGGTTGGCGCGCAGATGCGCGGCACGCCCGTGAAGCTCACGTGGACGCGTGAGCAAGACTTTCAGCACGATCGTTATCGTCCAGCCTATCGGGCGCGCACGCGGGTCGGCCTCGACCGCGCCCGACAAATTGTTGCGATGTCGAGCCGGATCGCGGGCATCGACATGTGGGCCTACCAAGGCCGCCCACCCGTCAAAGGATTCGGTGACTCGTTCGCGGTCGGCGGCTTGATCGCTGATGTTTACGCGATCCCCAATCCGTATGCGGAGTCGGTGCCCGTGAAGCTGCCGATCCCCGTCGGCACGTGGCGCTCGGTGTCCGCTTCCATGAACACGTTCTTTTCGGAGTCGGCGATCGATGAGATTGCCGCGCTCCAACGCCGCGATCCGCTCGATTTGCGGCGCGAGTTGTTAGCGAAATCGCCGCGCATGCTCGCCGTGATGGAGCACGCCGCTGCGAAAGCCGACTGGCACAAGCCGCTGCCGAAAGGGCGCGGCCGCGGGATCGCCATCCTCGCTGGGTTCGGCTCGTATTGCGCCGAGGTGGTTGAGGTGACCGTCGTCGGCAAGCGTGTCGCGATCGATCGCATCGTATGCGCATTCGATTGCGGTACGGTGATCGACCCGAGCATGGTGATCGCCCAGGCAGAAGGCGGTGTTGTTTGGGGCTTATCCGCAGCGCGCGATGGTCAGATTCGTTTTGCGGCCGGCGCGGCGCAGGAGAGCAATTTCCACGACAGTCCACTGCTGCGGTTGTCCGAGTGCCCGCCGATCGAAGTGCACTTGCTGGCGAGCACCGCAAAGCCGGGTGGGGCGGGCGAGGCCACCGTGCCTCCGGTGGCGCCCGCCTTGGTGTCAGCCATCGCGATGGCGACTGGCAAGCGCTCGCGGCGCTTGCCGTTGATCGCCGACGGCTGGGAAATCTAAGCGCGAGTCGTTAGCTCGCAGGCTTGGCGGGCGCCGCCGTGATCGGTGCGCCGAGCGCTTTGAGGTCGGCGAGCACCATATCGGAGTGGCCCTTCGCGTTCACCTGCGGATAGTGCTTCGCGATCTTGCCCTGCGGATCGATCAAAAACGTTTCGCGCCGTGCGAACGCGCGCCCATCGGGCAGTGTGTTCAGAACGCCGTAAGCTTGCGCGGCGACGCGTGAAGAGTCCGCCAAGATCGGGAACGGCAGGCTGTGTTCTTCCGCGAACTTCTTGTGCGAGGCGACGTCATCGACGCTGACGCCGAGCACCACGACATTGGCGCGACGATACGCGAAGATGTTGTCGCGCAATTCGCAGGCTTGTGTGGTGCATCCGGGTGTGTTGTCTTTCGGATAAAAGTACAGGACCACCCATTTGCCTTTCTGGTCCTCGAGCGTGTGCCACTTGCCAGCCTGGTCTTGGAGTCGGAATGCCGGCGCAGCGGTGCCCACCGACGGGGCCTTGGGTGCGGCAGCGGATTCCGCGAGGGCGATGGGTGCGAGCGCTGCGGCAAAGATCGTGACCAGCGTGCGACGAAATGCGAGCATGAGCTTCTCTCCAAACCTGAAACAGGGTGTGTTCGGTTGACGGTTGCAGCGGATTCTAGCAGCGCGAAGCGCCCACCGCGGGTCGGGCTCATTCTGACCGGCGGCGGTGCCCGATCCGCGTATCAAGTGGGTGTCTTGAAGGCGATTGCCGAAGTTTGGCAGCCGAATACGCTGCCGTTCCCGGTCGTCGTCGGCACATCGGCAGGGGCCGTCGTCGCAACGATCCTGGCGGCAGACGCTCACCGCTGGGATCGGGCCGTCGCGGCGCTCGAATCCGTGTGGGCGAATTTTCGCGTGGAGCAGGTGTTTCGCGTCGATGCGCTCGCCGTCCTGCGGGCCGGCTTGCACTGGCTGATTTCGCTGGTGTCGGGCGGCACGTTGATGCGCCCGCCGCGCTCGCTGCTCGACAACTCGCCGTTGCGCGAGTTGTTAGGTGGCGTGGTGGACTTCGACGCGATCCGGCAACGCATCGACGACGGCTCGTTGGCGGCGCTTGGGCTTTGCACCACGAGCTATGCGACCGCCCGGTCGGTGACGTTCTTCGAGGCTGCGCCGGCGCAAGGCGACTGGCAGCGAGCCCAGCGCCACGGTGTGCGCACACAGTTGTCGATCGATCATCTGATGGCAAGTCTCGGCATCCCGTTCTTGTTCACGCCGGTCGAAATCAGCGGCGAATACTACGGTGACGGCGCGATGCGCCAAACCGCGCCACTCAGTCCGCCGATTCATCTGGGCGCCGATCGCTTGCTGCTGATTGGCGTGCGCCAAGCCGGCGAGGGTCCGCGGCTGATGAGTTCGGGTCCGCCGACACCGGGACAACTCTTCGGCTACATGCTCGATACGCTCTTTACCGACCAGGTGGCCGCCGACCTCGAGCAATTGCGCCGCGTGAATACGCTGCTCGAGGCCGCGCCGCGCACCACGAACGCACGCAAGATCGAGATGCTGCAGATTGCGCCGAGCGAAGACCCGAGCCGCATTGCTGCGAATCACACGAACGAGTTGCCGCTCGGCTTGCGCGGCTTGCTGCGAGTGATCGGTGCGCGCGATGCCGCAGGTAGCCTGTTGGCAAGCTACCTGATGTTTCAGGGCACCTACACGCGCGAATTGATCGCACTGGGATATCGCGATGCGATGGCCCGGCGAGCCGAGTTGTTAGCATTTCTCGCTGGCACGAGCGCCGCTCACACCACGGCCGTGCAGTAGTAGTCCACGAGTTTATGGGCGAGGCTGCGGTCGAGTGTGCCCGATTCAACTTGTTCATCGATGTGCTGCAGCAGCGTGAGTCCCGTGCAGTCGGTGCGGCGGGTTGTGCGCGGATCTTCCCGCAAGTACAGCTTGCCGAATGCCGCTAACAAGTCGGCACCGACCGGGCCGATGGCATCCTCGTGCAGCGCGCCTTGCCAACTCGGTGGTAGGCCCATCTTCCACGCGTCGACGCGGCCGATCCCGTGCTGGGGATCGAGCGACACATAGATCCGATCGGTGTATTCGAATCCACCGATGGGTAGGTAGCGGAGCTTGCCGTCAAACGTTCGGCCATCCGTGTCCGCCGCCTCCTCAGCGAGTTCCAGCTCATGCTCGATCCAGCCGCGCAGATCGTGATAGCCGCGGCTGCCGTCGAAGAACAACTCGCACCAACTGACGGGCTCGGGCCGACCGAGCATCGGCACCTCGAGATCGTAGTCGAGCGACCCACCTGCACACTCGCGCCACAGCGCTAGCAGCCCTGCCGGTAGGGGCGCCGCGCAAAGCGCCGCGATTTCAGCCAGGCGTTCCGCAGCGAGCGGCCGTTGTGCTTGGAAGATGACGCGACCGGCAAACAGGACGAAGCCGCATTGCCGCAAGGTCGCGAGTTCGCGCGCATCGAATGCGGTGGTCATGTCAGGAAGATAGCGCCGAGCCCGAGCAATGTGGCGAAACCGATGCAATCGGTGAAGGTGGTGAGAATCACGCCGGCCGACAATGCTGGATCGATTTGCATGCGCCGCAACACCAGCGGCACGAGCACGCCGACGGCCGCTGCCGCTAACAAGTTGACGATCATGGCTGCAGCGATGATGGCGGCGATTTGCCAAGTGCCAAACCACACCACTGTCACAGCGCCGACGACTGCCGCCCAGATCAGGCCATTCAAACCCGCGACTGCGATTTCCTTCCACAGCAGCCAGCGCGCATTCGCCCATTCGATCTGGCCCGTCGCGAGACCGCGGATGATCAGCGTGACCGTTTGCGTGCCAGCGATGCCGCCCATGCTCGCGACGATGGGCATCAGTGCTGCAAGCGCGGCCACTTTTTCGATCGTACCTTCGAATCGTTGTACGACGAACGCGGCCAGAAACGCAGTGAGCAGATTGATACCCAGCCACAACATGCGACGGCGCGTCGATGGGATGATCTCGGCAAACAGATCGTCCTCATCGGCGAGGCCCGCCATCGAACGCACGGAGTGCTCCGCCTCTTCGCGAATGACGTCGACGACGTCGTCGACGGTGATGCGACCGAGCAGCTTGCCGTCGGAGCCCACGACGGCGGCCGACACGAGATCCCGATCTTGGAACAAGCGCGCCACTTCTTGCGCCGAGGTTTCCGGCGCAATTCGCGGCGCTTCGGCTTCAAGACTGTCGCCGACGGACTTGTCGGGATCCTCGGTCAGCAGGCGCGTGAGCGGGATCGTGCCCAAGTAGTGATCGTTTCGATTGACGATGAAGAGGCGGTCCGTCTTGTCCGGTAGCTCGCCGCGCATGCGCAGGTAGCGCAGTACGACTTCGACCGTGACGTCCGCTCGCACACTCACCGTGTCGGTGTTCATCAGGCCGCCGGCGCTGTCATCGGGGTAGGCGAGCACGGAGTTCAGCCGGTCGCGATCCTGCTGATCCATCGAGCGCAGCACTTGCAAGGTCACTGCTTCGGGAAGATCCCCAACCAAGTCCGCGAGATCGTCGACCTCCATCCCTTCCGCGGCGGCGACCAACTCTTCGGCATCCATGCCCTCGATCAACGCTTGGCGGGTGTTCTCGTGTAACTCGACGAGCACATCGCCCTCGAGTTCCGGATCGACGAATTCCCACACCACTTCGCGTTGGGCCGGCGGCAGCGATTCGAGCAGCGAGGCGATTTCCGCCGGATGCATCGCGTTGACCAACCGATGCGCAGAACGGAATGTGCCGCGATCGAGCGCTTCGCGCAGCGCTGCGAGCCGACCTTGCTTTTCCGGTTTCAATTCCGCGCTCATAACGGCCGGGAGTTTAGCTTGCGTCGTGCCATTCGTCGCGCGCGGTTGACATTTCAATATTTCATGAAATATCGTACGCACGATGAAACCGAATCAAGTCGTCGCAGCGCTCGGCGCATTGGCGCATGAACACCGGCTCGCCGTTTATCGTTTATTGGTCGAGCGCGGGCCGGCCGGGCTCGCCGCGGGCGTTGTGGCTGAACGGCTCGCGCTCGCGCCGTCGGCGTTGACGTTCCACTTGCACAACCTACAGCGCGCGGAACTCATCACCTCGCGACGCGCGGGTCGCCAGGTCATCTACGCCGCCGATTTTGCTGCCATGAAGGGCTTGGTCGCGTTCCTCACAGACAACTGCTGTGCCGAGTCGGGCACCGGTGCGAGCTGCAAGCCACAAGCGGACGCGGCGAAAGCCGTGCGTAAGGCGCGCAAAGCGGCATGAGCGGCTGGATCATCGAGCCTGCCGCGCCAATGCAGCGCGCAGAGATCGTCGCAATTCTGGCGGCAGCAGCGCTACCCACGGACGACCTCGAGCGCTCGCAACCGCGACTGTGGATTGCGCGCCCGACGGATGCGCCAGCTCGCGCGATCGTCGGCACGGTTGGGCTCGAACTGCTCGGCCAGTTTGGCTTGCTGCGCTCGTTGGCGGTCCAGCCCGCGTTGCGGGGTGGCGGACTTGGAAGCGCATTGGTCGCGCGGGTGGAGGCGGAGGCGCGCGCGGCTGGGGTCACGCAGCTGGTGCTGCTGACGACAACCGCTGCCGACTTTTTTGCCAAGCACCACTATCGCGCGGCCGAACGTTCGGCGTTGCCGCCGCACGTGCTCGCCACGTCGGAATTCCGCGACCTCTGTCCGGCCACGGCGACCGTGATGATCAAGACACTGGAAAGACACTGATGCAACGACCGTACAACGTATTGATTCTCTGCACGGGCAATTCCGCTCGCAGCATCTTGGGTGAAGCGCTGATCAATCATTGGGGCCAAGGGCGCTTCTTGGGCTACAGCGCGGGCAGTCACCCGAAAGGCGCGGTGCACCCGATCGCGCTCGAACTGCTGCGGCATCTCAAGCTGCCGACCGACGGTTTGCGTAGCAAGAGTTGGGATGAATTCGCCGCGCCAGGCGCACCGCCAATCGATTTCGTATTCACGGTGTGCGACAACGCGGCGGGTGAGGTGTGTCCCGTGTGGCCAGGCACGCCGATGACGGCGCATTGGGGAATCGACGACCCGGCCGCGGTCGAGGGCGACGACAAGACTCGCTGGCTCGCATTCCGCAAAGCGTTCCATGAGCTCGAGAATCGCATCAAGGTTTTCACGAGCTTGCCCATAGCGACGCTCGATCGTACGCGGCTACAGCAACGGCTGAACGACATCGGCACGATGACGTGAGCTCGTTCGAGCGACATCTCACGTGGTGGGTGCTCGCCTGTATCGTCGTCGGAATCGGCGTCGGTCATTGGGCGCCGGGCGTGGCGCAAAGCATCGCGAAATTGGAGGTTGCCCGCGTCAACCTGGTCGTCGGCATTCTCATTTGGATCATGATCATTCCGATGCTGGTGCGCGTCGACTTCGGTGCGTTGCACCGCGTGCGCGAGCACGTCCGTGGCATCGGCGTGACCTTGTTCGTGAACTGGCTCGTCAAGCCGTTCTCGATGGCGTTCCTGGCTTGGTTATTCGTTCGCAACTGGTTCGCGCCATGGCTGCCCGCCGAACAAATCGATAGTTACGTTGCCGGGCTCATCTTGCTTGCGGCTGCGCCATGCACCGCCATGGTATTCGTGTGGAGCCGTCTGACGAATGGCGATCCCCTGTTCACCTTGTCGCAAGTCGCCCTGAACGACGTCATCATGGTGTTCGCGTTCGCGCCGCTCGTGGCCGTGTTGTTAGGCGTCGCGTCGATCACGGTGCCGTGGGATACGCTCCTCACGTCGGTCGTGCTCTACATCGTGGTTCCGGTGCTGCTCGCGCAGCTGTGGCGACGCGCGCTGCTGCGGCGCGGCACGCAAGCCTACGAGGCTGCGTTGCAGCGCATAGGCCCTGCATCCATCGGTGCTTTGCTGGCCACGCTGGTGTTGCTATTTGCCTTTCAAGGGCAGTCGATCATCGAGCAGCCGCTCATCATTGCGCTGCTCGCGGTGCCGATCTTGATCCAAGTGCTGTTCAACTCGTCACTCGCCTACGCGCTGAATCGTGCGCTCGGCGAGCAGCACGCGATAGCGTGCCCGTCGGCATTGATCGGCGCGTCGAACTTCTTTGAGTTGGCAGTGGCGGCCGCGATCAGCCTGTTCGGCTTCGAGTCGGGCGCGGCCCTCGCAACTGTCGTCGGCGTGTTGATCGAAGTGCCGGTGATGTTGCTCGTAGTACGCGTCGTCAACGCGTCGAAGCCGTGGTACGAGCGCCGCAGCGCGAGTCGTTAGCCCGCTGCGGTCGGAGCGGCCAGCACTTGAATCTTGCCGCCGAGCCCTGCTGCAAGCGAGTTGTGGCGCACGCTCACCGCCGGGTGATTCTGCGCCAAGCGCTCGGCGAGCCGGTCGGCCAAATACACGGAGCGGTGTTGACCGCCTGTGCAACCGATCGCGATCGTCAGGTAGCGACGATTGCTGGTCTGATGCTCCGGGATGCGCGACTCGACGAAGCGCGTGATGTCCTCGAGCAAACGCCGCACGCTTTGATGGCCTTGCAAGAAGTGCATGACATCCGGATCGCGGCCGGTGAGGGCGCGTAAATTGGTGTCCCAATAGGGGTTTGGCAGGGAGCGCGCGTCGAACACGAAGTCGGCATCGCCCGGAATGCCGTTCTTGAAGCCGAATGATTCCACGAGAATCGACAACCGCGCGCTTTGCCGCTGCTCGACGCGCTTGCTGATCAGTTCCCGCAAGTCATGCACGCCCATCCGCGAGGTGTCGATGACGAGGTCGGCCGCGTAGATGATCGGCTCGAGCAAGCGTCGCTCGATCGCGATCGCTTCCTTGAGCGATACGTCTTGCGTGCTCATCGGGTGCTTGCGGCGCGTTTCGGCAAAACGTCGCAGGATTTCCTCGTCGTTGGCTAACAAGAAAATCGTCTCGCACTGAATGCCGCCGCGCTTCAGCTCGTCGATCATCTTGGGAACGGTGGCGATCTCGGCCGGCGCATTGCGCGCGTCGAGCCCGACCGCGGTGCGCGAGTACTGCGGATCGTTGCTATGGACGGTGTGGGCGATGAATGGCTTGAGCAGCGCCGCGGGAATGTTGTCGATGCAATAAAAGCCGACGTCCTCGAGCATATGGAGCGCGACGCTCTTGCCCGAGCCGGATAATCCGCTGACGACGATCAATCGCATAGTCATCTAAGTATTCCCATTCCCGCGACGTTGCCCACATCGCGCGAGCCGCCTTACGCGCGAGCCGCCTTACGCGTCTCGGCCGCGTGTTTGTCAGCCCGCTTTTCCTTGTGTTTGATCACGCTGCGATCGAGCTTGTCTGCCAAGGCGTCGATCGCTGCGTACATGTCGCCGTCGATGGCATCGGCATGGATCGCGTTGCCGCGAACGTGCAATGTCGCCTCGGCCTTTTGCCGGAGTTTCTCCACGGTGAGCACACAATGTACGTCGATGACGTGATCGAAGTGGCGGGTGATGCGGCCGAGCTTCTTTTCGACGTAAGCGCGCAGCGGGGGGGTGACTTCGACATGATGGCCGGACAGGGACAATTGCATGATCTATCTCCTTCGCTTGCCTAACAGTACATTGACGACTAACACGTGAATTCTCGACTCAGCGCGCCCCCGTGCGTTTCCGCTCGTTCGAGGGCGCTATGCCCAGGGCTTCGCGATACTTGGCGACGGTCCGCCGTGCGACGGCGATACCTTCGCCGGACAACAATTCGGCGATGCGGCTGTCCGACAACGGATTGTCGGGATTCTCCTCGCGCACCAGCTTCTTGATCTTGGCGCGTACTGCCGTAGACGATGCGCCACCGCCATCGGCGGCTTCCACTTGGCTCGAGAAGAAATACTTCAACTCAAACACGCCGCGCGGGGTGTGCATGTACTTACCCGACGTGACGCGCGAGATCGTCGACTCGTGCATATCGATGGCCTGGGCGATGTCCTTCAAGATCATCGGCCGCATGTGTTCTTCGCCGAGGTCGAGGAAGGCGGTTTGCCGCTCGACAATGGAACGCGCCACCTTCATCAGCGTTTCGTTGCGGATTTCGAGGCTCTTCAATAGCCAGCGCGCCTCTTGGAGTTGCGCGCGCAGCGACGAGTGACTCGTGCCGCGGCCGAGCATGTCGGCGTAACTTTGGTTGAGCCGCACGCGCGGCAAGGTGGAGCCATTGATCTCGACCGTCCAACCGCGATCGGTGCGACGGACGAACACATCGGGGACGACGTATTCCGCCTTTGAACTGCTGACCACGGAGCCGGGACGCGGATGGCACGAACGAACGAGTGCCACGGCGGCTTCGAGTTCCTCATCGGTTGCAAGCAGCTCGCGGCGCAACAGCGTGAGTTCGCGATCTGCTAACAAGTCGAGATGCTTTTCCGCAATCGCAATCGCAGTCTTGAGCCCTGGCGTGCGACCGTCGAGCAAGCGCAGTTGCAGCGCGATCGACTCACCCACTGAGCGCGCCGCGACGCCCGGGGGATCGAGCGTCTGGACGAGCTTCAGCACATGCTCGATTTCGGTTACGTCGCATTCGATGTCGGGCCGCAGCACCGCCGCGATGTCCTCGAGCGAGTCGGTGACGTAGCCGTCGTCGTTAATCGCATCGACAATCGCACGCGCGATAGCGAGCTGACGCGGTTCAAGATTCGAGAATTCGAGTTGCGAGATCAGGTGGTCTTGCAGCGATTCGCTGATGTCGTCGGCGACATCTGCGGGGCGCTCGTCGTCGTCGCCGCGCCAGCTATCGGAGCTCGCGCCGACCCGCTCTTCCCAACTGTCTTCGATCACTTCGACTTCGACGCCCGTTTCCTTGGCGGGCTCGGCGTCGGCCCGCGTTTCGTCGGGCATCGGATGGGGTTCGAGAGATTCAAACACCCCCGTCGCTTCCACTTCGTCGACGGGTTCGAGCATCACGTTACTCTCGAGTTGTTCGCGGATGTGCGCGAGCAGTTCGAGTGCAGGCATCTGCAAGAGGCGAATCGCCTGCTGCAGTTGGGGGGTCATCGTTAACTGCTGACCCAACCGAAGCTGCAATGATGGTTTCAACATCGACACGGGGGCCGTGGCTTTAACTCTCTGATTTCAAAAGGGTTCCAGAAGCGACCCTGCTCGCTACATCCGGAAGGTCTGTCCCAAGTAAACATCGCGGACTTGGGGGTTGGCAAGGATTTCTTCCGCAGATCCGGTGGCGATCACAGTTCCGCCCGAGACGATGTAAGCGCGGCCGCAAACCCCCAGGGTTTCTCGGACGTTATGGTCGGTAATCAGCACGCCAATGCCCTTCGCGGTCAGTTCGCGCACGATGCGTTGGATGTCAATTACGGAGAGCGGATCGACACCGGCAAACGGCTCATCCAGCAGCAAAAACCGCGGCTCTGCCGCCAACGCCCGAGCTATCTCAACACGGCGCCGCTCGCCCCCCGATAAGGACATACCGAGGCTGCCGCGCACATGCCCGATGCGCAGTTCGGAGAGGATTTCCTCGAGCCGGGCGCCCCGTGCGCTGCGATCCAGGTCCTCGCGCGTCTCGAGGATGGCCATGATGTTGTCTTCCACGGAGAGCTTGCGGAACACGCTCGCTTCCTGCGGCAGATAGCCCACTCCGGCGCGCGCGCGCTCGTGCATCGCGAGATGCGTGAGATCTCGGTCGTCGAGATAGATGCGACCCGCATCGGCAGGCACCAAGCCAACGATCATGTAGAAGGCCGTGGTCTTGCCGGCCCCGTTCGGCCCAAGCAATCCGACCACTTCGCCGCTCGCCACCTCGAGCGAGAGGTCGGTGATGATCTTGCGGGATTTGTAGGCCTTCGCGAGATGCTCGGCGCGCAATACAGTCATGGTTTGGGGTCTTGCGCCGGCGGAGTCTGGGTCGGTGCCGGCGTGGTACCCGGTTGGATGAGGATACGCACGCGTCCGTCTTGCCCGGTGCTGCCCGGGGCTTGGCGGGCCTGCACGCGCTGGTCGCGGATGTTGTAGACGAGCCGCTCGCCGCGGATTTCGTTGCGGCCGTCCGTGAGCCATGCGGCCGACAGCAGACTCACCGTGCCCGTGCTGGTTTCATAGTCGATCGTATCGGCACGGCCTTTAGCCGTGTCCGCCGAGCCCGGGCGCGCTTGCTCGAACTCGGCAGGCTTGCCCGTGATGACCGCGCGGCTGATCAAGTTGTTAGTGAATGAGACGACCGCTTGGTCGGATTTGAGGCTGCCGCCTTCGGCGCGAATGCGCACGTTGCCGCTGAACGTCCAGCGACTGTTGTCGAAGTTGAGCCCGCCACTCGCGCGGGCCTCATTGGCCTGCACACGCACGTCGCCTTGTTCGATGATCACATCACGCAACAAGATCGAATTGTTGCGGTAGTCGACTTCGGTGGAAGCTGCGTCGACCGCAATGGGGAGGGCGCGCCGCGATGGCTCTTGGGCCCCCGCAACGGCGGCGAGCGTGAGCCCCAGCAGCGTCAGCATGGCCACTCGTGATCGCAAGTTAGGGGATGAAGCGGCCATTGACCTTCGATTCTAGCCGGACGCGCTCGGTCTTCAAGTTGGCGACCAATCCGCGGGCACGCAGAATCTGGCCTTCCCACGTGAGCTCAACTGGGGCGTCCGTGGTGATCAACTCTTGTTGCGTATTGAATTTCAGCCGGTCGGTGTCGAGTTGCAGCGTGCGGCCGGGTTCACCGACCGGCCCCGCCACACGCACCTTGCCGTTCAGCAGAATCTCCTCGCCCGTGGCTGCGACCGTGCCGCGCAGGGCAGCAATGTTCCACAGCGCGTTCGCCGCGGTGCGATAGTTCATCTTGATCGCTTCGAGCTCGACAATGCCCGTTTTGGGGTCTTGGCGGATCAGCTCGGCGTTGAGCCGGTAAAGCTCGCGGCCTTCGGCGTCAGTCTCGATCACTTCCGCATCGCGCGCAGCGTAGCCCGGGTCGAGTTCTTCTTCAGCCGCCGCAGTCTGTTCCGTGCCTTCGTTGCGAACGTCAGAGCCGAGCCACAGCACCGCAACAATCGCCGCCACGATCAGCAGGCCGATGAGAAGTCGCGTGTTCAACGCGCCGTCCGCTTGTTAGCTTTCGCGCCGTCGCGCAGCGCGAGCAAGAGATCGCACACCTCGCGCACCGCACCGCGGCCGCCAGGCGCGGTGGTGACAAAATGAGCGGCGGCCAGCGCGTCGCCGTGCGCATCAGCCACCGTGGCCGCGAAGCCCACGGCACGCATTACGGGCACATCGGGCGTGTCGTCGCCGACACAAGCGCACGCGGAGAGCGCGAGACCGCGCGCCTTCGCGAGCTGCGTGACGACTGCCAGTTTGTCGTCGATGCCCTGCTGGACCGTGCGGATCCCGAGTTCACGCGCTCGCGCCTTCACAGCGGCCGACTTGCGACCGGAGACGATCGCCAGTTCGACGCCGGCACGCGCCAGGGCCTTGAGGCCGTGACCGTCGCGCACGTGGAAGACCTTCAGGGACTCGCCGCGCGCGCCGTAGTAGAGGCGGCCATCCGTCAAGACGCCGTCGACATCGAGGATCAAGAGCTGCACCGCGCGCGCGCGGGCCAGCAGATCTTGCGCGACCTGCGGCATCACACGACTCCTGCGCGCAGCAGATCGTGCACGTTCAAGGCGCCGACGAGCCCACCCCGCTCATCGATGACCGGCAGCGCAGTAATGCGGTGCAGTTCCATCAAGTGCACAGCCTCGGCCGCCAGCTCGGTCGATCGAATTGACTTGCAATTCACCGTCATCACATCCGCCATCTTGACCGCATGCACATCGATTGGCCGGTCGAGCGTGCGGCGCAGGTCGCCATCGGTAAAGATGCCGTGTACGCGTGGCGCGTGTGAGTTGTTAGTGCTGGGCGGCTCGACCACGATGCACAGACCGAGCCCTTTGCGCGACATCTGCAAGAGGCCCTCGGCGAGTGTCGTGGCCGGGTATACGAGCGGAAGATCATCGCCCCGACGCATCACATCGCTCACGTGAAGCAACAACTTGCGGCCCAAGCTGCCACCCGGGTGCGAACGCGCGAAGTCTTGCGCCGTGAACCCGCGCGCTTCGAGCAGCGCAACCGCCACAGCATCCCCCATCGCGAGCGTTGCGGTGGTGCTCGCCGTCGGCGCGAGGTTGAGTGGGCAGGCTTCCTCGGGCACGGACACGTTCAAGTGAGCCGTGGCCGCTTTTGCGAGCGTCGACTGCGGGTTACCCGTGAGCGCGATCAGCGGAGTGCCGAGGCGGGCGAGATGGGGCAACAGCAGCAGCACCTCGGGCGTCTCGCCCGAGTAAGACAGCGCCATCAGCACGTCGTCGCGAGTGATCATGCCGAGATCGCCGTGGCTGGCCTCGGCTGCGTGGATGAAAAATGCGGGCGTGCCGGTGCTGGCGAGCGTGGCGGCGACCTTGCCTGCGACGTGGCCGGATTTGCCCATGCCGGTGACGATGACGCGCCCACGGCAATCGAGACACAACTGGCAGGCGCGCGCGAAGCTGGCGTCGAGCCGAGCCACCAACTGTTGCACCCCGCGCGTCTCGACTTCGAGTGCGCGACGTCCAGACGACAAAAGCGCTGCCTCGTTAGCAGCCGACCGGGCGACAGTATTCATGGCGAGCATGATACCGCTCGCCCGCGCCCGCTAATACAGCGACTTGCTGCGAGGCGGCGACGAGAACGCGCTAAACTCGTACCCATGAATCCCGAACAAGTGGCCGAATTGATTCGCGCTGGTCTACCCGGCGCCGACGTGCGCGTCGAATCCGACGACAACACCCATTTTGCGGCGCTCGTCGTCGCCGCAGAATTTGCGGGGAAGCGGCCCATCGCGCGCCACCAGCTCATCTATCGCGCGCTGGGTGCCAAGATGGGTCGCGAGATCCACGCGCTCTCGATCGAGGCGCTGACACCCGAAGAGTTGAGCGCGCGGCGCGCGTCATAAGGGGCTTTGCGCCGTGGATAAGCTACAGATTCAAGGCGGTGTGCCGCTCGAGGGCGAGGTCCGCATCTCCGGCTCGAAGAATGCGACGCTGCCGATCATTGCCGCGGCATTACTCGCCGACGGCCCGGTGACGATCGGCAACGTGCCGCACTTGCAAGACGTGACGACGATGATCGCGCTGTTAGGGCGCATGGGTGTGTCGGTCACGGTCGATGAGCGCATGAAGGTCGAGATCGATCCGCGCACGATCCGCGATTGCGTCGCGTCTTACGATCTCGTCAAAACGATGCGCGCGTCGATCCTGGTGTTAGGACCGCTCCTCGCCAAGTACGGCAAGGCCGACGTGTCGCTGCCGGGCGGTTGCGCGATCGGCGCGCGCCCTGTGAATCTGCATGTCGCGGGCCTGCAAGCCATGGGTGCCGACATCACCATTGAGAACGGCTACATCCGGGCGCGGGCGTCGCGCTTGCAAGGTGCGCGGCTCGTGCTCGATACCGTCACGGTGACCGGCACCGAGAATTTGCTGATGGCGGCCACGCTTGCCGATGGTGAGACAATCATCGAGAACGCCGCGCGCGAGCCGGAAGTGGTCGACATGGCGCACTTTCTGATCGCGATGGGTGCCAAGATCAAAGGCGAGGGCACCGACACGATCGTCGTGCAAGGCGTGCCGAAGCTGCATGGCACGCACTACGAAGTGCTACCTGATCGCATCGAAACGGGCACCTATCTTGTGGCCGGTGCGATTACCAGCGGGCACGTGCGTGCGAAGAACACACGGCCAGATCATCTCGATGCCGTCACGGCCAAGCTGCGGGAAGCCGGCGCCAAAGTCGTGACCGGTGACAACTGGATCGAGATCGACATGCGCGGCAAGCGGCCGAAGTGCGTGGATATTCGGACCGCGCCGTATCCCGCCTTTCCAACCGACATGCAGGCGCAGTTTGCGGCGCTCAACACGGTGGGCGAGGGCGTCGGCACGATCATTGAAACGATTTTCGAGAATCGCTTCATGCACATGCTCGAGATGCGGCGGCTCGGGGCCGATATACAGATTGAGGGCAACACCGCGATCATTCGCGGCGTGTCGAAGCTCACGGCTGCGCCCGTGATGGCAACCGACCTGCGCGCCTCGGCGAGCTTGGTGCTGGCCGCACTCGTCGCCGATGGGCGCACGGACATTGAGCGCATCTACCACATCGATCGCGGCTACGAAGCGATCGAAGAAAAGTTGTTAGCCCTCGGCGCGCAGATTCGGCGCGTTCCCGGCTAAGGCGCTCAGCGCTCGGACGTGCGCGGCCGCTCGAGCACGGGCACGGCCACGTTGAATTCTTGCTCGCCGCGTAAACCACGGACTTGCACCGTGGCGCCCGGCTTCAAGGAGGCGATGCGTGCGGTGGCTTCTTGCGCGTTACTCACGGTTTGGCCGTTTAGCGCGAGGAGCAGGTCGCCCGGTCGCATGCCGGCATCGGCGGCGGGGCTGCCCACATATAAGTTCGTCACGACCACACCGCCGCGAGCCAGGCCTAACTGCCGCGCCTCGAGATCTGCGATGTCCTGCGGAATCACACCGATCCAACCGCGAATCACGCGCCCGCGCGCCAGGATTTCGTCCATCACGCCGCGAGCCAGATTCACGGGAATCGCAAAGCCGATGCCTTCGACGCCGAGATTCTTCGCGAGGACCGCCGTGTTGATACCGACGAGCTCGCCATCCACATTGACGAGCGCGCCGCCAGAATTGCCAAAGTTAATGGGCGCGTCCGTCTGAATGAAATTCTCGAACGTCGCGACACCCAGTTGACCGCGGCCGGTGGCGCTAACAATGCCCTGGGTCACTGTTTGCGACAGCCCCACGGGGTTGCCGATCGCCAGTACCACGTCACCCACTCGCAATCGGTCGGAGCGACCCAGCGGCATCACGGGTAGGCGCGGCAGGTCGATTTTCAACACCGCCAAGTCAGTGTCGGGGTCGCGCCCGACGATCTTGGCGTCCGCGACGCGGCCATCGGCAAGCTGAACGCGCACCGCATCGGCAGAGGCGATCACGTGGTGGTTTGTGACGATATGGCCCTTCGCGTCGACGATCACGCCGGAGCCGAGGCTGCGTTCGACGCGCTGGCGGAAGCGCGGCGCCGCGTCGCCAAACATCTCCTCGATCGGGTTCGGGCGAATGCGCTCGGTGACGAGCCGCGCCGTGTAGACGTTCACGACTGCGGGCGCGGCCTTCTCGACCGCGGACGCATAGCTACGCACTGGCGAGCTGGCCGACGCGGGTTCAGCAACCTGCGCAGCGTCCGCGTGGGCTGCAGCGGTGCCGCCCGTCGTCGAGGCAGGTTTTCCCTGGGCGGAATCTGCGGCGACTGCACTGCTCGCAGGCGACTTGCTAGGCGCAGCGGAGTTGGCCGACGGCATCAGTGTGCGTTGGATCAATTCCGGCCGAAAAAGCACGGCTAAAAACGCGGCGGCGAGCCCAACGGTAATGGACAAACCGACAAAACCTAGCGCTCTTAACCATCTTGCATTGGACATGTTCGCGTCGCTTCCCATCGGCAGCGTTTTTGAGACTCCGCTTCAGCCCGTAGTCGGCGGGCCGTCGGCTCGTTCATGTATAATGCGTGGATTCCCGCGGATCCGCAGCCAGGGCGCTACGCGCAGTCTTGGCGGTTCCGTGGGGCTCAAGCTAGAGGTAGTGAATGAGCGATCACGCTGTGCATACCGGTTCGGATCCTGCACCCGAAGTCGATACCGACCGGCGCAAGTTTCTCACAGTCGCAACGGCGGCCACTGGGGCCGTCGGTGCGGGTTTCATGCTCACGCCGTTCTTGGCTTCGTGGAAGCCATCAGAACGTGCGCGTGCTTTGGGTGCTCCGACCGAGATCGATCTGACCAAGATCGAACCCGGTCAGATGGTCACCACGAGCTGGCGCAAACAACAGATCTACGTGTTGAAGCGCACACCAGAGATGGTTGCGTCGTTGTCGAAACTCGATGCGGAATTGAAAGACCCGAAGTCGGAGGCTTCCGAGCAGCCGCCTTACGCGAAGAACGAAAAGCGCGCGGTACGCGACGACGTGCTGGTGCTCATCGGTATCTGCACGCACTTGGGTTGTTTGCCCAAGGAGCGCTTCGCGGCGGGCGATGCGCAGCTCGGTGCCGATTGGCCAGGCGGCTTCTTCTGCCCGTGCCACGGATCGAAGTTCGACTTGGCGGGTCGCGTATTCAACGGCTCGCCGGCATCGGTCAATTTGAAGATCCCGCCGTATTCCTTTGATGGTGACAACACGCTGATCGTGGGCGTCGATCCCGCAGCGGCCGAGGGAGCAGCCTGATGTCGAGCGCAGTGGACGGTTCGGTCGAGACACCGAAGGGTAAGGGTTTCATGGGGTGGCTTGATGAGCGGCTGCCTGTTAGCAGCTTCATCAAAGATCACCTCACGGGTTACTACGCACCGAAGAACTTCAACTTTTGGTATTACTTCGGTTCGCTCGCGCTGCTCGTGTTCGTGTTGCAGATCGTCACGGGTATTTTCTTGACGATGCACTACAAGCCGGGTGAGCTCACCGCGTTCGATTCGGTCGAGTACATCATGCGCGAGGTGGAGTACGGTTGGCTCATCCGCTACATGCACTCCACGGGCGCGTCGGCGTTCTTCGTGGTCGTCTATCTGCACATGGCGCGCGCGTTGATGTACGGCTCTTACAAGTCGCCGCGCGAGTTGCTGTGGATTCTCGGCATGCTCATCTACCTCGCTTTGATGGCGGAGGCGTTCTTCGGCTACGTGCTGCCGTGGGGCAACATGTCGTTCTGGGGTGCGCAGGTGATCGTGAACCTGTTCGGCACCGTACCGGTGATCGGGCCGGGGCTGGTCGAGTGGATTCGCGGCGACTACGGCATTGCCGATTCCACGCTCAATCGCTTCTTCGCTTTGCACGTCGTGGCGATTCCGTTCGTGCTGGCACTGTTGATCGTGTTGCACTTGGCGGCCTTGCACACCACCGGCTCTAACAACCCCGACGGCGTCGAAATCAAGAAGAAGAAGGATGCGAGCGGCAAGCCGCTCGATGGCATTCCATTCCATCCGTACTACACCGTTAAAGATATGGTCGGCGTCGGCGTGTTCCTCACGCTGTTCGCAATCGTGGTGTTCTTCGTGCCGACGTTCGGTGGCTTGTTCCTCGAGAAGCCGAACTTCGAGCCGGCGAATCCGCTGTCCACGCCGGATCACATTGCGCCGGTGTGGTACTTCACAGCGTATTACGCCATTTTGCGTGCGGTGCCTGATCAGCGCATGGGTGCGCTGCTGATGTTCCTCGCCGTGTTCGCGTTCCTGCTGTTGCCATGGCTCGATCGCGCGAAGAACAAGTCGTACCGCTACCGTGGCTTGTTGTCGAAGGTGTCGCTCGGTACGTTCTTTGTCACGTTCGTCGTGTTGAGCTACCTCGGGCTGATGCCTGCGGATGGCGTGTATGTGTTACTCGCCCGCATCTTCACTGTCCTCTATTTCTTGTTCTTCATCTCGCTGCCATTCATTTCGAAAGCCGATGGCAATGGGCCGGTTCCGGAAAGAGTCACCTACCATGCGCACTAAGTCGTTAGCTTCGAAGCTGTTGGCTGTCGCGGCGTTTGCCGCGAGCAGCGTGGCCCTGGGCGCAGCGGGGCCCGGTGGCGATTGGCAGCATTGGCAGGCCGAGGTTGAGATCGAAAATGTGGACTCGATGCAGCGCGGCGCCCGTAACTTCATGGGCTACTGTGCAGGCTGCCATTCCCTGAAGTACGCGCGTTACTCGCGTGTGGCTGAAGATCTCAAGATCTCGACCGAGCAGCTCGAGCAATTCCTGCTCAAGCCGGGCGCAAAGACGTCGGACTACATTACGACCAATCTGCCGGCGGCCGATGCGGAGCAGTGGTTCGGCAAGGCGCCGCCGGATTTGTCGCTGATCACGCGCTCGAAGGGTGCCGACTACGTCTATCAGTTCATGAAGACGTTCTACGCCGATCCTTCAAAGCCGACCGGCGTCAACAACCTCGCGCTCGATGGCACAGCGATGCCGCATGTGCTCTCGCATTTGCAGGGTGTGCAGTCGGCGGTGTTCCGCAATGAGGAAGTGCCCGGCGAAGGCGGTAAGCCCGTCACGAAGAAGGTGTGGGAGAAGTTCGAGACGGACGTGCCGGGTAGCATGAGCGCCGAAGAGTACGATCAATTCGTCGGCGACATCGTGAACTTCTTGCAGTATGTCGGTGAGCCGGTACAGGCGAAGCGGCAGAGCCTCGGCGTGTGGGTGATCCTGTTCTTGCTGTTGTTCACCGCGTTGGCATACCTGCTCAAACGCGAGTATTGGAAAGACATCCGCTAGCGCATGCGCCAAAGCGGATTGCGGACTCGGTAAGCCCGGGGAGAGAGGTTTGTTGAGCCGTCGAGCATCGATGACGCTGTTTTCGCAGCCGCACGACCCGTGGAGCCATCGCACGCGGATCGTGATCGCCGAAAAGGCCGTGGAACTCGACATCGTCAGCGTGGAGCCCGGGCGGCTTCCCGAGGATCTGCTCGATCTCAATCCTTACAACTTGACGCCCACGCTCGTCGATCGCGATCTCGTGCTGTACGACTCGCGCGTGATCATGGAGTACCTCGACGAGCGCTTTCCGCACCCGCCGATGATGCCGATCGACCCGGTTTCACGCGCGCGGTTTCGCCTCGCACTGTTTCAGATCGAGCGCGATTGGTATCCCCTCGCGCAAGCGATCGAGGCGCAACCTAACAAGGCGGACGCGGCCGAGCCGCGCAAGCGGCTCCGCGAAGCGGTGCTCGCGAGCGTCGAGTTGTTCAAGCCGAAGCCGTATTTCCTGTCGGATGAATTCTCGATGGTCGATGCGTCGATCGCGCCGATCCTGTGGCGCTTGCCACACTACGAAATCGATCTGCCCAAAGAGGCGGCTCCGATCTTGAAGTACGCGAGCTTGGTGTTCTCACGCCCGGCATTTCGCTTGTCACTGTCCGACGCTGAGCAGGAAATGCGCCTGGCCTGATCGGCTACGGCTCTGGTCATGACGGAACCGACGCGCACATCCAAACGGCCTTATCTCTTGCGCGCCATGCACGGCTGGATGTCCGACAATGGCGAGACGCCGCATGTCATCGTCGACTCCGAGCGGCCGGGTGTCGAGGTGCCGCGCGCCTACGTCAAAGACGGCAAGGTCGTGCTCAACCTCTCCGCGTCCGCCACGCAACGGCTCGTGCTTGGTAATGAGTGGATCGAGTTCGATGCGCGCTTCGCGGGGGTCGTGCATCACGTGCGCATTCCGATCAGTTCGGTGATGGGCATCTACGCGCGCGAGACGGGTGAGGGCATGGTGTTTTCCGATCAAGATCTCACGCCCGATCCACCGAGCAAGCCCACGGGCACGGACGACAGCGGTAAACGGCCGCAACTCAAGATCGTCAAGTAGTTAGTAAAGAGGCGGATGCGCCGTTTCGGACGGCCGGATTTGTCTGCGATCGCGGACAAATATATATCTTCGTGCATTCCGGCACGCGCGAGTGATCGCGCGCATACTGCCGTCGCACTCATATGAAGATAGAACACATTTCAAAGGATATGCACTTATGAAGAACATCATCGACGCCGCAGCGGAAGCGGGCACTTTCACGACACTCCTCAGCGCCTTACAGGCCGCTGCACTCACCGATAGCTTGCGCGCTGCCGGTCCATTTACTCTTTTTGCGCCGACGGACGATGCTTTCAAGCGCCTTCCGGCCGGCACCGTCGAGGCACTGCTCAAGGACGTGCCGAAACTGAAGTCGCTTCTGACGCTGCACGTGGTTCCCGCCGCGCATGCGTTGAAGGACATCCAAGCCGGCTCGGTCAAGTCGTTACAAGGTGAGAGCCTGACGATCACGATGCCGGGCAACGAAGTCCAGGTGAATGGCGCGAAGGTGATTCGCGCTGACATTGCGGCATCGAACGGCGTGATCCATGCAATCAATGCAGTGATCATGGCGAAGCCGGCTGCACTCGCAGCGGTTGCGTGATTTGCGGCGGTGGCGGCGCGCAAGCGCTGCTGCCGCCTTTTCTTGCAGCGCGGCGATGCGCTCCTGCTAGAAGGTTAGTCGCAAGGTACGCCGGCAGTGCCGGTGTGCACACACTTGCCGCCTCGCCAATTCGTGCAGGCTCCTGAATCGAACGTTGATGAACGGGACTTGTGGGCGAAGCTCGCGCTCACGCGCCACCCGCGGCGCCTCAAGCCGCGAACGCGCCCTGGAGCCATTCTAGAGTGCCCTCGCGAGCGACGATCACATCGAATCGCACGCGATAGCGCGCCAGCGCTGGATAGCGTTGCAACAAGAGCTGAGTCGTCCGGATGATTTTGCGTTGCTTGTGCACGTCGACGCTGGCCGCAGCGCCTCCGAAGCGCTCCGACGAGCGCGTGCGCACTTCGACGATGGCGAGCAGATCGGCGCGGCGGGCGACAATGTCGAGCTCTCCACCGCGCCGCGCGAAGTTACGCGCAATGATTTCGAACTCATGACGCTCGAGCAACGCAACAGCACGTTCCTCGGCACGATCGCCCGTGGCGCGCCGTGGCGTGGGCGCGCTGTTAGTCGGTGCTGGCGCTGATGACGCGCGCCGCTGCGCCGCGGATCTGCGCCCAATCGAGCTCGCGCTTGACGTGCCGCGCTTCATCGAGTGTCAACTTGCCTGTGAGCCCCGGTTGATCGAGCGTCGCATTCTGCTGCAGCGTTGAGTAGATCGAATAAGCGTCGTATCCGAATGCAAACAGCCGACCGCGGCGCCCGCCGGACTCGCCATACGCGCCCGTCAACGCGCCGCGAACCTGCTGCGAGAGACTGCCGGTGCCGAGCATCCAGGGCATGTCTGGAAACACGACGCCGTCGAGTTCTGCGTTCGCGGGGCCCGGTTCGTAGGCATCAGCCACCGTGTACGTCGGAATATCCCCAGCGAGGTGGAATTTGAGCTGCGGCCGTAGCAAGCGCGCCGTCGTCGCTTGCGCGGGCGCAAAGATGTACTGGATATCCGGGCGACGCCGCGGTTCGAACTCGAGTTTTTGTCCGACGATACCCTCGATGCGACGGTGACGCGCTTTGCTATCGGAGATGCGCATCACTTGCATGATGCTGCCGCCATAGTCGTTCGCGGCCGCGTTGAAGCTCGCTTGGCCGATCACCTGGCCGCCGGCAAGCTTGATCTCATCCGCGAACGCCGCAGCAACCCGCGTGCCCCAATCGCCTTCCGGCGTCAGCACAACACCGCGGCGTCGACCCTCCGCGACCAGCTTGCGTGCCACAGCACGCGCCTCGTCTTCAGGCGACAGCGCGTATTGGTAGAACTGTTCCGGTGCAATTTTGTCGGCGGGCAAGAAGTTCAACGCCAAGATGGGTGGCCGCTCGCCCACGAGCTCGGCTGCGGCGACGACTTCCTCGCGAGTGAGTGGCCCAACGATGAAGCGCGCGCCGGCCGTACGGGCTTCGGCGATCAATGCTGCCGTGGGCGTGCCGGCGCCCGTGTCGTACACGCGGACACGCGGTCGGCTTGCGGCTGGTGCCGCGTAGTACGCCGTCAAGAATCCATCGCGAATCTGCGCGCCAGCACCCGCCGCGCGCCCGGTAATCGGCAATAACAGGGCGACGTGATCCGCTGCGGGCAGCAGTGTGCCGGCCGGGCTGCCAATCGTCGGTTCCTGGGCCAACGCTTCGAGGGCCGGGTGGCCCGGGAAGCGCGCGCGGAAGCCGGCAATCCGGGCTGCGCCCATCGCGGCGTTGCGCGCATTTTCGGCTGCCACGGGGCCCGCTTCGAGCCAGCCCTTCAGAATGGGGTCGGCCGTCGCGGGCACGTCGATGCGCGCGCCGCGCTCGCTTGCGGCCCGCAAGCCGGCTAACAACTCGATCCGACCCGCCGTGCGCGCTTCGCCCGTGACGAACCGCTCGCGCTCGATCTGCGCACGCACTGCGTCTGCAAAACGATTGGTGGCGAGCGCCACGCGTTGTCGCTGTGCGTAGTACTGCGCAGCCTCATTCGCCGTTGCGGGTGCCGCTTGAGCTTCGATGGCACGCCACGCGTCCTCACCACGGTTGCGCAACAAGAGAGACTGCGTGCGCAGGAGTTGCCGGTCGAGCGCTTGCTGCGAATTGAGCGACGGCGGCAGTTGCGCGAGCACTCGATCGCCGTCGTCTACGCGCCCGGCCTGGAACCAAGCACGGGCAGCCAGCAGCAAGAACGCGTTGCGATCGGTGTCTGCCGTTTGCGCCGCGAGCTGCTCATACACGCGCGCCGCTTCCGCATAGTTGCCAGCCTTCGACAACTGCTCCGCGCGTTCGGCCGACGGCGGTAACGACTGCGTCGTGAGGCTCGGGCAGCCACTCAGTGCGACGCACAGTAGCGTGACAACGACGATACGAGCGAGGTGCAAAGCGTTCATGACTCGACTAGCCTTCCGTGCTGCGCTGCGCGGGTCGATTGGCGGCGCGCGCCTTCAGTTTTGAACAGGACGGGAATTATAGTGCCTGCCACCTCTGGCCGCCTTGCTGTCGTGTCTACGCCGATCGGGAATCTGGGCGATCTCTCGTCGCGTGCCCGCGACGAACTCGCCAGCGCTGACTTGATCGCCGCCGAGGACACGCGCCGAACCGGCCAGCTGCTCAACACACTCGGTATTGCGAAACCGCTCGTCTCTTTACACGAGCACAACGAGACCGAGCGTATTGCGGAACTGCTGGCGCGTCTCGAAGCCGGCGCGCGGATTGCGCTCGTCAGTGACGCTGGCACGCCATTGCTGTCGGATCCCGGCTTCGAGCTCGTGCGACGGGTCGCAGCGGCGGGCGTGCTTGTCGTGTCGGTGCCGGGGCCCTCGGCGATCACCGCCGCGCTCAGTATTGCGGGGTTGCCAACCGAGCGCTTTTCGTTCGAAGGATTCTTGCCAGCGCGGTTGGGTGAGCGGCGCACGAGGCTCGCCGAGCTGGCCGAGGAGCCGCGCACGCTCGTGTTCTTCGAGGCACCGCATCGCATTGTGGAGGCACTCAGCGATTGCCGCGATGCGTTCGGCGCCACACGCCGTGCGGTCGTCGCGCGCGAGCTCACCAAGGCATTCGAGACGGTCTATCGCGGCACGCTCGCTGAGTTGTGTGCCGCGGCGCAAGGCGATACGAATTTCGCACGCGGGGAGATCACGCTGGTGATTGAAGGCGCGCCCGCGCGCAGCGATCAAGCAGCTTCTGAAGCGCAGCTCGAAAAGACGCTGCGCGTGTTGTTAGCGGAGCTGTCGCCTTCCAAAGCGGCTGCTGTGGCCGCAGAGCTCACCGGTGCAAAGCGCAACGCGGCCTATCAACTGGCGCTGCGGCTCAGCAGCCAATAGGTACTCGCGACGTGCGCGTCAGTTCGGTGCGCTCGCGATATTGAAGCGCGCAAACAAAGGCAAGAACGCGGCAGCAGCAGCCTCCGATGTGAGCACTTGAGCCGCTTGCGCGCCACGCACCTCGAGTTCGACGCGCAGCTGCGGCGTAAACGTGAACAAGAACCACTGCTCCTTGTTCGCTGTCATGCCGTCCATGATGCAAACCTCGCCCCCCGTGCTCGATCGGATCAGCGGGTTGCGACCATCCGCGCGAATCGGTTGCGTGTGCAGCTGCCGGCATTGATCGAGCCGGACGCGCGCGAGATTACCCGTGTCGGTGAGTTGCGCTCTCAAGGCGTCACGACTTTCCGGCGTCCCGTTCTGCGTGAACCACGTGTCGAGGAGTGGCGACGTGCCGTCGATCACTTCAACCGAAAACTCGTACTCCGTGTAAGGGCCAGAGGTCGTGGCATAGATCAACTGCACGCCACGCTCCGATTGGTTGCAGCCGCGGAAGATCTCGTCCATCGCGGCGTCGATAGGTTCCGCCGGCAAGACCGCCAACAAGGGCTGCAGCGAGCCGCAGACCTCGGTGCTGGTGTCTTCGCCTGTGGGCGCCTCAGCCGCCGGATTCTCGGCGGCGGGCGCGGCCAGCGCGGTCGGCGATTCACTCGCCTCATCGGATGCGTCAACGTTGCCACCGCACGACGCGAGTAACGACAGCGCTACGGACGTTAAAACGGTAACTCGCATATTTCGCATTCCTCGCGTGCCTTCTGGGGCGAGGCGAATCTTACCCGTTCACTCGCAGGTCGACCAACCCACACTGGGGTCTCGCAGCCACGGAGCATGCGTTGGCTGGCACTGCGGCTACGTTGTTAGCGAGTGCTGGGTACCGAGTCGGCCTAAACGGTACGCTCGCAGCAACAGAATGCCTGCTGCCGCGCTACAGAGTACTAACGACACGCACGAGCCTTCCACTCCAAAGTCACCGCCCGTCAACCACGCGGGCCCCGTCAGTGTAGCGCGCAACCAGCCGTCTCCCGTTTGGCCGGACACGGGGATCGAAAACACGGCGCCCTGCGCGAAATTCCACGCGAGATGTACAGCGGTGCACAGCCAGATTCGGCCGGTCAAAAGATAGGCCGCACCGAATAGCACTCCCAGCTCAATGCCAAGCATCACGCTGATCGCGGGAGACGCGCCCACATTCCCTAAATGGGCCAAGCCAAACAACGCACTCGAGATCGCGAGTGCCCCGAGAGCGCCGAGCGAGCGCTGCAACAAGCGCAGTAGCAGAACGCGAAACACGAGTTCCTCGAGGAATGCACCGATGGCGATTTTTGGCAGCATGCTAGCCACCACGGCCGCAAAGCCACTCAGGGAGCCAACGGCGTCCACAGAGTACGCGCCCAAGGCCGCTAGTACGGCGACAACACCAGCGAGGAGTGTGCCGCCTAACAACAGGCCGTGCAGAAACTCTGGCAATGCTCCCGTAAGAGCGAGCTCGCGTGCTGGCCGACATTCCCACGTAGTTACATATGCCCAATACGCCAGCACTAACACGAGCGCCTTGATGGTGTTCGTGAGATCGCGCAACGACGGATCGGCCATGAAGAGCTTGGTGACGATGTTTACTGCAACGAAAGGCACAGCCACGATAAGCAAAGCCGCAAGCCAACTCCCTGCGGTGGACTGTCGCAATCGGTCGAGCCGCGTTGCCGGGGCGGATGACGTGTGAGTTGGAATCGGCGCTCTATCGAAGATTTGCATCATTCAGCTAAGTCCCCGGGAAAGCCGCGCTGACGTGAGGGCGGGGTGGCAGCAAAAGCTGTGAATTCAGGCGGCAGTGCATATTTGACGCCGGCGGTGCCAATGCGGTTGCAGCCAAACCCAATCGACGCGGCTCGCCCTCGATGCTCGATGGCAGTAAATGTGCAAACGGGTTCGCTCGAACTGGCCCCGCCAAGGCGTTTCGTCTATGGTGCTCGGCAGGAGTCGGCCAGACAGTCGCTGGCCGTCGCTTCGCAAGAGGCGCGGCTGGAGGAAAGTCCGGGCTCCCGTGGACAAGGTGCCAGGTAACACCTGGGCGGCGCGAGCCGACGGAAAGTGCAACAGAAAGATACCGCCAAGCGCCCGCAAGGGTGCCGGTAAGGGTGAAATGGTGCGGTAAGAGCGCACCGCGCCGGTGGCAACATTCGGCGGCACGGCAAACCCCACCTGGAGCAAGGCCAAATAGGGAAGTCGCCGCCCGCAAGGGCGGCAGCGCGTGTCCCCGCGTGCTTCCGGGTAGGCCGCTCGAGGTCGTTGGTGACAGCGATCCCAGAGGAATGACTGTTCTCGACAGAACCCGGCTTATCGGCCGACTCCTAACTACCTCGAGCGGCA